>JACPVJ010000183.1 GCA_016191785.1 Myxococcales bacterium | reverse complement strand
CGTGCCCCACATGGATTGACCGAAATCTGGACAAGTCGTGAGGGTCACGTGGCGTGCCCCACATGGATTGACCGAAATCTGGACAAGTCGTGAGGGTCACGCGGCGTGCCCCACATGGATTGACCGAAATCTGGACAAGTCGTGAGGGTCACGCGGCGTGCCCCACATGGGTTGTCCGTCGCGCGCGGAACGTCGCGCGCCCCACATGGATTGTCCGTCGCACGCGGAACGCGGCGTGCCCAACCTCGTCCCGCGCGGAACGCGACGTGCCCCACATGGGTTGTCCGTCGCGCGCGGAACGCGGCGTGCCCCACATGGGTCGTCCGCCGCGCGCGGAACGCGGCGTGCCCCACATGGGTCGTCCGTCGCGCGCGGAACGCGGCGTGCCCCACATGGATTGTCCGTCGCGCGCGGAACGCGACGTGCCCAACCTCGTCGCACGCGGAACGCGACGTGCCCCCAACATGGATTGTCCGCCGCGCGCGGAACGTGGCCGTCGACGGCGCCTTCCCCTGCCGCGCGCAGCTGGCAGCGCCAGCGCGTGCAGCGTCGCTGTTCCGCGCACCGCGCGGCGCTGACCGCGAGCACGGCTTTGGGGAAGGCCGCGCGGCCGGAGGCAGCGAGCCGCATCGCCGTCGCTGCGCCGCACCGCGCCCGAGGACGCGCGGGTTGGGGCAGGCTCAGTACAGGATCCAGCCGCACACCGCGGCGCCGAGCGCGAACCCGGCGCCGAGCGCGACGCCGGCGGTTCCCCAGCCACGTTTCACAGCGGGCAGGCCGATGGCCTCGTCTTCGCCGTCGGGGTCGGGGTCGAGGTCGTCGTCACGCCCGCCGGGTTCGTCCCAGTCGTAGGTGTACTCCAGGTCCTCCATCGACGGCATGCGTGGCGCCCGGGGGATGTTCAGCCCGTCGCTCGGATCGCGCGGGGCCGCGCGCTGGGCCGTCGCGGGCTTCTGGACCAGCGGGATGGGCTCGCCCGACCCGTTGTTTTGGCTGGCCAGGCTCTTGGCGCGCCGCGCGCCGCTGGCGTGGAGCGACAGCACGGCGATGAGGCCGTGCACGCTCTGCAGGCGCAGCTCGCGATCGGCGGTGAGCGCGAGCTCGACCGCCGCGGAGATCTCGGCGGGGATCCCGGGCACGCGCGCGTCGAGGGGCTCGAAGTTGCCGCTCTGGGCCGCGATCACGATCTTGCGCAGCGAGTCGAAGGGGAAGGGCGGCTCGCCGGTCAGCATCTCGTAGAGCATCGCGCCGGCAGCGAAGACGTCCGCCCGCGCGTCGACGTCGGCGCCGGTGGCCTGCTCGGGCGCCATGTAGAGCGGGGTGCCCGCTCCGCCACGCCGACTCTCGAGGCCGCCCTCGGCGATGCCGAAGTCGAAGACCTTGACCACGGGCTGATCGGGTCGACGGTGCGAGACGAAGACGTTCGACGGCTTGAGATCGCAGTGCACGATGCCCACGCGGTGCGCGGCGGCCACCGCCTCGAGGACCTGCACCATCAACTCGCAGGCGTAGGGCAGCGGCAGGGGCCCGCGATCGGCGAGGATGTCCGCGAGGGTCTCGCCCTCGAGGAGCTCCATCACGATGAAGGGGATGCCCTCGCGGTCGAGCCCCAGATCGATCACGTCGACGACGTTCGGGTGCGCGACCCGGGCCGTGATCCGCGCCTCGGTCAGGAAGGCGTCGCGCAGGGCTGCGTCGCGGGCCAGGTCGCGGCTCAGGATCTTGACCGCCACCTTCTTGCCGACCAAGAGGTTCTCGGCCTCGTACACCGCGCCCTGGGTGCCGGACCCGAGGACGCGCCCCAGGGCGTATTTCCCGCCGAGCACGCGGGGGGCTGAGAGCGCAGAAGCCATTGGCCCCCCCTTGAACGGACGCACCCCGTCAGGCTTTAGGTGGTATCTGGGGCGGCTTGGTCCCGGTCCCGCTGTTTTCTCCGCGCGAGAGCCACGCGCCCCTCGAGTCCGAGCTCACGAGCGCGTTCTGCCGTGTGCTCCAGAGTGGGCGATTCGTGCTGGGCGAAGAGGTCGCCGCGTTCGAGCGCGAGCTCGCCGCGTGGCTCGAGGTCGACGCCGATCGGGTGGTCGGCGTGTCGTCGGGCAGCGACGCCCTGGTCGCCGCGCTCTTGGCCCTGGATGTGGGTCCAGGTGCCGAAGTCGTCACCACGCCGTTCACCTTCGTGGCCACCGCCGAGGCCATCGCGCGGGTCGGCGCGCGGCCAGTCTTCGCCGACATCGATCCCCGCACGTTGAACCTCGATCGTACCGCGGTCGCAGCCGCCGTCACCTCGCGCACCCGCGCGGTGATCCCGGTGCACCTGTTTGGCCATCCCGCGCCGCTCGACCTCGGCGAGCTCCCGGTGATCGAGGACGCGGCGCAGGCCATCGGGGCGCGAACGGGAGGTCGCCCGGTGGGCACGATCGGCGAGCTCGGTTGCTTCAGCTTCTTCCCCACCAAGCCTTTGGGGGCGCTGGGTGACGGCGGCGCGGTGGTGGCTCGTCGTGGCGATCTGGCCGACCGCGTTCGGCGCTTGCGGCAACATGGCTCGGCGGACCGTCGCGCGCACCTCGAGCTGGGTGGCAACTGGCGGCTCGACGCGCTCCAGGCCGCCGTCTTGCGCACGAAGCTGCCTCACCTGACCGGATGGGTCGCCGAGCGCCGTAGCCTCGCCGCGGCGTACTCCCACGCGTTCGCCGCGATCGACGGTGTCGCGCTGCCCGCGACGGGCGCCGACAGCGAGCCCGCGTGGGCGCACTACGTGTTGCGCGTCCACGACGGCAAGCGCGACGAGCTCGCGCGTCACCTCGACGCGGGCGGCATCGGCAACGCGGTCTACTATCGACGACCGCTGCACCTCGAGCCGGCGTTCGCGCACCTGGGCTACGCGCGCGGCGCGTTCCCCCACGCCGAGCGCGCCGCCGACGAGCTGATCGCGATTCCGCTGTTCCCCGGCCTCGGCGCGGACCGCCAAGCCCGCGTCGTCGAGGCGGTCCGCGCGTTCTTCAGGGGTTGAGCGCGCGCCCGGACGCGTTGTCGGCGCGGGTTGCCACCGCGTCGCGGGCACGACCGCGTCGCGGGCACGATCGCGTCGCGGGCACCACCGCCTGACGTGGACGCGACGGGCTGACGTGGACGCGACGGGCTGACGTGGACGCGACGGCCTGACGTGGACGCGACGGGCTGACGTG
>JACPVJ010000167.1 GCA_016191785.1 Myxococcales bacterium | reverse complement strand
TGGCGTGCCCCCCACGAGTTGTCCTCCTGGTGGACAATCCATGAGGGTCACGTGGCGTGCCCCGCGCGAGTTGTCCACCTGGTGGACAATCCATGAGGGTCACGTGGCGTGCCCCCCACGAGTTGTCCTCCTGGTGGACAATCCATGAGGGTCACGTGGCGTGCCCCGCGCGAGTTGTCCACCAGGTGGATCACGTGGCGTGCCCCCCACGAGTTGTCCGTTCGCTCGGGAGGGGTGGTTCGGCTCCACGGAGCCGCCGCAGGTCGGCCCGCGCCCGAGCGTCGGTCACGTCTTCAGACTACCACAGGCCAACTTGCACGCCCCCGCTCCGGCCGGTTTGCTCTAGTCTTTGCCCGCGATGTCCGAGCGCCCGTCCCTGGCCAGCGTCCTCTCGGGGATCCGCGAGACCTTCGGCCCGCGCACGCGTCGGACGTGGATGGGGCAGACCCGGGCCCACGTCGAGCTGCGCGATCTGAGCGGCGACGAGCTCGAGCGCTTTGCCGCGGCGCTGCGCGAGGCGGCGGCGCGCATGGCGCAGGTCAGGTGGGTCGAGGTCAACCCGCACACGCGGCGCGCGGTGATCGAGATCGAGCGCGGGGCCTACGAGCTCTACGATCTGGTCGAGCTGGTCGAGGCCGCCGAGAAGAGCGCGGGGGTCGACAAGGCGGCGTTCAGCGAGACGGCGGCCGAGCACCCCGCCGACGCCGAGCCGCTGCACCGCGTGGGGCTCGGCGCGGCCCTCGACGTCCTCGGGTTCGGCATGGGCACGGCGCTGCGGCTTTCGCCGCTGCCGTCGTCCGGCATCGCGGCGTCCGTGGCCGCCGCGGCGGCGGTGGTGCGCGCGGCGCCGCGGCTGCGGCAGAGCCTGGACCACGCCCTTGGGCAGCGGCGCGCGGATCTGACCTTGAGCAGCGTGATCTCGCTGGCGCAAGGCGCGGCGCAGCGGCCGGTGGCCTCGCTGGTGGATCTGGCCCACAAGGCGGCGCTCTTGCGCGAGGCGCGCGCACGGCAAGACACCTGGGAGGCCCGCGAGGCCGAGCTGTGCTCCGCGCCGTTCGATCACGATCTGAGCCGCGCGCGGGTCGATGCGCGGCCGGTGCCGCTGCCCCGGGGGCCGATCGAGGAATACGCCGACCGCGCGTGGATCGTCTCGCTGGGCGGCTTTGCCGTGAGCTTTCTGACCACGCGCAGCGTGCAGCACGCGGTGGCGGCGCTGTTCGGCGCGCTGCCCAAGCCCGCGCGGATGGGCCGCGACGTGTTCGCGGCCGAGCTGGGCCGGGCGCTGGCCGGGCGTCGCGTGCTGGTGAACGACCCAGAGGTGCTGCGGCGCCTCGACCGGATAGACTGCCTGGTGATCCAGGGCGACCTGGTGGCGCGCGACCGCTACGAGGTGACCGACGTGATCACCGTCGAGGGCGTGTCGCGGCGGCAGACGCGCGCACGCGTGCTCGAGCTGTTCGAGCCCGACCACCCGGTGAGCGTGATCCGGCGTGGGAGCCTGGTGCTGGCACCGGTTGCTCGGCTCGACGCGGGCCTGTCGCCCGAGCTCGAAGCGCAGAGCGCCGAGCTGGCCCGCCGCGGCGAGCTGTGCCTGGGGCTCGCGGAGGGCGGCAAGGTCCAGGGCATCGTCGCGCTCTCGATGATCCCGCAGACGGGGATCGAAGAGCTGATCACCGCCGCCCACGAGGCACAGATGCGGGTGGTGGTGGCGTCGAACGACGAGTCGGTCTTGCAAGGGCTGAACGTGGACGACGCGATCCCCTTCGGCGACGGGTTGCCGAGCGGCATCCGCCGGCTGCAGCGCGAGGGCCGCAGCGTGATGCTGGTGGCCACCGGGCGCGCCACCGGCGTGGGCGCGGCGGACTGCGCCGTGGGGCTCACGCGGGCGGGGGAGCCGCCACCCTGGGGCGCGCACCTGGTGTCCAGCGACGACCTGTCGGACGTGCGCTTCGTGCTGCAGGCCTGCGTCACCGCCAAGAAGGTGGCCAAGCAGAGCGTGAACGTGGCTCTGGGCGCGGCCGGCGTGGGCGCGCTGGTCAGCGCCGGCGGCGTGGTGAGCATGACCACGCGGCGGGTGTTCACCGTGGTCAACACTGCCTCGCTGATCGCCATGGCCAACGGGCTTCGGAACAGCGCGTCGCTCGAGAGGCGCGCGCTGCCGCCGCCGCGCGATCGCACGCCGTGGCACGCGCTGGACGCCCAGGGCGTGATGGCCAAGCTGGGCACCAGCGACGTGGGCCTCACGCGCGCCGAGGCCCACGCGCGCAAGAGGCCCGTGGTCGGCGACAAACCCGCGTTGCTCGAGCTGTCCGAGGCGGTGACCGACGAGCTGTTCAACCCGCTGGCGCCCCTGCTCGCGGCGGGCGCGGGGCTCTCGGCGGTGGTCGGGTCGATGGCCGACGCCGGCATGGTCGGCGGCGTGGTGGCGCTGAACGCGGTGGTGGGCGGCGTGCAGCGCTTCCGCACCGAGCGCGCGATCAAGCGGCTGGCCACCGACACCAAGCGCCGCGCGCGGGTGCGGCGCTCGGGTGAGACGCTGACGGTCGATGCCGCCGACTTGGTGCGCGGCGACGTGATCTTGCTCGAGCCCGGCGACGTGATCCCGGCCGACTGCCGGCTGGTGGGCTCCGAGAGCGTCGAGGTGGACGCCTCGAGCCTGACCGGTGAGTCGCTGCCGGTGAAGAAGAGCGCCGCGTCCTCTTACGACCTCGACGTCGCCGATCGCGGCAGCATGATCTACGAGGGGACCAGCATCGCGGCCGGAAGGGCCACTGCGGTGGTGGTCGCCACTGGCGACGAGACCGAGGCGCGGCGGGGCTCGAACACGTCGCGGCGAGACATCGCCACCAGCGGCGTCGAGCTGCGGCTGCGCTCGCTGATCAACATGACCGGCCCGGTGGCGCTGGGCGCGGGCGCGGCGCTGATCACCGTCGGCGCGCTGCGCGGCCGGCGACTGAAAGAGGTGGTCAGCTCGGGCGTGAGCCTGGCGGTGGCGTCGGTGCCCGAAGGGTTGCCCTTGCTCGCCACGGCGGCGCAGCTGGCCGCCGCCGAGCGGCTGAGCAAGCGCGGCGCGCTGGTGCGCAACGCGCGCAACATCGAGGCGCTGGGCCGGGTCGACGTCTTGTGCGTGGACAAGACCGGGACCTTGACCGAAGGGCGCGTCGAGCTTCGCACGGTGTCCGATGGGCAGGTCGAAGCAGGGGTCGACGCCCTGGGTGAGCGCGAGCGGGGCGTGCTCGCGGCGGCGCTGCGTGCCACGCCGGTGCTCGACTCGGGCGCCGCGTTCGACCCGCTCGACGCCGCGCTGCACCGCGCGGCGGCTGGGCACCAGATCGCGCTCGAGCACGGGGCCGAGGGCTGGCGCCGCGTCAGCGAGCTGCCCTTCGAGGCCGGGCGCGGCTACCACGCGGTCAGCGGCGAGAGCCCGCACGAGCGCTTCTTGAGCGTGAAGGGCGCTCCCGAGGTGATCGTGTCGTGCTGCACCCGGCGTTTGCACGACGGCACGCGGGTGCCGCTGGACGAGGTCACCCAGCGCGAGCTCATGGCCACCGCCTCGGGCCTGGCCCAGCGGGGCCTGCGGGTGCTGGCCGTGGCCGAGCGCAGCGTGGGCGAAGAAGACCGCCTCGACCCCGCGCGCCTGATGGGGCTGACCTTCGCCGGGTTCATCGCGTTCAGTGATCCGGTGCGGCGCACGGCGCGCACCGCGCTCGACCAGCTGAAGCGCGCCGGCGTGTCGACCGTGATGATCACCGGGGACCACCCCAGCACCGCCGAGGCCGTGGCGCGCGAGCTCGATCTGTTGGAGTCGCGGCGCACCATGACCGGCGCCGAGCTGGCTGACCTGTCCGAAGACCAGCTCGACGCGCGCATCGCCGACGTGGCCGTGTTCGCCCGCCTCACGCCCTCGCAGAAGGTGCGCATCGTGCGGGCGCTGCAGCGGGCGGGGCACTGCGTGGCGATGGTGGGCGCCGGCTCGAACGACGCGCCGGCGACTCGCCTGGCCAACGTGGGCATCGCCATGGGCGAGCGCAGCACCAGCGCGGCCCGCGGCGCCGCCGACGTGGTGATCACCGACGAGCGCATCGAGACCCTGGTGGACGCCATCGTCGAGGGCCGCGCCATGTGGGCCAGCGTGCGCGACGCGGTCTCGATCTTGGTCGGCGGCAACCTGGGCGAGATCGGCTTCTCGGTGGCGGCGGGCCTGGTCGATGGCCGCTCGCCGCTCAACGCGCGCCAGCTCTTGCTGGTGAACATGCTGACCGACGTCGCGCCGGCCATGGCCATCGCGCTGCGCCCGCCGTCGCGCGAGACGCTGGTCTCGCTGGCCCAAGAGGGCCCCGACGCCTCGCTGGGCGACGCCCTCAGCCGCGACATTGCCTCGCGCGCCATCGTCACCGCCGGGGGCGCGGGCGCGGCCTATCTGGTCGGGCGGCTCACCGGCGGTCGCGAGAAGGCCAGCACCGTGGGACTGCTCGCGCTGGTCGGCACCCAGCTGGGGCAGACGCTCACCTCGGGCGGGCTCAGCCGACCCGTGCTCTTGACCAGCGCGGTGTCGGCCGCCGTGCTGGCCGCGGTGGTGCAGACCCCGGGGGTGAGCCACTTCTTCGGTTGTCGTCCCCTCGGGCCGCTGGGTTGGGCCACGGCCGTCGGCGCATCCACGGTGGCCACGGTCTCTGCCGCCAAGTATCCGCAGGTGATCGAGAAGGTGGCGCAGCGCTTGCGGCTGATCGACGCGCTGCCCGCGAGCGAGCACCCGGCGCTTCGATAACTGGCCCAGAACTTGGCCGCCGGGGCGCCCGCTTGGCATTCCGGGCGCATGAACAAGATCCAGATGGCACTGTGCACGCTCCCGCTCGTGGCTGCTGCTTGCGGCAACGCGGGCATCCCCCATCCCACCGCGCTCGACATCGGCGAGCCCACGTCGGCCAAGAAGACCGCGATGCGTGCGGACGACGACATGCCGTTCATCGAAGAGATCCCCGGCGCCGAAGAGGTGCTCTCCGCATCGCCCTCGCTCTTCGCGAACAAGCTGGTGGGGGACCGCACCGTGCACCGCTTCAGCGGCTCGTTCAGCAAGAGCAACCTGGTGCTGACCCAAGAGGTTCACGCCCGAGCGGGCAGCCTGATCGTCGTCGACTACACGGTCGAGGACGGCGACACCGCCACCAAGCTCCGGGTGACCCACGACATTGGCACCGAACGGGTGCTCAGGGTGCGCGAGCTCCGCGGCAAGAAAGAGCTGCCCTCGTCGGTCGCGGCCTTCGAGAAGCTGATGGCTCGCACCGCCTTCGTGCCCGACGACAACGAGGCCCAGCTCGCCAAGGTCAAGGCCACCTGCCTGGTGGGCGACCAGCAGCTCGACTGCGAGAAGACCGACTATCGGGTAAAGATCGGGGACCAGACCGCGACCTTCAGCGTGTCGCGCAGCGCCGACGGCCGCGAGGTCGCGGGCGAGATCAGCGATGGCTCGGGCAAGGTGATCTACAAAGCCGAGCTGATCGAGTCGCGCGCAGGGTTGCCGAGCGGCGTGGCCAGCCGGTGACCGGTGTGACAATTCTGTGACACCGTTGAAAACGTGGTGACGTTGAGCTAGCGTCCGAGCTTGGGGGCGCTGCCCGCTTGCCTGGTAACCCGTTCACACGCTTTTCGCTCGACGCCTTGCTCGGCAGCACCACGGATGGCGTTGCCGCGGTCGACGCCGAGCTTCGAACGGTGTTCGCCAACGACGCGGGGCGCGAGCTCTATCGCCGCGCGACGGGGCGCGAGCTCGAGCTCGACATGCCGATCACCGCGCGCTGGGAAGAGCCCGCACGGCGCGGGTACGAAGCCCTGTACCGGCGAGCGCTCGAGGGCGAGAGCTTCGTGGTCGAGGTCGAGCTCTCGCGCCAGCCCGCGGTCCTGGTCAGCGTGCGCTTCAGCCCGATCCGCAGCCCCGATGGGGTCGTCGGCGTGGTCACGGTCGGCCGTGACGTGACCGCGCTGCGGGGCGCCGAGTCCGCGCTGCGCCGCATCGCCCGCGGCGTGGTCAGCGCCACCGGCGAAGAGTTCTTCCAGAAGCTGGTGGGCAGCCTCACCGACGTGCTCGGCGTGCAGGTGGCCTACGTCGCGCGCTTCGGCGCCGACGGCCTGGTGCGCAGCGTGGCCGTGCAAGAGGGCGCCGCGCCGGGTGAGCCGTTCGCGCGGCCCCAGGCCAGCGCCCCCTGCGCCGAGATGTGGAGCCGGCCGGGCCGGGTGTGCTTCGCCACGCGCTGCGACGTTGCCTGCCGCCACAGCGAGTGCTGGCGGGCCGTGCGTGCGCACGCCGGCATCGCCCTCCTCGACTCGCGCGGCGAGCCCATCGGGGCCTTGGGCGTCGGGCACGGCGCGGCCTTCGCAGACGCGACGCACGTGACCGACGTGCTCGAGATCTTCGCGACCCGCGCGGCGGCCGAGCTCGAGCGCCAGGACCAGCTCGAAGAGCTGCGCCGCGGCGAGCGCCTGGAAGCAGTGGCGCGCCTGGCGGGCGGCATCGCCCACGACTTCAACAACCTGCTCACCATCATCCAGGGTACCGCGGCCTCCGAGCTGGAAGACCTGACCCCTGGCACGCCGCTGGCCCAGAGCTTGACCGACATCCGCGACGCGAGCGAGAGCGCCGCGCGCATCGTGCAAGAGCTGTCAGCCCTGGCTCGGGCCCAAGAGCTGAGCGCCGCGCCCACCGACCTCAGGGCTTCGGTCGCGCGGCTCGAGGGCGTGCTCCGGCGGCTGGTCGGGCCCGCGGCAGCGCTCGAGCTGGAGCTGGGCAACCAGCCCGTCATCGCGCACACCGACGGGCGCCAGCTCGAGCGCGTGGTGGTCAACCTGGTCAAGAACGCGCGGGACGCGCTGCGGCACGACGGCGGGCGCATCGTGGTCGCGCTTCACCACGGCGCGCAGGGCATCGAGCTCTCGGTGTCCGATAGCGGCGCGGGCATCCCGCCCGACGTGCTGCCCCACATCTTCGAGCCGTTCTTCTCGACCAAACCGGCCGATCAGGGCACCGGCCTCGGCCTGGCCAGCACCTACGGCATCGTGCGCCAGCTGGGCGGCACCATCACGGTCGAGTCCGAGCCGGGTCGCGGCACCACCTTCCGCGTGCGCCTGCCCGCGGCCGGCCAGGTACCGGCCGACGACGGCGCTCGCGGCACCGAGCCGCCGCCCCCGTCCGCCGACACCACCGTGCTGGTGCTCGAAGACGACCCGGCGCAGCGCTCGCTGGCGTCGGTGCTGCTCCGCCGCAGCGGATATCGCGTGGTCACCGCGGCCGACGGCGCCGAGGCCGAGCGCGTGATGCAAGCCCAGCCCGTGGACGTGCTGCTCGCCGACGTGGTGCTGCCGGGGTCGAGCGGCCCTGCGGTCGCGGCGGAGCTGACCACTCGGCACCCCGCTCTGGCGACCCTCTACATGTCGGGGTACTCCGAGGCGGTCTTGGGCGACCACGGTCTAGCGCAAGGCAGCGCGGGGTTCATCGCCAAGCCGTTCACGCGCACCGCGCTGGCGGCGGCAGTGCAGGCGGCCCGGGCGCGGGTGGCCTGAGGGGGCAACGTGGAGACGGTCCTGGTGGTCGATGACAGCGAGCCGCTCCGGCGGCTCATGGTGCGTGCCCTCGGCCGCGCGGGCTTCGCCGTGGTCGATGCCCCGTCGGCGGAGCTGGCCCTCGAGCTTGCGCACCAGCGCCCCCCGCGGCTGCTGGTCACCGATCTCTCGATGCCGGGCATGAGCGGGCGCGAGCTGGCCGCGCACTTGACGGAAATCAACTCCGAGCTCCAGGTGCTGTTCATTTCGGGCCAAACCGCGGGCGAAAATTGTGCGTTCCTCGCCAAGCCCTTCGCGCCGTCGGATCTGGTCAGCCGGGTTCGTGCCATGCTCCGCCCCGATGGGCCGTGACCACCGCCCGCTCTACCTGGCGCTCAGCCTGTCGGCGCTGGTGTTCGCGGTCGACATTTCGATCCCCGGCGGGTACGCCATCGGCACGCTGTATCTGGTGGCGCTGGCCCCGTTCCTGCGCTCGCGCGTCGCGTGGCACCCGGTGGCCCACGCCGCCGTGGCCAGCGCGCTGACTTTGGCCGACATCACCCTCGGCGCTCCCGGCGCCGACGTGCAGCTCACGGTCGTGAACCGCGGCATCACCGTGGCGGCCATCTGGCTCTTCGCGCTGGTGCTGTCGCAGTACCAGGCGGCCGCGCTCGAGCGCGAAGCCGCGCAGCGCCTGTTCGAGCTCGCGCTCTCGGCGGCGCCCGACGCCACGCTGGTCGCCGCCCCCGACGAGCGCATCGTCTATGCCAACGCGGCTGCGGCCAGCCTGTTCGGCCGGGGCGAGCAGAGCCTGGTCGGCAAGCGCTGGCCCGGCTTGCTCTCGGCGCCGAGCGACGGAAGCGACGCGCTCCGGCGGGCGCTTCGGCCCGATGGCAGCGAGCGACCCGTCGAGTGCAAGGTGAGCACCATGCAGCCGAACGGCGAGCCGCTGTCGATCGTGGTGGTGCGCGACGTGAGCGAGCGCCAGCGCTACGAAGAGCGCCTGCGGGCCACCCAGCGCATGGAGGCGGTGGGCAAGCTGGCCGGAGGCATCGCCCACGACTTCAACAACGTGCTCTCGGCCATCATCGGCAACGCCGAGTTCGCGAAGCACTCGCTGCCCGACGACTCGCCCGCCCACGAAGATCTGGACGAGCTTCGCACCTCGGCGGACCGGGCCGCCGCGCTCACCCGCCAGCTCTTGGCCTTCTCGCGCCGGCAGGTGATCGAGCCGATCCGCGTCGACGTGAACGAGCTGTCTCGCCAGACCGAGCGCATGCTCGCGCGGCTCTTGGGTGAGGACATCGAGATCCAGCAGGTCTTGGCCAAGGGTCTCTGGTCGGTCGAGGTCGATCCGAGCCAGCTCGAGCAGGTGCTCTTGAACCTGGCGGTCAACGCCCGGGATGCCATGCCCAAGGGCGGCAAGCTGACGATCGAGACGCAAAACGTGACGCTCGACGACGACTATGCCCGGGAGCACCCGGAGGTCGAAGCCGGCGACTACGTGCTCTTGGGCGTCAGCGACACCGGCAGCGGCATGAGCGAAGAGGTGCGCGTGCGGGTGTTCGAGCCCTTCTTCACCACCAAGCCCGTGGGCCAGGGCACGGGCCTCGGCCTTGCCACGGTGTACGGCATCGTCAAGCAGGCCGGCGGGCACATCTGGGTCTACAGCGAGCCCGGCCGAGGCACGACCTTCAAGATCTACCTGCCGCGGGTGGACGGCGACGCGCAGTCGCTGCCCGGCCGGCGCCCGTCGCAGCGGCCAGCGGGCGGCACCGAGCGCATCTTGGTGGTGGAAGACGAAGCCCCGGTGCGGCGACTCTTGGTGCGCACGCTGAACGGCGCCGGCTACACCGTGCTCGAGGCCGCCAACGGCGCCGACGCGTTGCTCAAGATCAGCACCACCGATGGCCAGCTCGACCTGCTCGTCACCGACGTGGTGATGCCCCAGATGGGCGGGCGCGAGCTGGCGACCAAGGTCCTGGCGAAGCACCCCGACCTGCCCGTGCTCTACCTCAGCGGGTACACCGAGAACGCCATCGTGCACCACGGTGTGCTCGACGCGGGCCTGGTGTTCTTGCAGAAGCCGTTCACCCCGGAAGAGCTCTTGCGTCGCGTGCGCGACGTGCTGGACGCGCCAAGCAGCAAGCGTTGAGCGCACGAATCTCGTGTCAACCCGCCCGGGTCGCCGCCACGCCCGCCACCAGGGTTCGACCGGCCTCGAGCGAGTCGGCCACGCCGACCACGCCCGCTTCGCGGCAGGCCTCGGCGGCGTCGGCGAACGCGCGCCCGCCCAGCACCACGGGCAAGTCGGGGAAACGCGCGCCGAGCTCGCCCACCGCGTCGAGCGTGGCGGGCAAGCTGAAGAGCATGGTTGCGGCCACACCGATCACGTCGGGGCGGTGTTCGTCGATGGCCCCGAGGGCCGCTGTCGTCGGCAAGTTCGTGCCAAGGAAGATCACGCTCCAGCCCTCGAGCTCGAGCACGTCGGCCATGAACTGCAACCCCAGCTGGTGCAGCTCGCCCTCGACGCCGAACAAGAGCGCCTTGCCGATGGGTTGTCGGGCCTTGCGCCAGCGCGGATAGAGGCTCGCGGCGACCCACTGGGTGATGGCCGAGGCCATGTGCTCTTGCGCCACGCTGATCCGGTTTGCTTGCCAGAGCTCACCCAGGCGGTACTGCGAGCGGGTGAACAGCCCCGAGTACAGCTCGGCGGGCGCCCACCCCGCGTCGAAGGCCCGCGCGGCGACGGCCAGCGCGTCGGCGCGCCGGCCCGAGAGCACCGCCTCGAGGTACTGCTCGCGGGTGGGCTCGTGGGCGTCGGGCAGGGTGACGTCGGCGGTCGCCGGCGCCTGGCACGCGGCGATACCCGCCGCGATGAACGGCGCGGCGCCCTTCGCGTCGGCACCCAAGACCTTGTCGAGCTCGGCCTGCATCAGCTCGAAGTACAGGGCCAGGTGCACGCCGCCGACGCCGCGGGCGCCGAGCACGCCGTTGGTCCAGCGCGCGTAGCTCTCGAACGCCGAGGGCGAGCCAGCACGCAGCGCGCCGCGCAGGAAGCGCAGGTGAAAGCGTGCGTCTTCGACGCAGCGCAGGCGCCCCTTCGGGCCGAAGCGCTGCTCCCACTCGGGGTGGCGCGCGTAGAACGCCTCGGTGATGCCCAAGGCCAACCGCTCGGTCTGCAGATCGATGGCCAGCGCGAGCGCTTCTGTCATGGTGCTTCCTCCGCGTCGAGCTCGGCCATCACGGCCTCGCCACAGGGCTCACAGTAACCGTGGCTCAAAAAACGAGAATACTTCGAGAGGAAGTGGCTGGCCTCTTCCCAGCTGGCGCCGTCTTTCACCTTGTGGCAGCGCAGGCAGATCGGCAAGACCTCGGAGATCTTCCGCATCTGCCAGTACGACTGCTCCAGCTCGGCCCGCTGGCGCGCGGCCTCACGCTGCAGCGTCGCCAGCTCGTTGTTCAGCTCGTGGAGCAGGCGCTCGAGCTGACGTTGCTCTTTCCAGGAAGGCTCGGCCAAGAGCACGAAGCCGTCGGGCAGGTTCGAGAACCAGCAGCGCAGCGAGACGGGCTCGGCCTCGGGGGTCGTGAGCTGTAGCGACAGCGGGCCGCCCTGGCGGGCCTCGCGGGCTCGACCCAGATCCGCGCGGCTGGCCTCGGTCAGGCACTGGGTCAGGCTCTCGCGATCCCCCAGCAAGTGCCGCATGGCGGCGTTGGCCGTCACGACTCGGCCCTCGGCGTCGACTTGCGCGAAGTGCAGCCCGTCGCTCTCGCGCGTCATCGCACCGAACACCGGCGCGAATTCGGTCACCAGCTCTTCGCTCGAGGCGCCCTCGACCCGTTCGGCAACGATCAGCTGGGTGTGCGCCGGGTCGAGCTTGAGCCCGGGGGGCATCAGCTCGTGGGCGGCGCCGTGGGCGGGGCTCTTGTGCCACGCTTCGAAGTGCTCGCGGTTCGTCCAGCGGGTGAACAAGTGAAAGGTGGCCGGGTCGTCCACGCTGCGGAACACCTCGAGCCCCAGAAAGCCGGGGACCTGCTCGACTCGCCGCGGGCGGTCGATGAAGGCCTGGGCCACCTGAGCTTCGAGCGCGTTCCTCACGCGGAATCGCGAGTGGGCGACGATCATCTCGGAGCGATGCATAGCACCCGCTTGACGCCGCCCGTGGGGCGCTCCACGTTCTACCCACCCCACCCGGGGTGGGGTAGCCAGGAGAGCCGGATGATCAAGCTGAAAGTGACGGGAATGACCTGTGGCCACTGCGAGGGGGCGGTGAAGAAGGCGCTCGCGGGGGTGCCCGGGGTCGAGCGCGTGGTGAGCGTCGATCGCGCGCGGCAAGAGGCCGTGGTCGACGGCACGCCGGACGCCTCGGCCCTGGTCGCCGCCGTCGTCGACGAAGGTTACCAGGCCGAGGTCGTGACGTGAGAGGCGGCCTGCACCTGGACGACGCGACCCGACACGACGCGAAAAAGCGGCTGCTCTCGGTCCGCGGCCACGTCGAGGGAGTGATGCGCATGCTGGACGACGACTCGGTGTACTGCGTGGACGCGCTCAAGCAGCTCAAGGCCATCAGTGGCGCACTGGACAAGGTCGGGACGCTGGTCTTGCAGAGCCACCTGCGCCATCACGTGGTCAACGCGGCCCAGCGCGGGGACGCAGACAAGATCGTCGAAGAGCTGATGGAAGTGATGAAGTACCGATGACGCGCACGCTCGAGGTCGGAGTTCAGGGCATGACCTGCGCGGCTTGCGTGGCGCGGGTCGAGCGCGCGCTGAAGAAGCAGCCGGGCGTGACCGCTGCCAGCGTGAACCTGAGCACCGAGCGAGCCAGCATTCAGTACGAGCCCGGCCAGACCAGCCGCGAACGACTGGAGGGGGCCATCGTCGACGCCGGCTACACCGCGGTGGATCTGGGCGAGAGCCAGGCCCAGGCTCGCGAGCGCGAGCACGCGGAGCTCCGGCGCGATCTGGTTCTGGCGGCGGCGCTGTCGGTGCCGCTGGTGATCGTCGCCATGGGGCCGATGCTGATCCCCAGCCTGCACCACGCGCTGCCGCATCGCGCCTTTGGCCTGGTAGAGCTCGCCCTGGCCGCGCCGGTGCAGCTCTGGGTGGGGCGGCGGTTCTACCGGCAGGGGCTGTCCGAGCTCCGCCACAAGAGCCCCGGCATGAACACGCTGGTCATGCTGGGCTCGTCGGCGGCCTTCGGCTACTCGCTCGTGGCATTGTTCGCGCCGAGGGTGTTCCCGGCCGGAACCGCCCACCTCTACTTCGAAGCCGCGGCGGTGATCATCACGCTGGTGCTGTTCGGCAAGCTGCTCGAGGCGCGGGCCAAGGGCCGCACCTCGGCGGCCATCACCAAGCTGATGCAGCTCCAGGCCAAGACGGCCCGGGTGCTGCGCGGCGACGACGTCGTCGAGGTCCCCATCGATCGCGTCGCGCTGGGCGACCGGGTGCAAGTCCGGCCGGGCGAGCGAGTGCCCACCGACGGCGTGCTGGTCGAGGGCCAGAGCTGGGTCGACGAGAGCATGCTCACCGGCGAGCCGGTGCCCGTCGAGAAGACCACCGGGACGGAGGTCGTGGGGGGCACCGTCAACCAGAACGGCAGCTTCGTGTTCTCTGCCACGCGCGTCGGCGCCCACACCGCGCTGGCGCAGATCATCCGGATGGTCGAGGCCGCACAGGCGTCGAAGCCCGAGATCCAGCGCGTGGCCGATCGCATCGCCGCGGTGTTCGTGCCGGCGGTGCTGCTGGTCGCGCTCGCGACCTTCGGGCTCTGGCTGCTCTTCGGTCCCGAGCCGCGGCTGAGCCACGCGTTCGTCGCGGCGGTCAGCGTGCTGGTGGTCGCTTGCCCCTGCGCCATGGGTCTGGCCACGCCGACCGCCATCATGGTGGGGACCGGGCGCGCCGCCGAGCTCGGGATCTTGTTCCGCGAGGGCAGCGCCCTCGAGACGCTGTCCCACGCCGACTGCGTGGTGCTCGACAAGACCGGCACGTTGACCCAGGGCCGCCCCGAGCTGACCCAGCTCGCGGCCTTCGGTCGCCCGGAAGCCGAGGTGCTCACGCTGGCTGCTGCGGTCGAAGACGCCAGCGAGCACCCGATCGCGCGGGCCATCGTCGGGGCGGCGAAGCAGCGCGGCGTCGCCTTCGACCGCGCCACCGAGGTGCAGGCCGAGGCCGGGTTCGGTGTGCAGGGTCGCGTGGGTGGGGCGCTGGTGCAGGTCGGCGCCGAGCGCTACCTGCGCCGGCTGGGGATCGAGCTGCCCGAAGCCCCAGGCGAAGGGGGCACGACCGTGTACGTGGCCGTCGACGGCAAGCTCGCCGCGCGCCTCTCCGTCGCCGACCCGCTCAAAGCCGACAGCGTCGCGGCGATCCGCGCGCTCCGCGATCTCGAGCTCGAGGTCGCGATGCTGACCGGGGACGGTCGAGCGGCCGCCGAGGCGGTGGCGAAGCGCGTGGGGATCGAGCGCGTGATCGCCGAGGTGCTGCCCGCGGGCAAGGCCGCCGAGGTCGAGCGCCTGCAGCAGGAAGGGCGGCGTGTGGTGTTCGTGGGCGACGGCATCAACGACGCGCCGGCCTTGGCTCGCGCCGACGTGGGCATCGCCATCGGCACGGGGACCGACATCGCGATCGAAGCGGGGGACGTGATCTTGATGCGCGGCGATCTGCTGGGCGTCGCGCGAGCCATCGCGCTGTCGCGGCGCACGCTGGCGGTCATCCGGCGCAACTTCTTCTGGGCCTACGCCTACAACGTGGCGCTGATTCCGCTGGCCGCCGGCGCGCTCTATCCCGTCTTCAAGGTGCTCTTGAACCCCATGCTCGCGGCGCTGGCGATGAGCCTGTCGAGCGTGTTCGTGGTGACCAACAGCCTGCGGCTGAAGAAGTTCGAGCGAGCGCGCTGAGCCGGCGCCGGCACACCGACCACGCCGAAGTGCGTTGCCCTGTGGCCATTGTCGCTCACAGCGACACCGGCCACGCGCGATGCGCGTTGCCCTGTGGCCGTTGTCGCTCACAGCGACACCGGCCACGCCGATGCGCGTTGCCCTGTGGCCATTGTCGCCCGCAGCGACACCGGCCACGCCGATGCGCGTTGCCCTGTGGCCATTGTCGCTCACAGCGACACCGGCCACGCCGATGCGCGTTGCCCTGTGGCCGTTGTCGCTCACAGCGACACCGGCCACGCCGATGCGCGCCGGAGCGGAGCCCTCAGCGACACCGGCCACGCCG
>JACPVJ010000166.1 GCA_016191785.1 Myxococcales bacterium | reverse complement strand
CGCGTCGAAGTCGAGACCTTCGACGCGACCGGGGCCCGCCTCTCGCACGAAGACCGCTACTTCATCTCGAGCCTGCCGCGCTCTCGGTCGACCGATGCGAGAGTGGCTCCTCGTGGTGCGCCGCCATTGGGGCGTCGAGACCTCTCATCAGATCCTCGACGGGGCCTTCGCGGAGGCGGCTCCTGGGAAGTCCCACCCCGCCGGGTGTTCCGCAGCGGCTCCGACGGGGGACAGATCCCGCCACGGCCTCCGCCCCTGCCACCGCCCCCGCCTTGGCCGGCGCACCGGTGTGCCATGCGACGCGCTTCGTGATGCCCGAAGGGGCACGGTCTCCGCCGCCGTCACCGCCTCCGCCCCTGCCACCGACACTTCTCCCGGGTGGCGCCGACCGCGCTTGGCCTCGGGACTTTCGATCAAGGCTACGACCGCGGCGGCCGGGCTTGCACTCTGTCCTCGAGTAATGCAATGTATGACCGGTGGGGGCCGCCGAATGCGCATTGTCGACTTCGAATGGGATGACGGCAACGTCCTGCATCTCACTCTGGTCCATGGCGTGGAACCCGAGGAAGCCGAGCAGGTCTTTGCGGTCCGCCCGCTTTTTCGAAAGACGAAGCGTGGACACTACGCGGCCTTCGGGCCAACCCGCAGCGGGCGTCTCCTGGTCGTGGTGTTCGAGCGCAAGCCTAGGGGGCTCGTGCTGGTCATCACGGGCTGGGACATGAGCACACAAGAACGCCGGTACTACCAGCGACAACGGAGTAAGTGACGATGGCGAAGCCCAAGAAGCGGTCGAAGCCGAGCCCGGCAGAGTACTACGATCGTCACGGAGTGCTCGGCAGCGTCATCGAAGACGGCGTCGACTTCGCCCTCGGCGAAGAGCTGCGACGGCAGATCCTTCGCGGCGGTCGATCTCGCGGCCTGAAGAACGTGACCATCAAGCTCGACCCCGCCCAGGTCCAAGCACTCCGCAAAATCGCCACCCGGCGCGCGATCCCGTATCAGACCCTGATTCGCCAATGGCTTGCTGAAGGGATTCGGCGCGAGCTCGATTTGACTGGTTGAAGCGTCCCACCGCCGCGCCCTGGCACGCGGAATGCACCAAAGCGGGTGTGCCAACTCGCTCTCCGGGAGAGCTGCGCTCGTCGAAAGGAGATGCCCAATGAAATCCCTGGCTCGCGCCGTTTCGGTCCTCGCGCTCCTGGCCGTGCAGCTCGGGGGCTGCGGTGGCACACCGGGCGATTCGATCACGCCGGCCGACCCGGGCAAGCCCAAGCCCAGCCAACCCATCACCCCTGGCAAGCTCGTGACGACCGAGCTCTCGGCCAAGGACGCCGCCGAGCTCGCGAAGCTCGAACAGGAGCTCGCGGCGGTGGCAGGCCTCGACGCCCAGGGGTTCGCCGCCAAGTACTCCGTGCCGTTCAACGAGTCGCTCGGCTACTCGCCGCTCTCGGCAGCCGGCATGGACCTGATCCAGAAGTCGGCGCTGGCGCTTCCCAGCGCGGACCAGGGCATCCTGGAGAAGCGCGGCTTCGTCATCAGCGAGACGCGGCGCTTCCCGAGCTTCATCTACGGCTACCAGACCCTGTATCTCCAGGATCTGCCCCTCTACGTCTCGGCCGACTCCATCCTGTATGCCGTGCACCAGTCGTACGACGCCCTGCTGACGCGCGTGGAGATGTACGCGCTGAGCCCGGCTCTCCAGCGCCTGCTCGGTGCCATGCGCGCCGAGCTTGCGTCCGGGGCAGGCAGCGCGCTCGGCCAGAGCGCGCGCGCCGACGCCGACCTCTACCTCTCCGTGGCGGCCAGCCTGCTCGGCGACAAGCCCCTCGCGCCAGTGGCCGGCGCCAGCAAGGCCGAGGTCGCGTCACTGGTCGACAAGGCCAACGCCGCTAACGGCGAGGAAGATCTGGTGCTCTTCGACGCCAAGCGACACCTCGACTTCTCGCAGTTCGAGCCGCGCGGGCACTACGCCGAGACCGAGGAGCTGAAGCGCTACTTCCGCGCCATGATGTGGCTCGGGCGGGTCGACTTCCGCATCCTGGAAACCCAAGAGGACGGCAGCCAGCTCTTCCGCCGCCGCCAGCTCGAGGGCGCGTTCGCGCTCCGCTCCCTGATGTCGAAGGCGTCGCTCGCTGACTGGAAGCGCATCGACCTCACCATCGGCGCGTTCGTCGGCGAGCACGACAGCATGGTCGTGCCGGAGCTCGACTCGCTCTTGTCGGATCTGGGCCTCTCGAGCCCCGGCGATCTGCCGACGGTTTCGGACGCGACCATCGCGCAGGCGGTGGTCAGCGGCGGTTACGGCACGCAGCGCATCTCGAGCCACATCATGATCAACGGCCTGGGCAGCGGCACCCTGCCGCTCTCGAGCTCGTTCTTGCTGTTCGGCCAGCGTTACGTCCTCGACAGCCACGTCTTCAGCAACGTGGTCTACGACCGCGTGCAAAAGGGCACGCAGCTGCGCATGATGCCGAGCCCGCTCGACGCGGCGTTCGCAGCCTTCGGCAACGACCAGGCCGGCCTGCTCCTCGGCCCCGAGCTCGAGAAGTGGAAGTACGCGCCGGATCTGGCGTCGATGCGCGTGCTGGCCGACGCCCACCCCGCGGAGTACTGGCAGGAAAACCTCTACAACTCGTGGCTCGGGATGCTGCGCGTGCTTTCGCCGAGCGCGGCCGTGGCCAGCCCCAAGACCATGGGCTTGCCCGCCGTGACCGGCACGGAGGCCTGGGGTCGCCGTCTGCTGAGCACTCAGGTTTCGTCCTGGGCCGAGCTTCGCCACGACACCCTGCTCTACGCCAAGCAGTCGTACACCGGCGGCGCGTCCTGCGAGTTTCCCGACGCGTACGTCGAGCCCTACCCGGCGTTTTTCGCCAAGCTCGGAGCGTTCGCCACCCGCGGCGCGACGCTCGTCTCAGGGCTCGACCTGGGGCCAGGGTCCTACGTCGTGACCCAGGCGCAGGCGTACTTCGAGACCGTCAGCCTGGTGGCCGCCACGCTGGGGAAGATGGCCGAGAATCAGCGGACCGGTGCCCCCCACAGCTCCGAGCAGATGGCGTTCATCAACGACGCGGTGGTCGTCGACGAAGGGTGCGGCGATCCCTCCTTCCAGTCTGGCTGGTACAAGAAGCTGTTCTTCGAGCCGGGCCGCGGCATCGAGCTCGATCCGGTCATCGCGGACGTGCACACCCAGCCGACCGACGAGGGCGGAGCGATGGTGGGCAAGGTGCTCCACGTCGGCACGGGCATGCCGCGCCTGATGGTCGTGACCGTCGACACCTGCAGCGGGCCCCGCGCCTACGCCGGCCTCGCTTCGAGCTACTTCGAGCACGTCACATCGAACTTCGACCGACTCACCGACGAGGAGTGGTCCGCACTGATCCAGGCGAAGACCCCGCCGGACGTCGCCTGGATGAAAGACCTGGTGGCGCGCTGAACCTTGGGGCTCACGTCTCCTCGCGCTTCAGTCGTCGTAACCCCCGGTCTCACAGCTCGACTTCGCGCCCCGGGTCCTTCGACCGGGGCGTGTCGAGCCCGCCCTCGAACCGAGGCGCGCGTCGCAGCACTTCGACCAGTCCGCCGCCGCGACGTGACAAACGCGTCCATTCCTCGAACGACAAGGCGACAGCCGTCTCCTGCCCCCGCCGCGTGATCAGCGACTCACTCCCCAGCGACGCAGGTGAGCCGGGTGAAGTACGCCTGCCAGGCGCCGGTGCGCCGATCGTCGAACAGCACGCCCACGTCGCCTTCGGGGCCGAACACCGCCACCGGGGCCACGCTGTCGCTCGGGTCGTTGGTCACGCGCTTGCGCGGCGAGATCACCTCGAGGTCGTTCGACATCATCTGGGTGTAGAGCTCGTAGTTGCCGTCGTGATCATCGGCCCAGAGCAGGAGCATGCGGTCGCCGAGGGGGAGCATCCACTGGGTGCGCGCGAACTTGGCGCCCGAGGTGAGCATCTTTTCTTTGACCAGCACGGTGCCGTCCTCTTTGACCACCGCGCCCCAGATCGAGCTGCCGGGCACGCCGTTCGGGCGCTTGCTGTAGGCCACGATGTAGCGGTCTTTGTTCCAGATGATGCTCGGGTCGACCGCGCTGTCGTCGCTCAGCGTGATGACCGACGAGGGCGAGGTCAGGTCCGGAGCCAGGGTGCGCATGCCGACCTTCTTGGCGGCGGGCGTCACCATGTTGAAGGCCATGCCGACGGTCTTCTCACCCTCGGCCAGGCGCGGGCTCTCGGCGCGGATGTTGGGCCCGGTCAGCTCGACGTTGCCGCCGATCAGCTTGCCCTCGACGTCGACGCGCTGGCCGTAGACGCGATAGTCGTTCTGCCCGTTGCGGCGGTCATCCCAGACCATGACGAACTCGGCGCCGTTCCAGATCATGCTGGCGTGGAGCGAGAACCCGTCGGCGTTGGTGATCCGCAGATCGGGGCCGAGCTTTTTGCCCTGCTTGTCGATGCGGTTGAAGTAGATCTCGTAGTCGCTGTCGCGGCGGTCTTCCCAGGCGGTGCCGAAGATCGCACCCGTCCAGACGATGGGCCCGGTGAAGGTGTCGCTCGGAACGTTGGTGATGGGCGAGTCGCCGAACTGGGTCTTGCCGTCGGACTTCAGGCCCTTCACGTAGGTGCGCCAGGCGTCCTTCTGACCCGCATACGCGGCGGCGTAGAACTCACCGCTGTACGCGATGCCGCCGTGGCCGGCCTGGATCTGATCGAGCCCCGAGACGCGCACGTCCCCGCCGCCCACCGGCACGTAGCTCATGCCCTCGTCGATCACGCCGTTGCAGTTGTTGTCGACGCCGTCGCACACCTCGGTGCCCCCGGGGTAGGCCTTGGCGCTGGTGTCGTCGCAGTCGTCACCGCAAGAGCCCGGAGCGCCCGGCGCAAAACCGGGGCGCGGGCCCTTGAAGCCGTCTTGGTCCTGATCGAGGGCGAGCGCGCGGAAGTCGCACTGCCCGTTCTCGGGCAGGCAGGTGTCCTCGGTGCACGGATCCTCGTCGTCGCACTCGAGCGGCACGGCGATGGTGCACTTGCCCTCGACGCAGGTGCTGCGTTGGCAGAGGTCGTCGGTCGCGCAGTCGTCGTCGGTGATGCAGTCGGGGGTGGGGACGTCGCTGGCGGCGTCCTTCGCGTCGGGACCCGCGTCGCTCTCGCTGATGCGCAGCCCGCTCTTGCTGCCGCAGCTCACCGTTGCCAGGGGCGCAGCCAACACGGCCACACCGAGCGCCACGAGCGCTCGCCGAATCAGTAGCATCCGCCAACTCCCTCGACGTCGATCGGCACGCAGAACAACCCGGGTGGGCACTTCGCGGCACCGAACAGGTCACAGACCTTCACGCACTCGGTGCCCTGACCGGTCACCACGCAGACGTGGCCGCCGGAGCAATGCTCGGGGCCACAGGGATCGCCCTGGGTCCCCTTGCCGGTCGGCGCGCACACCGAGCCGAACACCTCTTGCTCGCACTTCTTGCTCGGGTATTGCACGAACGGATAGCAGGACTCACCGGCTGGGCAGGTGTTCGGACCGAACAGATCGCACTCCTTGATCGGAGGCGGTGGCGCAGCGTCCGGGCAGCCGGGGTCGACGTAGGTGCCGCCGCTGCCGCCGAACCCGCCGGTGCCGCCGCTCAGGCCGCCGGTGCCCCCGGAAGGGGTGCCGCCGAACCCGCCGGTGCCGCCCGTCACCAGGCCGCCGGTGCCGCCGGTGCCGGCGCCGCCGGTGCTGGCACCGCCCGTCCCGTCATGGTCCCCGGAGACCGTGCCTCCGCAGGCGACCGCAACCAGCACCCCCGCAAGGGCAAACCCTAGGCCCCAAGATCCACCAAGCCCGAAGCGCATGCCGCGAGACTAGCAGGGTTTGTGCCACCGCTCACCGCGCGCGAACCGCGAGATCCGTGCAGGCAATCGCGGCGCTGCCCACGAAGCGTGCAGATCCTGACGTCTCGTCCGCCTCGGTCGCGCGGCCGGTGCTTGCCGACGGTTGCGCCACGGGCTACCCGTCGGCCGTGCGCGTGACCTCGTCGTCACAGGTGTGCCCACGATGAACTCCCGGTCGGCCCTCGCCCTCGTTGCCGTGCTCGCGCTGGCCTGCGGTCGCAACGAGGAACCCGCGGGGGCCCGGCCCGCGAAGCTGGTCACCGCCGAGCCTCCACCGGAGGCGCGGACCCCGCCCGCGAAGCCGCCGGCCGCGAGCTCGGCCGGCGTCGCCCCGCCGGCGACCGAGAAGCCCCGATGCGTCGTGCAAAGCTCACCGACCGCCGCACCGCGCGCCGAGCCCGCGCGGTTCTGTCCGGCCGATCCGACCGGTAACCTCGACCTTCGGCGCGGTCACGTGGCCTTCGTGGACGCTCCGGGCGCGCCGCGCGTCGAGGTCGAGCTCGCCGATCGACCCGACAGCCGCGAGCGTGGCCTGATGTACCGCACCGGCATGCCGGATCAGGCCGGCATGCTCTTCTCGTGGCCCGAAGAGCAGCCGCGCAGCTTCTGGATGCACAACACGTGCATCCCCCTGGACATGCTGTTCATCGACGCCCGGGGCTTCATCGTCGGCATCCTGGAGCAGGTGCCGGTGATGAACGATGCCTCGCGGTCCATCCCGTGCCCGGCGGCCCACGTGCTCGAGCTCAACGCCGGCTGGACGCGCTCGCACGGCGTGACGGCTGGTCAGCGCATCCGCATCGAATCGTGATCCCATCCCCGAGAGAGCCCATGAATCGACCACACTTCGTCCTCTTCCTCCCCCTCTGGCTCGTCGCGTGCGAGGAACCCCCGCCCGAGCCCGAGCCCCAGACCCGCGCAGTGCCGAAGTCCGTTGCCGCTCCGGTCACCAGCGGCGCCCTCGACCTGGCGGGCCGAGCCGCCGCGACGGCCACGGCCGCTGCGCGGCCCACGCCCGTCCCGACCGCGCGGAAGATCTCGGCCAAGCCGGTGGCCGAGGTGAAGCCCAGCGAGGACGACCCGCTGAAGGGGAAGTTCACCCTGGCCGACGCCACTGCGGGCCTGACCGGCAAGGGCCCGCTGGTCGCCGAGATCAAGACCGACAAGGGCACCTTGTCGTGCACCCTGTTCGAAGACAAGGCGCCGCTCACCGTCGCGAACTTCGTGGGGCTGGCGCGGGGGCTCCGCCCCTGGAAGACCCCCGCGGGCAAGTGGGAGAAGAAGCCCGGGTACGACGGGACTTCGTTCCACCGGGTGGTGAAGGGCTTCATGATCCAGGGCGGTGACCCTGCGGGCAACGGCTCGGGCGAGCCGGGCTACGTCATCCCGGACGAGATCTGGGAGGACGCGCGCCACGATCAACGCGGCCTGCTCTGCATGGCCAACCGCGGTCCGAACACCAACGGCATGCAGTTCTTCGTGATGGACGGCGTCGCGGCGCACCTCGACGGCGGCTACACCATCTTCGGCAAGTGCGAGCCCGAGAGCGTGATCGACGCCCTGGCCACCGTTCCGGTGCAGGGCGAGCGGGCGGTCACGCCGCCGAAGATCCAGAAAGTCAGCGTGAAGCGTCTGGCCAAGCCCGCGGCGCCACCGGCTGGGGCGCCCAGCGCTGCCCCGCGGCCGGCCCCGGCGCCGAGCGCGAAGTGAGCTCGGGACGGAATCTGCACCGCTCCGGCCGCGGGCGGTGTAAGCAACGGACCACAGGAAACGTTTTGGGTGCCGCCATGAAAGACCTTCGAACGCGCGTTGGCTCGTGGTGGGCCGTGGTCGGGCTGTTCTGCTTCGCACTCGTGGTGGCGGGCTGCGGTGCCGGTTCGGCGAGCCTGTCCGCGGCGCCCGAGGTCCCGCCGCCGTCGCCCCCGGCGGAAGAGGCCGAGATGTCCGGGAGCGCGACCGCCGAGAAGGCGTCGCTCTACAGCCAGGACGAGGCGCGCCCACTGCCGGCGCGCGGCGGGTTGGCGCAGGCCACCCCGGTGCCCGGGCCGGCGATGAAGAAGGACGCCGCGGTGGCCGATGCGGCGACAGCCGGCAAAGAGCAAGCGGCGGTCGCGACCGGACCCGACGGCAAGACCGCGGCCGGCCCGCTCTTGATCTACAAAGCGCAGCTCTACCTGGCGGTGTTCGAGGCGAAGAAGTCGATCGACGCCGTCGAGAAGCTGGCCAAGGAAAACGGCGGGTACCTGGTCTCGCGGGAGGACAGCCGGATCACCATCCGCGTGCCCGCCGGCAAGTTCGACGGCGCGCTCGACCAGATCGCCAAGATGGGCGACCTTCTGCACCGCAACGTCAACGTGCAGGACGTGACGGCCGAGTACACCGACCTCTCGATCCGGATGCGCAACCTGGAAGTGATGCGCGAGCGGCTCGAAGAGTTGCTCAAGAAGGCGGCCAAGGTCGAAGAGGCGCTGGCGGTCGAGCGAGAGCTCGAGCGCGTTGCGGGCGAGCTCGAGCGGATCAAGGGGCGGCTCAAGCTCTTGCGCGAGCTGGTGACCTTCTCGACCATCACCGTCGAGTTCCAGCCTCGCCCCGTCGATCACGTGGACTCGAAGGTACACTTGCCGTTCCCTTGGTTGGATCGGCTCGGGCTCGGAGAGCTCCTTCGTCTGTGACAGGAGAACGGTCATGAAGCGCTTCATCACGGCTCTGAGTCTGGCGGCGCTGCCGCTCTTCGGCTGCGGGCACAACTTCGAGGCGACCACGCCTCCGGGTTTCGTCGAGCTCGAAGATCAAGAGGCCTACGACTACCGGGCGACCACCGCCGACGGCTTGGTGATCGCGGTGCGCGAGATCGAGCACGAGCCCAAGGGCGAGGTGGCCTTCTGGGTTCGCGCGGTCGAAAACCGCATGCGCCAGCGCGGCGGCTACGCGCTGCTCGGCACGCGCGACGTGAAGACCCAGAGCGGGCTCGACGGCAAGCAGCTGCGTTTCGGGCACGACGAGAGCGGCAAGCCGCACCTCTACTACGTCACGATCTTCGTCACGCCCGATCAGATCTTCCTGCTGGAAGCCGGCGGAACAAAAGAGCTGATGGAAAAGGGCGCCCCCGAGCTGGACCAAGCGGTGCAGGGCTTCCGCATGAAGTGAGGCCGGCGCGCCCGCGGGTCAGTTGGCTGCCACGCGCGAGAAGATGCTGGTGAGCGCGCGCTGATCGAGGCGCGTGAACCGGACGCCGGTCAGGCCGGCTCGACTGCGCACCACTTCGCCCACCGTTTGCACCCACTGGCCCGGCGCCAGCTCGACGTTGACGCGGACCGTGGCGCCGGACTCGGGCAGCACGCTCGTGGCGATGCTCAGGCCACCGATCGACAGATCGACGCAGCGCCCGGGCTGCACGCTCGCGCCGTCGTCCAGCTCGGCTCGAGCCTTCAGCTGAACGCGACGGTGGAGGCGGCGCTCTTCCCGGGGCAACGCGGACATTCGGTCGCGCAGTGCACGGCGCGTGCCACCGGGAAACGGCAGATTTCTGCTGGATTCGCCGGGACCGAGCGCCGCAAAAGTTTCAGGGTTGCGAAACGTTTTGGCAGCTTTTCCAGCTCAACCCCGGAGCTTGAACGAGCCGGCCTGGTGGACCTTGCCGGGCAGGCGCCGGCCGGTCACCGCCTCGGCCACGCGCCCCGCCTCGATCAGCGCCTCGAGATCGATGCCCGTCGCGATCCCCATGCCGTGCAGCATGAAGACCAGATCTTCGGTCGCCAGGTTGCCGGCGGCCCCGGGAGCATAGGGGCAGCCGCCGAGCCCGGCGACCGAGCTGTCGAAGTCGCGCACCCCGAGCTCGAGCCCGACCAGTGCGTTGGCCAGCGCCGTGCCGCGGGTGTCGTGCAGGTGCAGCGCGATCTTGTCGGCGGGAACCTCGGCCAAGAACAATTGGCAGAGCCGCCGGGTCTGGAGCGGCGTGCCGACCCCGATGGTGTCGCCCAGCGACACCTGATAGCAACCGAGCGCGAGCAAGCGCTGGGTGATCGCCAGCGACCGCGCCGGGTCGACGTCGCCTTCGTAGGGGCAACCCCAGACGGTGGAGACGTAGGCCCGGACGCGCATCCCCGCCTCGAGCGCCGGGGGGACCACGTCGGAGAAGGTGTCGATCGACTGGTCCACCGTCTTGTTGGTGTTCTTCTTGTTGTGGGTCTCGCTGGCCGAGAGGAACACCGCGATCTCGTGGAGACCGACCGCCCTGGCGCGCTCGAAACCCTTGGCGTTGGGGCAGAGCGCGCTGAGGGTGACGCCGGGTCGCGCGCTCACTCCGCGCACCAGCTCGTCGGCGTCGGCCAGCTGCGGGACCCAGCGCGGCGAGACGAAGCTGGTCAGCTCGAGTCGCTCGATGCCCGCGGCGAGCAGGGCGTCGACCAGGCGCTGCTTGGCCGCCAGCGGGATGGGCGCCGCCTCGTTCTGCAGGCCATCTCGCGGTGAGACCTCGTAGATGGACACCTTGTCGGGGAGGGACTCGAACATCAACGCTCCATCAGCCGGACGTGTCGCTGGCGCGGATGCGGGGTGAACTCGATGGGGTACTCGCCGCTCCAGCAGGCGTGACAGAACGACTGCGGGTCGGGCCGCGACGGGGCCACCGGCAGGCTGCGCGCCGCGCCGTTCCCTGGCGAGCGTGGCCGGGCGGCGGTGACCGCCTCGAGCATCGCCGGCAGCGACAGGTACGCCAGGCTGTCGCTGGTGATGTACTGGTTGATCTCGTCGACCGAGTGGCTCGACGCGATCAGCTCGCCTCGGGTCGGCGTGTCGACGCCGTAGTAGCAGGGCCAGGCCGTGGGCGGGCTCGAGATGCGCATGTGCACCTCTCGAGCGCCGGCGTCTCGCAGCATCTTCACGATCTTCCGGCTGGTGGTGCCGCGCACGATGCTGTCGTCCACCACCACCACGCGCTTGCCGCGCAGCGTGTCGCTGATCGGGTTCAGCTTCAGGCGCACGCCGAAGTGCCGGATGCTCTGCTGGGGCTCGATGAAGGTGCGCCCGACGTAGTGGCTGCGCACCAGCCCCATCTCGAAGGGGACGCCGCTCTCTTCGGCGAAGCCGATGGTCGCCGGGACCCCCGAGTCCGGTACCGGGATCACGACGTCGGCGGCGACGCCGTGCTCGCGCGCCAGCGCGCGCCCGAGGTGCTTGCGCGCCTCGTAGACGCTGATCCCGTCGAGGGTCGAGTCCGGCCGGGCGAAGTACACGTACTCGAAGATGCACGAGCTTCGGGGGGAGCGATCGAAGGGCCGCGACGATTGGATCCCCCGCTGGTCGATCACCAGCATTTCCCCCGGCTCCACGTCCCGGACGAACTCGGCGTCGATCAGATCGAAGCTCGTGGGCTCGCTGGCGATGACGTGCGCATCGGGCTTGCCAGGCAAGATCCCCAGGCACAGCGGGCGGATGCCCCGGGGGTCTCGCACGGCGACCATCGTCTGCTCGGTGAGGAACAACAGCGAGTAAGCGCCCTCGACCTGGCGCAGAGCGTCGGCGATGCGGTCCTCGAGCTGGCGGGCCTTGCTGATCGCCATCAGGTGAACGATCACCTCGGTGTCACTCACGCTCTGGAAGATCGAGCCGCGCTCTTCGAGCTTCTCGCGGAGCGCTTCGGCGTTGGTCAGGTTGCCGTTGTGGGCGACCGCGACCGAGCCGCGCGCAGTGTCCACCGCGAGGGGCTGCGCGTTCTTCAGGAACGAGCCGCCGGCGGTCGAGTACCGGACGTGCCCGATGGCGCTGGTGCCCTTGAGCTTCGCGATCTGCTCGGGCGGGAAGACGTCGATCACGTGTCCCATGCCGCGGTGCAAGAACAGCTGCTGGCCGTCGCTCGCCACCAGGCCCGCGCTCTCTTGCCCGCGGTGCTGCAGCGCGTGCAGTCCGAGGTAGGTCAGGTTGGCCGCTTCCGGGTGGCCGTGGATGCCGAAGACGCCGCACATGACGGTCTTTCTGGGGCGCGTGCCCGGGTGGATACTGCACAACTGAGGGGGCTCGTGCCAGGCCCCCGGTGGGGCCCGGGGGCGGGCGGCGGGCCCGGAGCCGTCCGATTTCGGAGCGGACCGCGAAACTCTTAGAGCTTTTCGAGCCTTCTGACTATCCTCTCGACCCCGATGGGCGCCTTCGAGCAGCTCTTAGAGGACTGGCGGTCGAATCCCGACGCCGAGTCGACCGTCGCTTTGTGCGCGCGGCTGGGCGCCGCGCCCCGCGAGGATCTGGTCCGCGAGGTCGGCGTGCGCTCCGAGCAGTGGCACGCCAACGACGGCGAGGTGATGCTCGCGGTCGGTCGGATGTACCTCGACGCCGGGCTCCTGGCCGAGGCGCAGAACGCCCTGGTCAACGCCGGGAAGGCGAATGCCCGCGACGGGCGCGCCTTCCGCTACCTCGGTGAAGTGCTGCTCCGCCGGGGCGACGCCGGCCGAGCCGAGAAGGTGCTGCAGCGGGCCCTTCAGCTCGGTGCCGCGGACCCCGAGACCAAGGTCTGGCACGACCGCTCGCACGTCTACGTCGCGCTCCAGAAGCGCGTCGGACCCCAGGCCGTGGCGCAGGAAGTGGCCCGGACGCTCCCCGCCCGGGCCCCCGCGGCCCCTGCGCAGGTCGCCATGCCGCCTGCGTCTGCGTCGCCCTGGGCCGAAGAGGCGCCCACCATGCGCAAGTCGGCGGGGCAGGCGCCGCCCCCCGCCGCACGGCCGCAGATGCACAACGCTCGTCCACGCTCGGTTCCACCCCCGTTGCCGCCGGTGCCGGTGCCCGCCGCGATGCCCGGGGCGCCCCGCGTCCCGAGCCTGGCCGACGACGACGAAACGACCGTGCATCGTCCGCCGCCGACGGGGCCCGTCCCGCGCGACCAGTTCCCGAGCGGCTCGGGGACCACGACCCGGCGCCAGGGACACGACCCGGCGATGTTCGCGCCCGAGGCCGCCTATCACGAGCAGCCCGCGGCCCGTCCACCGCCACCCCCACGGCACGCGCCGCCCGCGTGGCAGCCGCCTGCGCCCTCGTCTCCCTCCGGCGGCGGCTACGCGCCGATCCCCCGGGGGCCCCTGGAAGAGGACGACTCACAGCCGGCTCGATCCGAGGACGTCGCCAACCCGAGCCCCGAAGCAGTCCTCGAGAGCCTGGCCCGCGTCGGGATCTACGAGCCGGGCGGCGGGGCGGCGCCGGCCTGGGAGGCCGCCGCTGCTCAGCGCAGCCGAGGCTCATGGGTGTTCATCGTCGCGACGGTGCTGATCTTGGCGATCGGCGGCGGCGGCTTCATCTATGCCCGCAAGGTCCAGCAAGACCGCGCCGCGCTCGCGGGGCGGCTCAGCGACGAAGTCGACGTGATGCTGCACAGCGGCGAGATGGCCCAGCTGAAGTCCACCGACGACCGCCTGAGCCGGATCTTCGAGCTCGACTCCCGCAGCTCGCGAGCGGCCAAGCTCTGGCTTCAGAACCGCGTGCTCGGTGCGCTGCTCTTGCCGGGTGAGGCCCGCGGCATCGATGCGGCCATGCACCGCGCCCGGGCGGTGCAGGTGCCCGAGTCCGAGGTGGTGTTCGGCAAGCTGGCTTCGTACCTGGTCGAGGGCGACCTGGCCGGTGCCGCGGCGTCGTTGCCCAAGTACGACAAGGACTCGGGAAAGGACGCCTACTATCAGCTCACGGCCGGCGCCGTGCTCGAGCGCGCCGGCGATCGACGCGCGATCGAGCGCTACGAGGCGGCCCGGGCCCTCGACCCGAAGCTCTTGGTCGCGGACGTCCTTCTGGCGCGCGCCGTGCTGCTCGAGCTCGGACCCGAGAAGGGCAAGCCCGTCATCGAAGAGCTGAAGAAGAAGACCGGCGAGACGGCCACCACCCGCGCCCTCGAGGCGCTGGCCTGGGCGGTCGATCCCGATCGCCCGAAAGAGCTCCCCAAGTCGGCGAGCCTGTCGGACGAAGACCGGAAGGTCTTGATCGCGCCCCTCTTGACCGTGCCCGCGGTGGTGGAAGCCATCCAGGCGATCGCCGGTGAGCTCGAGAAGAAGGCGATCGCGTCCATCGACAGCGCCATCTTGCTCTCGGACACGCCGGCCATCGCGACCGAGCTCGGCTTCCTCGCCATCAAGGCCGGTGACGAGAAGCTCGCGCGCAAGGCAGCCCTGCGCGCGCTGCAGTTCTCGGCGCTCTACCCCCAGGCCCGGGTGCTCGCCTCGCGCGTCGCGCTGCTCGGCGGCCGGCTGGACGAAGCGAAGAAAGCCATCGAAGAGCTCGATCCGAAGATGAGCGACGTGGCCGTCGTGCGGGCGGTGCTCGCCTACGAGACCCTGGACGGCGCCGAGCTCGGCAGCGCCATCGAGGCCATGGGCGAGCTGCCCCAGAAGCACCCCGACTACATCTCGTTCGCGCTCATGCCCGCCGCCATCACCGGAGTGGACGTGCCCGCAGCCGACAAGCTCGAGGCGATGGCCAATCCATCGATCCCCTGGGGCGAGCTGGTCGCGGTGGACGCGGCGCTGGTCAGCGGCGACCTGGTGCTCGCCGAGAAGTTGACCAAGGACTGGGGCGACGGCGCGAGTCGGCCGGTGTACGCGCTCCGGCTCTCGCGCCTGCGTCGCTATCAGGGCAAGGTGGACGACACCGAGAAGCTCTCGGCGATCGCGCTCGAACAGGGCAGCACCACCGTTCCGGTGCTGGTCGAGCGCGTGTTCAGCCTGATGGCGAAGAACCAACCCGGTCCCGCCCGCGATCTCATCGCCAAGTACCCGAGCTTGCTCGGGCCGCTCGGCGGGTGGCTTCGGATGTACGTGGACGCCAAGGGTGGCCGCGCTCCCGAGGCCCGCGCCAAGGCCTCGCAGCTCGATCCGCCGCCGGACGAGGCGCCGCTCTTGCTCCGCGTGGTGGCCGCCCGTGCCCTGGCGGTGACCAAGGATCGCCGCGCCAAGGGCTACGTCGCGCTCTTGCAGAAGAAGCTGAAGAAGCACCCCGAAGTGCTCCAGGCCGCCGACGAGCTGAAGTAGCTCGGGTCTGATTCCCCGTTCCGCTGTTCGCGGAGACCGTCTCAGTTCGCGCTCACGCGCGTCGCGGCGTTTGAAAAACCGCCAAGGCGCGGAGGACGCCAAGATTCGCCACGGGGATCTTGAAGTGGGTCAGAACAGGGATGGCAGTCTCGACGAGCGCGAGGCGGTGAAGCTTCTCAAAAAAGACCCTTTGCGCCCCTCGGCGACCTTGGCGACTTGGCGGTTCGCGCTCGTGTTCGCGGAGACGTCTCAGTTCGTGGTCACGACCACGCCCAGCGTGGTGGTGAAGAGCTTGTCCGAGCTGTCGCGGACCTTCTCGCGGAAGATCTGCTTGTCAGTCGCGTCGAGCACGAAGTCGCCGCGGTTCTCGAGTCGGAGAATCAAGTTGTCCGTGGGCTTCACCTCGACGGTGAAGGTCGCGCTGGCCAGCGCGGTCTCCTCGAGCCGGGCGCCGCCGGGCAGGGTGTACGAGAGCGCGCGGCCGTCCGGATCCGCCAGGTACTCACCGCGCAGCGCCACCGCCCATGACTCGCTCAGCTGCATGCGAGTGAGCAGCGCCGCGCCGTACCACTTCTCCGCCTTCGGAGCGGCGTCGATGCTGGTGTCGTCCGGGCGGACGCCCTCGACCCCGTAGTCGGCGTTGAGCACGATCGCCAGGGTCTCCATCGGCTCGAGCGTCAGGGTCAGGTCGATCAAGTGGCGCCAGGCGTCGAAGTCGTTGGCGCCGCCGCGATCGACCACGTGGGTCTGGGCCGGGGCGCCCGCCTTCGCCGCACAGGTTCCGACCTTCGGGTCGTAGGCCGTGCCGCTGGTGCACGCGACCTCGGCCGAGTCGCTCTGCTCGGGGCCGCCGATCCAGCCCAAGGTCGCTCCGAACGAGTCGCTGGGGTTCACGCTCAGCCCGAGCCCGAAGGTCTTGCCGACGTTGTCGTCCAGCGAGCGATCGTTGCCGTTGGCCACCATCGCGGTCAGGGTCAGGCCGTCGACCAGATCGGCGCGGGCTCGCAGACCCGTGTGGAAGCGCGGCTGGGCGAACGAGTGCAAGAGGCCGCGCGTGTAGTTGAAGTTGTCCTGGCTCTCGGCCACTTCGGCGCCCACGAAGGTGTCGAACTTCCCGAGCTCGAGCGTGACCGTGCCGGAGCCCGGTCGCCAGGCGACGAAGGCCTGCTTCACGTACTCGAGCCCGCTGCCCGCGTCGCGCCCAGCGTGCAACGTCGCCGAGGGACCCCAGCGCAGGCTCAAGCTGCCGCCCACCGGCTCTGGCGCGAACGCGGCGTCGAGCCCGACCCAGGCCAGGCCGAACCCTTGAGGCCCGTCGTAGTAGCGCGTCGGCGGCTGGTAGGTCGCGGGCTTGGGAAAGGCCCAGTTGGCGCTGGTGTAGCCATCGGCGAACGCTCTGAGCTGCACGGCTTCGTACCAGGGGTCGGCCGGTGGCGGCGGCTCCGGCACCGAGGGCTGCGCGCCTGCGACGCTGGCCACCCAGAACACGACCGCACTCACCCCGGTGCTCACCCAACGCGTCTTCGTGCGATGCTGCGCCATGGTCCTCCGTCTCCGGGGGGTTACCTACCAGCTTTGCCAGGGCGGTGGCGCAAAAACTGGGATCGAACGAGGCGGTGGTGGACCCCTGCCGGGGCCGCGGGTCAGCGCGCCTGAGGCACCATGCCCCCCGCAACCGGGGTCCGCCCCTCGATCATCATCCGGAGCTCGTCCGGCTCGCTCGAGCGACCCATGCACTCCTCGAGCGTGATCAGCCGGCGCTGGTAGAGCGAGAACAGACACTGATTCATGGTCTGCATCCCGTGCTTGGCCTGACCCACCTGCATTTGCGAGTAGATCTGGTGCACCTTGTCCTCGCGGATCAGATTGCGGATGGCGGCGTTGGGCACCAGCACTTCGAGGGTCAGCACGCGGCCCGGCCCTCCGGCCCGCGGCAAGAGCAGCTGCGAGATCACCCCTTCGAGGACGAACGAGAGCTGCGCGCGCACCTGCGACTGCTGGTGGGGCGGGAACACGTCGATGATGCGGTTGATGCTCTGCACGGCCGAGTTGGTGTGGAGCGTGGCGAAGACCAAGTGACCCGTTTCGGCGATGGTCAGGGCCGCCTCGATCGTCTCGAGGTCACGCATCTCGCCCACCAGCACGACGTCCGGGTCTTGCCGCAGCACGTACTTCAGGGCGTCCTTGAACTTCATCGTGTCGCTGCCGACCTCGCGCTGGTTGACGATGCAGCGCTTGTGGGGGTGCAGGTACTCGATGGGGTCTTCGATGGTGATGATGTGCTGGCGCGTCTCGCTGTTGATCTTGTCCAGGATCGACGCCAGCGTGGTGCTCTTGCCGCTGCCGGTGGGCCCGGTGACCAGCACCAGGCCGCGGGGCTTGCTCGCCAGCTCGGACACCACCGCGGGCAGCCCGAGCTCGTCGAAGGACAGGATCTTGAAGGGAATCGAGCGGAAGGCGCCAGAAACCGCGCCCCGCTGCATGAAGATGTTCGCGCGAAAGCGCGACAGGTTCTTCACGCCGAACGAGAGATCGAGCTCCTTGTTCTTCTCGAACTGGATCTTCTGGTCTTCCGTCAAGACCGAGTAGCAGAGCTGCTTGGTCTCGACCGGAGAGAGCGGGGGGAGCTTCAGCGGGACGATGGCGCCATCGATGCGGAGCAGTGGCGGCGAGCCAGTGGTGATGTGCATGTCGCTCGCGCCCTTCTCGATCATGGCGCGGAGCAGCTGATGGAGATTGACCTTTACGCCTTCTTCGCCGATGGCCATCGTCGTCCTTCTCAGTCCGCCATGGTGACGCGGAGCACTTCTTCCGGGGTGGTCATGCCTTCGATCACCTTCCGAATGCCCGCCATGCGCAGACTCACCATGCCGCGTTTGATGGCGCCGACCTTGAGCTCGGTGGTCGAGGCGCCCTGCAGCACCATTTCCTTGAGCTCTTCCCGGAAGCGCATCACCTCGTAGAGCGCGATGCGCCCCTTGTAGCCGGTGCTGTTGCAGGTCGCGCAGCCGCGGCCCTTCATCACCCGCACGCCCTGGGCCATCTGCTCTTCGCTGACGCCCATGTCGATCAACGTCTGCGGGTCGGTCGGCACTTCGTAGCGGCAGTCCATGCACACGCGGCGCGCGAGACGCTGGGCGAGCACCAGGTTGACGCTGGCCGTGATCAGGAACGGCTCGACGCCCATGTTGAGCAGGCGGCTGATGGTCGCCGGGGCGTCGTTGGTGTGCAGGGTCGAGAGCACCATGTGGCCGGTGAGCGCGGCCTTGACCGCGATTTCGGCGGTCTCGAAGTCACGGATCTCGCCCACCATGATGATGTCCGGGTCTTGGCGCAAGAAGGCCCGCAAGCACATCGCGAAGTTGAGCCCGATCTCGTCGTGCATCTGCACCTGGTTGATACCGTGCAGGTTGTACTCGACGGGATCTTCGGCGGTGCTGATGTTCACCCCGGGCTTGTTCAAGTCCGAGAGCGCGGAATAGAGCGTGGTGGTCTTGCCCGACCCGGTCGGGCCCGTCACCAACACCATGCCCCAGGGCTGGTTGATGGCCCACTGGAAGTCGTCGAGCGGGGCCTGGTCGAAGCCCAGCTTGGTCATGTCGAGCTGGAGGTTGCCCTTGTCGAGCAAGCGCAAGACGACCTTCTCGCCCCACATCGTCGGGAGCACCGAGACGCGGAAGTCCATCTCGCGGCCCTTGCCCAGCTTGAGCTTGATGCGCCCGTCCTGCGGCAATCGGCGCTCGGCGATGTCGAGCTGGCTCATGATCTTCAGGCGGCTCACCAGCGCGGCCTTGAGCTTGATCGGCGGGTTCATCTCCTCGTGCAGCACCCCGTCGATGCGGTATCGGACCCGCAGGCGCTTCTCGTAGGGCTCGACGTGGATGTCGCTGGCGCCCTTGCGGATGGCGTTGAGCAAGAGCACGTTGACCAGGCGCACCACCGGGGCGTCGGCGCTCTGCTTCTCGAGCTCGAGGGCGTTGACGTCCTCCTCGTCGGCCGAGAAATCGATGTCCTGCTCGTCGAGCGAGAAGTCGCTCATCAGCTCTTCGTAGGAAGGGCCGGCGGAGTAGTAGCGCTCGATGGCATTGCCGACCGAGGTCTCGCTCGCGACGACGGGCTCGACGTTGTAGTTCGTGAGGAACTTGATGTCGTCGATGGCGTGGAGGTTGGTCGGGTCGGCCATCGCCACGATCAGCGACTGGCCGGAGCGAGAGACGGGGATGATCTTGTGCTTTTCGCAGACGTCGCGGCTGACCAGCTTGATGATCTCGTTGTCGATCTCGTACTCGTCCAGGTTGATCGCGGGCAGGCGGTACTGCGACGAGAGGAAATTCGTGATCTCGCCGTCGGAGATGAACCCGAGCTTTTGCAGGGTGTAGCCGAGGTTCTGGCCGGAGTTCCGCTGCTCGTCTTGCGCGCGGCGAAGTTGCTGGAGGCTGATCAGCTTCTCGCGGACGAGGAGCTCTCCCAGTCGATTGGTGCTCATGGTCGGTGGCGTCTCCCTGGGGCGGGGTTCGGAGCAGACGGAGCTTACCAGATTCGGTCGGGTCAGAAGCCTCAGACTTGGCGGCTGGGCCGGCCCGACGCGGGCAGATCGCGGGGCGAAACCCGAGTCTCGCCTTGAATTCGCGGCGGGTTTGCGTCCAGCCTGGGAACCCTGATGGGATTCTTCTCCCGCGTGGGCGAGATCTTCGCGGGCCGGCGCCGAGCCGGCCTGTCGCGCGCGCGCCGGCTCGAGGCGCTGGGCAACCTCGAGGAAGCGACGGTGCTCTACCTCGAACTCGGCGAGGCGGCTGAAGCGGCGCGCGTGATCGCGCTCCGTGCCAGCGCGGCCCTCGACCCCGAGAAGAAACGCGTGCTCTTGAGCCAGGCCGCGGGCCTCGCCACGGGGCCCGCCCTGCGCGAGATCGAAGCGACCCGCGCGCGGCTCACCCTCGAGCTCTGCACGGCAGGCAAGTACGAGCCCGGGCGCGGGGAGCTGCTCGACGTCGCCCAGCGGCTCGAGCGCGTGGGCGAGGCCGAGCTGGCGGCAGAGGTGTACGCGCGGGTGGGTGACCGTGATGCACAAGCGCGGATGTTGGTCGAGGCCGGAGCAATCGATCGGCTCGAGGCGGTGCTCGATTCGGAGCACGCCCGGGAGCGGGCGGAGCGGGAGCGGGCCGCGCTGCACGCGCGCGTGCGCGATCTCGCCCTCGCCGGAGCGCGGCGTGAGGCGCTGGCGCTGGGGCTCGAGGCGCGGCCCCACGATCCGATGATCGCTGAGGTGCTCAGGGGGGTGGAAGCCCGGCGCCCGGCCTTGCCTCGCGTCCGATTGGTCGTCGAGGGCGAGCGCCTGGACGTGGTTTTCGGGCGTGAGGTGAGCGTCGGCCGGGCCGAGGCCGCGCTCTCGATCGCGTCGCCCGCCCTGAGTCGCTCGCACCTGGCCCTGCGTCGCGGCACGCTCGGGCCCGAGGCCGTGGACCTGGGTTCCCGCAACGGCACCTTCGTCGCGGGCGCGCGGCTCGACGCGCCGCTTCGAGTGGGCCAGGGAGTCGTGCTCGAGCTCGGCGGCGAGGTGCGGCTCGAGGTCGCGCCCTGGCGCGGCGGGCTCCGGGCTTCCTGGGCCGCGGGGGTCGTCCACGCGCCGCTCGGCCCACTCGAGCTCGACGGGTGGACCCTGGACGTCGCGGACGACGGCTGGCTCGTGCTGACGGCGCGCTCGCCGGCAGTGCTCGACGAGCTCGCGGTGCAGGGCGAGATCCAACTGCTCACCGGCGACCGACTGCGCCGCTCGCCGGGCGGCACGGTCGTGCTGGAGGTCGTGACGTGAGCTTCTGGCGCCGCTCGACCCGCAAGCGCGACGAGCCCCCGCCGACGACGCCGACGGCGCCCTCCGCCCCGCCCGCGCCGCAGCCGGAGCGCTCGGTACTGGCGGCGCTGGCGGCGGGCGACGTGGTCGACGAGGGAGCGGCGCTCGACGAGCTCGGCCGGGTGCGGGGCACCACGGGAGAGAAGGCCGCGCTGATCGCGGTCGAGGGCGCGGCCGCCCGCGGGCTCGCCACCGAGGCCCTCTGCACGCGGGCCGCAGAAATCGCCCTGGCGCGCGGCGAGCCCGACCGGGCGCTCGCGCTCCTCGCCGATTCGTCGAGCCCGGCGGCGCTCATCCTCTGGGCCGACGCGAGCGCCGAGACCGGCGCGGTGGCAGAGGCGTTGACCTTGATCGAGCGGGTGCTCGCGCGCGACATCGACGCCCCGGGGGCGCGGGAGCGGCACGAGCGCTGGCGCCGCTCGCTCGGGGCGCGCACTCCCGCGGCGGTCTCGGCCCTCGCCGAGCCGACGCTCCTTCGGGCCGAAGCTCCCGACACGTCGCTGCGGATCGTCGGGGAAGCGGGGCGCGGCGGCGCCGGGACGGTGTTCGAGGCCGTCGATGACGCCCTGGGGCGTCGCGTCGCCCTCAAGATCTATCATCGGCCCGAGCGCGAACGCGACAAGCTCGCCCGCGAGGCCCGCACCGCCGTCGCGCTCACCGGGGTCGGCGTAGTGCGGGTCTACGACGTCGATCTCGACAAGGGCCTGCTGGTGATGGAGTGGCTCGGGGGTGGCTCGCTGAAGCAGGCGATCGCACGACGGGACACGGAGCTGCTCTTCCCGGTCGAGCGCTGGTTGATACCGCTGGTGGGCACCCTGGCACGGGTGCACGACGCCGGTTGGGTGCACGCCGATCTCAAGCCCGCGAACGTGATGTTCCGCGCTCCCGGCCAGCCGGTGCTGTCCGACTTCGGGCTGGCGCACCGCGGCGCCTGCGTCGTCGAGGGCGGCAGCGTCGGCTACATGAGCCCGGCCCGGGTCCGGGGCGACGCCGTCGGCTTCGCCGAGGATCTCTACGGCGTCGGTCGGTTGATCGAGGACGTGATCGCGCTCGGGGGCGCGCCGGAGCGGTGGCGCAAGCTGGCCTCCCGCCTGCTCGCCGCCGACCCGGGCTGGCCCGACGCGGGAAGGCTGGCCGCGCTCCTGGCAGAGCCGGCTTGACACCGGGGTGGGGACGCCAATACTTGTGGCGTCAATTGTCACATCGGAATAGTGCGACAATTCAGGAGCCCTGAAGAAATGGCGAAAACCTACAGCGATCTGTTCTCCGAGGTGCGCTCGGCGGTCCGCACCCTGACGCTGGAGGAGCTCAAGGCGAAGCTCGAGCAGCGCGCCGACTTCACCCTGCTCGACGTGCGCGAGAAGGACGAGGTGCGGGGCGGCTTCATCCCCGGCGCGCTGCACCTGCCCCGGGGGTTCCTCGAGATGCAGGCCGAGCAGAAGCTCCCCGACCGGTCTCGCGAGATCGTCGTGTACTGCGCTGCGGGCGTGCGCAGCGTCTTCGCCGCCAGGACCCTGATCGAGCTCGGCTACAGCAACGTCTGGAGCGTCAACCCCGGCTTCGTTCGCTGGAAGGACATGGCGTATCCGGTGGAGCACCCCGCCGACCTCACCCCGGCACAGCTCGATCGCTACTCGCGCCACATCCTCTTGCCCGAGGTGGGAGAGAAGGGGCAAGAGAAGCTGCTCGCGTCGAAGGTGCTCTTGCTCGGCGCCGGCGGGCTCGGCGCGCCGGCCGCGCTCTACCTGGCGGCGGCCGGCGTCGGCACGCTCGGGCTCGTGGACGCGGACGTGGTCGACGCCTCGAACCTGCAGCGCCAGGTGATCCACGCCACCAGCCGCATCGGCATGCCGAAGGTCGACAGCGCCGAGAAGACCATCAACGACCTGAACCCCGACGTGAAGGTGCTCAAGTTCCAAGAGCGGCTGACCAGCGAGAACGTGGACCGCATTTTCGGCCAGGGCTGGGACGCGATCGTCGACGGCTGCGACAACTTCCCGACGCGCTATCTGGTGAACGACGCCTCGCTCTTCCACCGGATCCCGGTCGTGCACGGATCGATCTTCCGCTTCGACGGCCAGGTCACGACTTTCGCGCCCTTCGTCGGGCCTTGCTATCGCTGCCTCTACCCCGAGCCGCCACCGGCGCACCTCGCGCCCTCGTGCGCCGAAGCGGGTGTGCTGGGGATCTTGCCGGGCATCGTCGGGACCCTCCAGGCCACCGAGGCCATCAAGCTGATCCTCGGGCGTGGCGATCCGCTGGTCGGGCGCCTGCTCACCTACGACTCGCTCCGCATGAGCTTCCGCAGCCTGAAGCTGCGCCGCGACAAGAGCTGCCCCGCCTGCGGAGAGAGCCCGACCGTAAAGGGCTACGTGGACTACGAGGGGTTCTGCGCGAACGTGCGCTGAACCACGCCGCGTGTAAGCCCGGCCCGGGCGCGCCCGTTTGCTTCACCAGAGGAGCCTAGAAATGTCGCGAACGCTTGGTCTTTTGGCGCTTTCCCTGTGTGCGGCGGTCAGCTTGGGCGGCTGCAAGAAGAAGGGCGGTGAGGAGTCCAACGTCGGTCCGGGGCCCGGCCCCTCGTGTCCGCCCGGTCAGACCTGGAACGGCCAGATGTGCGTGGCGGGGACGCCGCCGCCGCCGACCGCGCCCAACACCACGCCGCCGCCGCCCCCGCCCGTGCCGACCGGAACCACCGGCCCGAGCGCGACGCCGCTCGACGCGCAGAGCGCCGCCGTTGCCGGGCAGGCGCTGGACGTGCTCGCAAAGCAGAACGCGCCCGGCGCGAAGGCCGTCGGGGGCAGCATGCTCGCGGGGAAATTTCAGCAGGGCCAGACCCTGGAGACCACGTTCACCGCGCAGCCCGGCCGTTGCTACACCATCGTGGGCGCAGGGTTGCCCAACGTCCAGAACCTGGATCTGCAGCTGGTCGCCCAGAGCCCGCTGCCGGGCTTCGGCTCGCCGGTGCTCGCCACCGATCAGACTGCGGCGCCGAACGCCGTGGTCGCACCTCACCCCAACTGCTGGAAGTGGGCCGCTCCGATGGCCGCGCCGCTCAAGGTCGTGATGATCGTGTCGGCCGGGTCGGGGATCGCCGCCGCCCAGGTCTACGAGAAGTGAGGGCGGGCTCAGGGTAGGGTGCCGCGACGGAAGCGCGGCCAGGCCTCGGACAGCCGCGCCTCGGCCCGGCGCGTGAGCTCCCACTCGGTGCCGCGCACGGAGGCCACGAACGCGACGGTGGCCAGGGTGAGCCCGGCGATCACGTCGATCACCCAGTGCCAGCGCAGGAACATCGTGGCGCCCACGATGTTCACCGCGCAGAACGCCGTCACGGGCCAGCTGGCCTTGAACGGCAGCTTGTCCCGGTGTCGGAAGCTGAACAGCGCCAGGAAGGTCGGCGCGGCGGTGTGCAACGACGGGAAGATGTCCATCTGCGAGCCGCCCGACGCCACCGTCGCCATCACCATGTCGCGCCACATGCCGTGGGGCAGCGGGTTCATGAACTCGCCGTCGAGCGCGCGGTAGGGGCCGTAACCGGGCACCAGCATGTACACCAGGTGTCCGACGCAGAACACGGTGAGCATGCCGAGGGCGAACTCGCCGAGCAGACGAGCGCTCTTCGCGAAGAGCAAGATCGGGATCACGTGGATGGCGAGGATGAAGAAGTAGTCGAAGTAGAAGAACGCAAACCACTCGGTGGTCAAGGGCGTGACGATCGCGTCCATGGCGATCGCCGGCTCGACGCCGAACAGTCGCAGGTCGAGGTGGTAGAGTTCGAGATCGACCGTGGTCGGGTTGACCAAGGGGAGCAGCCGCGCCAGGAAAAAGTAGCTGAGCTGAACGGTGCCGTAGATCGCGAAGCGGTACATCAGCGGCGCCCAGAAGCCGTGCCGGAACAGGCGACCGCGCACCAAGAGCAAGGTCACCAGCTGGAACCCGAGCAACGACCCCATGCGGATCGCCGAGACGCGTTGGTCCGGAGACGGCTCGCAGCGGAGCGCGATGGTCGTGAGCGCCAGCAAGAACGCGAGCACGAGCCAGTCGTGGGTCGCCATCTCGCGCAGCAGGCGCCGCCCGAAGCCCACTTGGCTTTCGTCGGTGCGCGTCAGGTACAGGCTCTGGTGGTCGATCGCCATCGCTCGCCCGGGCGGTTTCTACAGCGAATCCCATACCACCCGCCAGCCGGGTGTGCCGGCGGCGATTCTGCGCGTGGGCGCTCGCGCGCCCCGGGCCCGGGCGCGAAGACCTGTTCGCACACGTGAAGCGCGCTACGCGGCATCAGGGCTCGGGCTTGTCGGCCCTGGCCCGGGCGAGCTCGGCGGCCTCGTCCTGCTCTGCCAGCTCGTCCACCGCTGGCTCGTCGGTGGTCGCCGCCACGCGCAGCTTGGAGGGGCTCACCGAATAGGCGAGGTCACCCTCGTCGGTCACGCGCGCGTGCACGAAGTCGTGGGCGCTGAGGTGAGCCAGGACCTGCTCGGCGCGGGCAAGATCGATGCGCATCACCCTCGCAAGGTCCTGGGCCTCGAGCTCCTGGCCCCCGTGAGCCAGCACGTCGGATGCGGCCAGGCTCCACGCGTCGTCCAGAAGCTGGTCTCGGTGCTTGCCCTGCTGCTTCGACTTTCGCCACGCCAGCGCGGCGACGACGAAGGGAACCAGGTTCGCTGCCAGCAGGGTGACCGAGGCGAGCAGACCGGGGCCGAAGGCAATGACCAGGAGCGTCGCCAAGAGCGAGAGCACACCCAGACCACCCATCACGCCGGCCGCGACGGCCCAAGCCGCCCGCGTCACGTGGGCCTTCCGGGCTTGCTTCAGGACCGGAACCTCGCGGGAGGTCCGCACCACGTCGTGGTCGTCGATCGGGATGCGTGGCCCGCCGCAGACGCGGCACCGGAAGCGCAGCGGCTCGGTGGCCTCGATGTCGGCGATGGACCGACAGTGTGGGCAACGGTTCTTCTCGCCGTAGGCGGCGCCGCACTGGTCGCAGCAGAGCGAGTTGGAGAGCGTTCCGCCGCAGACCTTGCAGCGGCCCCCGGGAGCGGGCGTGCCGACCAGCACCGCGTTGACCACTTTCGACTCGGGATCCATGAAGGGCGTGCGGGAGCCTAATTCAGCCCGAGACGTCCGGCGAGGGGCCCGTCGTCGGCGGTCGCTCGTTTGACGGGTCAGTGCGTGGGGCCTATCCTCGAAATCCGGTGGTCAGCGCACGACACCTCTTCGCTTTCGCCTTGGGGACGGCGATGAGTTGGTTCGTCGGCTGCGCCGAAGAGGTCGGCGTCGAGGACTCGCCGGCGGGGGGCGCCGGGGGCGGAGATGCGTCGAGTGACGGGAGCGGTGGGACTGGCAACAAGGACGGCGGGGTCGCCGGCAACGACGGCGGGTGGCCCACCGGCAGCTTCGGCTCGCCCTGCACCAACAACGCCGACTGCGGCAGCGGGTTCTGCGCCGACATCGGGCAAGGCACGGCGAACCAGGTGTGCATCACCCAGTGCCCGACCTCTGGCGCCTGTCCGGCGGGTGGCTATTGCACGTTTCATCCGGCCCACGGCTACGTCTGCGTTCCCGACGTCGGCAACCAGTGCAACAAGTGCACGGTGGACGCCGAGTGCCCGAACATCGGCGATCGCTGCACGCCGTCGCCGAAGATCGATCGGTTCTGTGCTCGCGACTGCTCGTGGGACTCGACCTGCCCTTCGGGGTTCGACTGCGTCGCGGTGGGGTCTTACCCACCCGGGATGCCGGTGAGCGATGGCGGCGTGCCCGACGCCGGCGCGGGTGAGGCCGGCTCGCCCACCAAACCGCTCAAGATGTGCGTGCCCAAGAACGGCGAGAGTTGTCCGTGCAACTCCGAGCGGAACGGGGTCAAGCGCCGCTGCACCAAGACCAACGGCTCGGTGACCTGCGAGGGCACGGAAGCCTGCAACGGGGCGTCCCAGAAGTGGGAAGGCTGCACCGCCGGCACGCCGCAGCCCGAGGTGTGCGACGGCGCCGACAACGATTGCAACGGGACGCCCGACGACGACACCGACGCCAAGCTGTGCGCGGGGCAGGGGACACCCCCCAACGCCAGCTACAAGTGCAGCTTCGGCGCGTGTCTGATCGGCGCGTGCACCGCCGGCTGGGCCGCGTACCCACCCGGCCCGGCCAAGAACGGCTGCGCCTGCAAGCTGGAAACGACCGAGCCGGCGAACGACACCTGCAGCGCCACCGCCCCGTCGGCGGGGAGCGTGACCGACGCGAACACCACCCCGCTGACCCTGAGTGGCACCCTCAGCTCGGACAGCGACGTGGACTGGTGGCGATTCAACACCGTCGACAGCGACGAGGGGACCACCAACAGCTACCACATCAAGATCTTGTTCACCGCGCCGGCCACCAACACCGAGTTCGTGTTCGACGTGATCCGCGGCGGGGCCTGCGGCACCCCTGACACCAAGCACTCGGGCCTCACGTCGTACGACTGGTGCGTCGATGGCACCGGCCCTGCGGGCTCGAAGATGGGCGAGAAGGCCTGCGGCCCCACCGCGGCCATTCATTGCGGCCCCCACACCAAGGCCTACGCCGTTCGCGTTCGGCGCAAGCCCGGCACCACCGGCACCTGCACGCAATACACCCTGACCGTCACCGCCAAGGGCGGTGGGGTGTGCGACTTCACTCAGACCTGCGACCCTCAGGTCAACGAAGTGCCGTGACCCGCTCGACGAGCGACACCAGCATCCGATAGGTCAGGCCCCAGACCTTGCGGCCGTCGACGTTCCAGGCCGGCAGCTCGAGGGTCTGCCCTTCGTGGATGTAGCTCACCGTGTCGCGGCGGTCGCCCCGGGCCAGGTCGGTGAGCGGCGCCCAGAGCACCTCTTCGACCTCGTGGTTCTGCCGCAGCTCGGGTGCCTCGCCGAGCTCGAACACGAAGGGGGCGATGGTGAGCCCCACGCGGCGCCCCCGGGCGACGGCGGGCAACAGGTCGAGGGGCCCCAAGAGGCGCGCCTCGCGGGCGAGGTCGAGCCCCACCTCTTCCCGCGTCTCGCGCACGGCGGTCGCGAGCAGATCGGCGTCATCCGGATCGAAGCGGCCCCCCGGGAATGCCATGTGACCCGACCACGGGTCGTGCTCGTGCTCGGCGCGGCGGATGAGCAACACCTCGGCGCCGCTCGGCCCGGAGCGAAGGACCGCTGCCACCGCGGCGTATTGCCCCGCGTCGCCGGGCCGAAGCGACGGGACGACGGGGGACAGCGCGCGGCGGATCTGGGCGAGGTCGACGGTGGTCACGAGAGGACGCTGCGGGCGATGACCATGCGCTGGATCTCGCTCGTGCCCTCGTAGATGGTGGTGATGCGCACGTCGCGCAGATAGCGCTCGACGGGGAACTCTCGGGTGTACCCGTAGCCCCCGTGGACTTGCATGGCCCGATTGCACACGCGGTTCGCCGCTTCGCTCGAGAAGAGCTTGGAGATCGAGGCCTCGCGCGTGAAGGGCGCGCCCTTCTCTTTCAGCGTGGCGGCGCGCAGGCAGAGCAAGCGTGCGGCTTCGAGCTCGGTGCGGCTGTCCGCGAGCATCCATTGGATGGCCTGAAAATCGGCGATCGGGCGGCCGAACGCCTGGCGGTCCTTGGCGTAGGCGACGGCGGCCTCGAGCGCCGCCGTCCCGATGCCGATGGCCTGCGCCGAGATCCCGATGCGCCCGCCGTCGAGCGCCATCATCGCGACGCGGAAGCCCATGCCCTCTTCTCCGAGCAGCGCCGAGCTCGGTACGCGGCACTCTTCGAAGGTGAGGGGGACGGTGTTCGAGCCCCGAAGCCCGTGTTTGTTCTCGGGCCGGCCAATCGTCAGGCCGGCGGTGCCCTTCTTCACCAGGAAGGTCGAGATCCCCTTGGCGCCCGGGCCGCCGGTCCGGGCCCAGACCACGAACAGCCCGGCGTAGCCGCCGTTGGTGATCCACTGCTTCTGTCCGTCGATCACCCAGCCGTCGTCGGTCTTCTTGGCGACGGTGGTCAGGGCCGCGGCGTCGCTCCCGGCGCCGGGCTCGCTGAGCGCGAAGGCCCCGGTCAGGTACTGACCGCCGGTCAGCTTCGGAAGGTGCTCTTCGCGCTGCGCCTCGGTGCCGAACGCCTGAACGACCTCGCCCACCATGTTGGTCACCGCCATGGTCACGGCGGTCGAGGCGCAGGCCTTGGCGATCTCGGTCATGGCCAGCGCGTACGACACGACCCCCGCCTCGGCGCCGCCCCAGCGGCTGGCGAGGTTCACGCCCAGGAGCCCCTGTTCGGCCAGTCCGCGCACCGTCTCGGTAGGGAAGGCCCCGGTCTTGTCCAGCTCGGCGGCGCGGGGCGCGACCACTCGGCTGGCGAAGTCCCGCGCCGACTCGGCGATCAGCTTCTGCGTCTCGTTCAGCTCGAGGTCCATGCCGGGCGGGTCATAGCACGGCCGCCTGGGCCCCTCGAACCCTGTCGCCGACCCGCGCATGGTCGGCTAGTCTCCCCGCCCGATGCAGAAGCCCGTTTCCCTCGCCGTCTCGTCGCTCCTGGCCACCGCCCTCACCGCCCTTGCCCCCGACGCCGGCGCATTCCCCGGCTTCTTCGTCGGCAAGAAGGACACCGTCGGCAGCGCCCACGCGACCCACGTGGCGATCATGCCCAGGGGCGACACCACCATCGTCAGTGTGATGCCCGACTACGAAGGCTCCCTCGACCCCTTCGCGATCGTGATGCCGGTTCCGGCCGACGTGACCGCCGACAAGGTCAAGACGCTGAAGCGAGAGTTCCTCGATCGGCTCGAGATGCTGACCGCGCCGCGGTTCATGGAGTTCTGGGAGATGGATCCCTGCGATCCGGGGCCCCTCGAGCAAGAGTGGGAGCGCTCGAAGCTGGCCAGCGCCGACACGGCGTTCCTGGGTGGCGGCCAGGTCGGCGGTGAGAAGAAGGTCCCGAAAGAGATGCTCCTGACGGTGGAGCCGGACTTCAAGGAGGGCGAGTACTCGATCAGCGTGCTCGACAAGGAGCAGGCCAAGGACCTGTCGGGCTTCCTCAAGGGCAAGGGCTACCTGCTCGGCGACAAGGCAGCGGCGGCCGTGAAGCCCTACGTCGATGCCGGCATGAGCTTCATCGTGGCCGAGGTCGACACCAAGCGCATCGAGCTGGTCGGCGGGGAGCGCGCTTCGCTCTCGCCGATTCGCTATTCGACGACCACCGCGGTCAGCAAGATCCCGGCGAAGCTGGGCCTCTTGAACCTGGACAAGAAGCAAGAGCTGTTCGTCTACGTGCTGAGCGCCGATCAGCGCTACGAGATGAAGAACTACGGCAACGTCTTCCCGCCGACGAACATCACCGTCGACTTCGTGGTCAAAGAGCGGATGGGCGAGTTCTATGGCGCGCTCCACGACATGATCCAAGACAAAGAGCCGAAGAGCTTCCTGGTGGAGTACGCCTGGCCCGCGGAGGGGTGCGGGCAGCCGTGCCAGAACGAAGCGCTGCTTCCCCACGAGCTGCTCACGCTCGGCGGCGACGTGCTCGAGCTCTTGGTGCCCGAGGCCGAGCGGCTCCCCGCGCCGCCCGAGATGACGGAAGAGGAAAAGAAGAAGCAAGAGGCCGAGCTCAAGGAGCTGAAGCCGGCGGAGCGCCCGAAGGCCAAGAAGCAGATGGAGGCCGATCGCAAGGAGCTGGCGCGACGCAAGGCGCTCTTGGCGCGGCAGAAGTACGTGCTCACACGACTGCATCACCGCTACGACGCCGCGAACCTGCCGGACGATCCCGAGGTCGTCGCGGCGGGTCACATCGCCGGCGGCGCGACCATCCCCAAGGGCGAGAAGATGGAGATCTCGAGCGAGGTGAAGCCGGCAGAGAAGAGCCAGATGCAGACTCGCTACAACCACTTCCACCCGTGGAAGGGCATGATGAAGTGCGACAAGCCCGAGCGCTGGCGCTGGGGCAAGCCGCCGCGCGAGTATCGCGGCCTGCGCAAGACCTGGGTCGCCGCGGATCTCACCCGCAAAGACCGAAAGCAGATCGACCCCAAGAAGGTCGTTCAGACGCCGATCCCCATGCTGGGGCTGACGGGGGTGCCGGCGCTCGAAGACGCCGGCGCGGATGCGGGCACCGGCGGTCCGGCGCCCAAGAAGGGCTGCGGCTGCAGCACCCCGGGCTCGCCGAGCGGCGGCGGGTTCGTGGGCGTCGTGCTTTCGCTGGTGACCCTGGCCGGGGCGGCGCGGCGTCGGCGCGACTAGTCAGCGATCGGCGCGGGCCATCGTCGCCGGCGCCGCGAACGGGTCGCTCACGCCGCGCCGACCCTGCTGGTGAAAGTACGCGCGCAGCATGTCGCGGGCGACCTCGTTCGCCTTGCGCCGCCACGTGCCGCCGTTGACGAGCAGCACGCTGACGACCACCTCGCTCTTCTTGCTGGGCGCGAAGCCGGTGAACCAACTCGCGGTCGGCGAGTCGGGGCGGGGCTGCAGCGTGCCGGTCTTCCCCGCGACCGACATGTGGGGCAGGTACGGGCGTCCCGTCGAGTCGTTGAACGCCTCGGCCGAGGTGCCCTCGCGCACCGTGACTTCCATCATTTTCGCCAGCCGGGTGGCGGTCCATTCGTCCGTGACTCGCCCGAGCATCTCGCGCCCCTCCGGCGCCTCGAAGTCGTCGGTGCGGGCGACGATGCGCACGCGCATCCGGCGACCGCCGGCGGCCACGGAGAAGGCCAGCTGCGCCGCGCCCAGCGGCGACAGCGTGCTGCCCGAGAACCCGGCGGCAGTTCGCGCAAAGTCGAGGTCGCCGTAGGGGATGCTCAGAGTGCCGAGGGGCACCTTGGCATCGAACGGCAGCGCTTGGTTGAAGCCGAAGCGCCGCGCGGTGTCGGCGAGCTCGTCGCGCGACAGGTGGGCCGTGGCGAGCTGGGCATAGGCCGCGTTGCGGCTGTGGCCCAGTGCCAGCCCGAAGGGCGAGCAGATCACGCGCCCCGCGCGCGGCGGCTCGAGGTGTCGGCGCTCGATGCGGTGCGTCCCGCCCGCGATGCAGACCTCGGTGCTCGGGCTGACCACGCGCTGCTCAAGCAACGCGGTGGTCGTGACCAGCTTGAACACGCTGGCGGCGGGCTGGCGTGAGCTGGTGAGCACACCCTTGCCGGTCTCGGCGAACGCGAGCAGCCGACCGGTGCGCGCGTGGATCAGGGTGATGGCGCCCTCGCGCGGGCGAGCCTGGGCCAGCAAGAGGCGCGCGCTCTTCTGCAGCGCGGGGTCCAGCGTGAGGGTGGCCGTCGTGCCGTCGTCGAGAGGGGCGGTGAAGACGCCCGCGGTCTCGTGGATCCGCGAGAGGTCCACGCTCGGGCGCGCGCCGTCGTCCGCGCGCACTCCGCTCGGGAGCAGCACGACGAGCCCGGCCGCCGCGAGCGCGCTCGCGACTCCAGAGGTGAGCTGGCAGAGGCCTCTCTGCACAGTGCCTTCGTACGATTCGCCTTCCCGAGGGGCCAAGTTGGCGGGTTACCGAAGCCCTTCGATAGCTGGACGTGTGGGTGGGTGTGGGTGCGAACTTGGCCCCGGCGCGCCTGACCCCCCTACGATCCCACCCGAGGACGGAGGTTTTTCATGGAACGTCGCGTGGGCCTACGAGGCCGAACCGATTTCGGGGTCATCGCGCACGACGGCATCGCGGTCTCGCGCTGTCGGGGGATCGAGCTGTCGCCCACCGGCATCATCGTCGAACGCGGGCGCAGTGCCCTGGCGAAGGGTGAGTCCCACCTGGTCAGGCTCGAGCTGACCCTGCCCGAGCGCATCCACGCCATCACGGCCTGGGCGCGACCGGTCTGGGTGCGCGGCACTCAGCAGGCCTTCCGCTTCGTGCGGATGAGCGATCCCGACCGGCTGACCCTGGCCGAGCACCTGGACATCTTGACGCTGCGCGGCGCGCTGGTCGCGTGAGGAGAGAGCAATGAAGGCGAGCTTTGTCGTGGTGATTGCGGCGCTCTCGGCGGCGGGTTGCATGGTGCCCGCTTCCCGCTACGAAGAGGCACGATCGGCCATCTTGGTCGAGCAAGAGGCGCACCGACGCACTCAAGACCGGCTGGGGCAGATCAGCCGGGAGCTCGACGGGCTGCACGCATCGCTGGCCGAGCGCGAGAAGAAGATCGCGAAGCTGGAAGGCGATCTCTCGGAGGCCCAGCTCAGCGCGGACGTGGCAGGGACCGAGCGACGCTTCGCCACCGAGATCGTCGAACAGCTGCGGGGAGAGTTGCTCCGCACCGGCGACCACCTTCGGGACATGAGCGGCGAGCGATCGAAGCTCGCGCAGGCGCTCGACGCCGCCGAGGCGCGCGCCAAGAAGCTGGCCGCATGCGAGGCCGCCGCGGCCGACAATGCCGCCATCGTGCGGGACCTGAGCGTGGCGCTGCACGCGCCGATCCACGCGGGCGAGGTCGAGCTGACGGTGGTCGACGGCCGGGCCGTGCTGCGCGTCGCCTCTTCCGAGCTGGCCGGTGAGGTGATCCAGGAGACGGGCCGGAAGGTCATCCTTGCCATCGCCAAGGTGACGCAGTCCCACCCCGACACCCGGGTCAGCATCCGCGAGACCGGTGAGGGCGGGAGCGCCGAAGCGTCGGCCAAGCGCCTGCGAGCGGTGAGCGACGCCTTGATCCAGGCAGGCCTGGGTGCAGCGAAGGTCGAGCTCTCGCCGGCCGCCGCCGCGGGCAAGGGCCCGGCCACCCTCGAGCTGGGCGTCTGGGACGCCGGCGAGTGAGCGGCGCGGGACGCGTCAGAGCTCGACGCTGACCTTGGCGGGCCAGCTGCCGGGGGACGGGAACTTAGTGCCCTCGACCACGCCGACCAGGCAGTCGACGGCGGCTTCGCCGGATTCGTCCGGCGGCGTGACGCCCGCGGCCATCACCGAGCCGTTGGTGTTCACGTAGAGCGTCGCCTGGAAGGACCCCGACTTGCCGGCCTTGCACTTCTGAAGCTCGCCCTTGCGCGAGCCGAGCGCGCCTTCGGCGCGATCGCTGTCCCACTCGGTCGGCGGGCGGACGTCGTTGGGCGGATCGAAGTCGAAGCCCTTCTTGGCGATCCCCACCAGGCCGCCGACCGGCGCCGGCCACGCCTGCTTTCCGAGCGCCTCGAGCATGCATTTCTCGGTCTTTCGGTCGCCGAGCGTCGACTTCTCGAGGTGCGCGTGGGCGACGCTGCCTCGCTGGTCGATCTTCACGAAGAAGGCGACCTGCCCGCCCAACAGCTCGACGCGCTTCGCGCCGTCCGCCAGACAGCGCGTCAGCCCCTTCACGCTCGCCTGGAAGGCCTTGTCGACCTTGGTCTCGTCGAGCGCGCCGATCTCGGCCGAGACGTCGAGCCCCTTGCCGGGCTCCGGCTCGGGGTCTTCGTGCTTTTGCTGCGGCGTCTTGGCGATGGGCTCGTTGCCGCCGCAGGCACCAAGGGTGATGAGGGCGAGGGCGAAGAGAGCGCTGCGCATGGGCGAGGGCTTTCCGTTAAAGCAGCTTTGTGTCCGGGCGAAAAGGGGACTTCACGTCAGCCCCCAGCGGCGGCGGGTTCGCGCCTCGACCCGACCCAACACCAGGTTGTCGAAGACCAGCCCCAGCCCGGCGATGACCAGCATCGCGGCCATCACGCGCGCCATGTCGTTCAGCTCGCGCCCGACGTGCATCACCTGACCCAGGCCACCCGCCACGAACAGCAGCTCGCCGGCCATCAGCGCGCGCCACGCGAAGCTCCAGCCCAGGCGCAGCGCGGTGATCGTCCCCGGCAACGTGGCCGGCAGCACCACGCGCAGCCACAAGCTGACGCCGTGCTCGCCCATGCTCCGCGCGGCGCGCAGCCAGAGGCGCGGCACGCCGAAGACGGCGTCGCGCACCGCCAGCGCCACCGTGCCCAGGGTGGCGATCACGACCACGAACAAGATCGCTCGTTCGTTCAGGCCGAACCACAAGAGCGCGAGCGGCATCCAGCAGATGCTGGGCAGCGACTGCAGGCCCGTGAGCACGGTGCCGAACGCCCGCTCGATCGCAGGGACGCGCCCCATGGCGATCCCCAGCAAGATGCCCGCTGCGCTCGCCAGCCCGTACCCCACCGAGAGCCGCGCGAGGCTCTTCAGCACCGCCGCCGGCAGGACCCCGCTGACCGTGCCCTCGATAGCCGACTCGAGGACCGCGACCGGGCCCGGGAGCACGTAGCTCGGCCAGCGCCCGAGGCTGACGACCAGCTGCCACAGCACCAGGAGCCCGACCACGGCGCTGACGCGCTCGAGGCGCGCCCTCACGGCGTCACCACCAGGCCGGTCAGCGGCGCGCCCTTCGGCAAGAAGTCGCTCTGCTCGGCGTCGCGGGCCATCTTCCCCAGCGCGTCGGGCATCGGGTCGGCGGTGAACGCGACGCGCTCGAAGGCCGCGCGAGCCACGGGGTCGGGCAGCGCTCGCCCCAGGCGCTGGGCGATGCCTCGCTGGCAGAGGCCCAGCGCCTCGTCACGGTTTGTCTCGACCCAGCGCGCTTCGGCCTCGAACGCCTTCACCAGTCGGCGCACATGGTCGGGGTGAGCGTCGAGGTAGCGTTTCCGGACCGCGAGCACGGTCGCCGGGTGGCGGCGCTCGGGCCACTCGTCGCGCTCGTCGAGCAGCAGCGTCGCGCCGGCGGTGAGGATCAGCTCGGTCGCGAAGGGCTCGGGGACGAACGCGCCGTCGAGCTCGGCCCGCGCGAAGAGCAACCGGATCTCGGTAGAGCTCATCGGCAGCACCGTCACGTCGCTGCCCGGGGTGAGCCCGTGGCGGCGCAGGTACGCGCGCAACGCGACGTCTTGCGTGCTGGCCACCTGCGGCGTGGCCAGGCGCCGACCCCGCAGATCGCCGGGCGCAGCGATGCCGGCGCCGGGCCTTGCCACCAGCGCGCTGCCGCCGCTGGCGATGCCCGACACGATGCGCACCTCGCCGCTCGAACGGACGAAGCCGTTGATCGCCGGGTTCGGGCCCAGCAGCGCGACGTCGATGTCGCCCGCGAACATCGCTTCGATCACCGCGTTGCCGAACTCGAAGGGTCGAGCCTCGAGGCGTGTGCCGGGCAGCGCGGCCGCCAGACGGCCACTGTCGAGACCGGTCAGCGCGGGCGCGTGGGTGAGTCGCGCCATGTACGCGAGGCGCAGCCGCGTTCCGTCCTCGGGCGGGGCGTGGCAGGCCACCAGCAGGGCGACCCCGAGGAGCAGGAGGAATGAAACCCGCATCGGGTATATGCGTGTATTGCACGTAAGTGCTCAAAGTCAATGACGATTCACGCGCAGGTCGGACGCGGAATCCGAGCCAGGCGCGCTGAATTGCCCAGCTTTTCGCCGGCGCTCACTCGCCCAGCACGACGGCGCGGGGCAGCGCGGCGAGGGCGTCGAGCAGCGCCACCTTGGGGCGGACGGCCACCGCCAGCTCTGCCGCCCCGAGCATGTCGAGGTCGAAGGGGCTGTCTCCGAAGCTCGCGAGCCAGGCCGCGTCCGCGAACAGCTCGCGCCCGAAGACGACCTTGGTCGGGCCGTAGGGCACCGGCGTTGCCAGTCGGGGCAGCATGCGGCCCGACTCGAAGGCAGGCGTGGTCGCCGCGATGTCGCGCGGCCCGACGTTCCAGCGTCGCGCCGCCTCTTCGACGATGAAGCGCGGCGAGGCCGAGATGATCACCACCCGCACGCGCTGGTTCGTGGCCCAGTCGATCACCGGGGCGAGCGCCAGGGTCACCCGTTGGTCGAGGCCGGTGTCGTCCAGCGCCTGGCGGGCGAAGCGCCGCAGGTCGGCAAGAGCGTGCCCGGCGAAGCACCAGGCCATGATCTCGCACACCGTGCGCTCCGGGAAGGTGCCGGCCACGTACGCGGCGAACAGGCCCGCGGCTAGCTGGTTCGAGTTGCCCGTGAGGACCAGGCCGTGGGCTCGCGCGGTGGCGATCAGTTGCTGGGCGGGAACGCCGCTCAAGAGCTCGCGCTCGAGCGCCCAGTGGAAGACGTCTTCGGCGACGTCACCACTCCAGAGCGTGCCGTCCCCGTCGAAGGCGAGCACCGCCGGCGCGCGACCCCGGCGAAGCCGGTCGAGTCGCTGGACCAACGCCTCGGCGGAGAGGTGCTCGACGCTCACGGGCGGGTTTCCCACCACTCCTTGGCCAGCGCCAGATCCTCGCGGGTATCGATTTCCATGTATGCCCCCCGGGTGTCTTCGCGCTCGATCTCGCTGCCGCCCTCGAGCATGAACTGCAAGAGATCGATCAGGTACGCCTTCTCGAAGCTGCGCCCCTCACGGAAGACCTTGCCCGAGTATTCCGACGCGGCTCGGTCGAAGGCGTCGCAGAGCTCGCCGGCGCCGGAGGCGTCCAGCTTCATCACGCCGATGAACTCGCCGCTGGCCTGCTCGCTGGGAATGTGGCGGCTGATGCGCTCGACGCGCCGCCCCTTCGCGATCAGCTTCTCGGCGTCGGTCTCGGGGTGCTGCGAGCGGCTCGAGTACCGGCGACGCCACGCGGTGTCGCAGCCGACCACGATGTGATCACGAGCGTCGACCAGCTTCCGGACGATCGCGCCGTCGTAGACGATGTCGGCGTAGGTCGAGAGGAAGCCGCTCTGCAGGTGCTCTCGTGCGCAGAGCAGCGAGAGCAAGATGTTGTTCTGCTCCCAACTGACGTTGCGGACGAAGGTGAACTCCGGGTAGCGCGCGCGCAGCACGTCTTCGGCGTAGCCGCAGACGAATACCACGTCGCGGCGGGTGAAGCCGGCCGCCCCGAGGGCCTCGAGGATCCAGTCGAGCATCGGTCGGCCCATGACCTTCACCAGGGTCTTGGGGATCTCGTCGGTCTCTGGCCCGAGCCGGCTGCCACGGCCGGCGCCGATGATCACGGGGCGCATGGCGCGGCAGCATAGCCGACGGGGCGCGCCCCGTGTTATCGACTCGAGCGTGGAGACACTGGCCCTGAACGAGGCGCGCTTTCTGGGACTCTTGTCGGAGCTCGTGGCGCTCGGCCCGAAGCTCGCGAACTCGCCCTCCGCGGGCCTGGTGCCGGAAGAGAAGCTGGCGGTCGACGCCGTGCTGGCCCGGCTGGCTCCGCACATCGAGGCGGGGCGCGTGAAGGCCGAGCTGTCCGCGGCGCCCGGCCACGAGCGCCGCCCGAATCTGATCTTGAGCATGCCGGGCGAAGGCCCCGGCCGGGTCGGCTTCGTGGGCGCGCACTTCGACGTGGTTCCGGCGGACCGCGAGGGCGAGGGCTGGACCCGCGATCCGTGGAAGCTCGAGGTCGCCGGCGACGTGCTGCACGGCCGGGGCGTCACGGACTGCCTGGGTCACGTCGCGCTCCTGACCGATCTGGTGGTCGCGATGTGCGAGCGCGGCATCCGTCCCCGGCGCGCGCTGAAGGTGGTGCTGATCGCCAACGAGGAAGAGGCGCCGATCCCCGAGATCGGTCTCGACTGGGCGGCCGCGAGCGGCGCCCTCGACGATCTCCGTGACGGCACCGTCTACTGGCTCGACAGCGCGGAGTTCGGTCCCACGGTCGGCACAGGCGGCATGGCGGCGTGGCGGCTCGAGGCCACCGGCGTGGGCGGCCACTCGGGTTTCGCTCAGAACTGCGTGAATGCGCTCGAGCTGGTGAATGCCACCTCGCGCGCTCTGGTCGAGTGGTTCGAGCAGCGCTTCGCGGCCCACCCCGACGAGGCCCGCTGGGGCTTTCTCTCGGCCTCGACGCTCAAGGCCACGCGCATGGTCGTGCCGAACGACAAGATTTCGAAGATCCCCGGCAGCGCGGTGGTCGAGGGGGACATCCGGCTCACGCCGTTCTACGAGATGAAGGACGCGATCGAAGGCGCGGCGGCGTTCGTGGCGGAGCTCGACCGGCGGATCGAGGCGAACGACCCGCCGCGGGGCTTCCCCCGGACCCGCACCGAGGCCGGCGAGCGGGGTCGCGTGAAGCTCACGGCGCTGGGGCGCAGCATCGAGGGCATCGCCTGCAAGCTAGATTCGCCCGGGCTCGACGCGCTGACCGCCGCGATCCGCACCGCGCGCCCCGGGAGCGAGCCGAGGGCGTACAGCATGACCGGGTCGCTGCCGCTGGTGCGCGACCTCTCGCGCCGGGGCTTCGACGTGCAGATCACCGGCTTCGGGCGCGCGGCGTACTACCACGCGCCGAACGAGCAAGCCGAGCTCGAGCACTTCCGGCAGGGGTACCGTGTGCTGGTCGAGCTCTTGAAGTAGGCGCCGGCGGGGCCATTACGGCCATCGCCGCCGCCCTCACTCGTCGACGGCGCGCAGCTTGCTGAGCACGTTCAGGTCTTCGAGCGTCGAGACGTCGCCCGCGGTCTCGCGCCCGGCGGCGATGTCCTTCAGCAGCCGGCGCATGATCTTGCCGCTGCGGGTCTTGGGCAGGCTCTCGGCGAAGCGGATGTCGTCGGGCGCGGCGAACTTGCCGATCTCTTGTCCGACGTGGGCCTTGAGCTTCTGCGTGAGCTCGGGGCCGGCGGTGAAGCCGGGCTTGAGCGTGACGAACACCACCAACGCCTGGCCCTTGAGGTCGTCCGGGCGGCCCACGGCGGCGGCCTCGGCGACCGACGCGTGCGAGACCAGCGCGCTCTCGATCTCTGCGGTGCCGATCCGGTGGCCCGACACGTTGAGCACGTCGTCGATCCGGCCGACCACGTGGAAGTAGCCGTCCTCGTCGCAGCGGGCGCCGTCGCCGGTGAAGTAGTTCCCGGGGATCTCGCTGAAGTACTGCTGCACGAAGCGCTCGTCGTCCCCCCAGATGGTGCGCAGCATGCTGGGCCACGACTGGCGCCGGACCAACAGGCCACCCTCGTTCGCGCCCACGGCCTTGCCGTCGGTGGTGACCACCTCGGCCTTGACGCCGAAGAAGGGCAGGCCGGTCGAGCCGGGCTTGGCGAACACCGCGCCGGGCAGCGTGACCATCATGATGGCGCCGGTCTCGGTCTGCCACCAGGTGTCGACGATCGGACAGCGCTTCTGGCCGACGACCTCGTGGTACCAGATCCACGCCTCGGGGTTGATCGGCTCGCCCACCGTGCCGAGCAGGCGCAAGCTCGAGAGATCGTGCTTCGTCACCCACTCGTTGCCGGCGCGGATGAACGCGCGGATCGCCGTCGGCGCGGTGTAGAGCACGCTGACCTGATGCTTTGCGATGATCTGCCAGAAACGACCCCAGTCGGGCGAGTTCGGCGCGCCTTCGTACATCAGGCAGGTCGCCCCGTTCGAAAGGGGCCCGTACACGATGTAGCTGTGGCCGGTCACCCAGCCGACGTCGGCGGTGCACCAGTACACGTCGTCTTCGCGCAGATCGAAGACGTACTTGGTCGAGACGTGGGTCCCCGCCAGGTAACCGGCGGTGGTGTGCAGCACGCCCTTCGGCTTGCCGGTCGAGCCGGAGGTGTAGAGGATGAACAGCGGGTGCTCGGCGTCGACGACTTCCGGGGCCCCGCCCGCCGGATCGGCGGCCTCGGAGACCTCGTGCCACCACACGTCGCGGCCGGCCTTCATCTCGACCTTGGCGTGCTCGTCGCCCAAGCGGCGTAGCACCACCACCTTCTCGATGCTGGGCGTGCTCAGAACGGCCTTGTCCACCGTGGCCTTGAGCGGCACCACGCTGCCGCGACGCCAGGCGCCGTCTTGGGTGAGCACCACCTTGGCCTGACAGTCGTTGATCCGGTCGCGCAGCGACTCGGCGGCGAACCCGCCAAAGACCACGCTGTGGGCCGCGCCGATGCGCGCGCAGGCCAGCATGCCGACCACCACCTCGGGCACCATGCCCATGTAGATCGCGACGCGGTCGCCCTTCTGCACGCCCAAGCCGCGCAACGCGGCCGCGAAACGCACCACTTCCGCGTGGAGCTCGCCATAGGTGAGGGTGCGCACCTCGCCGGGCTCGCTCTCCCAGACGATGGCGCGCTTGTCCTTGCGCGCGGGCAGGTGCCGGTCGAGGCAGCTCTTGGTGACGTTGAGCTCGGCGCCGACGAACCACTTCACGTGCGGCAGTTGGCCTTCGGTGACGGTGCGCCAGGGCCTTTCGAACACCAGCTCCGACGTCTCGCGCTTCCAGAAGCCATCGGGGTTGTCCAGGCTCTCGCGGTAGAGGCGCTCGTAGTCGGCCTTGCTCTTGATCCGCGCGCGCTCGCGGAACGCGGCGCTGGGCTCGAAGCGGCGGTTCTCGGCCGAGAAGGTGGCAATCGCTTTGTCGTCGGTCATGGCTCGTCCCCAAACGAATCGCGCGGACGGGGCCGAAGGGCGGCGCCCGGCGCGAAGAGGGCACCTCGTCTAGCACGAGGCGGAGTGCGCGTCAGCGCGGCTTCCACTCGGTCCAGCCGACGCGCAGGCCGAGGCCGCCCATGATCAGGCCACCGGTGTCCTCGAACGGAGTCCAGGTGCGCCCATCGTCCCCGTTGCCCTTGGCGCTACTGGCACCGTCGATGAACACCAGGCCGCACAGCTCGAACACCACGTGGCTCAGGTTGTACTGCGCGCCGACCTCGACCAGGAAGTACGGGTCCCAGCCCTTGGCATTGCCTCCGGGCACCTTGCTCACGCCGTCTTCGCTCGGCGGCTCCAGGTCGATCTCGTGGCGCACCGCGCCGGCGCCGATCACCGAGGTGAAGCGCAGCGACTCGCCGGCGCTCATGATCCGCAGGTTCGGTCCGAAGCGGAGCGAGTCGAGGGTGAACGTACGCTCGAGCGCGGTGGCGGTCCCACACTTGTGTCCGGTGGCGGTCGTGTCGCACGCCTTCTCGACCTTGTGGGTGCCACCCTCGAGCAAGAGCTCGACCCCCACCGGGGTCCACAGCCGATAGCCGGCGCGCACGCCGACCGAGCTGCCCGAGATCTCGCTCTGATCGATCTCGAGCCCACCGGGCGCGTTGCGCAGGCCCACTGCGCTGAGCACGCCCAGGGCGTAGAAGCCGCGCTGGTCCACCGGCTTCGAAGGCGGGGGCCGCTCGTCTTTGACGAGCACCGCCTCGATCTCGATGGGCTTGCCGATCTCGACCACGAAGTACTGCTCGAACTGCTTGAAGCCGTCGCGGTACACCTGCACGTAGTGCCGCCCGGGGTCGAGCGGACCGCGCCAGGTCGAGAAGGCCATGGCCTTGCCGTCGATGGCGATGGCCGCCTTCGGATCTTTGCTGGTGACGGCCACGATGCCGGCGTTTTGGACCAGCGTGAAGTCGACGACCACGTCCTTCTGCCCGCCTGCTACCCGGATGGTGCGGGCCGCACGCGCGTGGCCTGGCGCGTCCGCCGTGAGCACGTGCTCGCCGGTGTTGAGCCGGATGCTGGTGCCGATTTCCCTGCGCTCGAGCGGGCGGCCGTCGAGCAAGACGCGGGCCTCGGCCGGCACCACTCGGACCACGATGCTTCCGACCAGGGCGCCGAGCTCGGCGATGGCCTCGCGCACCGACTGTTGCTCGGTCTCGCTCATCTCGGCAGCGTGGCGGTCGAGGGCCTTCTTCAAGGTGTCGATGGCGTCGGTGTAACGAAACAGCTCTTTCTGGCAGAGGGCGATGTTCTTGAGCGAGCTCGGCCCGGGCTTGAGCTTGTACGCCGCGTCGAACTCGGCCAGCGCGCCCTGCCAGTTCTTGGCGCTGTACAGCTTCACGCCGCTCTGGAAGTGGCCGCGGGCCTCGACCGTCTTCGGATCGTCGCCGCTCTGCCCGCTGGCTGGCTGCGCCAGCGCGGGCCCGGTGACGGCCGCCAGCACCAGCGCCAGACGGCAGGCGAGCAGGGTCACGGTTCGCGCGGGCACCGCACCGGTTTTTGCCCCATCACCCCCGCGGGGTCACGCTGATTCTACGGGCCCTTGGTATCCAGCGTCAGCCCCGTCGCGACGCCCGGCGGGGTCGTCTTCACCGGCTCGATGGCCGCCGACGGTGCCGGCTTGCCGCCGGGCTTGCCGGGTCGAATCGGCTTCGACACGGCGGGTCCGGCATCGACCGGCAGCGCGACCGAAGCCTCGGGCGCGGGCGGCTCGAGCGCCGAGGCGGTGGGCACGGCGGCGGGGCGCGCGCTGGTCGCGGCACCTTCGGGATCGGCGTGCCCCGTGCGGCGGGTCATGACCAGCGCCGTGAGCACGAAGGCGGCCGCCGCTGCGACCACCACTGCCACCAAGGTGCGCCGAGTCTGGGCGCGCGCGTCGCTCGGAGCGCTGGGGCGCACCGCCGTGCCCTCGGCGGTGATCACCCGGGGCTCGCCGGCCGCCGAATCGGCGCCGCTGGAGAGTCGGGCCCGCGGCGCGCCGAGCCCACCGGTGCGTAAGAGGCCGGGGCTGGCCACGGCGAGGGCGTCGTAGAAGTCGTTGGCGTCCTGGAAACGAGCCAGCCGTTCGCGTCGAAGCGCGCGGGCGATGACCTGAGCCAGCGCCTCGGGCACCTCGGGCACCAGGCTGCGGATGTCCGGCGCGTCTTTGGTGCAGATGTCGATCAACACGGCTTCGTAGACCGTGCCCTGGTGCGGCGGGCGCCCGGCCAGCATCTCGAACAAGATCGCGCCCACGCTGAACAAGTCCGAGCGGCCGTCGATGTCGCGGTGGGCCTGGGCTTGCTCGGGCGACATGTAGAACGCCGTGCCGAGCACCACGCCCTTGTGGGTCAGGGTGTCGGCCGTGATCTCGCGGCGCGTGATCTTCGAGATCCCAAAGTCGACGATCTTGACGAACATCGCGTCGTCGTCGCGCCGGCACAGGAACACGTTGTCGGGCTTCAGATCGCGGTGCACGATGCCGGCCACGTGGGCCCGGGCCAGCGCGCGAAGCACCTGGCCGATGACGTGGATCGCATCGGCCACCGGCATGCGCCCCTCGCGCCGGAGAGTCGCGCGAAGATCTTCGCCGCTGAGCAGCTCCATCACCAAGAAGGGCCGGCCGTCCGCCGAGGTGCCCGAGTCGAAGATGTGGACGATGTGCGCGCTCTCGACCACGCCCGCGGCCTCGGCCTCGCGCTGGAAGCGAGCGACGGCGTCGGCGTCCTTGGCCGCGTCCCGGTCGAGGAACTTGAGGGCCACGCGCTTGCCGATGGCGATGTTGGTCGCCTCGTACACCGCGCCCATGCCGCCCCGCCCGATCAGGCGCTCGATGCGGTACTTGTCGTCGACCACGCTGCCGCAGCGCTGATCGTCGTCGTCGTCTTCCGCGCGGCTCATGCGACTTCACCGGCCGCCATGCAGCGGCACAGCGCGATGGTAGCACGCGGGGGGAAGAGGCGGCTTTTCGCGGCGCCGCCGCGGCGGGGCTCAGCCCAGCTTGGCGAGCGCCGACTGGATGCGCGAGGTGACCCGCGAGGCGGAGTTCTTGTGCAGCACGCCCTTCTTGGCGGCCTTCGCCAGGGCCGTGCTGGCCGTGGCCACTGTCGCCTTGGCCGCGGCCTTGTCGCCGGCGGCGATGGCGGAGCGTGCCTTCTTCACTGCCGAGCGGACGCTGCTCTTCGCGGCGCGGTTGCGCTCGGTGCGGACGACGCGCTGACGATTACGTTTCTGTGCGGAGGGGTGGTTCGCCATGGCTCTCTCTCAGGCGCTCTTCTTCTTGGCGTCCGCCGCGTTCGCGTCGTAGCCCTCGGGGTGGATGGGAAACGCAGGCGTCGTCGCCTTCGAGCGGGCGCGCTTCTGCGAACGACCATTGCGTGCGGTGTTGATGGCGCGGCGGCGCTCACTCTGCTTGGTGGACGAAACCATCTGGCGAATCCTCGAAAAAACCGCGGCCGACCGGCCGAGGGGGCGGGAATATGCGGGACGGGGGCCCGCTTGTCAACGCGGCCTGAACTATGGCCGGATGGTGGTCCCGACGCTGAAGCTCGGCCGGGCAAAGGGCTGAACCCGGGCCTTGCCGAGGGCCGCCTTGATGCAGGCCTCGGCCGGGGTTCCCGCGGCCTTGCCCGAGACCGCCACGGACTGAACCCGCCCGTCCGAGCCGAAGGTGAGGGTCGCCCGGGAGGCCTCGTCGTGCCCCGCCACGCAGGCCCGAGCCGAGCCCATCACCGAGCCGATGGCCGCCTGGACTGCGCCGGTCGACGGCTTGTCGGGCAGCTCGCCGGCCGTCGCGGCGGGTTTCATCTGCTTGGCCGCCTCGTCGTCCTTCTTCTCGTCGACCTTGGCGACCGGCTCGGGGGGCGGCTCGGGTTTCGCCTCGGCCGCGGCCTTGGGCTCGGCCGCCTTGGGCTCGGCCCCGGCGCCCTTCATCGCCAGTTTCTCGCCGCTCGGGCGCGCCGCAGGCGAGGCACCCCCCGCCGTGGGGGCCAGATCGTTGATGCTCACGACGCTCTCACCCGGTGCCGACGCGGCCACCGTCGGCGCGGCAGCTGGCGGCGCGCTCGACGGGCTCGCCGCGACGGGCACCGGCGCGGCGCTCTGCTGAGCGCGCACCACGATCACCGCGGCGGCAGCCAGGCCGAGCAGCCCGATGCCCGCCATGAGCAACGGCCCCGCTCCGCTGCGAGCGGGCGCGGGACCGGTCGGCAAGGGGTGCACGCTGGCCACCGCCTGCGCGGGCGGGGGACCGGAGGGCTCTGCGGTGACCGCGGCGTTGGCGCGCGCTTCGTCCGCGATCATCGGGGCGCTGGCGCGGGCGCTCTGAGAGAGCGACAGGCTCGCTCGCATCAGATCCGACGCTTCGTCTTTCGGCGCCTCGGCCGCGACGCTGCGCGCGAGATCGGCCAGGCTGCGGGGCGGCGGCTCGTCGGCCTTCGACTCGAACCCCGGCTCACCCGCCGCGGGCGGCAGTGGTGCCGCAAGCAGCGCGGGATCCAGCTGGGCGGTCGCCAGGCGCTCTGCCACCTTCTCGGCGCTTTCGTCCCAGAAGGCGTCGTCGCGGGGCGCCACGGGCCAATCCTTCAACAGGCCTTCGAAGGGCCCCGGGAGCCGTTCCTTTCGGTCTTGCTCGCTCATGACTTGCCCGATTCGTCAGGGTAACCAGCTTGCTCGAGGTGGGCACGCAGCT
>JACPVJ010000165.1 GCA_016191785.1 Myxococcales bacterium | reverse complement strand
CTACATCGGCGTGCAGTACTCCCGCGGCTGCCCGTATCACTGCGAGTTCTGCAACGTCATCGATCTCTTCAAGAACGAGTACCGCACCAAGAGCCTGGACCAGGTCTTGAAAGAGTTCGACCTGCTCTACTCGCTGGGCTACCGCGGTCAGCTCGACTTCTTCGACGACAACCTGGTCGGCCACATGAAGGACGTGAAGCCGTTCTTACGCGGCATCATCGCCTGGCTGAAAGAGCACGACTACCCGTTCCAGCTCTCGACCTCGGTCACGCTGAACATCGCGAAGGACCCCGAGATCCTCGATCTGTTCCGCGAGGCGCGCTTCAAGTACCTGCTGGTGGGCATCGAGACGCCCGACGAGTCGGCGCTGAAGAGCGCGAAGAAGCCGCAGAACACCGGCTTTTCCATCGCCGAGGCCGCCAACGAGATCTACACTCGCGCCGGCTGCACCATCCACTCGGGCTTCCTCTTGGGGATGGACGGCGAGTCCGACGACATCGCCGATCAGATCATCCGCTGCATCGATCAGGCGTGCGTGCCGTGGGTCATGGCCGGCGTCGTCTATCCGCTGCCGGGCACTCAGCTCTCCAAGCGCCTCGACCGCGAAGGGCGCCTGTTCCCCGCCGCTCGCTTCGAGCTGGCGGACGGCGTGCGCGATCAGATCTCGGCAGGCATTCAGTTCAAGACCCAGCGCCCGGCCGAAGACGTGCTGCGGGACCTGGTGCGGGTGATGCACCACGCCTTCGATGCCGAGAACTACTTCCAGCGCTGCGCCGACGTGGCCGTGCGGCTGAACACCGTTCCGGTGCTGATGCCGGGCGGGCGGATCTTCGCCCGGAACGTCCGCACCTTCCTGCGCCTCTGCGTCGAGATGACGAAGTCCCCGACCACGCGCGGGCCGTTCTGGCGCGCGCTGACCAAGGTCGTGACCAAGAACAGCGCCGGCGTGGAAGCCCTGGCGACGCTGGCGGTGCTCTACGTGCACTTCCAGTCGATGCTGCCGTATTGCTACGAGAAGCTCGCCGAGCAACAGGCCGCGCTGGCAGAGCACGGCGAAGCGCACTGGCTCGCGAAGAACCTCCGCGAGCCCGAGCCGCGCTCCGGGCCGAAGTCACTCCCCGTGGTGGCACAGGCCGGCTGAGCTCACTCGAACTGCGGCAGGGCGCGCAGGCGCGCCAGGGCGTCTGGCGGCGCGTCGGGTGGAAACGGCGCCGACGAGCGCACGAGCCGATCGATGAAGGTGCGATCGAGGGGCTGCGTCAGGTCCGACGGATCGAGCGCTGCCTGGGTCGACTGCCTGCCGCTCTCGGTGGCGACGCCGACACCCACGGCGAACCCCGCCAGTAACAGCGCGGTTCGGACCGCGGTCGCGGCGCTGTAGGTGTGCAGCGTGGCGCCGGGCCGACAGAGCGTGCGCACGGCAGCGAAGGGGCTCAGGGTCCAGAGCCCGGGGTTCGCGCGGGGCGAGAACGGATCCCAGAAGACGACGTCGGCAGAGGCGGGCGCGAGTCGACCCAGTGTGGCAGGCAGCTCGCCGAGGATCAGTCGCCAGCGGGTTCGAGCGCACTCGTGGAAGTGCTCGGCGAGCAGCGCGCGGGCGGCCTCGCCGGCGCGCCCCACAAGCCCGAACGCCGCGGCGTGCTCCGGCTCGAGAGCCAGGCCGAGCGCCGAGAGATCTCGCTCGAAGCTCACGAGCTCGAGCCGGCGCGCTGGATCCGACATCGCGTCGGAGATCTGCCACGCCGCGACGGCGTTCGAGCCCGCGCCGAGGCCCACGTCCAGAACCACGAGGGGGCTCTCACCGCCCGCGCCGAGGCGCGCGGCGAGTCGCGACGGCGTCACGTACAACCGCTCGGCTTCGACCTGCGGGCCGACCACCGGGTGCATCAGCTCACCGGTCGCACGATCGCGCATCGCCGGCGCGCCGCTGCGGGTGACCACCACCTCGCAGCCGAGGCGAGCTCGATTCATGCCGGCGCCTCGGGGTCACTCGACCGCAGCTCCTGCCCGATTCGCCGGTCGCTGTGCTCGTGCCGATCGATCGCGTCGAGCTTGGCTCGTGCCCAGCTCGCGTAGCTCCCTCGGGCGATCTCGGCGCGCGCCTCGGCCATCAACGTAAGGTAGTGATGCAGGTTGTGCATCGAGACCAGCCTCGGCCCCAGGGGCTCGCCGCACTTGAAGAGGTGATGGAGATACGCCCTGGAAAAGCCCTGGCACGTGGTGCACGCGCAGGCGTCGTCGAGCGCATGATCGGCGCCCGCGTGGGGCGCGCGGGTGAGCTTCACCCTTCCGGTCGAGGTGAACGCGGTGCCCTGCCACCCGAGGTGAGTGGGCAAAACGCAGTCGAACATGTCGACGCCAGCCAACATGGCCTGAAGCAAGTCCGGCGGCGTCCCGACGCCCATCAGGTAGCGCGGACGATCGGACGGCAAGAGCTGGGCAGAGAGCGCGGTCATGTCTTCGCGCTCTGCGCGGCGGTCTCCGACGGCGAGCCCGCCGATCGCGAAGCCGTCGAACGGGTGGTCCGTCAAGAACGCGGCCGACTCGCGGCGCAGCGACGAGAACACCCCGCCCTGGACGATGGCGAACAGTGCTTGCTCCCGGTTCGATCGTGCGACCAGGCTCCGCAGCGCCCAGCGATGGGTCCGCTCCATGGCCTGCCGCGTGGCGGTTTGATCGGAGGTGGAGTCGATGCAGACGTCGAGCACCATCATGATGTCGGACCCGATTGCGGTCTGGATCTCGATCGAGCGCTCGGGTGACAGCAGGTGCTCGCGTCGGTCGACGTAGCTGCGGAACCGCGCGCCGCGCTCACTCACCGTGCGATCGCCCGACAGCGAGAAGATCTGGTAGCCGCCAGAGTCGGTGAGCACCGGGCCCGACCAGCCCATGAAGCGGTGGATGCCGCCGACGCGGCGGAAGAGCTCCGGACCCGGCCGCAGCATCAGGTGATAGGTGTTGCCCAAGAGCACCTGGGCGCCGACTCGGGCCAGGTCCAAAGGGTCGAGCCCGGTCACGGTCGCCCGGGTCCCCACCGTCATGAACACCGGGGTCTCGACCCGCCCGTGGGCGGTTTCGAAGAAGCCGCGGCGCGCGCCAGAGCCGGGGTCGACCGCGCTCACGGTGAAGGGCAGGGGCATCGCGGGGCAGTCTATGTCCTCGCGCCAGGCGAGGTGTGCGTAGACTCGTCGCGTGGCCGAGGGGACCGACACCTGGTTCGTGTATCTGGCTCGGTGCGCCGACGGCAGCTACTACACCGGGATCGCCAAGGACGTCGCAGCGCGCATTCGAGCCCACGACTCGGGCAAGGGCGCGCGCTACACCCGCGGTCGCGGCCCGCTCGTGGTGTGCGCCACGCGTCGGTGTCGGTCGAAGGGTGCAGCGCTCAGGCTCGAGCTGTTGGTCAAAGGTCTGACTCGCGCCCAGAAAGAAGCGATTGCCGAGCCCGCGCTCTTTCGGGCGTTCGCGCGGCGGACCCTGCGTTGAACGGCTGTGATTACCGCAGCTTGACGCATTGCGCCGCCCCCCCTTGACCTGCGCAGCGATTGGAGTACACCGGCGCCGTTCCGGCTACATCCGCCTACAGGCGCGCGAGGTTTCAGATGGCACTTCATGCAAGCAAGCTTCTTGGTGTTGCGCTCGGATTGATCTGGCTCGGCGGCTGCGCGGCGGCTACCGACGGCCCGGGTGATCCCGACGAGGGCGTGGGTCAGAGCGAGCGACGGGATCTGAAGCTCAGCAAAGGGGCGCCGCCCGGATCGTGCGCCGCGAAGACCGGCGCGAAGTACTGCGGCGGGAAGTCGAAGAAGGGCGCGTGCTGGTGCGATGCCGCCTGCGCGCAGTACGGCGACTGCTGCGCCGACGCCGACGCCGTGTGCAACCTGGTGCCGCCGGGTAGCGAGTGCGCCGCCGGTGCGTGCGGGCCGGCCTTGGGCATGCCCATCAAGCTCTGCCCAGATGGCGTGCACACCGCGGGGCCGACCGGCAAATGTCTGAAGAACACCGACGGCACCTGCGGCTGGGAGATCAGCACGTGTCCGCCCGAGCAGCAGTTCTGCGGCGGCATCGCGGCATTCCCGTGCCCCGCGGGCAAGGTCTGCGTGGACAACCCGAACGACAGCTGCGACCCGAACAACGGCGGCGCGGACTGCGGCGGCATCTGCGTGGACGCGCCGCCCCCCGCACCGAAGAACTCTTGCGCCGGCCACTGCGGGGGCGTTTCGGCCGACAAGAGCTGCTATTGCGACAGCCTGTGCAAGGGCTACGGGGACTGCTGCGGCGACTACGCGGCCGCGTGCGGCCCGCGCACGCCGGTGAGCGGGGGCTGCGCGAAGAACCGCGGAGACACCTGCTCGACCGACGCCGACTGCGCGACCGGTGGCTGCGGCGGCGACCTGTGCTTCAACCCGGCCATGGGCGGCGGCATCAGCACCTGCGAGTGCACCGCGCCGACCAACGTCGCGGGCTGCGGGTGCGTCGCCGGCAAGTGCAGCTGGTACAAGTGATGCTGCTATAGTCGGGCGTGCCCGGCCCACCGCGCGCCCCGACGAGCTCGGCATGAAGCGTACGACGGTCACGCGCATCGCCGTTGTCGTGATCGCGCTGGGGTTCGCATTCGCGATCTTCGGCGTGCCGCGCACCGAACAGAAGGCTGCCCGGGCCGCATTCGAAGTCATGGCCCGTACCCTCGAGGCCCGCCCGGGCGAGTCCCCCGAGGCGCGAGAGGGCCGGCTCCGGCACGAGCTGGGCAACCTGGTCGAGCCGGACGTAGCGGCTACCCTCCCGGGGGGCGTCGACCTCCGCGGACGCGAGGCCGTGGTCTCGAAGGCCGTGGAGCTCTCGCGGGGGCGGCGCCCGAGCTTCACCTTCCGCGAGATCCGCAGCGGGAAGACCGGGCGACGGATGGTGCGCCTGGTCTTCGAGGTCGTGGTGTCGGACTCGCAAGCGGGGGACCTGCATGCGGCCGCTCGCGAGGGGACGGCGGAGCTGGCCCTGGGCGCTACGGGCTACCGGCTGCACTGGCTGGAGATCGGCGCGGAGCTCCGCGCGGAGCCCGAGCCGCGACCCTGACCTCGCGTTCGTGCTAAGTGGCCGCGGCCGTGATCGCCATCTCCAACCTGAGCAAGAGCTTCGGCCCGCAGGCCTTGTTCGAAGACGTGACGTTGCAGCTCAACCCGGGCTGCCGCTACGGGCTGGTCGGAGCCAACGGCTCGGGCAAGACCACGCTCTTGAAGATCTTGAGCGGCACGGAGCCCGCCAGCGGGGGCGAGGTGACCTTCGCGAAGAACGCTCGCATCGGCATCTTGCGCCAGGACCGCTTCGAGAGCGACGAACAGATCATCTTGGACGTGGCGATGATGGGCGACGAGCTGGTGCATCGTGCGCTCAAGGAGCAGGACGCGCACGCTGCCGATGTCGAACCCGATCCCGAGCGCATCGCCGAGATCGACGAGATCTTGCGTGCCCACGACGGCTACACCCTAGAGGCGCGCGCGGCTCAGGTGCTGATGGGGCTCGGCATCCCCGAGGCGTCGATCCGCCGGCCGCTCTACACCCTGAGCGGCGGCTACAAGCTGAGAGTGCTCCTGGCTCAGGTGTTGGTGAGCCGCCCCGACGCGGTGTTGCTCGACGAGCCCACCAATCATCTCGACATCTTGAGCATCCGCTGGCTCGAGCGCTTTCTGAACGGGTACCGCGGGTGTGCGGTGGTGATCAGCCACGACCAACGCTTCCTGAACAACATCGCCACCCACATCTTGGACGTGGATTACGGGACGGTGATCGAATACCCGGGGAACTACCAGGCGTTTCACGACAGCAAGCTCGCGACCCGCGAGCGGAAAGAGGGCGAGATCGCGCGCGTCGAGAAGATCATCGCCCACAAGAAGGCCTTCGTGGAGCGCTTCAAGGCCAAGGCCTCGAAGGCACGGCAGGCCCAGAGCCGGATGAAGCAGCTCGAGAAGATCGAGGTCGAGACGCTGGCCTCGTCGTCGCGGCGTTACCCCAAGTTGCGGTTCGAGATCGCGCGGCCCAGCGGAAAAGACGTGCTCGCGATCGACGGCGTGACCAAGGCGTACGGCGACAAGCCGGTGCTGTCGGGCGTCTCGCTCACCATTCGGCGCGGTGAGCGGGTCGCGGTGATCGGCGCCAACGGCCTCGGAAAGTCCACGCTGCTCAAGATCATCACCGACAACCTCGCCAGCGACGCCGGCAAGGTGAGCTGGGGGCACGAGGCGCAGGTCGGCTACTTCGCGCAGGACCACAAAGAGCAGCTGACCAACCCGAACCAGACCGCCCTCGACTACCTCTGGGACATCTGCCCCCAAGAGGGTACGAGCTACGTGCGGGGCGTGCTCGGCCGCCTCTTGTTCTCGGGCCCCGATGTCGAGAAACCGGTGGCCGCGCTGAGCGGCGGTGAGGCCACGCGCCTGATCTTCAGCCGCTTGATGGTCCAGAAGCCGAACGTGCTGGTGCTGGACGAGCCCAGCAACCACCTGGATCTCGAGTCCATCGAGGCGCTGGTCGAAGCCCTGGAAGAGTACAAGGGCACGCTGATCTTCGTCTCACACGATCGCTGGTTCGTGGACAAGCTCGCGACGCGCGTGATCGAGATCCGGGCCGACGGGTTGAACGACTTCCAGGGGACGTTCCAGGAGTATCTCGAGCGGCAGGGGGACGACCACCTGGACGCCGAGCAGGTGGCCCTGGCCGCGCGGGCGAGGAGAAGCGAGGCGCCCCCCAAGCCCGCCCCGGCCCCGAGCAACGCTCGCACCAACCGTCAGCGAGCGCTGCCCAAGAAACGCGACGAGGTGCTGGACAAGATCGCCAGCGTGGAGGCGCGCCTCGAAGCGATCAACGCCGCCTATTGCGCGCCGGGCTTCTTCGAGAGCACGCCCAATGGCGAGGTCGAGCGACTGCGCCAAGAGCGCTCTGGGCTGGAGGCCGACCTGTCGGCGCTCACCGCAGAGTGGGAGGCGCTGGAGACCGAGCTGGCCGCGCTGGCCGCCGAGTCGTGAGCGCTCACGACTTGCAGACGCCGTAGCCGATGGGCAGGCTCGGCTCGTAAGCTTCGGTCGCCGGTGGCGGAGTGACGTGGATGACCTTCTTGCAGGTTCCCGTCAGGCACTGGGTCGGGCTCGTCTGTTTCAGGTCGCAGACCTGGAACCGGATCCCCGAGGTGTTCGATTCGCAGGTCTTTGCGCACGAGACCGTGTGCTGGTGCCCGCCGCCGTCGGCCAAGGCGAGGGCCGACTTCGTGTGGCAGCAGATCTCCCCGTTCGCGCAGTCCTGCGAGCCGTCACACAAGATGCGCGTGTTGACCCAGGGGTCGCACGGCGCGGCTTCGAGCTGGCAAACCGGTTTGTCCTTGCCCGACTCGTAGCAGCAGCGCCCGGGATTGGTCGGGCAGCCTGGCGCCGCGGAGCCGCAGGCGACCTTGGCCGGGAGGCCCGCGCTGCCGCCAGTGCCGCCGCCATCGCTGCCGCCGCCGGCGTCGCTGCCGCCGAGACCCGCGTCGCTTGCCGCAGTGCCCCCTTGGCCGGCCGTGCCGGCGCCGCCGCCGCTGCCGCCGCCCGCGCTGGTGCCGCCGGTGGCGCCGCCCGTGCCAGCGCCGCCGCCGGTGCTGCCCCCGCTCCCCGCCGACCCTGTGTTGGTGCTCTCGGAAGAGCAGGCAGCGAACGCAGACGAGAGCGCGATGACCAAGGTGAAGAAGGGCCGCATGTCGAGAACCTTCGGCAAGGCTAGCTCGACCCCCCGGTCTTGCGAAGGCCGGCCCACGCGGGCACGAGAAAGTCGACGCGATCCGGGTGGGTGGCGGCACGCGACCGCAGTACCCTCCGGCCCATGGTGACCCAGCGCGACGAGCTCGAGGCGTCGGTCCGGGAGCTCGAGGCCAGCCTCCACTCGGCGCCGCCCGAGATGCGGCCGCTGCTCGAACAGCAGATCCGGGCACTCAGAGAGGCGGGCGCGATGCTCGAGCGCGTCGAGCCGCAAATCGACCAGAACCGAGCGGCGCGGGCGCCGCTGTCGCCGGAGCTCGCCGCCTGGTTCCAGCCGGTGCCGCCGGCGGTGGTGCCGACGTGGATCCCGGACGACACGCCCCGCGCCGCGGTCACTGAAGAATGGATGCGCCCCGCGCCCGGCGTGCGGGTCTACTTCGACGAAGACTCGGTGGGCTGCGCCATTCCTCGAGGGCCCGGCAGCGTTCCGATCCGCGAGGGCCTTGGGCTGACGTTTCACCGATCGACGGGTCGGCTCGAGTCGCAGCGCTTCTACCAGCAGGGCCTGCTCTGCTGGTCGGTGGACTATCATGCGACGGGTGGGCGGGCGCTGGTCGGCTTCTACGCGGCCACCGAGCGCCTGAGCTATCCCGAGCACGGGCTGATCACGCGGTTTTCGCCGAGCGGCACGGTGGTCTCGCAGCAGTACTATGACCGAGGCGTGCTCCACGGCTGGGCCAAGCACTGGGAAGAGGACGGCTATCCGATCGCCGCCACGCTCTACGAAGGCGGCCGCGCCGTCGAGACGGTGTTGCCCGACGGGTCGCGCCGCCCCGGGTGACGCTCGGTCAGCGCGAGCCGCGATCGGTTGTCCTCGTGATGGACAAGTCGCGAGGGTCACGAGGCGTGCCCCACATGGATTGTCCAAATTCCGGACAAGTCGCGAGGGTCACGAGGCGTGCCCCACATGGATTGTCCGCGCGGCGGCCTCGGCGGCCAGGTTCTGCGCGGCCGGCGTGGCGCGGCGGCCTCGGCGGCCAGGTTCTGCGCGGCCGGCGTGGTGGGGCGGCCTCGGCGGCCAGGTTCTGCGCGGCCGGCGTGGCGCGGCGGCCTGGGCGGCCAGGTCGCGCGCGGCCGGCGTGGCGCGGCGGCCT
>JACPVJ010000164.1 GCA_016191785.1 Myxococcales bacterium | reverse complement strand
GTGCGACCGCGGGCAGCGGCGGCGTCGGTGCGACCGCGGGCAGCGGCGGCGTCGGTGCGACCGCGGGCAGCGGCGGCGTTGCCTACGTTCCCGATCCGATCCCGAGCTTGGCGGAAGAGCCTGCGCCCGCCTGCCCGGGGCAGACTCCGAGCGGCAAGTTCCAGTTCCTGGACGACACCTGCGGGGCCAAGGCCGTGCCCTCCTTCGTCGATCGCGATCTGGCGTGTCCGGTGACCGACGCCAGCGCGGTCGTGCCGCTCGCAGGCGGCGGCACCGCGACCTACGTGCCGTCGAGCCAGGCCCTCACCGTCGACACGACCTCGCTCGCCGGCTTGGCGCCAGCCGGCGGGTATTTCACCGTCATTCTGATCCGCCGCGTCGGCGGTGTGCCGCACTATCGAGTGCTGTCCACCGGCAATCACGACGACGCCTACCAACCGTGGAGCACCACCAAGTGGCTGGCCGCGGCCAACGCGGCGGCCTCGTTGCGGGTCGCTTCGAGCTACGGCGTGGGGCTGACCGCGAGCGTGGCCGGCAAGCCGCTCGGTGACTTGGTGACCAGCATCGCCAACTACGACGACTCGCCCTACAGCTCGAACGCGCTGGGACGCTACTTCCACGACATTGGCGGTCGCAAGCGGGCCAATGACCTGATCCACGATCTGTGGCTGAAGCGCCCGGCGAGCGAGACCTTCGGCGGCAACTACGGCGCGGCGGCGCCGCCTCTGGGTTACACCTTCAAAGAGTCGGGCGGGGCGTCGGTGACGATTGCGCCGGACAGTAGCGCCGGGCCCGCGAACCACCTGTCCAGCTTCACCGTAGCGGAAGCACTGAAGCGGGTGGTGTTGCACCGCGAAGAGCCGACAGAGCGGCTGCCCGCGCTTCAGTGGGCCGACGTCAAGACGCTGCTGTACGGGGCCGAGGGGTCGGCCAAGTACGGGCCGTGGGGCGGCCTGACGGCGGACACCGCCATCTATCTTCAGGCCGCCCACGACGTCGCTTACCTCGAGAAACGCAGCCAGGGGCGCTGGCGCATCTTCTCGAAGCTGGGGCTCGGCTCGAGCGGGCAGTTCTTGAACGTGGGCTATGCCTGCCTGCCGGTGCTCGACCCAGCAGGGCAGCCGGTGCCCGGATGGGGCCGCGAGCTTCTGATCGCGGCGCACCTGCCCACCGGCGGCGCCACCTGGGCCGAGCGCGATCGCATCCTGGCGCGCGCCTACCGCAAGATCCTGATTCGCGTCGTGGACGGCCGACTCTGAGAGTCGGCGCCGCCTTCTCGCGCGGCGCACCGTTCCCCGGGGTATGCTCGGGACGTGCGCCCGCTCTCCCGTCGCGCGTTTACCCAACTCGCGCTCCTGCCCGCGGGCGCGGCGGTCGCCGGCTGCCGGCGCCGATCGTCGACCCTCGCGTCGCGCGCCGACAGCGCTGCGACGGTCGAGGTCGATGCCTCGCGCTCGATCGGAGCGTTCGATCGACTGTCGGGGGTCCACGGCTCGCCGGCGCCGATCGTCGACGGGGAGCCCGATCTGACCCTCGGCTTCCGCGAAGCGCGCATCGCAGCGTCGCGCTTTCCTCAGGACTGCTACCCGAACACGCTGACGCTCGCCGGCATTTTCCCCGACGAGAATGCCGACCCCGAAGCCCGAGCGAGCTATCACTTCGAGGCCATCGATCGGCACGTGCGCGCGGCGCGCTCGGCGGGGGCAGAGATCCTCTGGCAAACGTCGTACGACGTCGGACGCTCGGACCGCTGGGTCGGCCCCAACCTGGGCGGGCGAGCCCCTGAGGACCTCGAGCGCTGGAGCCGCGTGGTCACCCGGTGCCTCGAGCACTTCAACCACGGCTTCGCCGGCGGTTTCGACCACGCGGTGCGAAACGTGGAGTTCGTCAACGAGCCGGACGGGCTCGGCGGGTTCAACTCGGGGCACGAGAAGCGCCTGCTCCCAGCGTTCCTTCGCTTCCTCGACACCATCGAGGCCCATAACCGCGCCCACCCCGACGCCACCGTGCGCGCGGTCGGGCCCGGCATCCCGCTGTCACTCGCCGAGTGGCCCGAGTGGCGGCCGCGGTTCGACACCGCGCTCTCAGCCATCACGAGCGCTGGCAAGTCGCTCCCGGTGTTCAGCTTCCACACCTACGGCCGCGACGTCTCGCCTCGCGGGAACATCCGTCTGGCGAAGGAGCTCCGCGCGCTGCTCGACGCGCATCGGCTGCAGGCGACCGAGCTGTGGAACACCGAGTGGCTCGCGGGCGACTTCCTGCGCCAGCACCTGGCCCTCGACAAGCAGAAGGTCGCGCGCGCCACGGATCAGGATCAGCGCCGCTACGGCAGCGCGATGGCCGCCTACGCCGTCGCGTGCAAGCTCGGCTGGCAGGGCGTGGTGCGCGGCTCGTACTACTACCGCGCGAACCTCCGCGCGTTCCCCCCCGGCTACGAGCCGCCGCTCGCCGCCGGCGGGCGCGGCTACGGGCGCTTCTTCGCCGCCGACGGGCGCCTCAATGCCCTGGGCCTCCACGAACGCCTGCTCTCGGAGGTGGCGGCGCTCACCCCCGACCGGTGCGCCACGTCGCTGCCAGAGGGCGACACGCTCTTCGCGTTGGGGCTCCGTTCGCCCGACGCGAGGCGCGCCTCGCTGGTGGTCGCGAGCCTCGCCCGCGAGCCGCGCAGCGTGAACCTGAGGGTCCAAGGGCTCGGTTCTCCGAACGTGCGCATTCGCCGCGCAGTGCTCGACGAGACGCTGGACTCGACCCCACGCGACCTCGGCGTGTCCGCGCAGCGCTCTGGGGTCCACGCGGTCACCTTCGACCTGGCTCCGCTCAGCGCCGCGTGGCTGCTGCTCGGCCCGTGAGATCCTTCGACCTCGGCGACCGGAGGCTCTATCTTCGGGCCGAGGCAATGGGAAAGCCGGCGCGATAGCGCGCCGACTCTCACTTGCAGGTGTAGTACTCGGTCGGCAGGAGCGAAGAGGCCTGCGGCTGGCACTTCGAGCCGGCGGGGTAGATGCACTCCGTCGGAGACACCTTGGTGGGGTCGCACAGCTGCGTGTAGAAGATCAGCACGGTGCCGCCGTCGGGTTTCTGGCAGCTGCTCGGGTCCATGCACGTTGCAGTGGCGTCGGTGCTCGAGATGGCCGACTTGAGGCAGCAGATCTTTCCGCCCGTGCAGTCGTTGTTGCTGTCGCACTGTAGGGTGACCTTCGTACACGTCCCGGCTGCGCTCTGACAAACGAAGCTCGGTCCGGCGTCGCCGGACTCCGAGTAACAGCACTTGCCGCCGTTCGCGATGCTGCACTTGGGGGCCGCGGCTCCACACCAGACGGACCCCGCGACACCGACGACGGGGGGAGCCGAGGCGTCGGAGGGCGCGTCGATTGCCGCGTCGCTGGTCCCGCCGGTGCCCCCGGCGGCTGCGGTGCCCCCAGCGCCCCCGGTGGGCGTGGTGCCCCCAGCACCCCCGGTGGGTGCGGTGCCCCCCGCGCCGCCGGTGCCACCGGTAAGCCCGGAGCCGGCAGCGCCGCCGGTCGCAGCGCCGGCGCTCGCGCCCGTCCCGCCGGTCGACGACCCCGTCGTCGTGTTTTCCGAGCTGCATGCCCAGGCGAGCGCCAAGAGCGCTCCCCCGATTCCGATCCGCGAGGCTAGGTTCGACACACGGGTAACTTAGCGGCCGGGCGAGGTCTTGCCAATCCGCTCTCGGGCGTTCAGCGGTCGCCCGCGGGCGTCGGCACCGAGATGACCAACGCGGAACGCAGCCGGTTGCGTGATGCGCGCGGGGGCCCGCCCGGAGCCGCGCCCCGCTAGTTCACGTAGCGGACGTCGCAGTCCGCCGAGAGCTCGAACGGGCCCTGCTTGGTGTAGTAGTTCCCGGGCTCCGAGTGCTGCGCGCCGGTGCAACTGAGCTCGAACTTCCCGGGGCTCTCCGTGATCGAGAACTTGCACGAGGTCCCGTCGATCGGATGGACGTTCAGCATGCGCTCGGGCGAGCTCAGGCAGTTGCCGAGCCAGTACACCGTGGGCGCTTCGAGCAGGAAACCCGGCAGGTGGGTGGGGTCACCGCCAGGGACGGCCACCGGCTTCGACGTGATGGGTCCGTAGCTCCCTGGGCCGTTCACGCTCGTGGCCATGAATCGAAACCCCGCGGTCACTGGAACCGGCGCGCCGCACTTGTCGCGAAAGCGAGCGATGTTGACGCCGTTCAGCACCGCGACCTGCACATCCACCCGCGCGGCGGACGTCTTCTTGTCGATCAGCACCCGGCACTCGTTGGCTCGGGATGTGGCGAAATCGGCCTTGAAGCCGTCCGGACCCTCGAAGCCGACATGCTTCGACAGCGCGGTCAGACCCGACGACTGGTGGGGGCACTCCGGGTTCGCGCCATAGTTGCAGAAGTCGATGGGACCCGACAGCCTTGCCTCTTCGCCCGTCGTCGACTCGACACCGACCAGATCGTAGCGCCCTGACGCCGCCGTCTCTCCGTAGTCGTCGAAGCGGATGCTGCCCGACCGAGCGACGAACTTCTTTCCCGCGAAGTTGATGAGCAGCGCGGCGGTGTTGGGCTGACCCCAGTTGCCGCCGCCCTGCTGCAGCAGAGTCACCTGCTTCGGATCGTACACCGTGTCGGAGATCAGGAGCTGGCACCGCCCCCCCACGTCCGACTCGAGCAGGTAGTAGCCCGCCCCCGGCTCTCGTTTGGACATGCCGATGCACTCGACCTCGAAGCTGGTCTCGGTCGTCGGCTCCTCGTCTGCCTTCTTGCACGCGACGACGAGCGTCGCGAACAGCGCCGACACCAAGAGCCGGCTCAGCACGGGGGACACAGCGTGCCTCCGCAGTCGGGTCCGGTCTCGTCCTCGTTCAGGGTGCCGTCGATGCAATGGGCCGCCGCGGCCCAGCCGAAGTCGACCTCGTCGTCCTTGGGGATGGCGGAGTACCCCTCGAGCGGTTCGCAGGTGTAGGTCGCCTTGCCGCTTCCGTCGTCGCTGATGAGCGGCAGGTTCGGGTACGTGCAAGGGAGAATCGGCGCGCACGCGGTCTCGCACGACGAGGACACGACGACGTCCGCTTCGCCCGAAACGACGCGATCGTAGGTCGCGCGACTCGTCCCGTCGGGGCACTCGGCCGAGCAGTGCACCGCCTCCGTTTCGCTGCCGGATTCGCACGACGAGGCACCCAGCATCGCCAGGACGACGCCCACGACCCGGCGCACCTGTCGCCCAGAGCCGAACATCACTGTGGGCACGACGGCTGTCCCAGGGTGTTGTCGGACTTCACGACGACGCAGGTGAAGCACTTCTCGGTGATGTACGGGAAAGTCGGTGGCGAGGCGGGGCAGGGCTGCATCACCTCGCAGACGTACTCGCAGTCACCCGTGCCCATGGACTTGTAGGCGCCCTCCGCTTTGTAGGTCGCGGGGTCGTACCCTCCGCTGATGTCGTAGGTTCCGCTGTAATTGCGTTTTTCGTGGAACAGCGTGCCCACCGGGCAGGGGCGTTGGCCGCACGCTTTCGCGACGTCCTTGGCGTCCTCGCTCGGGTCACTGCACGCGACGAGCAGCGGGGCGACCAGCAAAGCAGTGCAGAGCGCGGCGCGGAGGGCTTTCATGGCTCCCATGGTCCAACACTACACGGGCGCCGACGAACCCGGCAAGCACCCTCCACGCCGTCAACGACACCGACCCCGCCGACGCGGTCCGGGGTCAACGCTCGAAGTAGTAGTCCCACTCCTGGTTCGGCCCGCCGTGGCAAGAAAAGATCTGCGCCGCGGCACGGTTCCCCGAGCCTGCACCGCCTCGGATGTCGAGGCAGCTGCCGCCAACGCCGTGGATCGGTCCGGTCAGGTGCCACTGCTGGTGGGGCACGCCGCCGCCGCAGCCGTACAGCTGGACGATGGACCCGTCGCTGACGCCACCGCCGCGCACGTCGAGGCAGAGCCCACCGAACCCGAGCTCACCCAGGTCGTTGGTCTCGAAACGCTGTGACGGTCCGCCGTGACAGCGATAGAGCTGAAGGGGGTTGCCACTGGTGGCGCTGCCCCAGGGCACATCCAAGCACCAGCCACCGTCGTCGCCGCGGGAGCGGATCTCGCCGTCGGGTGAGACCGACCAGCGTTGATTGACCAGCCCGTGGCAGCTCCAGAGCTGCACGCGCGCGCCGGCGCGGAAGTCGAAGTCGGCGACCTCGAGGCACTTGTCACCGATGCCTTTGATCTGAACGTCGTCGAACGACCAGCGCTGGTTCTCCGTCACCGGGTCGTTGCGCGTCCAGATCTGAAGGGCGGTTCCGTCGGTCGCCACGCCGCCGGGGACGTCCACGTAAGAATCGGTGGTGATCGAGCTGAACAACCCGCCCGGCGCGAAGAGCCGGCTCGACGCGTCGCGACGGAAACGCTGGTTGTCGCCCCCGTTGCAGGTGAACGCCTGAAGGCGCGTGCCCGGCCCACCGCTCGGGATCGGAATGTCGAGGCAGCGGTTGTCCACTCCCACCACCGCACCCGGGTGCTTGCGCCCGTACTGGCGCTGCACTCCCACGATGTCCCAGGGGCTGAGCACCCCGGGGTGCGCATCCGGCCGCTTCCCCGTGCGGCAGTAGGTGAACGTCATGATCGAGTATGGATCGAAGGGCGTGCCGTAGTATGCGCCCGAGCTCCCAGCGCCGCCCCAGCAGTCTTCACCCATGGCCAGCGGGTTGTCTGGCCGGTCGAACTCGTGGGCGAAGCCGAGTGCGTGTCCGAACTCGTGGGCGACGACCCCGCGGAACTCCCACTCGCTCCTTGCCAGGTCGGCAGGGTTCAGGCGCATGCGAGTCCAGAACGCGCCGCTGCGGCCGATGCCCGAGTTCGCGTTGGTGAGCTCCCAGTGGATCGCCACCGTGCCCGGGTTGGCCCAGGGGTCGTTCGACGGGCACGTCCCGAAGCCGACGAACCGCACGTTGGCGACCCGTCCCCAGGTGTCGTTGACGGCGCTCTGAATCAGGCGCGAGAGCGTGGGAAACTGCGGATGCGCTGACGCCGGGTTCGGATCACCGGTCCCGTCGGTAGCCAGGCCGTTCTCGAAGCACACGGGCACGGTGCCGCCCGGCCAGTACTCCGTGCCCCCGCCCGAGTAGAGAGCATCGTCACTCTCGCTCGCCGCGTCGTCGACCGTCGCGCTGCATCCACACGCCAGCGCCACGACGAACGCGCAGCCAACTCGACCCCAGCTCCGATGATTGATCGCCATTTTCATGTCTCGTGTCTCCTTGCCCGAGGGGCACCGGCCGCGTTTGCACGCGCCGCGCCACCCGCGACAAGACGCGAAATGACCGCGTTTTGTCCGGGAGGTTGTCGCCAGTTACCAGGCGCCGCGCCGGCGGTTACCTGTCGTGGAACTACAGGCGGCTCTTGGCTAGGCTCCGGCCCCGACATGCCCCGAAGTCGCCTCGCGCTCTCTATCGCGGCCCCCGCTGCTGCTCTGGCTACGTTCATCGCTGCCTGGTTCGCCGCGCCGCTGACGGCGTGGGCCTGTGGCGGCATGTTCATGAAGCAAGCCTGGTCCGACGAGCGGCGCCCGTCGCTGTCGTACGAGCAGACGTTGATCGTGCACGACGCCGACCAGGGCCGAGAGCACTTCGTGCGCGAGGTCGTGTTCCGCGCTTCGCGCGAGCCCTTCGGCTTCGTCGTGCCCACGCCGGCGCGGCCCGAGGTGGCGCGGGTGAAGAAGAGCCCGTTCGAGCGCTTGCGAACGAACTACCCGTTCCACCAGAGCCGAGTCCCCTCCGGTCTGGGCGCGCTCGGCGGGGGAGCGGGCAGCGGCGCGGAGGGCACTCGCACGCGCGGGGTGCAGGTGCTCGAGGTGACCAAGGTCGGGAGCTTCACTGCGTTCGTGCTGGCCGCCGACGACGAGACCGCGCTCGCGACCTGGTTGAAGAAACACCAGCTGGTGAGCAACCCCGCGAACGACGCCTGGTTGCGCCACTACGTCAAGCTCCGCTTCTTCTTCGTGGCGATGCGCTACGACCCGCCCACCGAAGGGTCGGAGCCGGACGAGCCGGCCAAGACGAAGGCCGAGACGCTCCGCTTCTCGTTCGACTCGGCGCTCCCCTACTACCCCTATCGAGAGCCCGACCCCGCGACGCCCGCCACCGATCCTCGACTGGTCGAAGTCTGGCTGATCACCAAGAAGGCGGGCGTCCCGCTGGCGCTCTTCGAGAAGGGAGGGCCGCCCCGCTGGGTTCGCCCGCTGGCAGAGGGCTACCGCTACGCGCAGCCTGCACGGCAGGACATCGTCGAGGCGCTCGGCGACGAGGCCAAGTGGCTTCCTCGGGAGGACGTCATCGTCCAGCGCTTCATGGACCAGAAGGTCTCGCGGGTCGGCTTCGGCGACGTCATCTGGGCCCCCGCCGAGCCGGGCGCGCTCGACGACGCGGCAAAGAAGCGCCTGGGACCGCTTTTGCCGGTGCTCGACCCTTCGCTGGCAGGGGCGGAGCCATGAGCGCGCTCCGAGTCTGCGCCATCTTCGCAGCGTGGGTCGCGCTCGGCTGCGACCGATCGCCGACGCCCCAACCGATCCGGTCCGAGCGGGCGCCGAGCGCCCCCGCGGCAAGCTCGGCGCCGACAGCCGACCCTGCGACGGCCGCGTCCGCCGGTGCGAGCGAGCCTGCCGTGGTCCTCGCTCCGGCCCCGTCTGGCGCCGCGCGCGCCGAACGCGAGAAGGCCGTGCTCGCGGTGCTCGCAGGTGAGGGTCCGCTGGCTCGCCTGCCCGAGATGGCGACCGAGCCCGGCCAGGCCCTCGACCCAGGCCTCCGCGACACCCTTGCACCGCGACGTGAGGGCGGGCGGATCCGCCTGTTGCCAGTCGGGGTCTCCGGCACGCTCCCCGTCGAGGTCGTCACCCGGGTGGTGCGCGCGCGATACGGTCAGTTCCGCGCCTGCTACAACCGCCGCCTCGGTGAAAACCCGCTGCTCCAAGGTCGCGTCACGCTCGAGCTCGCGATCGACGCCGAGGGCAAGGTCACGCGCGCCGCGGACGCCGGCTCGGACCTGCCTGACCCGGTGACGGTGAGCTGCTTCGTCGCCGCTGCACGGCGACTCACCTTCCCCAAGCCCGACGGGGCAGCGAAGGCCACCGTGCCATTCGTGCTCGAGCTGGCCACCGCGAAGTAGTCGCTCTCTGCCGGTGGCTGCGCATCGACGGCGCGCGATCCGCGCGGAGCGTGTTAGCTTCGGGCGAACTAGCATGAGCGCGACCTACTCCATCTTCAGCAGCCTGGCGCAAAGCGAGATGCGCGAGCTCGAGGCGGCAGCCATCGCCGCCGTCGAGGACTACCTGGAAGAGCACCCCGAGTGCGAGGACGACTGGGGAGAGATGGGCGCGGGCGGCGCCCTGCCCACGGCCGACGAGGTGCGCGCCGCCTACGCCAAGCTTCGCCTGACCCTCGAGCCGCCCGTGCTCGAGCGCCTCGACGGCTGTCGCTCCGTGCTCAGCATCGATCACCCGGGAGACATCGAGACCGTGGGTGGGCTCCAGGTCTCGATTCTGAGCTTCTTGCTCGATCGCGCCGGCGAGAGCTTGGTGCTCTTGAACGACTACCCGCTCGAGACGAGTGAGGCGCTCTCGGCCAAGCTGCGGAAGCGCCGGGGCGCCGCCGGGTTCGGCCAAGCGCCGGAGCCGAAGCGCCGCCCTCCCGCCCGCCGCGATGCCAAGGGGGGTGAGGTGCGCGCCCTGCGGGTGCTGGGCCTGCTCGAGCGCGCGGTCAAAGACGTCCGCGTCGCCATCGACGTCAAGCAAGCGCTGCTGGCCGTGAGCCCGGCAGCACGGAACTATGGCGCTCTCTTGCTGGAAGAGGGCGCGCTCACGGACGCGAAGGCGGCGAAGGCGCTCGGCGTCGCGCAGCCGGAGGTGACCGCCGCCGCCGACGAGCTCGAGCGAGCGCTGTTCCGGCGCTGAAGGAGCGGGGCCCCAACCGCGGCGCGCCGCTGCTATGCTGTGGGCCGATGTGGCGCTTTGCGCGGACCCTCGCGGCTTGCCTCTTGATCTCGTCCCCGTGCGCCGTGGTGGGCGCCTGCGCAGGGGAGACCTGCGAGCGCAACAGTGACTGCGTGAACGCGCAGTGCATCTCGGGCGAGTGTGTGTCCGAGTGCAAGCTCGACCTCGACTGCGAGTTCGGGCTGGTCTGCAACCTGGCCGTCGGCCGCTGCGATCCGCCCACCGACGGCGGCGCCGGGACCGGGGGCGCTCAGCCCGACGGGGCCGCGGGCACCGGCGCCGGCCCGAGCGGTGGCAGCGCAGGACAAGCGGGCGGCACCGGTGGCGCGCCAGGTGGCGGCGGCGCACCGGGCGGAGGCGGTGCACCGAGCGGCGGGGGCTCGGGCGCCGGGGGCAGCGGCGGCGCGACGGCACCCAAGCTCGAGCTCGACCTGTGCCAGAGCGACGGCGAGTGCGGCGCGCTGGTCTGCCGGCCGTACGCCAAGGGGCTGGCCAAGCGCTGCACGCGCACCTGCAGCGCCAGCGCGAGCTGCCCGAGCGGGGCGCGGTGTGAAGCTATCGGCAGCGAGCAGTACTGCGTTCAGAGCGACATCGGGAAGAGCTGCAGCGCCGCCACGGATTGCCAGTACGCGTGCGTCACCTCGACCAAGTACTGCACGTCTGCCTGTGGCTCGGGCGCGGACTGCCCCAACGGCTGGGGCTGCATGGCGGTGTCGGGCCAGAAGGTGTGCGTCAAGGCTGCCGAGCCGTGCGACTCGAGCAATACGGCGGGCTGCATCGTGCCGGCGGCGTGTGACACCTCGCCGTCGCTGGTGGTCGCAGGGTGCACGCTGGCTTGCTCGAGCGCGGCGGACTGCCCCCAGCGCGCGCAAGGCTTGGCGCCCTGGACGTGCAATGGCTTGTGCCGGCGGCCCTCCAGCGGCGCGACGGCGATCTGGGGCCCGCTCGAGGGCGGGACCGCACCGGCCCAGTACGCCTGCAACGGGGCAAGCCAGGTGGTGAGTGTGTGCGGCGACGGGCAGCACATCGACTTTTCCGCCTTCACCATTCCGAACCTGCCCTCGGTGAGCTGCTCGTCACCGGTCACCACCGATGGGTTACCCGGCGACGCCTGTGTCGACTCGTGTCGGTATGGGGGCGGCTGCCCCTGGGGCATGCAGTGCACCGCCCTGGGCTCGATCGGCGCGGGGAGCCGCATCGGGCTCTGCCTGCCCGCCCTCGGCGCAGGCGAGGTCGGCGCCGCGTGCAGCAAAGACGCGGACTGCTTCTTCGGTTACTGCAACCGCAACGCCAAGAAGTGCTCGCGGGACTGCAGCAAGGACGGCCTGTGCCCCAGCGGGTCGAGCTGCGTCGCGGCCGGCGGGCCGCCGGTCGACGGGCTCGCGTTCCGTCGGTGCGAGTGACTCGCTGGCAGGCCCGCGGGCACTCGGCCCCTTGCCGACGGAACCCCTCGCGACGCATGGTTGGGCGATGAGTCCCGCTGCCTTGGTCGTCTTGTGCACCGCTCCCGCCGACGGCGACGTCGCCCTCACGCTGGCACGCGGCCTGGTCGAGCAGAGGCTCGCGGCGTGCGTCAACCTGATCCCGGAGGTCCGCTCGGTCTACGACTGGAAGGGCAAGCTCGAAGACGAGCGCGAGACGCAGCTGGTGATCAAGACGCAGCACTCGCGCTACGCCGAGGTGGAGGCCTGGCTCCGCGCCCACCACCCCTACGACGAGCCAGAAATCTTGGCGCTGCCGGTGACGGCGGGCTCGCCGAGCTACCTCGGGTGGCTCGAGACACAGACCACGAAATAGCGAAGCCCCGCGGCCGACGGATCGGCGGCGGGGCTCTGCGGGTCGCCCGCTGGCGTCAGCCGGCCTTCTTCTTGGTCTTCTTCTTGGCGGTCGCCTTGTCGGTCTTGCCGCCCTTGCTGGCCTTCTTGGCGGCGCTGGCCTTCTTGGCGTTGGCGGTCTTCTTGCTGGCCTTCTTGGCGCCTCCGGTGCTCGACGGCGTCGCGGTCGCCGCGCCGCTCTTGCCCGCGCTGATCAAGAACTCGACCGAGTCCTTCTTCAGTCGGACCTTGTACCCGGGGATGCCGTCCTTGAACTGGAAGCTGATCTCGGCGCCGCTCGTGCCGTTCTTGGTCTTGACCCGGGCGATGCGCTCGTCGCGCTTCATGATGCCGTCGGCCGACTCCATCACCTTCACCCCGGGCAAGACCACGGTGAACCCGGTGGCGTTGACCGCGCCTTGGATCGCAGTTCCGGCCTTGTCGAGGCGCAGCCGGTGGACCACGGGCTCGTTCAGCGTGCCGTGCCCCCAAGACGTCGCGCCGGCTGCCGCCTTGTCATCCGACCCGCCGAACGTCTCGTCGTCCACCGCAGCGCTGGCGGCGGCCTTCTCCTTGGCCTCGTCGCCCTTCGGATCCGGCTCGTCGGCCCCGTCCTCGTCGGCGCTGGGCGCCGCCCCGAGCGGAGCGGGCTCCATGGTCGCCATCGGCGTCGGACCAAACAGCGGAACGTCCGCCGTGGTACCGCTCTCCCCCGGAGCGGCGAGCTTGTCCGCGGGCTTCTTGTCGGCGACGGGATTGCCTTGCTCGTCGACCACGGTCACGTCGTTCGGCTTCGCGGCCACGGCGATGGACGCGGCCGGGTCCTTCTCGGCGCCGGGCGGCGCGGCCGGCTTCTTCATCGCGACCACTCCGACCGTGAGCAAGAGCACCCCGAGGGCGCTGGCCGCGGCGATCTTCTTCACCCGACGCTTCTTCGCCGCGGGGTCGAGGGGCGTCTCGGTCGGCTCGGCGTCGGCCACCGCCCCCGACTGCGGGCGCAGCTTGCGACCGACCTGCGACATGGGTGCCGCCGCGGTGGTGCGGCGCGGAGCGTCGCCCTGTCGCTTGTGCTTCAGGTCCATCATCTTCGCACCGGCCCCTTTGAAGAACTTTCCGACTCCGAGTGCGGCAGCGCCGCTCAGCTTGGCGAACATCGCGCCACCCTTCTTGGCCGCGGTTCCGGCCTCGACCGCCATGTTGGCGACCTTGCCGCGCATCTGCGCCGCCTCTTCGCTCATCTCGGCGCCATCGACGAAGTCGTCGTCACCGATCGGCCCGTCGTCGTCGGTGCTGGCCGCCGCGGCGCTGAACCCGCCGATCTCCGCGTCGGCGCCGTGCATGCGGTCTTCCGAGTCGATCACGCTGGGCTCTGGCGTGTCGTCGGTCGCGCCGTCGTAGCGCAGCGCGACCACCAGCTGGGGCACCCGCGTCTGCGGATCGATCAGCACGTCGACGCCGTCGATCTGCGCACCGCGACGCTCGCCGGCGCCGACGTCCTCGATCTCGAGGTGCCGGCCGACCTTGAGGAACTCGAGGTTGGACGCGACCTGAACCTGCTTCGAGCTGCCCCCACGCACGCAGGCCTTCATCGGCGATCCGAGGCCGTCGATGTGCAACCGCACGCGCAGCCCGGCGCCGGCCGGAGCCTGGCTCTCGGCGGCGGAGGCAGCAGCGGGCGCGCTCTCGACGGTCGCTTTGGCTTGCATGCCACAGAGCTCTTTGAGCACCTCGACGCTTCCGCTGTCGAGCGCGGTGAACTTGATCCCGAACTCGCCGCCCCGCCCCTCTTCACGGCGCCAGGCCACCACGCCTTCGACGACGACCTCCTGGCCGGCGTTGTCGAAGCGACACACCAGCGGAGCGCCGACCTCGGGCAGATAGGCGGTGCGGAGCTGCATGCCTCGACCGCTGACGTCGATGCTCTGGGCCTCGAAGGCCGGGGCACCCCCGACGTCCCGCCCGCAGATCTCGACTAGCGCCTGGACAGGCACTCGCTGCATCCCACCGGCGCGCCGCTCTTCTTCGTTGCTCATGGTCTGCCTCCCGTGCGCCACGCCCGGACACGGGACGGGGCCACGCTCGGGAGGTAGGTCCCCCGAGCCGGATTGGCCAAATTTCGCGCTCAGGTAGACTCGGGGAATGCGACTCGAAACCCTTGTTGCGATCGGGCTCTGCGCGGCGCTCACGGCGTGCACGTCGAACGACGACTCGAGCTCTCCCGGTGGGGGCGGAGCAGCGAGCGGCGGGCAGAGCGGCTCCGGCGGCGCGGGCGGAAGCAGCAGTGGCGGCGGCGGCGCGAGCGGGTCCGGAGGCGTCGCCGGGTCGAGCGGCAGCGCAGGCTCGGGCTCCGCTGGCTCGGGTGGCTCGGGTGGCTCGGCAGGCTCCGGCGGTTCGGGCGGAAGTGGTGGAAACGGGGGCATCGGGCCGGCGGGTCCGTTCACGCCCTCGGGCCCCATCACGCTCACCAGCGGTCAGACCGTGAGCGGGCTCCACATCACGTCATCGAGTGGCCCCTGCATCAAGGGCTCGGGCGTCGCCAACGTACGGATCACCAACTGCAAGATCGGACCGTGCGGCCCAGGCGCGGAAGGCGTCGGGATCAGCCTGTATCAGTCCCACGACGTGCGGATCGACCACGACGGATTCGACGACGTCGCCAGTGCGCTCTACGCCCTCGACGATGCCAGCGGCGGCATCGTGTTCGACCACAACCACGTGACCAAGCTGCGCGGACCGATGCCGCGCGGGCAGATGGTGCAGTTCGACAAAATCCAGGGTCCCGGCCACCGCATCGCGTGCAACATCAGTGACTCGACGGTGCCAGGGTTCCAGGCCGGCCCCGAGGACCACATCAATATGTACAAGTCGAGCGGCACGGCCCAGAGCCGGATCGAGATCGCCTACAACCGCCTGCGTGGCGGCGGCCCGAGCACCTCGGGCTCGGGCATCATGACCGGCGACAGCGGCTCGACGCAGATCTACATCCACCACAACACCATGGTCGAGACCGCCAACGTCGGGTTCGCCATCGCCGGGGGCAGCCAGATCACCTTCGAGCAAAACCGGGCCTACAGCCCGAAAAACCCCTATTCCAACGTCGCGGCGTACGTCTGGGCCCAGGCAGGCGTGAGCTGCCAGGACAACGCCTTGATCGGGAACCGCACCAACTGGATCAACAAGGACGGGACCCCGAACCACTTCTGGGACGGGAAGAACTGCCTGAACACCACGATGACCGGCAACGTCTGGGGCGACAGCTCGCTCGGCGCGGCGATTTTCGACGAGGCGTACGCTCAGTGTAACTGACGGGCCGGGCTGCCGAACACTTGGACATCGGCCCGAGCGGTGCGCAATATCCGCGAAAATGGCGCTGACAGTCATCGTGCGCTCGGGCGACGTGAAGTCGGCGCCGAAGGTGACGTTCGACGCGCCGCGCATCGTGGTGGGTCGCGGCGAGGGGTGCGACGTCCGCCTGCCCGACGCCAGCGTGAGCCACCGGCATGCGTCGATCCGCCAGCGTGGCAGCGAGTACATCGTCGTGGACGAGGGCAGCACCAACGGGACCTTCGTCGGCCCGGTGCGCCTCTCGCCGCACTCGCCGCGCGTGGTCCGGAGCGGCGACATGGTGCGCATCGGACGGATCTGGCTCGAGCTGCGGGTCGAGCACGTCGTGCCGACCGCGGCTGCCAACGTCGCGACCAAAGAGATCGCGCTCGGGCTCGTGGCCGAGGCGCTCGCGGCCCAAGGTGATCCGTCGGCGGTGCGCGTGCTCGTCACCGCGGGGCCGGACGCAGGCCGCGAGCTGGCCTTGGCCGAGCCCGGGCGCCCGTACGTGCTCGGGCGCGGGCAGGGCGCCGATCTGGTGCTCGACGACGCGGATGCGTCACGCAAGCACGTGGAGCTGATGCGCAAAGGCTCTCAGGTCTTGGTGCGCGATCTCGGGAGCAAGAACGGCGCGCTCTTGGGCGAGGGCCGGCTCGAAGCCGGCAAGGACACGCCCTGGCCGCGGGGCACCACGCTGCGCGTCGGCGCGAACCTGCTCGCCTACGAAGACCCGGTGGGCGAAGCCCTGGCCGAGCTCGAGCGCGCCGCCGACGAGCGCATGCGCGACGACGAGCTGGTCGACGCCCCCAATGCCTCGCCGGCGCCCGCACCCACGGCGGACGACGCGGACCTCGAGCCCTCGGCGCCACCACCGACCGACCTCGGGCCGCGCGGTGCGTCGCCGATCGCGAAGGTCCCGTCGCGCGGGTCGAAGCCGGCCGCGCCCGAGCGCCGGGGCTGGACCCTCACCGATGTGGTCGTTGCGCTGATCGCCATCACCGTGCTGGTGGTCAGCATCCTGGGACTGCTCTGGTTGTTCAAAGCGACGTGACCGGCCGCAGCCGGCCGCGCGTTCCCATGTGGCCGCTACCGACGCCGCGCTGCGGGCACGCCGCGGAGAGGCGACTCAGTCCTTCTTCGGACCTTCGTCGTAGCCGCGGGGGCGGTACTTCTTCTCGATGCCGCCGTGCTCCTCGCCGCGGTGGACGATCTCCGTCGCGAAATAGGCCAGCCACGAGCCGGCGTGCTTCTCCGACAGATCGAGCAGCTCGTCGTGGTGCGCCTCGATCGCCTTCTTGTCCCAGAGACACTGCAGCCCCAGCGCCAGAAGGTTCGGATCGTTCGGTCCGAGCTCGAAACCCGTCTTGTAGTGCTGCCAGGCTTCTTCGGCGCGGTTCATGCGACACAGCGTGTCGCCGTAATACACATGCGCCATCGGCCACTGGGGCGCCAAGCGCTTGGCCTCGGCGTTGATCTCGAGCCGCTTCGGCAGGTCGCCGTTGTGGGCGCCGACCATCACCGAATAGTTGAGGTGTGCCTTCGCGCTGCGCGGCGCCGACCGCTGAGTGGCGCGCCAGAAGGTGAGGTCGCTGGTGTAGTCGATGGCGTGCCAGCGCGCCTTGAACGCCTGGAAACCGAAGAAGCAGGCGACCCCGATCACCGCCGTCCTCCGCGCGCCCGCCCGGAGAACGATCAGTGCCAGGGCCGCGCCGATGACCAGCGACGTGCCGACCACCGGCAAGTACCAGAACCGCTCGGCACGAACGGTGGGCAAGAGCACGGGGATGTTCGAGTGCGGGAAGTAAGCGATCGGCACCCACATCAACCCGACCGCGAGCAGCAGGCTCGGCCAGAGCACCGCGACCGGAAGCGCTTCGCCCCGCCGCCGTGCGCGGCGCTCGTCGCGCCACCCGCGAATCCAGAGCACCACCGACGCCAGCGGTGGCACCACCATGCCGAGGGCACCGAGCACGCTCTCGGGGAAGACCAGCTTGGTGGGCGCCGGCTCTTGGGGGAACGAGTAGTCGCCCGAGAGCGTCCACGGGAACAGCGCCTGTCCGAGGCCCCGGAAGTAGACCCGGAACGCACCCGCGACCCGATGCGGGAAGTCGGCGTCGACCAGCGGGTTGTTGATCGGGTCCTTGGGCAGCCGCGGCTGCTGGAACCAGCGCATGAACGCGTGCAGTGCGCGCTTGCCCACGGGCTCGGTGGCGGCCAGCGGCTGGGCCAGATCGGCGGGCAGCGTGACCGGGAAGTACTTGCGGCGCACATAGGTGTACGCGACCAGCGCTCCGGCCGCGGCGACCAGCGCACCGAGCGCTCGTGCGAAGCGGTACGGGCGGCCCGGGTGCAGCGCCGGCGCCCAGACCAGGGCGGCGAACGCCACCAGCGGGACGGCGACCAGCACGCTCTCTTTGCTGAAGAGGCCGAGGCTCACCGCAGCGAACACGCCGGCGGGCATCGCCCACAGCGGCAGGCGAAGCGCCGAGAGCGCCAGGAGCACCCCGAGGCCCCCGAGCACGTCCGCGATGCCGACCACCCCGGTCACGGCCTCGGTGAGCACCGCGCTGGTGACGAACGCGCCGCCCACCAGCCACGACACGTCGCGGCGGCGGGTGATGGCCAGGGCCAGGCTCGCGAGCAGCGCGGCGTTGACCGCGTGCACCACCACGTTGACCCAGTGGTGAAGCCACGGCAGCTTGCTCAGGTGCCAGAGCAGGCGCCAGATCATGTTGGGGACGGGTCGATACGAGCCGATGGTGCGCTCGGGCAAGAGCCCCCAGAAGTCCCGCTTGAAGACGTCCCAGAACGGCACCTTGCCGCCGTTGACGTAAGGGTTCGCCAGCAACGCCTCTTGCTCGTCGAAGATGTAGTTCGAGGCCGGGCTGCGCACGAACAAGATCGCGGCGACGGCGAGCGCCGGCGTGAACGCGATCCAGAAGGTCGGATCTTGCTCGCGGAAGTAGCGCACGACCCAGCCGCTCGCCCGCCGCCACCAGGCTGCGCGGGGCTCCGCCGGGCCGGGCGCCGGCGCCTCGGCCATCGCGGGCGCCACCGGCACCGGGTCCGGTGCCGCGGCGGTCAGGGCTTCTTCGGTTCCTCGATCGGCCACACGTCGCCCCAGAGCGAGCCCCCGCCGTCGATGTAATACGTGGACCCGGTCACGAAGTCGTTCTGGTCGCTGGCGAGAAAGACCACCACCCGGCTGACCTCGTCCACCGTGCCCAGGCGCTTGAGCGGAGTCGCCCGCCGTGAGAGCTCCAGGGTCTCTTCGCCGTACTGCTGGGTGCCGCTCGACCGAATGGTGCCCGGCGCGCAGGCGTTCACCCGGATGCCGAAGCGCGCCCACTCGACCGCCAGTGTCTTGGTCATGTTCTCGACGCCCGCGCGGGCGGCCCCGGTGTGCACCATGCCCGGGAAACCGCGGGCAATGTTGGCGATCACGTTGACGACGCGCCCGCGCTCTTGGGGAATCATCGCGAGGTTGGCGGTCGAGAGCGTCATGTAGAACAAGCCGTTGAGGTTATTGCGGATCACCGCCTCGAAACCCCGCGCGCTGAGGTTCTGGGCGGGGCTCGGGAACTGACCGCCGGCGTTGTTGACGAGAACGTCGACGCGACCGAACGCGTCGAGCACGCTCTTCACGAAGGCCTCGCAGCTCTCGGGCTCGCGCACGTCCAGGGGGAAGCCCACAGCCTCGGCGCCCCCTTTCCGCAGGGCAGCCAGGCCCGAGTCCAGGTTCTCTTGCTTGCGGCTACCGATCGCCACCTTGGCGCCCAGGAAGGCGAGCTCGTGGGCCACGGCCAGGCCGATGCCGGTGCCACCGCCCGTGACGATGGCCACCTGTTCAGCGAAGAGCCCGGGCGCGAAAATGCTGCGACTGACTGCCACGGCCGCATCGCCTACACCGGACCGGGGGCGGGTGAAAGCAGGGCGCGAGCTCCCCAGGCAAACCGCGCTCTAGTCACAATTGTCGCGCGAGAAATCCGAGTAGCGCCGCGCGAACGGCGGCTCAAGTATCGGGCGATCCGGCCGTTGTGCCGGTTGGGGGAGGGTCGGATGCACGTCACGCCGCCGCAAGAAACTTCGAGCGCCCCGCCCCGCTGGCGGACGGAGCTGACGCCGCTGCTCGATGCGCTGCCCTTCCCGGCGCTCGTGATCGACGCGCGGCACGAAGTAGTGGCGCAGAACGGTCTGGCTGCAGACCCTTCCGAACCCTGCCCGTGCCCGCTGTCCACCGCCGCGAGCACCGGCGAGCCGGCCACTCGCGAGGTGCTCGACCCGGCCACGGGCCGCTGGTCCGAGTGTTCGGTCTTCCCGACCACGTTCCTCGACGAGTCCGGCGCTCGCCTCTACCTGCACTTCGTCTGGGACGTGACCGAGCAGCGCTCGACGACCCAGGCGCTCGAGCGGAGCCGAGAGCACCAGGCGGCGCTGATCCATCTCCTTGGCCTCGTGCCCGCGTGCGAGCACGCCGATCAACTGCTGCGAGAGGTGGTCGACCAGGTGGCGTCGCTCTCGTGGATGGGCCTGGACGCAGGCGCGGCGGCCTTCGTGGCGGAGGGCACCACGCTACGCATGGTCCACCAGCGCCGACTCAGCCCAGGTGTGCTGCAGAAGTGCGCGCGCGTGCCCTTCGGCGCGTGCTTGTGCGGAAGAGTGGCAGACTCGAAGAAGCCGGTCGCCTGCTCGAACCTGAACGCCGACCACGAGTACCGATTCGAGGGCATGACCGACCACGGCCACGCCGTGCTCGCGCTGACCGATCACGACGAGACCCTCGGCGTGCTGAACTTCTACCTCCCGGCGGGCGCCAAGCTCGACGCCGACCGCGCCAAGTTCCTCGACTCGGTGGCCCGCATCACCAGTGAGGCCCTCGCCCGCCTCAACCTGCGCTCGAAGCTGCTGCGCGCCGACCGCATGGCCACGGTCGGAGTGCTGGCGGCGAGCGTGGCCCACGAGGTTCGAAACCCCCTCACCTACGTGCTCTACAACCTCGAGAGTCTGGAGGGCGAGCTCAGCCAGCTCTCGCGGGCGACGCGAGGGGAGCGCAGCGAGGGCTTCGACTTCGAAGTGGACGAGCTCAGGGAGATGGCGCGCGACGCCCTCGAGGGCGCGCGGCGCATCCGATCGATCATCGATGATCTGAAGATCTTCGCTCGCAACGACGAAGACGAACGGCTGCCGGTCGACGTGAACGAAGCCATCGAGAGCGCGATTCGTCTGGCCACGAACGAGGTCAAGTACCGCGCGCGCGTGGAACAGACCCTGGGCGACGTGCCCGCCGTCCTCGGCAGCTCCGGGCGCCTGGGGCAGCTGCTGCTCAACCTGGTGATCAACGCGGCGCAGGCCATCGCTCCCGGCGCGCGCGCCGACAACTTCATCGCGATTCGGAGCTGGCAAGAGGGCGACTGGGTGAACATCGAGGTCCGGGACAGCGGGTCGGGCATCGCGCCCGACGTGCTCCCTCGGGTGTTCGCGCCGTTTTTCACGACCAAGCCCCCGGGCGTGGGCACGGGCCTGGGTCTCTCGATCTGCAAGGACATCGCGGCGGACATGGGGGGTACGATCGCCGTCGAGAGCGCGGTCGGCGTGGGGACGCGGATCGTGGTGCGGCTTCCGAGCGCCATGCCTGGCGGTGCGGCCCAGAGCGCCGCCAGCATGCACCCGCGCCGAGCCACCGAGGCTCTCGGGCGGGTTCTGGTGGTCGACGACGACCCCCACGTGGCGGCCTCGCTCTCGCGCATGCTGCGTGGCCACTACGAGGTGCTCACCGCCCCGTCGGGTCACGCCGCGCTCGAGCTGCTCGCGCGTGATCTGCGGGTCGACGCCCTGGTGTCGGACGTGATGATGCCGACCCTCAGCGGCATCGAGCTGCACGCCGAGCTCGATCGGACGCGCCCCGAGCTCGCCCGTCGCGTGGTGTTCGTGACCGGCGCGGCCAGCGACGGCGAAATCCGCTCGGGCCTGGAGCGGGCGGGTCGCCCCTGGCTCGAAAAGCCGGTGAGCTCGCGGGCGCTCTTGTCGCTGCTCGCCCAGATCGTGACGAGCGTCAGCGCCGACTCAGCAGCATCGAAGTGAAAGCGATGCCGATGGGCACGACCAGGAGCACGATCAGGATCAACCACGCGGCCGGCCTCGCGAAGTTGAAGGTCTGACCGATGCCGATGCGCTTGGGAATGAAGAGCGCGGGGTCGTCGGGCGCGTAGTAGATCATCCCGCCCCATCGCCACCCGTCGGGCCGAGTGCCCAGCGCCACGCCGCCGAGCGCCGTGAGCTCGCGCTGCACCGCCGCAAGGGGCGCCAGGAACGCGACCAGCGACCCGACCGCGCCGCCCGCGCTGAGCACCAACGCCGCGACGACCGAGATCGCGAGCAGGTGAGACATGCCCGGCAAGCTGCCGAGGGCGATGCCCAGCCACGACACTGCGACGGCGCCGTTCACGCACAGCATCAGCACCTCGACCATCCGCACCAAGAGCGAACGCCGGCGGCGTGAGGCGCGGGCATACGCCTCGGTTTGGGTGGTGGGCAGCGCCCAGCGCTCTTTCGCCACCCCGACCACGATCAGCCACGAGAGCGCCCAGCAGAAGAGCATGATTCCACCGAGCGCCCAGAGCTCGTCGGGGCTGCCCCAGCGGTTCGGGCGCCCGGCCGCGTCGAAGTGCAGCGGCACCAGCTCGGGCAAGTGGCTGCGAACCAGCACGAAGGCCGCGGCGCTGAGCAGCACCAGCGCCCCCTGCGCGACCTGCAACGGCAGCGACACGTACTGCTTCGCAGGCGGCGGGTCGGTGAGTGGCACGCGGAAGCGCAGCGAAGCCTCCATCGGCTTCGCGCTCTTCACCGCGCCCACGACCTCGATCAAGAGCCAGACGATGGGCACGAACGGCAGCAGCGTCGAGACGAGCACGGCCGTCGGAATGGGAGTGAACGCAGCACCAGCCACGCCGATCAGCGCCGACCCCAGGGTGACGACCCGAACCCGGCGGACCCGAGCGCGATCGTTCGCGTCGAGCTTTCGGCCCAGGTCCATGTAGAACACCCGCTCACGGTCGGTGCGGGCGACGAGCCACACCACGAGCACGACGGTGACGATGGTCGAGGCCAGGATGATTCGTGAAAGCATGACTTTGCTCCGCTCTGTGCTCAGCGCTCGAAGAACCGCTCGACCGCAGTCTCGAAGAAGGCTTGGACCTCCTCGCGCCCTCGACCCTGGAGCACGAGCCGGCTGATCACGTCGCCGAGCTCACGCTCGAGCTCCTCGACTTCGGGTGCCCGCGCTCGCGCGCCTCCGAGGACCCGAGCGCGCGAGCCGTGTCGCAGATCGACCAGCCCCTCGTCGGCGAGGATGCGGTACGCCTTCGCCACGGTGTTCAAGTTGACGCCGACGTTCGCAGCCAGCTGTCGCACGCTCGGGAGCTCCTCGCCGTCGATCAAATCCCCGCGGGCCACCAGGCCCCGGAACTGCTCGGCGATCTGCCGGTAGACCGGGCGGTCGCTGCCAAAATCTACTTCAATTGTGAGCACTTGATGCCGATTGTATACTGTATGCGGACAGTATACAGCCCCCGCGCGGGCAGTCAAGGTCACGTCGGGCAGATTTCAGCGCCGTCCGAGCACTTGCTCGAGGGTGTCGAGCAGCGCTTGCGTCGGCACGGGCTTCTGAAGCACGGCGTCGGCGCCCTCGAGCGAGCTCGGAAAGCCGCTGAAGCAGATGATCTTCAGCGTGGGCGAGAGCGCCCGGATGGCGCGGAGCGCGGCCCGCCCCGCCAGGCGCGGCATGGACTGATCGAGCAGCACCACACGATAGCGGTGCGCGCCGGCGCGCACTCGATCGATGGCGTCGATTCCGTCGACCGCGGTGTCGACCAGGTAGCCCGCCTCGCCGAGCACGTTGCTCATCAGGTCACGGATCATCGGCTCGTCGTCGACGACCAGCACGCGCTCGCCACGCCCGCTGCGCGGGGCTGCTTCATGCGGTCGCTCGGAGGCGCGCCTTGCTTCGGGCGCCGCGGGCAGGAACAGGTGCATGCGGGTCCCGACCTCGGGTGTGGATTGACACTCGACCCGACCGCCATGCTCACGAAGGATGGCGTAGGCCGTGGCGAGCCCGAGACCCGTGCCACGACCGGGCTCCTTGGTGGTGAAGAACGGCTCGAACACACGCCGCCGCACCTCGTCGCTCATGCCAGAGCCGTTGTCGCTGATGCTGATTCGCACCTCTTGCACGCCGTCCGCGCCCTCGCGCAGCGCCTCGACCGAGACCTGGATCTCGGGCGCAGCGCCCTCGCGGGCCTCCACCGCGTCCCGCGCGTTGATCAGCACGTTCAAGAGCGCCTGCTCGATCTGACCCGCATCGCAGCGCACGGCCGGCAGATCGGGCGACAGCCTCAGGCCCAGCGAAAGCTCGCCGCCGAAGGTCGTCCGGCTCATCTCGACGGTGCGCTGCACGAGGGCGCCGATGTCCTCGAGCCGAGGGGAGGTGGCGCGCGCCTTGCCCGAGAACACCAAGAGCTGGCGGACCATCTGGGCGGCCTTGAGCGCGGCCTCTTGCCCGCCCCGCAGCAGGGCCGTCGTCTCCCCCTCGGTCTGCTTGGTCGCGAGCTCCATGCTCGACAACATCACCGTCAGCATGTTGTTGAAGTTGTGGGCGATGCCCGCGGCGAGCTGGCCCACGGCTTCCATCTTTTGGGCCTGCACCAGCTGTTCTTGCAGCGAGTGACGCTCGGTGACGTCTACCACCCCGCCGATCAGCCGCTTCGGCCGACCACCGGGGTCGAGCTCGACGCGGCCTTTGCACATCACCCAGCGCACCTCGCCCGTCGGCCGCACGATGCGGTGCTCGATGTCCGCGAAGGTGCCGCTCTCGAGCGCCTGGCTCACGTTCTCTTCCACGCGCTCGCGGTCGAGGGGCGAAATCAGCGAAAGAAAGTCCTGTATCGACTCGGGCACCGCGTCGACCCCGAAGATCGCACAGGTCGCCGCGTCCCAATTCAAGGTGTCGCCGGCCCGGTCCCAGCTCCAGATCCCGAGGCCCGAGGCGGTGAGCGCGACCTCGAGCTTCTCCCGACTCTCCATCAAGTTGGTCACGTCGGTGGCGATCATCACGAGCGACTCGGTCTCGTCGCCGCGCTTGAGGGGGGCGAGCCGGGTCAGATACCGCGCCGGTTTGCCATGGGCCCCCAGCCCCACCGTCTCGTACGAGTCGGGTGCGCCGGTCTGCATCACGCGCTCGATGCTGCGGCGTGCGGTCTCTTGGTAGCCGGGCAAGATGAAGTCGTAGATGCTGGCGCCGATCACCTGCGTGACCGCCAGGCCGGGCGCCACCCGGTTGACGAAGTGGATGATGCCGTCGGGGCTGAGCTTGATCACGAAGTCCGGGACGGTGTCCAAGATCGATCGCAAGAGCACCTCGGACACTCGGGCGGTGGAAATCAGCGCCTCGAGCTCGGCAGCGCGCTCGGTCAGCGCTCGCAGCCGCGGGTCGGTGTCGCCCCCACGCTGGTCGCTGTCATCGCCGGTCCCCACCCACGGAGAATAGCGAAGAAAGCTGGCTTGCACAGGGGCTCGCGGTGGCGCCCCTCGGGTGCTACGAATCTCCGGCATGGTGGACGTGGAAGCGCTGTCGGCGGAGCTCGCGGGGGCCGGGCCCGGGGCGATCGTCCAGCGCGCGCTCGCAGAGCACGGGGCCGACGTCGCGATCAGCTTCAGCGGCGCTGAAGACGTGCTCTTGATCGAGCTGGCCCGGCAGTCGGGCCTCACGTTTCGGGTGTTCAGCTTGGATACCGGGCGCCTACACCCGGAGACCTACCGGTTCTTCGCGGCGGTCGAGAAGCACTACGGCCTGCGCATCGAATACTGCCTGCCCGACGGCGCCCAGGTTCAGGCCCTGGTGCGGCAGAAGGGCCTGTTCTCGTTCTACGAGGACGGGCACACCGAGTGTTGCAATTTGCGAAAGGTGGAGCCGCTCCGCCGTCAACTGGCGACGCTGACCGCGTGGATCACCGGACAGCGGCGAGACCAGAGCCCGACCCGGGCGGAGGTCCCGGTGGTCCAGGTGGACCCGGGGTTTCGCGGCCAGGGCGGCGCGCCCTTGATCAAGTACAACCCGCTGGCAAACGTCACGCTCGACTACGTGTGGGCGAGCCTTCAGGGCTTCGAGGTCCCGACCAACGAGCTGCACGGGCGCGGCCTGATCAGCATCGGCTGCGAGCCGTGTACCCGGGCGGTGCTCCCCGGGCAGCATGAGCGCGAGGGTCGCTGGTGGTGGGAGCGCGCGAGCGACAAAGAGTGCGGCCTGCACCAGCGCTGACCCACGATGGAGCTCGATCACATCCAGATCGTCGGCGCTCGGGAGCACAACCTCAAGCACGTAGACGTCTCGATCCCCAAGAAGAAGCTGGTGGTGCTCACCGGCGTGTCGGGCTCGGGCAAGTCGAGCTTGGCCTTCGACACGCTCTACGCCGAGGGGCAGCGCCGCTACGTCGAGTCGCTGTCGGCCTACGCGCGGCAGTTCCTGGGCCGGATGGAGAAGCCTCGCTTCGACTCGATCCGGGGGCTGTCGCCGGCGGTGAGCATCGAGCAGAAGACCACCAATACCAACCCGCGCTCGACGGTCGGGACCATCACCGAGATCTCGGACTACTTGCGCTTGCTCTATGCGCGGGTGGGCGAGCAACACTGCCACCAGTGCGGCTCTCGCGTCGAGCCGCAGACGCCCGAGCGAATCGCGAAGACGCTGCTCTCGCAACCCAAGGGAACACGCGTCGTGCTCTTGGCGCCGCTGCTCGTCAATCGCAAAGGGGAGCATCGCGAGCTGATCGAAGACGCGCGTCGCTCGGGCTTCGTGCGCCTGCGCGTGGACGGCGCCATCGTCGAGAGCGAGGGCCTCACCCACCTCGAGAAGCGCAAGAAGCACGACGTCGAGGCGGTGCTGGACCGCCTGGTGGTCGGCCCGGGGCTCACGAGCCGGCTGACGGGCTCGGTCGAGCAAGCGCTGCGCGTGGGGGCTGGCACCCTGATCGCGATGCTGCCCGACGGCGATCACCCCTTCTCCGAGAGGGCCGCCTGTCCGCGCTGCGCCCTCTCGTTCCCCGAGCTGACGCCGCAGGGCTTCAGCTTCAACAGCCCCCAGGGAATGTGCCCGGACTGCAACGGCCTGGGCACGCGGGTCGCGATCGACCCGGGGCGAATCGTGCCCGACGAAGCCAAGAGCATCGATCAGGGTGCGGTGGTGCCCTGGGGTCCCGACGCGTCGAAGAAGGTCGGCTGGGTGCACGGCTTCATCGGCCAGATCCTGAAAGCACTGAAGGTGCCCGCCGACGTGCCCTGGCGGAAGCTGCCGCCGAAGCTGCGCCACGCCGTCTTGTTCGGCACCGGCGAGGCGCGCTACCGCGTGAGCTGGAAGAGCCGCTCGGGCAAGGGCACGCTGGACGTGACCTGGGAAGGGGTGATCCCCCGCATGATGCGCCGCTTCGCCACCACCCAGAGCGACTGGTCGAAGCGCTGGTACGCACAGTTCATGGGCGACGCGGTCTGCCCCAGCTGCCACGGCACCCGCGTGCGGGCCGAGAGCGCCGCGGTCCGCGTCTCGGGTCGCAGCATCGTCGAGGTGTCGGCGATGACCGTGGCGGACGCCTCGAACTTCTTCGGGCACCTGCAGCTCACGGGCGCTTCCGCCGAGATCGCGCGGGACGTGCTCAAAGAGATCCGCAGCCGCCTCGGGTTCCTCGAGTCGGTGGGCCTCGGGTACCTGTCGCTCGACCGCGGGGGGCCGACGCTGTCGGGGGGCGAGTCCCAGCGGATCCGCCTGGCCAGCCAGGTCGGCAGCGATCTGACCGGGGTGATCTACATCCTGGACGAGCCGAGCATCGGGCTGCACCAGCGGGACAACCGCCGCTTGCTGGACACCCTCGAGCGCCTGCGTGACATCGGCAACACGGTGGTCGTGGTCGAGCACGACGAGGACACGATCCGGGCCGCCGACCACGTGATCGACTTCGGCCCCGGCGCCGGGGTGGGCGGCGGAAAGGTGGTCTTCGCCGGCACGCCGAAGGCGCTGGAGAAGTGCCGAGCATCGCTCACCGGCGCTTACCTGGCGGGCCGTGAGCAGATCGCGGTGCCGCCGGCGCGGCGCAAACCGACCGGCACCTTGCGCCTCTTGGGCGCGAGCGCAAACAACCTTCGAGACCTCGACGTCGACTTCCCGCTGGGCGTGCTCACCTGCGTCACCGGCGTGAGCGGCGCGGGCAAGAGCACGCTGATCACGGACGTGCTCTTCCCCGCCCTGGCCGCGCGCTTGCACGACGCGGAGCAGAAGCCGGGCGCGTTCCGGGGGCTCGAGGGGGTCGAGCAAATCGACAAGGTGATCGACATCGATCAGAAGCCCATCGGCCGCACTCCGCGCAGCAACCCGGCGACGTACATCAAGGTGTTCGACGAGATCCGTACCTTCTTCGCTGCGCTGCCCGAGGCGCGCATGCATGGCTTCGAGCCCGGGCGGTTCTCGTTCAACGTGAAGGGCGGACGCTGCGAGGCGTGCGAGGGCGACGGCGTGCGCCAGATCGAGATGCACTTTCTGGCCGACGTCTTCGTGAAGTGCGAAGAGTGCGAGGGGCGGCGCTTCAACGCGGCCACGCTGGCAGTGCGCTACAAGGAAAAGAGCATCGCCGACGTGCTCGAGCTGACCGTGCGCGAGGCCATCGAGCTGTTCGCCGCGCACCCGAAGGTCCGCCAGCCGCTGCAGTTGCTCGCCGAGGTCGGCGTGGACTACCTGCACCTCGGCCAGTCGTCCCCCACGCTCTCGGGGGGCGAGGCCCAGCGCATCAAGCTGGCCCGCGAGCTGTCACGACGCGCCACGGGACGGACGCTCTACATCTTGGACGAGCCGACCACCGGCCTGCACTTCGACGACGTCAAGAAGCTCTTGACTGTGCTCGCGCGGCTGGTCGACGCCGGCAACAGCGTGATCGTCATCGAGCACAACTTGGACGTGATCAAGACCGCCGATCACGTCATCGACCTGGGTCCCGAGGGCGGCCCAGGCGGCGGCCACCTGGTCGCCCAGGGCACGCCCGAGGCGATCGCGAAGGTGAAGCGTTCGGCGACCGGTAAGTACCTGGCCGCGGTGCTTTGAATCACTCCGCGCGCTCGAGCCGGAACTTGAGGCTGCCCTTGTCGCTCGAGCCCCAGGTGCTGGTCCCTGCGCCGGCCAGGGCGGTTCCCTCGCAGGCGAGGGTGCCGGTGAGCTTGTACTTGGCCTCGTGGCCGCTGCGCATCACCACGCTGTCGGCGCTGAACTCGCCCGTGGGCTTCACCACCCCGGTCAGGGCGCCGAGATCGGGGTTGTCGGACTCGGCGCTGCTCCCGGTGAGCTTGCCGCTCGAGGCGATCACCACGTCGAGCGTGCCCGAGCGCGCTAGCTCGGGGTGGCTCAGCGCGTAGGTCTGCCACTCGCCGACCCAATGCCCGGCCGGCACCACGCCCGACTGGCAGCCGGCGCGGGGCGAGTCGCTGCCGGTCGTGCTGCCACCCGCGCAGCCCCAGAGCGCCACGGTCGAACAGAGCAGGAAGCAGAAGTTGGCGGTCACGCGGGACTCTTACCAGATCCGAGCATCGAGGGCGATGGCGTGAGGTAGAGTCCGCGTCGATGGGTGACCTTCCGGTCTTCGGCGGCTGCCAGGTGATCGAGAAGTTGCGGTCCGAGCCGGTCGCCGATCTGTACCACGCGGTGCAGCAACCGCTCGGTCGCCCGGTGTTGCTCAAGGCCCTGTCGTCGAGCATCTTGCCGTCGTCGCCCTTCGCCGCATCGCTCGAGCGCGAGGCGCACGTCCTGGCCGAGCTGCACCATCCGAACATCTTGCACGTCCACGACTTCGTCCGGCAGGCCGACCGCATGTGGCTGGTGCTCGAGTACGTCGACGGGTGGCCCTTGGACGAGCTGATGAAGGCGGTGAAGAGGCTGCCGCCGGTGACCGCCGCGGCCATCGCTCTCGAGATCGCCCGGGCGCTGGAACACGCCCACCGTCACGGGGTGGTTCACCGGGACGTGCAGCCGAAGAACGTGATGATCTCACGTCGCGGGCACGTGAAACTGCTCAACTTCTCGGTGGCCGTGGACGGGCGCTTGCCCACCGCCCCCGAGCTGCTCGACGGCGCCAGCAGCTTCGGCGGCCCGCTCTACCTGTCGCCCGAGCAGATCTTGGGTGAGCCGGCGGACCCTCGCAGCGACCTGTTCTCGCTCGGCGTGGTGCTGTACGAGCTCTTGGCCGGCGTGCGTCCGTTCGACTCGCCGGACGACCGGACGGCTGCGCAACGCATTCGCCACGACCCTGCGCCGCCCCTGACCCGCGCCGTCTCGGGTGTGCCGGCAGCGCTCGAGCGCACGGTGCAGCGCTGTCTCGAGAAGATGCCCAGCGACCGCTTCGCGAACACCGAAGAGCTGGTGCTCGCCCTCGAACGGTTCTCGAGTGAGGCGGGTGTGACGTCGTCGCACCGACAGATCGCCCAGACGCTGGTCCAGTCCGGTCTGACGGACGAGGCGCCGCGCTCGATTCTCGACACGTCGCACGTGCGCGCCGAGCCGCCCGAGCCTCCGGCCGTGAGCTGGGCGCTCGCCGGATACGTGGTGTGCTTGGGCCTGGTGGTGGTCGTGGGCGCCGGCATCCAATGGCTCGCTTCCCGCAGCGAAGGCGCGGCCCCGGGTCGGCGCGGCCCCAGCGAGCTGGCGCTCACGCCGAAGCGCCCCGCCTTCTTGCGGGTGGTCGCCGATCCCTGGGCGCACGTGACCATCGACGGGCAGCGGGTGGACACCACGCCCTTCGCGCGAGCGATCCCGCTGACGGCGGGCACGCACTACGTTCGCCTCGAGCATCCGAACGCCCCCACCGAGCGCCGGACCATCAGTCCGGTCGCCGGCGAGACGATCGTGCTCGACGTGAAGATGAGGATCGAAGGGGCTCCGGTTCCCGACGCGGGCGCGGCCGAGTTGCCGCCGGCTCCCGACTCGGGGCCCGAGACGCCGTAACCTCGGGTGCGCAGTCGCCTTCCGTGTGGCGTCCTCTCTCGCCACGCCGAGATGGGGCAGACACAGCGACCCGAAATGCACGCATCGGGGAGCAATTCGTGGCGGTCAGCGCCCACACACAGCGATCCCGCTCACACCGCGAGCACTTCGTGCCTCTGAGCCGAGAGCGACGAGCTGACACGCCCGTTCTGCGCGCTCCGCGAGCAGTTCGGCGATCGGATCTCGCCTCGAGTCGCCTTCGTTTGGAGCCAAGGACACTGCTCGGGCGCTGCCGTCGCCTTCGCCGCCGTCGAGGGCTCGCCAGGCGAGCAGTTTGGCCCTCTCAGCGACACCCCGCGGGCACATCGCCGAAGAATGCTCGATGGGCGAGCGGTTTGCGGATGTCAGGCGACCGAGAGAGGTGAACGGCTCGCGCAAGCGAACAATTCGCGGCCGTCAGCCACCCCCACGCCGACCCGCTGCGAGCACGACGGCGTGCCGGCCTGGGGTCCCGTGGCGGAGAGACCCTCAGCCACCCCCACGCGGACCCGCTGCGAGCACGACTGCGTGCCGGCCTCGGGTCCCGTGGCGGAGAGACCGTCAGCCACCCCCACGCCGACCCGCTGCGAGCACGACGGCGTGCCGGCCTCGGGTCCCGTGGCGGAAACGCGCCGGCGCGCTGCTAGGTCCGCGCGCTCTTCCACTTCGCGCGCTCTTCTTCGAAGATGCGCGCCAGGCGCCGCTGCTCTTGCACGAACGCCGCGTAGGTCTTGGGCACGCGCGGGTCGGCGGTGAAAGCGTGGAGCACCCGCGCCGCTGCCTCGGCGTCGTCGGTGGCCCGGTGCGCCTGGTTGATGGCGATACCAAGGCGCGCGCACACGTCGCCCAGCGACTTGCCCTTCTCGTATTTCTGAAGCTCGCGCGCCCAGGTGAGGGGGTCGATCCAGTCGACGCCGCGTCGACACGCCGGGGCGCGCCGCTCGCTGACGCCGGCCCGCTCGAGCTCGGCCAGCACGAACGCACGATCGAACTCGGCGTTGTAGGCGAGCGGCACGGCGCCCTCGAACGCCGCCACGATCTCGGCGGCCACGTCCGCGAACCTGGGCTTGTCGCGCACGTCGTCGTCGCTGATCCCGTGGACGTCGAAGGCCTCTTTCGGGATCGGAATGCCGGGGTTCACCAGCCAGTGCTTGGCGAAAGAGACTGCGCCGTTCCGGAAGTGGACGCAGGCGATCTCGACGATTCGGTCGCGCGAGGCGTCGCGCCCCGTGGTCTCGGTGTCGATGGCCACCAGGGGCAAGTTGGCGAGCTCGGTCTCGGGGCCGAGCTCTTCCGCGACGCCGACCGCCACCGCCCGCAACAGATGAGCGATGCCGGGATAGTGACGCCCGGTGGGGAAGCAGCCGCCCCCGTCGGCGCCACCTCTCATTTGCCCGGTGCCCTGGCGCTGGGCGCGGGGGCCACCGACGGCGCAGCGGCGCCCGAAGGCGTGGGCGCCGCGCCCGAAGGCGCGGGCGCCGCGCCCGAAGGCGCGGGCTTCGGCGCCTCGTCGTCCTTCACCGCCTTCGGCTCGACCGCTTTGCCGGTCTTCAGCTCGAGCTCGAGGCTGACCCAGTCGTCCAGATCTTCGGTGAAGTCGAAGTGATCGAGGTCGTAGTGGCGGCCGTTGATGAAGATCAGCGGGGTGGACTCGAGCTTGACCGCGTCGGCGTGCTTGCGATCCCGCGAGACCTCGTCGGCGATGGCTTCGCTCGCCAGATCTTCGTTGAATTTCTTCATGTCGAGGCCAAGCTCTTTGGCCAGCTTCTCGAGCGCGGTGTCGTCGGGCGGGGTCGGCTGCATGTCGAACAGCTTGCCGTGCATCTCCCAGAACTTGCTCTGGCGCCCTGCCGCCAGCGCCGCGCGCGCAGCCTTCTCGGCGTGCTTGTGGATGCTGAGCGGGTAGTTCTTGAACACCAGACGCGCGTGAGATGGGTACTTGGCGAGCAGCTTCTCGAGGATGGGATAGGCCTTGCCGCAGCCGGGGCACTCGAAGTCGGCGAACTCGACGATGGTGATCGCCGCGTCGTCGGGGCCCTTGGAGGGCGAGCCGGCCGTGGGGATCTCTCGGACCTGGTCGGCGGCGAAGCGCTTCTTGTACGCGGCGTCCAGCTGCGCGCGCGTCTTGCCCCGCCGCACGTGCTTCGCCAAGAACCTCGCCGCGGGCGCGCACGCCTTGCAGGCGCGCGACTCTTTCACGCACTGCGCGAGGCTGACTGCTTGGTCGGGACAGGGCGCCAAGAGCTCGCTCACGGCGCCGGACCAGTCGTGCTTCTCGCGCGTGGTCAGTTGAGCGGTGTCGACCCCAGGCAGCTCGACGATCGCCCCGGAATCATTACCCCCTGGCCCCTTGCCACCCTCGCCCGGAGAGCGACACGTGCTCAGCTTGAAATGGAGCAGCGAGAGCGCGACGACGGCTCCCACCAGGCGCAGGCTTGGCATGGCGGGGCTATATCATCGGTCGCCGGGGGGCTCTAGATTCGACACGAAGACCACTCTTGATCGGTGAAGCGCGGCGCGCGATCGCGCGCCGCGCTCTGGGG
>JACPVJ010000163.1 GCA_016191785.1 Myxococcales bacterium | reverse complement strand
CCGGCGCCGCCGCTCGCGCCGCCCGCGCCGCCCGCGCTGCCGCCGCTGCCCGCGCTGCCGCCGGTGGCGCTCCCGCCGCTCCCTGCAGCGCCCGCGGTCCCACCCGTGGCGCCGCCGCTCCCCCCGCTGCCCGAAGCACCACCGTCGTCGTCGGAGCCGCACGCCGCGCACGCCACACTCAAGACCCACACCGCGATGCCTCGCTTCATTTCACCCTCGCTGCCGTCGAGTATACGCCGGGGTCAGCGGATGAACGCGGGGTTCTCGATATCTTCGGACGTGCAGCCGGCGGGCGCCACCAGCGGATTGCAGCGCGACGGCGTACCGCCGGGGATCTCGACCAGGTAGTTCACCCCGTCGACCGGGGCGGGGTAGTCGGTGCTGATCAGCTGGGCGCCGCTGGCCAGCGCCGCCTCGCGCGCCTGGGTGTCCCCCGCCAGCGGCTCGACGTTGTCCGCGTCGGCGCGGGTGCGCACGATGAAGCCCTCTTTCACGCGCTGCCCGATCTCCGTCGAGGTCGGGTCGTTGATCACGTAGGTCGCCTCGTAGTCTGCCCCCGGCTCCGACGACGCGAACATCAAGCGACCCTCGAGGTGCTTGCCGCCGTGAGTGTAGGCGTCACGCCACTTGCCGCTCTCGTCCACGTAGAACAAGACCTTGCCGCGCGCCTGGCCCAGCGTCGGCCAGCCGCCGGTGACCAGGGCCTCGCGCAAGGTCGCGGCGGCGCCGCGCACGTCGTCCGGCGTGAGGATCCGGCTCCGGTCCCACTGCGACAGGATCTCGTCGTGCAGCGCCGCGAAGCGCTCCTCGGGATCTTTCGGCAGGCCGTCCTTCGGCTCGATCTGCACGAAGAGCGGGTGGTGCGCCGGGTTCTTTTTCGACCACGCCGAGAGCGCCTTCAGGCAGTCCACCAGGCGCCGGCAGTTGCTCTGCTCGTCGATCAGCGGAATGTGCACCACGTAGTGCTCGCCGGTCTCGAGATCGAACCGCGTGTCGAGCTCGACCTTGCGCACCCCCTGCTCGGCCAGCTGCACGCCCAGCGGCGCGTGGGTGTACTTCAAGGCGGTGACCGTCATGCCTTCGGTCTCGACGTGGTAGCTGTTGTGCGAGCCCTTGGCCTGAAGCTGGTTGATGCGGATCTCCGCGTCGCGCGGGTACTCGAACTTCAGCGGGGCGTCGGCCGGGTCGGCGTCCGAGCCGCAGCCGAGCGCGAGCGCGCTCGAGAGCCCGATCACGAGCCGGCGCGCAGAGCTCAACCTGCGCCGCCGTCGGCAGAGAGGACCCGCGAGCCACGCATAGTTGGCGCAGATTAGCACGTCGCCCCGCAGCCGGCTGATGACGCCGCCCGGAAGAAATCGCACACTGCCCTGCATGCGCCACCGAGCACCGACCCGCCGACTGATCTTGAAGGGCGGCTTAGCCAGCCTCGCCATGCTGATGCTCGAGCCACTGACCGCGTGCGGTACGGATGACACGAAGGGCGGGCCCGCCGGCACGGGGGGCGCCGGGGGTGCGGGCGGCGCCGACAGCGGCCCGTTCCTCACGTCGAACCTGGCCAAGCTGGGCCCCATCGGCGACCCCGACGCCAACGGGGTGCGCGTGCCGCCGGGGTGCACCGCGCGCATCGTGGCCCAGAGTGGCAAGGAGCCAATCCCGGGAAGCGGCTTCCAGTGGCACTCGGCCCCCGACGGAGCCGCCACGTTCGCCACGCCCGACGGCGGGTTCATCTACGTCTCGAACTCCGAGCTTCCGATCGCCGGCGGTGTGGGCGCCTTGCGCTTCGATGCCCAGGGCGAGCTCGTGGACGGCTACTCGATCCTCACGAACACCAACCTGAACTGCGCCGGTGGGAAGACGCCGTGGGGAACCTGGCTGTCGTGCGAAGAGGCAGGCAGGGGTCGGGTTTTCGAGTGTGACCCCACCGGGAAGGCCGACGCGAAAGAGCGGCTCGCGCTGGGCGTGTTCAAGCACGAGGCCGCGGCGTACGAGCCCGAGAACCATCACGTGTATCTCACCGAGGACGAGAACGACGGCTGCTGGTATCGCTTCGTGCCCGACGCGCTCACCCAGGGCCACGCCGATCTTTCGGCTGGAAAGCTCGAGGTCGCGAAGGTCGGTGCCGGCGGCAAAGTGACGTGGCTGCCGGTCCCCGACCCCACCTTCGAAGGAACCAAGCCGACGCGCGAGCAAGTGGCCGACGCTACCAAATTCGACGGCGGCGAGGGCACGCTCTACTTCGAGGGGGTGGTGTACTTCTCGACCAAGGGCGACAACCGCGTGTGGGCGTATCACGTCGCGTCCGCCACGCTCGAGGTGGTGTACGACGCCGCCAAGGTGAGCTCTCCGGTGCTGCAAGGGGTCGACGCTCTGGCCATCACCGCGGGGGGCGAGATCTTGGTCGCCGAGGACGGCGACGACATGCAGGTGGTCGCGATCATGACCGACGGCTCCACCAAGGTACTGGTGCAGGTCGATGGCCACGACGGTTCCGAGATCACCGGCCTCGCGTTCGACCCCAGCGGCACCCGCCTGTTCTTCAGCTCGCAGCGCGGTGTGGGCGGCAACACCGGCGGCGTCACCTACATGGTGACCGGTCCGTTTCACGTCTGAGGGTCGACTAGAATTGGCGGGCGCCGGCGTGGAGCGACCGCGCCGGTCAGCCCGCGCGCTTCCGGCCCTTCAGCATGAACAAGAACGCCGGCAAGAACAGCACCGCGGCCAGGACGCAGATCACCTCGCCCACGGCTGCCGCCAGCCCGAAGCTGACGATGCCGCGGTTGATCGACAGCATCAGCGCCAGGTAGCCGATGGTGGTGGTGAGCGAGCACAAGATCACTGCGCCGCCGGTCTCGACCACCACATCGTAGAGCTTGTCCGGCCCCTCAACGCGGTAGCGCTGCATCAGGTTGTGGGCGTACTCGGCGGCGATGCCGATGGTGATGGGCAGCGTGACGAAGTTCAAGAAGTTGAGCTTGATGCTCTTCAGGAACATGAAGGCGAGCAAGCCCGCCACGCCGAGCAGCCAGGGCAAGAAAACGCCCAGCGCCGCCCGCTGCGCGCCGAAGGCGACCAAGATGACGACCACCGAGCCGATGGCCGAGACCGCGATGGCCTTGGGCGCGTCTTCTGCCACGGTCATGATCATGTCGGCGTAGATCACCGCGCGGCCCGAGCCCTGGATCACCTCACCACTGGGCAGCGGAGTGGAGCGGAAGCTGTCGGCCCAGCGGATCAGGTACTTGGCGTCCCACACGCTCTCGCCGCTCTTGGGGACGATGAACACGATGTTGCCGCGGGTGCCGTTCTTCTCGGTGAACGAGCGCGCCACTTGTTCCGGGAGCTCGGCGATGCCGATGGGCGCCAAGGTGCCCTTCGGGATGTGGCCTTCGAGCCGCGCCCAGTCGGCGTCGTTGATCACGCCGTGCTTGCGCGCGCGCTCGAGCCGGTCGCGGATGGTCTCGATCAGCGGCAGCTTCTCGGCTTGTCGGTCGGGCAAGAGCGAGTGGATGGTGACCACCTTCTCGAAGGGCTTCTGCTTCTCGGGGGCCGCCGCCAGGCGCTTCTCGAGCTCGGCCTTGAGCGGCAGCACCTGGTCCAGGCGCTCGGTCATGATCGCCATGCCGTCTTGACCCAGGCGCCCGACGACCTTGTCCACCTTCTTCGACAGCTCACCGGCGGCGGTGCGGTCCTTGCGCTCGTTCCGCACGTTGGCCATGTCGTATTCCATGGGCTCGCGCGTCAGATAGAGCCCGGCGAGCACGACCGACGCGATTCCGAGCGCGACGCCGACCACGCTCAGCGTGCGCGGCGCGACCCGCGCCAGCTTGGCGAAGGCCAACCCATAGTAGCCGCGCGCCTTGGCGCGCTCCCCCGCCGCCGACGGCTTGAACATCGGCATCACGCCCTCGCTGGCGGCCAGCACGGCGGGCATGAACGAGTAGGTGACGAGCCAGCAGAGCAACATGCCGTAGCCACCGATGATCCCGAAGTGCTTGAAGCCTCGGAAGTCGGTGACGATCAGCGAGCCGTAGGCCAGGCACGCGGTGGCCGCCGCCGAGAGCGTGGGCACCCAGGTGTCCCGCCACGACGCGAGCGTGGCCTCGGGCACCGTCATGCCCTGATCACGGCGCGCCTCGATGTAGCGCGCCATGTACATGATGCTGTAGTTGATGCCGTTGCCGGCGATGATGCTGACCAGAAACCCGGTCGAGCTGTTCAGGTAGCCGATGGTGAAGCGCGTCAGCCCGAAGGTCCAGGCCAGGGCCGTGAGCACCACCGCGCCGATCACCATCACCGTGCGCAGGCGCAGGAAGAAGAGCAGCACGCTGCCCAGCACCCCCGCCACGCCCCAGGTCCCGACGTGGCTCAGGTCGCTGATGATCGCGTCGTATTCCTCCGCGCTGGTGATGGTGTCGCCGGTGTAACGGACCTCCATCGCGGGGTCGAAGCCCTTGGGCTGGGTGTCGTTCACCACGGCGGCCACCGCGGCCTTCAGCGCGGCGGTGGCCTGCTTGCCCGACACTGGCGTGCGCACCAGCACCGCGACGTGGGTGCCCTCGGCGTTCATGTAGTAGCCGTCGGGGTGGGGCGGGCTGTCTTTGGACTTGTCACCCTCCTTCTTCTTTGGGGTGAGCCGCCGCTCGATGTCGTCGGCAGTGAGGGGCGGCGGCGCCTCGCTCTCGTCGTCGTCGAGCAGCGTGCCCTGCTTCTTGGCTATCTCGTAGTCGTAGCGCTCGACCACCTCGTCGTGGGCCTTCTTCAGGTCGTCGTACGCGGCGTAATAGAGCTTGTTCTTCTCGAAGAACGCCCGGGCGTCTTGCACCCCGAAGTCCACTGCGCCCACCCGCTCGGGGCCCAGCGCCTTCAAGCGCGGCACGACCGCATCGACGAAGCGCTTCAGCGCCGCGGGGTTCGACTGGGGGACCTCGGCGACGATCGAGAGCGTGGACGCGCCTGCCAACCGCTTCGAGACGCGCCGCATCTCGATCACGCTCGGCTTGCTGTCCGGCAGAAGCTCGGCGAAGTCCGACTTGAAGCCGATGCCCTTGGCCGCCCACCCCGCGGGCACCAGGCTGAGGACGGCGACCAGGACGAACAGCCACGGTCGATGGGCTTGAAGCTCGGCGAGGCGTCGGAGCGGGGACGGAAAGCGATGGGCCATGCGCGGGGTCAGCGACTCTCATTACCAGGCGCGCTGCCGCGGAGCGAGGGGCGTCGGGCGAGGACCCGGCTGGTTCGGTGGTCTGGTGGCCGTGCCTGGTGGGCGCCGCCCGGGAGCCCTGGCCGCGCTCGGGCGGCGTGGGCTCGAGGAGCCGGGCCGGCGCGCATCGGCGTGGTCGGTGTCGCTGTCAGCGACATTGGCCACAGGGCAGCGCGCATCGACGTGGTCGGTGTCGCTGTCAGCGACATTGGCCACAGGGCAGCGCGCATCGACGTGGTCGGTGTCGCTGTCAGCGACATTGGCCACAGGGCAGCGCGCAT
>JACPVJ010000162.1 GCA_016191785.1 Myxococcales bacterium | reverse complement strand
GGGCGACAATGGCCACGGGGGAACGCGCATCGGCGTGGTCGGTGTCGCTGTGGGCGACAATGGCCACGGGGGAACGCGCATCGACGTGGTCGGTGTCGCTGAGAGCTCCGCTCCAGCGCGCATCGGCGTGGTCGGTGTCGCTGAGGGCGACAATGGCCACGGGGGAACGCGCATCGGCGTGGTCGGTGTCGCTGTGGGCGACAATGGCCACGGGGGAACGCGCATCGGCGTGGTCGGTGTCGCTGTGGGCGATGAACGCTGCGCCCGAACGCGGGTCGCTCAGCGCGCGGTCTTCGGGAACACGAGCACGTACGAGGTCGGCGTGGGCGTGAAGAGCACGACCTTGTCGCCGAGCTTGGCGGGGTCGTAGTGCTTGACCCACGGGAGCGAGGTCCACGTCTCGGTGTCCTTGATGTACTCGGGCACGATCAGATCGAGCTCGAGGTAACGGTCGCCGGTGGCCTTGGCCAGATCGGGGCCGTAGGTCCAGGCTTCGCGGCCGGGCCGGGGCGCGACGTCGTTGTGGAGCGCGCCGCCGTAGGCCACGACCATCAGCTCGGGCTTGCCCGCCTGCTTGTTGCGGTCGAGCTCGGTGACGGCGGCCTCGCGCGTGAGCTTGGCGATGGTCTCGAGCATCACCCCGATGTCGCCGGCGCCGGCCTGGGTGATGCGCGTGAGATCGTCGCAGCTGGGCCGGAGCAGATCCGGGACGATGCCCAGCGCCTTGGCCCGCTTGCCGAGCACCACGTACTCGTTCTGATTGGTCTCGGCCTGCGGCTCGGTGACGGGCTTCTGCTGCTTGGCGACCTGCTTCGTCTCTTTCTGGCACTTCGGGTTGGGCAGCATCAGCTCGACCGCCAGGAAGCTGACCTTGCCCTGCAGCGCCGGCAGGATCTGCTCGGTGAAGCGCTTGGTGGTGGACGGAACGCTTTCCGTTCCCTTCTGCGCGTGGGCCTCGCCGATGCCCAGCACCAGCGGCTTCTTCGCGAGCACGACCGCCATGGCCTCGGTCACGCTCGGGAACGTGCGGCAGCCGAGCTCGCCGCAGGTGTTCGCAGGCGCCTCGGCCTTGGCCGGGGCTTCGGCCGCGCTCGGGGCGGACGGGGTCGGCAGAGCGGTCGGGCCGGGGCCGGGCTGCGAGTCGGGTTTCGGGGAGCCGGCGCAGGCGACCAACATCAGCGGAGCGAGGAGCGAGGGGGAGCGACGCATGCGGAGTAGAGGTTAGACCAAGCCGGGCCGCCGGGCTTGGGGAGCATTTGCCGAGGATTCGTGACAGGGGCCCGCGGTGTGCTAGCGCTCGTGCCGTCCGATGCCGTCCGCGCCGCGCCAGCTCGCGATCCTTTCCCTTGCCGCGGTGGCGATGGCTGCGCTCTTGCCCGAGGCGGCGCTCTTGCCCGCCGCCGAGGCCGCGGCGAAGAAGCCCGCGTGTCCGGCGGGGATGGTGAGCGTGGGCGGGCGGTTCTGCATCGACGCGTTCGAGGCGAGCCTGGACGTGACGGACGCCAAGGGTCGCACGCTGCGCAAGCACTCGCCGTACACGACTCCGGTTGCGGACGCGCGGATCGTGGCGCGCTCGCGGCGAGGCGCGGTGCCCCAGGCGCACATCAGCCAAGAGCAGGCCGCGGCGGCCTGTGAGTCCGCGGGCAAGCGGCTGTGCACCGACGACGAATGGCTCACGGCGTGTCGCGGCAAATCCGGCGGCGCGTACCCGTATGGCGGCGAGCACGAGACCGGGCGCTGCAACGACAAGGGCGTGTCACCGCTGCGCACCCTGCACGGGGCGGCCGAGGGCCTCGAGGTGTTCGGCATCGAGGCGATGAACGACCCGCGTCTGAACCAGATCGCCGGGACGGTGGCGAAGACCGGACAGTTCAAGAAATGCAAGACCCCGGCCGGCGCCTTCGACATGGTCGGCAACCTGCACGAGTGGACCGCGGACGCGGGGGGAACGTTCCGCGGCGGGTACTACCTCGACACCGAGATCAACGGAGCCGGCTGCGACTACGTCACCAAGGCGCACAACACCAAGTATCGCGACTACTCCATCGGGTTTCGTTGCTGTCGAGGCGGCAAGGCCGTGGCGAAGGCGAGCAGCGGCAAGTCGAAGAGCGGCCCCGCGCGCACCCACGTGGTCGAGAGCGGGCAAACGCTGAGTGGCATCGCGCAGCGCTATGGCAGCAGTGTGGACTCGATTTGCGAAGCCAGCGGGATCGACAAGAAGGCGCCGATCGTGCCCGGCCAGGAGCTGGTCATCCCCGATTGACGCGCGCGCACCTTGCGAAGCGGGCGCTCTCGGCCTAGATCAGCGATGACTTTTCATGGCTTACGCTGGGTCTCTGCGAATTCTCGCCGTGGTGCTCGGGGCGCTGGCCCTGGCCTGCTCGAACGGCGACGGGGACGACCCCAAGGACTGCAAGCTGGTCGCCGCCTTCGACCTGACGGTGCGCGCCGTTTCCGGTCCGCTGCCGCCGGACACCACGCTCGAAGTCCAGTACGGGGGCGGCACCGAGACCTTCCGCTTGGACCAGGGTGTTCAAGCACAAGAAGTCGTGCTCTGTGACGACACGGGAAAAGACGCGAGCGCGGCCGATGGCGGCGTCGCGGAGGTGCACTGCCGGCTCTGGACGCAGGGCGCAGCCAAGGTGACCGTGACCGCCTCGGGTTACCCCACCGTCGAAGAGACGCTCGAGGCCAAGGCCCAGGGCAAGTGCATCCAGACCGTGCCCGTGGAAATCGTGCTGGGTGACGCCGACGGCGGCACCTGAGCGTACGGCCAGGCAAAGTCCGGGCGCCCACGGATGACAGGGCGCTCGGTCGGCGTTATGGCTCGGCCCGGAGGGACACATGCAGGGATCGCACATCGCTCATCGCGAGGGGTTCGCGCGCGCGGACGAGCTCACGGCCATCGGCGAGCTCGACGCCGCCTGGCAGGTCGAGGGGCAGGGGCCCAAGCTGCGAGCGGTGCGCAAGGCGGCGGAGGGCCTTCGTGAGCGCGTGGTCCGCGGACCGCGGGTGGTCAGCGTGCGCTCGTTGCCGGTGACCACCGTCGGCTACCCGAGCAAATTCGCGTTCTGGGGTGCGCAGCTCTCGCCCGCGCCGTGGGTGATCATGACCCACCGCGCGCTCTTGGTGCAGTTCCTCTCTCGCGGCAAGCTCGAGACGCTGCTCTTCAACCCGACCGACGACGTGGCCGCGCGCAAGACTCCGTTCTTCGAGCGCACCATCCGGCAGGTGGGCGACTACATCGCGTTCAACCTCTTGGCGAAGCGCTTCGACACCCTCGAGCACCAGCTGGCGGGCCTGGGCGTCACGCCCGAGTCGGTGGACTACGTGGCCTTCGATCACTTCCACAGCCAAGATCTGCGCGGGCTCCTGGGCACTCGAGACGGCGCGCGGGCGGCGCGCTTTCCGAGCGCCAAGCTGCTGGCCCAGCGCGTCGAGTGGGACGACTGGGACGACCTGCACCCCCTGCAGCGCGCGTGGTACGTAGCCGACGGGAAGGCGGGCGTGCGCACCGACCGCGTGGTGCTCCTCGACGGCGACTTCGAGCTGGGGGACGGCGCTCTCTTGCTCCGGACTCCGGGTCACACCCGCGGTAACCAGACGCTCTTCGTCAACACCCCCGACGGGATCTGGGGCGTCAGCGAGAACGGCGTGGCCGCGGACAACTGGTCCCCTCACGAGAGCCGCATCGCGGGGCTCGCGCGAACGGCGCGGATGCAAGACCTGGACGTGGTGTTGAACGCGAACACGCCGGAGCAAGGTGCGCGGCAATACACCTCGATGGTGCTCGAGAAGACGCTGGTGGATCGCGTGAATCGCGCGCCTGGCTTCGTGCAGATGTTCCCGTCGAGCGAGGTCACGCCCAGCCCGCTGGCGCCGGGGCTCAGCCCCAGCATCGTGCACGGCGGCCTGGTCTACGGCGAGGTGACCCACGCCGAGGCCAAGCGCGCCACTCGCGAGACCGGCGTCGCCGCCGCAGCGCCGGCCTGACGCGCGGGCGCTTCACTTGCCCGCGGGCATCTGGTTGATGTCGACCCGCGGTCCGTACGAGCGCAGCACCGCACGCTCGCGACCGAAGTCGTCGCCGATGGCGCCCTCGGCGTCGAGGGACACGATGCCGATGTCCGGGCAGAAGACGGTGGTGACGCGTTTCTTCACCGCCGGGCTCTCTTCGATCGTCTCGACGCAGCCGGTGAAGCGCCCGGCTGGAACTTGGACCTGGGCGTCGGTGCTGCGGATCACGACCAGGCCGAACTGCCCCTTGAATTGCGCGGCCACGCTGAGCGGCGCCTTCAAGAGCCAGCCGCCGTTCTCGAGGCGGATGCCCTGCTTCTCGATCGCGAGGCGCTGCGCCCGGCCACCCACCACCAGCACGGCCTGGTTCGCCCGGGGGCGATCGACGTGCATCATCAGCACGCCCTGCTCGCCGCTGTTCTCGATCGAGGTCTCGAAGGCGTAGACCGTGTCGGCCTTGAGCGGCATGTAGCGCTCGATGTCGGTGACGGCGGGCTCGGTGGGCCCGAGCTTGCTGCCGTTCTGCGCCGCGGGTCCGCCGCACCCCAGGGCCAAGAGGGCCGCCGTAAGCTCAATGTTTGTGCGCATACGCATGGAGCACCAAAACCACCAAGAGGACGACGGACGCGAGCAACAGGTACTTGATCAACGGATCGGGATCGATGCGCCGTCGAAGCTCGAGGGCCGCGTCGCGGACGCGCTCGTCGTCGGCCCGCTCGGCCAGGGTCAGCGCGCCGCTCCTGACCGCGGCGAAATCTCCGCGCTCGAAAGCCCCGACCAGTCGGTCGAGCTCGGGATCGGCGGGAAACGAGAGCAAGAAGCGCGGCCGCTCGCGGCCCGAAGCGTCCAGCTCGGGGCGAGCGGCCTCGGGCGCGACCTCCGGGGCGGGCTCGGCGGGCCTCTTCTTCTTCTTCTTCTTCCGCGGCGCGGGCTCTTCCGATTCGGCCATGGCTCAGAACTGAAAGTACACGAAAGGCACGGCGTCTGCCGTGGCCATGGCGGTCAGCGCCAGGCCCACGCAGAACAGGGCCATGCCCTGGGCCGGGGCGGGCATCTGGGCGAAGACGGTGCGGGCGCCCTGGTACCAGCGCTCGGGCGTCCAGTGCGAGAGCAGGCCGAGCGCCAGCACCGCCAAGATCGGTGCGGGCAGGTTCGGGTGATAGGTGGTGAGCGTGCCGAGCTGCGTGAAGACGACGGCGGCCTTGGCGAAGGTCTCGGCGCGGAAGAAGACCCACGCGACGCACACCAGGTGAAAGGTGCCGAGCACCGAGAGCACGTGGACCCAGAGCGAGCGGCGCCTCGGAACGTCGAGGCGATCGCGCCACTCGGTGTACGCCCGGGTGACCGCCAGCGCTGCGCCATGGATGCCGCCCCACACCACGAAGGTCCAGTTGGCGCCGTGCCACAGGCCGCCGAGCAGCATGGTGAGCATCAGGTTCACGTAGGTGCGCACCTCGCCTTTGCGGTTGCCACCCAGCGGCACGTACAAGTAGTCGCGGAGCCAGGTCGAGAGTGAGATGTGCCAGCGCCGCCAGAAGTCCTGGATGTTGGGCGCCTTGTAGGGCGAGTCGAAGTTGAGCGGGAAGCGCACGCCGAGCAGCAGCGCCGAACCGATGGCGATGTCGGTGTAGCCCGAGAAGTCGCAGTAGATTTGCACCGCGTAGCCCAGCACTGCCGAGTAGCACTCGAGGGCCGAATACTGGGTCGGCGCGTCGAACACGCGGTCGACCAGGTTGAGGGCCAAGTAGTCGCCGATGGCGATCTTCTTGAGCAACCCGGTCGCGATCAGGAAGAGGGCCTCGCTGCCCTCGGCGCTGTTCCAGCGGGCCGGACCGGCCAGCTGCGGCAAGAGGTCGCGCGGGCGCACGATCGGGCCGGCCACCAGGTGGGGAAAGAACGCCACGAAGGCCAGGTACTCGACGTAGCTCTCGTGCGGCTCGATGTCCCGGCGATAGACGTCGATCACGTAGCTCATCGACTCGAAGGTGAAGAAGCTGACGCCCACGGGGAGCGCGACACGCAGCGCCACCTCGGGCACGTGGATGCCCGCGTGAGAGAGCACCGCGCGCGCCGAGTCGATCCCGAAGTTGAAGTACTTGAAGACGCCGAGCACCCCCAGGTTCAGGATCACCGTGCCGATCAGCCAGAGCTTGCGCCGGCGATCGGTGCTGGCCTTGGCGATCGCGTGGCCCAGGAGCCAGTCGATGGTGGACGAGCCCCAGATCAGCGGGAGGAAGCGCCAGTCCCAGTGCGCGTAGAAGACGTAGCTGGCGCCCAGGATGAACAGCAGCCGCACCTTCTTCTGGCGCACCAGGGCGTAGAGCGCCACCGGGGCGATCAGGGCGGCGGCGCCCAGCGCGAGCGGGCTCTTCGGCACGGGAAGACCGATGCCGGAAAGGGCGAGGCTGAGGGGATCGCGGCCGAACTGTCGGAAGGTGAGCCACGACAGCGCCGCCAGGTTGACGGCGACGGCCGCGGCGGCGACGCGGGCGCGAGGCAACGCGTCGTGGCGCTCGCGGCGGCACAGCGCGAAGGTCAGACCGAAGGCGATGACCGCGATGCCGATGCCGTGCAGCGCCGGCGGTCGGTACAGCGCGTAGCCCGCCAGCGCGAACCACGGCAAGAGCGGCACCCAGCGCCGGCTGACCAGCACCCACGCCACCACGAACACGAGGGCGAAGAACTTCGCGTAGGCGAGGGTGTTGAAGAGCACGAAGCGCCCCCCTACCACAGCCCGAGGGCGGACTGGCACGCGGGACGGCGGTCACCACTCTTGATCGGTGAAGCGCGGCGCGCGATCGCGCGCCGCGCTCTGGGGTGGGGGCGGGAGGCCGAGGAGGTGGCGTGCCTTGGGCTCGGGGCGCTCGGGAGCCGAGCCTGCTGCTGGGGAGCGGGCTCCGCTCGAGGCGGTGGGCCGGGACGTATGAGGGAGGGTTGCG
>JACPVJ010000161.1 GCA_016191785.1 Myxococcales bacterium | reverse complement strand
CGGCCTCGACGCCGGCAAGCACGGCGGCAGAATCAAAGAGGCCGAGCAAGCAGTCCCCTTTACGCACATCGCCCATCGCTCATCGCCCATCGCCCATCGCCCATCGCACTCGCGCTCGCCCTGCACCCTGCACCCCCGCCCTCGCAACGGGCCGCCGCGCGGTGCGGTGCTTTCCCCCCCGCGGCCGCCCGAGCGCAGCGAGGCCGGACGCATGGGGGGGAACGCCCGCCCGCAGGCCGCACCGCGGCCGAGGCCGGGCGAGGCGGGGGCACCCCGCTCGAGCGCCGCTCTCGAATTTGTGCTTCCTCCCCAACCCCACCCGCCAGAGCGCCTAACTGATCGATGACGCGTCGCTTTTCACCACCGGTCCGGCCCGACTACCAATCGGGAGTGCCCGCGGCCGGGGTGTTCGCCGGGCGTTGACAGCCCGGCCCCCACTCCCATCTTGGCCCGAATGAGCAAGCCCGGCACCGCCGCCGTCCTGTCGTTCGTCATCCCCGGCGTCGGCCAGTTCTACAACGGCAAGTTCCTCCGCGGCCTGTTCTGGCTGATCGTCACCCCCGGGCTGTGGATCGGGTCCGGCGGGTTCGTGGGCTGGGTGTGCCACCTGGCCGCGGCGTACACCGCGTACTCGTGGGCCAAGGACCACCCGTGAGCGGCGCGCGCGGCCCCCTCAGTTCACCCAGCCGGGCGTGTCCTGGCACTGCCACTTGAACCCGGGGTAGTCGAGGTCGATGTCGACGAGACGCGTTTGGTTGGCCTTCTTGTCGAGCCATACAGCGTAGACATGCTTCCCGTGGACGGACTTGTAGCCGAGAGTCGGCCCGTTCTCGAGCTGGCATCGCTTGCCTGTCGCTAGATCGAGCGTCGCCAAGGCTTCGCTCACGCCGTAGTACGAGCCCCAGTCCTCCGGGCTCGGCTCCGCAGCACCAAGCGGCGCTTCGTTCCACACCGCCAGACCGTCACCGATGCCCGGGTAGACCTTCGCCCGCGGCTTGTCCGGCGAGTCGAAGGTCGCTCGCTTCGTCTTGCCCGTCGAAAAATCGTGGAAGTACACCTCGCCGCCTTTGCGGGTGAAGTCGAAGTTCGACCCTGGACCGGGCGGGTCGCGGTAGTCGATCCACGCGTACTGCTTCCGATCCGCGGAGCAGCTGCCGTCCACTTGCAGCTCCTTGCCGTCGTCGAGCTTCTTCTTCGCCTTCAGCTCGGGCAGCTCGGGGTCGAGGACGTAGATCTTGCCGTTCTCGCAGACGAGCACGCTCTCGGTCGCGCACACCGAATAGCACGAGCCGAACGCCAGCCACTTCTGCTCGCCGGTCTGACGACTGCGCGAGTGGATCCCTTTGAAGGTGTAGAACACGTACTTGTCATTCAGTGCCGTCAGCTCGCTGCCGTCTGCGCTTCCGTCAACCGGCGTCCAACGGAAGACAAGCTTGGTCTCGCCGGTGAGCAGACTCGTCAGCTCGATCTGGCCGTCGCCGATGCCGAAGGAGCGCGCGCTCGACATGTAGTGGCCCCACAAGCCGAGCTGGATGTGCCCCGTGTCGTTCTTGCGAGGTACGAGCGAAGTGATGCTCTCACCGACGCCGGCAAAGGCCACGCCTTGCCCGTCGGACGAGAGCCCCATCGCGCGCTCGGTGGTGTAGTCGGGGGTCTCGACTGTGGTGCTGATCGGCACGTTGAGCGCCACCCGGCACCCCGGGCCGCAGTCGGGGTTCTTCTCGGGGCCCACGGTCGGCCAGGCCTTTGGCTTCGTCTCGTGCCACACCGGATCCCACGGCTCGGCCCCGTCGCCATCCGCCACGTCGCCGGGGGCGTCACCCGCCGCTCCTCCGGTGCCGCTCGCGCCGCCGCTGTTGTTCTCGCCGCTGGGACAGCCGCCAAGCACCACGAACGGCGCCGCCACCATCAGCGCGCCACCCAGCCAGCGTGATGCCCCGTTCACGGCACGACCTTCGCGATCTCCACCTGAGCTGGCAGGACCCGTTCCACGAGCTCGGCCCGATCGCGCCGCCGCACCCAGCTCTCCACGCCGTGGGTTCCCGTGACGGCGAGCCCCGCCCCGCGCAGATCGATCACCGGCCGGTGCTGCCCGTGCTTGCTCACGCCGTAGGCCCGGCTGCCAGCGGGGTCGAGCCGCAGCGCCTCGAGCGGGTGCACGATCACCTTCTGCCCGCCGAGAGTGGGGTGCTCGAGATCGCGCACGCCGACGTCGAACAGCATTGGCCCCGACGCCACCAGCAGGCGTTGGTCGCCCGCGGCCACCGTCACCAGCTTCGCGAGGGCGTCGACCATCGGCCCGGGGATGACCGCGTCGGCCTTCTTGCACAGCGCCGTGGACGCGGCATCTGTGCCGAGCGCGATGGGCTTCGGTGACAAGGGGACGAGCAATGACATCGACTGCAGCGTGAGCGGCTCCCCAGCGCCCGCGCCGATGATCGCGAGCCCCACGGTGGTGACCACTGCCCAGCTCGTCTCGCTGAGCGCCGTCATCTGCAGCGGGCGACCACAGAGCGCGAGCGGCACGTCCAGGCTGAGCGCCGCGCCAATCGCGCGCATCTTGGCCACGCCCGCGTCGGTGGCCACCACCCCGCCCTCGGCGCTCACCGAGAGAGCTCGTGCCTTTGCTGGAAGCGCCGCGCTCGCGGTCAGCGCCGGCGTGGCGCCCGCGACCGACCAGCGCTCGAGGCTCTGGTCGCGCAGCACCCAGACCGAGTGGCCGTCGGTATCCGCCGCGATCGCGGGACCCGGGATCGTCACCGAGGCCGCGAGAGCTCCGCGCGAGCCCTCGCACGCGCTGCCCGCCGCGCCGCACGGGACAGCTCCGGGGCTCGACCACCACTCGGTGCCGAGCGAGCACAGCTGCCCGCCGAGCACGTCCGTCGGCGCGCAGGCGAGCCCTTCGTCGGCCACGCGGGCTTCTTGCCAGCCGCGGGCGGTCCGCAGTCGCGTCGCCACGAGCTCCGGGCGCGTCAGCTCCAAGGACAGCGCCCGAAGCGCACCCTCGAAGACCGAGTCGACGACGACGGTGGTGCCCAGCTCGAGCGTGCTCGCGCGGGTCGTGTCCCCGAACAAGCGAGTGGTCGCTGCTCCGCCGGGCCCGACGTGCCAAACGTCGTCGTGCCTCGAGCCGCTCGCGTCGCTGCCGCCCAGGTAGAGGATGCGCTCGCCGCCGGGGCTCACGCTCAGCGCAGCGCCGCGGCGCGCCGGCAGATCCGACCGCGCCAGCGATACCGGCCCGCCGAACAGCCCGACGTCCCACAGCTGCCCCACGAGCGTGCCGTCGCGAGCGCCGCCCGCGATGAGCAAGTGCGACCCCCAGAGCGCGAGCGCCGCGCCGTCGAGGCCCGCGACCTCGGCCGGCAGCGCGCTACGAGTCCAGAGCCGCGAGCTGCTCGAGTACCAATCGACCCAGCCGCCGGCGGTGTCCACCAGCGCGACCGTCATGCCGGTGGGATCTGCGATCAGCGCCGCGCTCGGGCTTACCGCGCCCGGGAGCGTGCCCTCACCCGCGATCTCGTAGGTGATCGACTGATCGGCCGAGGCGACCGGCGCGAGTAGCGCCCAGCGCGCGACGCCGGCCGAGCGCTCGACCGCCATCAGCGCGGGCTCCTCGCTGCGGTTCCGGGTCGAGGCCAGCGGCGTCGCGAAGGCAGCCAGCACGGGCGTGCTCTGGGCGGCGCCACCCACCGGCGCCACGAGCACCGGCGCCGTGGCGAGCCAGCCCTGAGCCGCGGCTGCGCCGAGCGAGAGCGTGGCGTAGCTCCCCTCGGCAGGCCGCGCGATCGCGGCTCGTGTCACCAGCCCACGGTCGTGGGCCAGCAACCGGAGCCCCGAGAACCCCGTGACCTCGGGCTTGACCGGATCCGGCCCGAACCAGAGCTTCACCAGGGCCAGCTGCTGGTCGATGGTGAGCACCGCGCAGGGCGGCTTCAGCGAGAACGCCGAGTGGTTCGAGACCAGGTCCGCCATCGGCTGCTCGGAGAAGCTGGCGCGCATGCGGCGGCTTTGGTCGCTCAGGAGGTCCCACAGCTCGTCCGCGCGGTGCTGCGGATCGTACTCCGGATCGAAGTGGAACGAGAACTGGCTCTGCTTGTTCGGAGTCGCCGGCGGTGCGCTGATTTCGGGCAGCGTCCAAACCGCGTACTGGTGTGTCAGACCTTGATGCGCGCCGGAGAACGGCGTGGCGACCTCGGTGACTACGTCTTCCGGGGCGAAGTGCGGGGTCGTGCTCGCCGGCCCGAAGGCCTTCAGCTCGTCGAGCCAGCGCCACGAGACCCCGGACGGCTCCGATCCGAAGCGCAGCACCGCCAGCGGAAAGCTGTCGCACCAGCTCTTGTCGTCACGCGTGCAGCTCGGGCGCTCGATGGGACGAAAGCCACGGCCGACGGGCGCGTTCAACGCGTCCGCCCGCCGCGCGCTCCCGCGATAGCAGTCGCTCTTTGAATCCAGTACGCAGGCCGCACCGACGAGTGGGGCCCCGGTCTCCTGGTCGCGACACGCGCAGCGGTAGCTCTGAACGGTGAACGTCGCGGGCAGCTCGGTCTTCGGGGCGAGCCAGAACGGGTCGTTCGCGCTGACCCCGCGGGACACCCTCGTGGTCGCACCGATGGCGTCTTGCCCCACCGAGACCCAGCCGGGGCCCCCGCAGGTCTTGTTGTACGAGCTCTTCGGGTTCCAGGTGGAGTGCGCCGCGGGGTACGGATCGCACTTCTCGCCGCGCTGGAGCGCGCCGAGCTCGTTGTTGCCGGTCGGGTGCGGCGGCCAGCTCAGATCTTCGCCCCAGCGGTTGCTGACGGTGATGCCAGCTGCCGGGCCGAGCGTGCCAGGCAGCTTCGGACAGCTGTCCACCCCGTCGGGCGGCCCGTCCTGATCGGTGTCCAGGAAGCCGCCAAAGGCGCCAGTCGGGATCGGGGACCAACTGTTGAACGCCTGCGGCACCGGCGGCTTGCCTGGCGTCCCGATGCCCACCCACGTCTGACGGAAGTTCGGGTCGAAGTCGCAGGCGCCGTAGAGGTGATCGCCGTCGGCGTCTTGCTCGGGCCCACTGTCGAGCGGGCAGAGGTCGGTCGCGACCGTCACGGTGTCATCCGCGCCCACCCGGTCAGACTCGGGTCGACCATCGCCGTCGGCGTCGTACGCTACGGCGACGGATGGCAGCAAGAGCTGCATCGGCGAGGCTTTCACCTCATCGGGATCGTAGAAGTACCAGAGCGACTGACCTGGGAAACCGAGGTTGCCAAGGTTGCCGGGCTGCATCCGATTCGCGAGTGAGGTGAGCCCCGTTCGCGCGAAGGTGCATGCATTGGCCCAGTATGTGTTGGTGTCTGACGCCGAAAAGAACAGCTTCTGGTTGAGCGGCACCCGGAACAGCTGCTCGGGGACGCGCTGGGGGCCGTTGCCGCGGTGCGGATCCGTACACCAGGTTCCGACCTTGATGTCGTAGTCGTCGACGCCCGCTGAGCAGTAGTCATGGTGCTTCCCGGCCGAGGCGTAGATGACGGGGTGCGTTCCGTACATTTCGCCGGGCGGGCACGAGGAAAATTCGGCAAGCTCGGCCCGCCAAACCACGTCCTTGGAAACACGTACGTCGATCCGCGTTCCCCAGGTGTCGCCGTCGTGGGCTTGGTAGTAGTCTGAGCAGTCCGCGGATTTGGCGTTCGGGAATCCCCCGTCTCGCTTCCACAGCGCCACCATCTCGAAGCGAATCAATATCTCGTCAGGTTTCGCGCCTTGAATGCGGTACGCCGAGAACCCGGTCACGGGCTCGTTGGGCTGCAGGCTCGAGCTCGGCTCGTCTGCATCGAAACGAAAAGCCGGGACGAAGCACTCCGCGAGCTGCTGCTCGATCTCGTCGTCGAGCCCGTTGCCGTCTTCGTCCATCTGGCAGCGGGCCTCGGCGTCACGGTCGAGGAAGACCGGCGAGCGCTCCATGAAACGACAGTCGAGTGGAGCCGCCTCCGATCGCGCTCCGAGCGCGAAGGCAGCCAGCGCGATCAGCGCCGCAGCGAACCGTCGTGCGTGCGTGCGTGCGTGCGTGCGTGCGTGCTAACCGCGTGCCAACCATCGTTCGCCTCCCTGCCCCGCGCTATGCCGGCATTATCCGTTGAATCCACCACACGCGCAACGGAGACAATCGCGATAACGCGATACGAAGCGCCGCTCTCTGCAGTCGCGGCTCACCGATAAGGGTTGCTCGGCAAGTCGTCCCCGACCTTGCCGCCGCCGACCTTGCCGCCGCCGACGGGCTTGCCCGGCTTCTTGGTCGCCGCCGGCGCGGACGCGCTGGGCGCTGCGCTCGGCAGCACGGGAGTGGGCGCCGGCGGGCTCGAGGCCGCTGGCGCCGCGGTGGACGGCGCTGCCGGCACCGCTGCCGCCGGCGGCGTGGGACCCGCGGCAGAGCCGGTGGAGCGGCCGAGCAAGAACAGCACCACGCCGCCCAGCAGCACCACGGCCGCGAGCGCGACGAAGAGCCCGGTCCGCTTCGGCGCCGGAGCCGGCGCCGGCTGCATCATGCTGATCTGGCTCTTCGAGACCGGCTCGGCCACCGTCAGATCGTTGTTGCCCGGCATGACCATCGCCGCGCTCGACACGCTCGAGGCGACGGCGCTGCGGATGAACGGCGCCGCCTGACTGGGCTCGCTGCGGGCGAGCCAGGCGCGGACGGCGTCGCGCTGCTGCTCGATCTCTTCGCCGAGCACGCTCTTGACGTACTGCGCCAGCTCTTTCGGCGGAGCGAGCTTGCCCGCCGCGGTCGCGGCCCGTTCCAGCGCGTCGGCGAACTCGGCGGCGGTCGCGTAGCGCTTGTCGCGATCGCGATCGAGGGCCTTCATCACGACCTCCGACAGCGCAGGCTCGACGTGGGGCGCGGCCTCGTGCAAGACGGGGATCGGGTCGTTCAACACCCGAGAGAGGGTGGCGGCCTCGTTCTCGCTCTTGAACAAGCGCCGCCCCGCGAGCACCTCCCAGAGCACGATGCCCGCGGCGAAGACGTCGGCGCGGCGATCGATGTCCGTCTGGCCCAGGGCCTGCTCCGGAGCCATGTAGGCGATCTTGCCCTTGAGCTGGCCAACCCGCGTGCCGGCCAAGCGGGTGGCCGCGCGCGCCACGCCGAAGTCGGTGATGCGACAGACCCCGTCGACGCCAACCAGCAGGTTCTGCGGCGACACGTCGCGGTGGACCAGCGAGGTGGGCTGACCGGCTTCGTCCTTCAGCTCGTGGGCGGCGTGTAAGCCCGCGAGCATGTCGAGCACCACGCGGATCACGATCGGCTCGGGGACGCGCTGGCTCGCCGTGGCCGCCCGGGCCAGGAGCCGCGCCAGCGTGTCGCCCTCGATGTACTCCATCACCAGGTAGTAGCCGCGCGGGCTCGCGCCGACCTCGAGGATGCTCACCACGTTCGGGTGATGGATGCCGGCGGCGAGCCGCGCCTCGTCCAGGAACATGTCGACGAACTCTTGATCGCCGGCCAGGTGCGGGTGCAGGCGCTTGATGGCGACCATGCGCTGGAACCCACCGACGCCCGAGAGCCGCGCCAGGAACACCGTGGCCATGCCGCCCGAGGCGATTTCGGCCACCAGCTCGTAGCGATCGACGAGCTGTCGCCCCTCGTGCTCGACGTCGATCAAGCGGGCAGGCATGGCCTAGAACCGCCCTCGCGCGCCGGCACTGCCGACCCCGACCCATGGCTCGACCCGCGCACTGCCCTTGGGCTTGCCGGACCAATCGGTGAACAGCGCGCCGATCACGCCCGTGCCCACCGCCAGGCCCGCGGTCACGCCGAGCAAGACGTTGGTGCGGGTCTGCCGCGCGAGGCCGTCTTGATACTCGGGGCAGCTGGTCGTCTGCCCCGCGCACGCTTCCCGCACCTTGTCGGCGCCGGGGTTGTTCTGCGTGTCGATGCCGCTCCAGATCGTCACGCCGCCCGCGATCACGGTCAGACCGGCACCGACGTAGAACACGATGGGCGGCAGGCCCGAGCGCTTCTCGGGCCCGGGGTCCTTCGACGGCACGACGGTGACCGCCGCCGGCGCGCCCTCTGGGGTCGGGGTCGGCTCGGGATCGTCGGCCGGGGGCGTGAAGTCGCCCGCGCTCTTGCCGCCGGCGCTGGCTTGCACCGTGGCCACGTTGGGCTTCTTCCGGGGCCAGCTGGCGCTGACCTGCGCCTCGCCCGGAGTGAGGTAGACGGTGCGTTCGTCCGTGGCGCCGCCGTGCACGATGGTCGTCCCGACCACCAGCTCGCACGCCGGCCGGCACTTCACTGCGAACGCGTGCAGCGACTTCTTGGCGCGGTCGAGCACGGCGGCGGCGGTCTTCTTCATCCCGGCGTCGCCCGGGTGGCGCGCGAGCCCCAGCTCGGCAAGAGTCGCCGCGCGATCGAGCTGCCCGGCCTTGTCCCGGGCGCGGATCGCCAGCTCGAGCGCCACGGCGCTCGGGGCCCGGGCGTCAGCGGCCTCGAAGTGCTCGGCGGCCTCGGTCCACGCCTGCGCCTTGAACGACCGTTTGCCTTGGTCGAACTCGGCGGCCGCGGCCTTCACGTCGTCTGCGGAGGGGCCGGCCCAAGAGGGACCGCTCCACACCAGCGCCACGGCTGCGACCAAGAACCCGAGGCGTGATGCTGTGGAGAGCGGACCCCTCATCGCGATCGACACGACAAGGCTACACCCAATCCCACGGCTGGGCGATTAGCGGTGCGGGCTCGCACCCGCACCTACACCTCATGCCATGCTGACCAGAAGACGCTCGGGCTCTTCGAGCAGCCCGATGATCTCTTGGGCGAAGGCCGCGCCCACGTGCCCGTCGATGATGCGGTGGTCGAAGCTCAAGCTGAGCAGCATGACGTCGCCGATCACGATCTGATCGCCTTTGACCACCGGGCGGCGCTTCATCTCGTGCACCCCCAGGATGGCGACCTCGGGATAGTTCACGATCGGGGTCGCGAACAGCCCGCCGAGCTTGCCCAGCGAGGTGATGGTGAACGACGAGCCGCCCAGATCTTCTTTCCGGATCTTGCCGGCGCGGGCGTCCGCGGAGAGGCGCTCGAGCTCGCCCGCGATCTCGATGATGCTCAGGCGGTCCGCGTTGCGCACCACCGGGACCATCAGGCCCGACTCCGTCGCCGCGGCGACGCCGATGTCGTAGCCGCCCTTGAGCACCATCTCGCCGGCAGCGTCGTCCACCAGACAGTTGAGCGCGGGGTGGCGCTTGAGCGCCGAGACCACGGCCTTGACGATGAACGGCAAAAACGTGAGCTTCACGCCGTCGCGCTCGGCGAACGCCTTGGTGCGATCGCGCAGGGCCTTCAGCGCCGAGGCGTCACACTCGTCCACGTAGGTGAAGTGCGCTGCCGTGTGCTTGCTGCGCGCCATGTTCTCGTAGATGCGCTTGCGCAGGCCACGCAGCGGCACGCGCTGGTCGCCCAGGGCGCGTGGCGGCGCAACGGGCTCGGGGCGCTTCGGCGGCGGCGCCTCGGCCTGCGGCACCACCGTGACCGCGTGGTGCACCGAGACCTCGGCGGGCGGCAGGTGGATCACCGGAGCGGGGGACTTGCCCCGCACCGCGTAGCGCTCGAGGTCCTCGCGGGTGACGCGGCTGGCCGGCCCCGACGGCTGCACGTGGCGCAGGTCCACGCCCATCTCTCGCGCGAGCTTGCGGGTCGCCGGCGCGGCCAGTGGCTTTTCGTTGAAGTAGCCGCCGTTGCTGCCAGCCGGCGCCGGCGCCAGCGCCGGCTTCTTTTGCGCAAATGCGCTCATGCCCGGGAGGGATTCGCGGATGTCGCCCACCGCCGTCGCCGCGGGGCCCTCTTGCTTCTGAGTCGAGGGCGCGGGCGTGGTGGGGGCCGCGGGCACGGCGGGGGCGGCCACCGCCGGCGCACCGCCGCCGACCGCGAGCACCACCAACACCTGTCCCACCGGGACGATCTCGCCGACCTTGCCGCCGAGGCGCACCACCGTGCCCGCCTTGGGCGCGCCGATGGTGACCGTGGCCTTGTCGGTCATGACCTCGACCATCTCTTGGTCTTCGCGGACGGTGTCGCCCTCTTTGATCAGCCAGTTGACGATCTCGCCCTCGGTCACGCCTTCGCCGATGTCCGGCAGCTTGAACTCGAAATTGCTCATGGGTGCGGTGCTCTGGGTTCAGACGGCGCGAGCCGTGTCCAAGATGGCGGGAAGAATGCGGTGCGAGAGCGGGAGGTACTCCATCTCGAGCGTGTACGGGAAGGGCGTGTCGTACCCGGTGACGCGCACGGGCGGCGCCTCGAGGTGGTAGAACGCCTTCTCGCACACCAGGCTGACCAGCTCCGAGCCGAAGCCGCAGGTCTTGGGCGCCTCGTGCACGATGATCAGGCGACCGGTCTTCTTCACGCTGGCGATGATCGTCTCGATGTCGACCGGCCAGAGGGTGCGAAGGTCGACGACCTCGGTCTCGATGCCCTGCTCTGCGGCCTTCTGCGCCGCATCGAGCGCCTCGTAGAGCATGGCGCCGTAGGCGATGACCGTCACGTGCTGACCCTCGCGCACCACCGCGGCGCTCTCGAGCGGGACGGTGTACTCGCCCTCGGGCACGTCACCCTTGGCCGCGCGGTACACGCGCTTCGGCTCGAAGAACAGCACCGGATCGGGGTCGGCGATGGACGCCAGCAGCATGCCCTTGGCGTCGTAGGGGTTCGATGGGCACACCACCTTCAGCCCGGCCACGTGGATGAACTGCGCCTCGGGGTGCTGAGAGTGGTAGTGGCCGCCGCGGATACCGCCGCCCACCGGGGTGCGGATCACCATCTTCGAGGTGTACTCGCCGCCCGATCGGTAGCGGTACTTGGCCACCTCGCTGACGATCTGGTCGTAGGCCGGCCAGATGAAGTCCGAGAACTGGATCTCGGGCACCGGGATCATGCCGTAGAGGGCCATGCCGACCGCGGCGCCGATGATGCCCCCCTCCGAGAGGGGCGTGTCCACGACCCGAGCGTCACCGAACTCGTCGTAGAGCCCGCTGGTCACGCGGAACACGCCGCCGACCTTGCCCACGTCTTCCCCCATGACCACGACGCGCTCGTCTTTGCGCATCGCGATGCGCAGCGCGTCGTTGATGGCCTGAACCATGTTCATCTGAGTCATGACGATTCTTTCCTGTGCGGGTGTCGGCTGAGCGTTCAGTGATGCGCGGAGGGCGCGCGGGGACCGGCCAGGAGCTCGGCGCACTGCTCGCGCAGGTGCCAGGGCTGCTCGGCGTACACGTCCTCGAACATCGACTCGAGGGACGGCGGCGGCGTCTTCTCGGAAGCCTCGACCAGGTCGCGGAGGCGCGCGTCGATCTCGGTCCGGAGCTTCTGCTCTTCGGCGTCGGTGAACCAGCCCTGCTTGTCCAGGTAGCGCTTGATGCGCGCGAGCGGGTCGCGGTCGGCCCAGGGGTCGAGCAAGCTCTTGTCGCGGTAGCGAGTCGGGTCGTCGCTGGTCGAGTGGCCGCCCATGCGATAGGTGATGGCCTCGATCAGGGTCGACCCCTCGCCGGCCGAGGCGCGGCGGATGGCGTCCCGCGTGACGGCGATCACCGCGAAGAGGTCGTTGCCGTCGACCCGTACGCTCGGCACGCCGTAGGCGATGCCCTTCTCGGCGAAGGTGCGGCTGGCGGTCTGGCGCTCGGTGGGCACGCTGATGGCCCACCCGTTGTTCCGGCAGATGAACACGGTCGGGGTCTTGAACACGCCGGCGAAGTTCAGGCCGTTGTGGAACTCGTTCGAGCTGGTGGCGCCCTCGCCGAAGTAGGTCAGGGCGACCAGGTCCTGCTTCTGGATCTTGGCGGCCCAGGCGAAGCCCACCGCCTGGGTGATCTGCGTGCCGATGGGCGAGCTCACGCTGCCGAACTGCGCCGCTTTGCAGGTGTAATGGTCGGGCATCTGGCGACCCTTCACCGGGTCGTTGGCGTTGCCGAACATGTTGTCCAGATAGCGCTCGAGCGGCATGCCGCGGAGCAGCGCGGCCCCGAACTCGCGATAGCAGGGGAAGAGCCAGTCCTGCTTGCGAAGCGCATAGGCCGAGCCGATGATCGCCGCCTCTTCGCCCAGCGAGCCGATGTGGAAGCCGATGCGACCCTGGCGTTGCAGCGTGACCAGTCGATCGTCGACCAGGCGCGTGAGCACCATGTGGCGGTAGAGGTGCACCACCTCTTCCGGCGAGAGCCCGGGGTCGTTCCGGGCATCCAGGGTACCGTCGGTGCCGAGCACGCGCACGACGTCGTCGTCGTGAACGGACGCGGTGAACATGCTCTCGTGGGCTGCTGACGTCATCGGACCTCTCAGGGGATGGGGCTCCGCCGGGCGGCACGGAGCCGGATCAGGGCGGGCGGAGCCTAGTCCATGGCGCCGGTGGGCCCAAGCCCGGCAACGCCCCGGCGCGAGGCCGGGAAATTCCACGGCCTGACGCCCAACGCGGCGCGTCAGCTCGACCTTCGGAACGCGCTGATGACGCGATTGCTGCGCTCCACCGTGGCGCGCGCATGCTCGACGAGCGCGGCGAGCCGCCCCATCTGCGCGCGCTCGAGATCACCCGGTCGCCAGCGCTCGGTGACGTCGAGCACGTTGGCGAGCGCCTGGGGGCCCGCCCCGCCGCTCACCAGCTCGGTGATCACGTCCAGACTCGACCGGCGCCGCGCGGGCGGCCGCCCCCCGGGCGCAACGGTCACTTCCCGACGGTGCTCGCGGCCTCGGCGAGCGCCCGGTCGAGCGCGCTCTGGTCGAGACCGAAGGCGTTCTGCAGCTTGCCCAAGAGCTCACGCTCCACGTCGCTCACGCCCCCCGACACCTGGGCGAGCAACGACGCGACGCGCAGCACCTCGTGCTGGTGGTCGACCTTCGAGATGCTCTTGGCCACCATCTCGACGCGCTTGTCCACGCCGTCCTCTTGCATCAGGTCGGACAGGTCCTCGATCAGCGCGTGGACCTGACCTTCGAGCACGGAACCCTGGCAGGCAGTGACCACCACCTGCTCGAACGCAGCCCGCTCGGTGTCGTCGAAATGGCCGTCGGCGTTCGCGACCAGGTACGCGCTCTCGACCACCGCCTCGAACAGCGCGGCCGCTTCGGGGTCGAAGCCGGTGGGCTGCGTCGCTTCGTCCTCGGTGGGCTTGCTGCCGAACGAGGCGGCCGCCACCGTGAGGATGGACCCCTTCTGGCCGGGCTCCGCGTAGGAAGGGGGCTCGCTGAGCTTGGTCGCCACGCGCCCGAGCAGGTTCTCGTCGGTCATTGTCGGCGCCGAGCCTAGCCGAAACCCGCTCACTCGTCAGCGGCCCGCCGCGCGAGCCGCCCGGCCGGCACGAACCCCGCGGGAGGCGGGATTTCGCTGCCGTCGGGGTCGCGATCGGTCGGGCGAAGGCGCGCCGAAATGAACGCCTCGGCGGCGTGATAGCTCGACCGCACCAGGGGGCCCGAGGCGACGTGAGCAAATCCGAGCTCTTGACCCAGCGCGGCCCAGGCGTCGAACCGCGCGGGTGAGACATAGCGCGCGACGGCCGCGTGCTTGGGCGAGGGCCGCAGGTACTGCCCCAGCGTCACCACGTCCACCCCGGCCGCCCGAAGGTCTTCCAGCGTCCGATCGACCTCGTCGTCGCGCTCGCCGATGCCCACCATGATCGAGCTCTTCACGAAGCGCTCGGGCGCCCTCGCCTTGGCGTGGCGCAACACCTCGAGCGAGCCGTCGTAGTCGCAGCGCTGATCGCGAATGGTCGGCGTAAGGCGGCGCACCACCTCGATGTTGTGGGCGAACACGTCCGGCGCGGCGTCGAGCACCACGTCGAGGTCCCGGGTGCGACCCCCGAAGTCGCCGACCAGGGCCTCGACCAAGAGCTCGGGCTGATGGCGACGGAGCGACCGGATCGTCTCGGCCACGTGGGCGGCGCCACCGTCGAGCAGGTCGTCGCGATCGACCATGGTCAAGACCACGTAGCGCAGGCCGATGCGCGAGAGCGCCCGCCCCACGTGCTCGGGCTCCCGCGGGTCGACTGCGCCCCGCGGGTTGCCAGTGGTGACGGCGCAAAACCGGCAACCCCGGGTGCAGGTGTGACCCAGGATCATCACCGTGGCAGTGCCCGCACCCCAGCACTCGCCCACGTTGGGGCAGCGGGCCTCTTCGCACACCGTGTTCAGGTCGAGATCGCGAAACGTCTGCTTGAGCGTGGCGAAGCGCTCGCCGCTGGGCGCCTTGACCTTGAGCCACGCCGGCTTCGGATCGCGAATGCCCACCAGGGGCACGGGGTCTTCGTCGGACACGCCTGGCGGAATCTAGGGCGAAGCCCCGGCGATGGCCAGGGTCAGTTGACCTGCGCCGGCGCCACGCACACCGCGACCTCGAGCAAGATGTAGAGCAGCGCGCGCTCTTGCGGGAGCATGGTCGGTGACGAGCCCTCGGTGTGATACGTGCTGAACAGCACCCGCCCGCAGGCCTGCTCGAAGCTGATGGTGGCCGGCAGCTTGCCCCACTGGGTGTTCGCCTCGACCCAGACCTTCGGCGTGACCGTGATGGGCTTGCCGTCGGGGTCGACGCCGCTGCCGGGCTTGACCGCCGAGATCGCGGTCCAGTTCTCTTTGACGTCGAAGGCGGTGATGGCCTGGGTCGCGAGCCAGGCAGTGAGGCCCTTGTCCGGCGAGCTCGCCGGTGCGTCCCACGAGCTCGCGAGGCAGGCCGACCCCAGGGTCCCCGTCTGGTTCTTCCAGTCGACGAAGCCCGGGAAAATCTGCCGCACGAACTCGTAGGAGTAATCGGTGGTGTAGAGCTTGCCGCCCTGGGCCACGAAGTCCTTCAGGTTCTTCTGCACGGTCGGGTCGAGCGCCGGCGAGTTGGTGTCGCAGGTCGTCTGGTCGCTCCACGAGCAGGGCAGAAAGACGATGTGGTACTGCGAGAGCGTCGTCCAGTTCTTCAAGATGGCTTCGTGGCCGCCCTTCGACCCCGGACCGCCGTCGTAATAGTCGTACGGAGCGGTGCTTCGGTCGACCTGGAGCATTCCGAACGGGCCCGTCGGGCCCACCGTGCCGAGCCCCAGGCGCGCGAGCGAGATGTCGATGGCGTCCCACGCGCCCTCGACCAGGGCCATCTTCGGAATGGTGTCCCCATTCGCCTTGTCGGTCTTCGCCGGCAGCATGGTCGAAGCCAGCGGGACCGGCACGTTGCCCGCGGTGACCTCGATCGGGCGCACGCGCTGGAACTGCCCCTTCTGCACGACCAGCTTCCAGCTGCCGGTCTCGGGCACGCCCAGGTGAAAGCCGCCGTCGGCGCCGGTGAAAGTGTACGGCGTCGAGTAGTCCAGCTTGACGCACTTGTCGCAGTAGAGCGCGTCCGGGATGGGCTTGGGCGTGTTCTTGGTCACGTAGACCAGCGCCCCGGAGATCGGGATCTTGCCCTCGGGCGCGAGCACCGTGCCGATCAAGGTCGCGACCGCGGGGGGCGGCTCGTCACCGTCGGCGCTCGAGTCCAGGTTGATGCCACCCCCCGACCCGCCGCTGGCGCCCGCACCCCCGCCCCCGGCAGCGCCGCCGGTGCCCGGATCCGAGCCGCCGCTGCTGCTGGCGGAACACGCGATGAACAACCCCAAGACGAGCGAGGCGAGAACCAGGAAGCGCATGATGGCTATTTCGGGGTGGGATAGGGCTTGCAGTAGGTGTCCTTCACCGCCGCCGGAATGGCCGACGACAGCGACACCGTGCCCGACATCACGTCGTCGAGCTGGAACACGCCCCCCCCGGTGGCGTTGGGAATGGCCGGACTGCCCGCCACGGTGGAAAACCACCCCTGGCTGACGTCGTCGCTCTCCATCGGGCCACCGAGCTTCGAGGCGAACCCGAACACGCGCACCTGCTCTTCTTGCAGCGCCTTCACCGTGTCGGCGTAGTTGTGCATGACCTGCACGCCGTTGAAGGTGGTCGGCCCCTGCACGAAGGTGTCGTCGGTGGTGTGGATCACCAACCTCAGGGTCGAGGCCTTCGGGCGCCAGGCGAAGTCTTTTGCGGCCCGGTACAGCGAGTCGAGGCTGTTCTCGGGCCAGGTGGTGTTCTGGTTCCCACCCGAAGGTTGGTTGTTGCTCGAGGTGAAGTTGGCCCACGACTTGAAGTCGGCCTTGAGCGTCTTGACGTCGACATAGGGCTGAGACGAGTTCGCGAAGAGCGTGTCGTCGACGAACACCACCAGCCCGTAGTGCGGCTGGGCCTTGAGGTTCAGCGCCTTCACCGCGGTGTCCACCGCCTCGATCTCGTCGCCGAGCTTGTTCAAGAACGCGCCCATGCTGGTGGACACGTCCATCGAGAAGACGATGTCGATGGCCTGGTCGCACACGCCCGCGTCCCCGCCGCCGGTGGCGCCGCCGCCGTCGATGGCGAGGCCGCCGCTGCCGCCGAGCCCGAGCCCGCCGCTGCCGGCGCTGCTGCCGCTGCCGCCGCTGCCCGCGCCGCCGCTTCCACCGCCGGTGTCGTCGGCGCCGCTGCAGGCAAAGAAACCGAGAGCGACCAGGAACGACGTGCCGAAAGCGAGCCCGTGGCGAGTCATGCGCACCTCACGCGGCGAGAAGCCTTTCCTACGCCGCGTGATCGGTCAAGCGTCGAGCGCCAAGAGCCCCGCTTCACCCACCGGATCGATCACGCCGCGCTCGGTGAAGATCGCGCTGACCAGTCGGGCCGGCGTCACGTCGAACCCGGGGTTCCGCGCGCCGACCCCCTCTGGCGCGATGCGTCGATCGCCAAGGTGGGTGATCTCGGTGATGCTTCGCTCTTCGATCGGGATGGCGCTGCCGCCGGGGCAGCCGAGGTCGACCGTGGACCAGGGCGCGGCGACGTAGAAGGGGCGATCGTGGAGGCGCGCGAGGCAGGCCACCGAATAGGTCCCGATCTTGTTCGCCACGTCGCCGTTCTTCGCGATCCGGTCCGAGCCGACGACGGCCAGGTCGATGGCGCCCTTCGAGAAGAAGAAGCCCGCCATGCCATCGGTCAGGATCTCGACCGGGATGCCGTCTTGGTGGAGCTCCCACGCCGTGAGGCGAAGGCCCTGCCAGTAGGGGCGCGTCTCGTCGGCCAGCACGCGCACCCGCTTGCCCGACTCGACCGCGGCGCGGATCACCCCGAGCGCGGTGCCATAGCCGCCGGTGGCCAGCGCGCCGGCGTTGCAGTGCGTGAGCACGGTGGCGCCGTCGGGCACGCGCTCGGCGCCCAGCGCCCCGATGCACCGGTTGGCGAGCACGTCGGCGCGATGGATCTCTCGGGCTTCCTCGGCCAGCGCGGGCGCGTCGGCCCCCCGCTCGACGCACGAGAGCATGCGATCGACCGCCCACATCAAGTTCACCGCCGTGGGACGGGCGCGCCGAAGCTCGGCCGCCAGCGCCCCGAGCTCGTCTCGGCTCTTGGCGCGGCGCGCCGCGAGCACCACGCCGTAGGCCGCAGCGATGCCGATGGCCGGGGCGCCGCGCACCACCATGTCGGCGATGCCCCGGGCGACCTCGGTCGAGGTGGTGAGTCGCTCGTAGACTTCCTCGCTCGGCAGGCGGCGCTGATCGAGCATCAGCACCGCGTCGTTCTCGGGGCAAAGCTCGACGGCGGAGTAGCTGGCGGCCGAGATCGGGTCGGGATGGGGAACGGGCATCAGGGTTTCTCCTCGGCGATCAGCCGTTCGAAGAGCGCGGTCACCAGCTTCGGATCGGCGGCGCCGCCGGTCTGCTTCATCACCTGCCCGACGAAGAAGCCCATCATCCCCTTCTTCCCGGCGCGCACCTGGTCCACCTGCTTCGGATTGTCAGCGACCAGCTTCTGGCAGAGGGGCAAGAGCTGGCCTTCTTCGGACACGACCCGGAGCCCGCGCTCTTCGACGATGGCGCTGGGCAGCCGATCGGTGCCGGTCATGGCGATGAGCACCTCTTTCGCCTGCTTGCCGCTGATCGTTCCGGCATCGATCAGTGACAACAGCTCGGCCACCTGCTCGGGGGTCACGCCGAGCTCGGCCACGAGCCCGTGCAGCTTCGCGTCGCGCAGCACCTCGGTCTGGATCAGGTTGGCCGCCTTCACCGGATCGGCCCCGAGGGCGAGGGCCCGCTCGAAGAACCGAGCGATGCCCGGGTGCCCGGTCAAGACCTGGGCGGCCTGGGGCGTGAGCCCCAGCCTCTGGTAGCGGGCGCGCTTTTCGGCCGGCAGCTCGGGCAACTCGCCGCCCGTGAGCGCCGCGTCGATCCGCAGGGGCGGCAGATCGGGGTCGGGGAAGTAGCGGTAGTCGTGGGCCTCTTCCTTCGAGCGCAGCGAGTACGTCCGCCCGGCCTCGTCGTCGAAGCCCCGCGTCTCTTGCACCACGCGCCCGCCGCCCTCGATGATCGCGATCTGGCGCGCGACCTCGAGCTCGATGGCGCGCTGCACGAAACGGAAGCTGTTCACGTTCTTGATCTCGGCCCGCGTCCCCAGGGTCGACTCGCCGACCCGGCGCACCGAGACGTTGGCGTCGCAGCGAAAGCTGCCCTCTTCCAGGTTGCCGTCGTTCACGCCCACGAACACCAGCACGTCGCGCAGCGCGCGCAGGTAGGCCGCCGCGTCGGCGGCGCTTGCCAGATCCGGCTCACCGACGATCTCGATCAACGGCGTCCCGGCGCGGTTCAGATCGACCAGCGAGTCACCGCCCACGCCGTGCACGTTCTTGCCGGCGTCCTCTTCCATGTGCACGCGGGTGATCCCCGCGCGCTTCGGCCCGCCCTCGCCCTCGAACGCGAGGTGCCCCCCCGTGGCCAGGGGGCGCTCGTACTGGCTGATCTGATAGCCCTTGGGGAGATCCGGATAGAAGTAGTTCTTGCGGGCGAACACGCTCTTGGCGTGCACGACGCAGCCGAGCGCCCGGGCGGCGCGCACTGCGAGCTCGACCGCGTGGCGGTTCAACACGGGCAGCGCCCCGGGCAGGCCCAGGCACACCGGGCACACGTTCCGGTTCGGCTCCGCGCCGAAGCCGGTAGCGCACGCGCAGAAGAGCTTGGTCTCCGTCAAGAGCTGGGCGTGGACCTCGAGTCCAATCACGGGCTCCCACGGTTGGGCCATGTTCTGCTGGTGCCGGTACCACGACCGGCGCCCTGGGCAAAACGGCTCGATTTAGCGGGAGCTCCCCGAAGCTGGTAGACTCGGCGCGCCGTGTACCGTTCGCTTCTCTTGTTGTGCTTGGGCGCGGTGGTCGCTGCCGGCGCCTGTTCGTCGTCGACCACCAACGAGGGCTCCGGGACGGGTGGGGCCGGCACCGGCGGCTCGAGCGCCGGCGGCTCGAGCACCGGCGGTTCGAGCACCGGCGGAGTCGCAGGCTCGCCGTCGGGCGGCGCATCGGGCGGCGGGGCCGGCGGCGCGGCGACCGGTGGCAGCGGCGGCGATGCGGGGCTCGCGTGCCCGACCGGCAAGGGCCCGAAGATGGCGGCCATCGGCTCGCTCTACTGCATCGACACCACCGAGGTGACCAATGCGCACTACGAGGCGTTCTTGGCCGACATCGCGGACGCGGGTCCCAAGAACCTGACCGACCTTTCGGTGTGCGCGAACTCCATCGACTACGCCCCCCCTGGCAAGGACCCGTGCCCGCCCTTCGGCGGCGGCGTCGACAAGGACTTCCCCGTGCGCTGCGTGGACTGGTGCGGAGCCTACGCCTACTGCAAGTGGGCGGGGAAGCGCCTGTGCGGGGCGAAGACCGGCGGGCCGGCGAACGCGGGTCTGCCCGCCGGGGATGGCGACCAGTGGTACGGCGCGTGCGCCGGCCCGGGCGGGGCAGACAAGTACTTCTACGGCGATCAGCACGAGCCAGGGCGCTGCATCGACACTGGCCAAGTCGCGCCCGTGGGCTCGACCCTGGGCCAGCAGAATCCCTGCGCGAGCCACTATTACAAGTCGGTGACGGACATGCTCGGCAACGTGGCCGAGTGGGAAGACGCGTGCGGCGGCAACGGCGACTGCCTCACCCGCGGCGGCTCGGCGGTCCAGGGCGGCTCGGGCGTCACCTGCGCGACGGCGAAGCCCACGATCCGCACCGGCAAGCTCCCCGAAGTCGGCTTCCGGTGCTGCTGGGACGAGTCTGTGGGCAAGTGAAGGGCTAGTTCGGCGCGCAGGTCACCCGCGTGCCGCTGCTCGCACCGCAGCTGCCGCAGCTGACGCTGGTGGTCTGCGAGCTGACGTGAAAGCCCGTGGGACACACGCTGCTGCACATCACGAACGTGCCCCCCGAAGGGATCTGGCTGCAGGTGTAGCGTTTGCCGCTGCTGCTGCCGCAGCTGCCGCAGCTCGTGCTGCACGACGTGCTCGACTCGTAGTACCCGGACGGACACGGCGCGCACGCAGTGAAGCTCGAACCGGCGCTCTGGCTGCAAGTGAACCTCTGGCCGCTGCTGCTGCCACAGCTGCCGCAGCTCGTGCTGCACGACGTGCTCGACGCATGATACCCGCTCGGGCACCCCTGGCAGGCGGCGAACGAGGACCCGCCGACCTGGCTGCAGGTGAAGCGCTGGCCGCTGCTGCTGCCGCAGCTGCCGCAGCTCGTGCTGCACGACGTGCTGCTCTGGTAGTACCCGCCGGGGCAGGCGCCGCAGGCGGCGAACGATGAACCACACGCCGGGCTGCAGCTCGCGCGTGGCCCGCTCGGTGGACCGCAGCTGCTCGAGCAGCTGAGCGAAGCCGCATAGTGAGTCGCCGGGCACGTGGTCCCGCACTGAGTGAAGCTGGTCGGCGCCGACCCGGCGACGCACGTCCCGCTCTGGCACTTCTCGTCGCCGTTGCACCAGTTTCCGTCGCTACACGTCGCGTCGGTCGTGCACTGGGGCGTGGTGCCGCCGCTGCCGCCGCCGCTCGGCGTGCCACCGCCGCCGCTCGGCGTGCCGCCGCCACCGCTCGGCGTGCCGCCGCCACCGCTCGGCGTGCCGCCGCCACCGCTCGGCGTGCCACCGCCACCGCTCGGCGTGCCACCGCCACCGCTCGGCGTGCCACCGCCACCGCCACCGCTCGGCGTGCCACCGCCACCGCCGCTGCTCGCCCCGCCGCCATCGGGCGCGCCGCCGCTGCCGCCGTTGCTCGGAAACCCGCCGCCACCGGCGATGCCCTCGATGGCCGCGTCACCCCCTGCCCCACCGCCGTCGTGGGCCTCGAGCAGCGCGTCGGCGCCGTCGAACGCCGCGCACGCGTACGCCGCCGCGGCCGCGACGCCGAGGGCCCAGAGCGATCTCGCGCGCACGGCCCGCATTCTAGCAGCTTTGCCGGCAACGCGGGCCGCGGGGCGCGGACCCGGCGGTCGCGCAACTGAGCCGCGAGTGCCCGATCAGACGTGGACGCGGCAGCGGCCATTCGATGGCCCCGCCCGGCGCCGCGAAGAACGCGACGCCGGGCGGCGCTTCGACCTTCAATGAGTCAGCTTCCAGAGGGAGGCGAGCAAGCGATCGAGCTTCGCCGCGGCGGGCGCGAGCTCGTCGGTGCTGAAGTACCCCCAGCCGACGCTGCCGCGCAGCCCGACCAGAACCTCGCTGGTGCTGCCCGCGGCGGTTTGATAGCGGCTGCGCCGATTGCCTGGATCGGAGTGGGCGCCTTCGCCCAGGTTGAGCAAGAAGCTGTTGGTCGCGTCGCGAAGCTGCTGGGCCAGCTTGCGGTCGTGGCGCTGCACCCGCTTGATGAGCGGGGCCACGGCTGCTTGGGCTTCGAGGGCGAGATCGAGGGTGGAAAATCGCATCGGTGAGCTCCTTTCGTCCGCCCGGCGGCGGGTCGCCCGACCCGCCTGCCGCCGGGCGGGCGAAAGGACGCAGCGCGAGGGCTCTGCCCCACGCGCAGCTCGTGCGGGCGCAGTGCCAGCCCGCACGGGCTGGCACGAGCCTGCCTCACGCGATGACGCCCGCCGCCGCCGTCACCGCCACGGCCACCGTCGCGGTCACCGCCACCGTCACCGCCGCGGCCACCGCCACCGCCGCCGCCGCAGGCACCGTCCCGGCTCAGTGATGCTTCTGTCGATCGACGCCCGGGTGCCCCGGCTCGCCCGGCTCTTTGCGGGGGTTGTCCGTCTCGAAGGTGCCGTCTCGACCCGAGAACGACAGCAACCGCTCACGCTCGAAGATGAACTGATCGCGCGAATCGTAGGGGGCGGCGTGCATGCCGCTGTCCATGCGGATCGCGTCGCACGGGCAGGCCTCGACACAGAAGCCGCAGAACACGCAGCGCAGCTCGTCGATCACGAAGCGCTTGGGATACCGCTCGTAGCCGCGCCGCGGATCGCCCTCGGGGTACTCCCCTGCTTCGATGTGGATGCACTGCGCCGGGCAGGCCGTGGAGCAGCACAGGCACGCCACGCAGCGGGGCGAACCGTCGGGGCGATGGGTCAGCCGGTGCAGCCCGCGGAATCGCGCCGGGTAGGGCCGGCGCTGCTCGGGGTAGCTGATGCAGTTGATGCCGTCGTCGATCGACTCGAGCACCGGATCGTTGCGCTGGCCCAGCGCAGACTCCTTCGTGTTGACGAAGAAGTGCTTCATGGTGATGCCCAGGCCCTTGGCGATCTCGGGCACGTAGGACTGCACAGCCAGGTTGCGGCTCGGCCGGGGGATGGCCTTGCCAGCGACTTTCTTGGGTCCGAGCGGTCCGTTGGTGTTGATGGCCATGTCTCGTCTCAGGCTCCCATGCGCGCGGTGCGGGTGCCGCCCAGGTGCGCGGCAAACTGCGCGGCGGTCGACGCCAGGATGCGCTTCTTCTTCACCGGGCTGGTCACGAAGGCAATGAACCAGATCCCGAGCGAGAGCCCGGCCACCGCGACCACCAGCTGGGTCACGTCGGCGGCGACCTTCAGGCCCGCCTGCACGCTGGCGCTCGCGCCGGCGACGAGCAGCATCAAGAGGCCGGTGACCAAGATGTTGACCAGCGACGCGGGCAAGAGCTTGCGCCAGCTGAGGCGCATCAGCTGATCGTAGCGGAAGCGCGGCAAGGTCCAGCGGATCATCAGGTTGAGCCAGCAGATGCCCACCACCTTGCCGATGAACGCCAGGACGCCGATGACGATCACCGCGACGTGCGAGAGCGTCTGGTGGAAGAGGACGGTGTCGCCGATCTGCAGGTGGATCCCCGAGCGGTCGATGAACGGCAGGTGCCAGCCGCCGAGGAAGAGCACGGCCAGGAGCACGCTCGAAGCGACCACCGCGACGTACTCCGAGAAGTAGAACATCGCGAACTTCATCCCCGAGTACTCGGTGAAGTACCCCGCCACGAGCTCGCTCTCGCCCTCGGGCAGGTCGAACGGGATGCGCTTGGACTCGGCGATCGACGCCGTGAGGAAGAGCACGAAGGCCAGCGGCTGCACGAAGACGCCCCAGGTGTTCTGGGACTGCCAACGCACCATCTCGTCGATGCGCAGCGTGCCGTAGACCATCATCGCGCCGACCAGCGTCAGCCCCAGGGTGACCTCGTAGGACACCATCTGGCTCGCGGCGCGCACGCCGCCGAGCAAGCTGAACTTGTTGTCGCTGGCCCAGCCCGCCAGCGCGGCGCCGACGATGCCGGTGCCCGCCACGGCGAAGAAGTAGAGCAGGCCGACGTTCACGTCGAGCACCTGCAGGGGCACCGCCCCCTCGGTGCACAGCCCCTCGCGCGGAACCACCCGCATCACCTGGGTCAAGTCGATGCGCCCGGCCTTGCTGCCGAAGCACAGCGTGTCGCCGAAGGGGACCACCGCCAGCACCACCAGCGCGGGAAAGAACGAGATGATGGGCGCCAGGCTGTGGAGCAGCTTGTCGGCGTTCGGCGGGATGAAGTCTTCTTTCCAGATCGTCTTCAGGCCGTCGGCGGCAGGGTGCAGCAGCCCGAACAGGCGCAGCCCCACTCGATCGACTCGCTCGAAGGACCACGCGGCGTAGGCCGCGCCGCCGATCACCGAGGCGGCGAACACCGCCGGGCCCGCGCTCGCGCCCACGTCGCGCAGCGTGCGACCGAGGTCGGTGCCGCGCAAGAGGCCGGCCGCACTCAGGGTCACTGCGTGGGCGCCGAGGCCCAGCCAGAGGAAGCTGCGCGGGTCGCCGATGCTGGCCACCCACGCGTCGAAGCTGTTCTTGACTCCGCTCCGCGCGACGCGACCGCCGATGGCGAGCAGCGTGGCCCACAGCCCGAAGACGGCCAGCTGGCTGAAGAGCAACGCGCGCCCCAGGCGCGGAGCGCCCTCGACCTTGTGGGTGTAGACGTAGCCGACGATGGCCGCGGCGATCAGCACGGCCGGCGCGAGCACCATGCCCTGGGCCACCCGCTTCGGCAGCCAGACCACCGCACGGTTCGGACCCACGCGGTCGTTGATCATCGCGCCCTGGCGGCGATCCGCCCAGGTCATGATCACGGCCAGGTTCATGCCGAACATGACCATGAACAGGGCCTTGCCGGCGGAAAGTAGGATCAGCTCCAACGTCATGCCTCTGCTCCCGTCGCCTGCGCCACCGTCGCGCCGGCTTCTGGCGCCATCGCCGACCGCACCTGTGCGAGCTTGGTCCACGCCATCGGCAGACCGAGCTGCTTGGCCAGGGCGGCGACCAGCTTCCAGCCGGGCAGGCTGTCGCCCCGCGGAGTGATGGCCTTCTCGCTCTCTTGAGCCATGCCCTTGGCGTTCACGAAGGTGCCATCACACTCGGCCCAGCTCGAGACCGGCAGCACCACGGTGGCGTGCTTCGCCACCGGGCCCTCGCGGGTGGCCAGCGTGACCAGGCCCTGCAGCTTGGTGAGCGCGTCGGTCTTGGTCGCGTCGGACGAGTACGAGCCGAGGGCGAGCACGTGGGTGATGCGGCCGTCGTGGATGTCTTTTGCCAGCTCACCGAAGGACTTGGGCGGCGTGCTGGTGCACAGGGCGGTGACGCCCGCGGCGTTCGGGTTCTTGTCGGCGTGCTTCAGCACCTTGTCGCCGAGCCCCTCGGCGCGACCGCTGACATAGATGTGACCCGTGCCCAGGTAGTCGCGACCCAGGCGCAGGAGCGCGAAGTTGTCCTCGTTGCTGTGCTGCGCCGAGAGCACCACCCCGAGCCGCTCGGGATCGACGCCCAACAGCACTGCCGCGGCCTTCTCGACCGCGTCGCCCACCGTGGACTTCTTGCCGCGCACCCGCGCGCTCAGCACCCGCCCGTCGTGGACGCGGCGATAGTCGAGCATGCCCTCGTCGCACATCCAGTACTGGTTCACGGCCATGTTCTCCCGCGGGCGATGGCGGTAGACCGTGTTGTCGCGCGGGTCGAAGTCCAGATACGCGTTGCAGCCCGTGGCGCAGCCCATGCACACGCTGGGCGCGCTGCGCAGGAACCAGACCCGCGCCTTGAAGCGGAAGTCACGGGCGGTGAGCGCGCCCACCGGGCAGACGTGCTCGGTCATGAGGGTGTACCCGTGGTCGAGCTCTCGCCCCGGGGCGAGCGCGATCTCGGACAGGTTGCCGCGCTCGCGCTTCTCGAGCACCGGATCTTGGATCACCTCTTCGCAGAAACGGACGCAGCGCGTGCACACGATGCAGCGCTCGGCGTCGTAGACGATGGTCGGGCCGAACACGACGCCCTTGGGCTTGTGCACGATCTCGTCGTGCATGCGCTTCTTGGTGCCCTGGTGCTCGAGCCAGTAGTCCTGCAGGCGACACTCGCCGGCCTGGTCGCAGATCGGGCAGTCGACCGGGTGGTTCAGGAGCAAGAGCTCTTGCACCGCGCTCCGAGCCCGCGTCACGTGCTCGCTCGACGCGCTCGCGACCTCCATGCCCTCGCCCGCCGCCTGCTGGCAGCTCGGCACGAGCTTGGGCTTCTTGGCCGGGACGTAGTCCTGCTTTTCGGCGTCCCACTCGAGCACGTCGAGCATCATGGCCTTGCGGCCCGCCGGCGGCAGGATCTCGACCAAGCACATGCGGCAGTTGGCCGCCACGCTCAGCCCGGGGTGCCAGCAGTAGTGTGGGATGTCCACCCCCGCGCGGCGCGCGGCAGCGATGATGGTCTCTCCCGATTCGAACGGGATGTCTTGTCCGTCTAGCTTGAAGGAAGGCATTCGACGCTACCTGTCACACTCGCCACCAATCATGTTCAGGCTGCCGAAGCAGGGGACCACGTCGGCCACCATTTGGCCGGTGATCACCCGCTCGAGCCCACCCGTCACGTAGAAGCACGGCGGGCGGATGCGCACCCGGAAGGGCGTGCCGCTGCCGTCGCTCACCATGTAGAAGCCGAGCTCACCGTTGCCGCCCTCGGTGTAGCTGTAGACCTCGCCCGCCGGCAGCTTCAGCCCCTCCATCACGATCTTGAAGTGGCGGATGGTGCCCTCGATCGTGGTGTAGACCTCGTCCTTGGGCGGCAGCACCACCCGCGGGTCGTCCACGTTGATCGGGCCGTCGTCGGCCATGCGCTCCAGGCACTGATCGATGATGCGAGCGCTCTGCTCCATCTCTTCGATGCGCACCATGAAGCGGTCGTAGCAGTCGCTGGCGCTGCCAACGGGCACGTCGAAGTCGACCTCGCCGTACTTGAGGTAGGGGTACGACTTGCGCACGTCGTACGCCACGCCGGCCGCGCGCAAGGCGGGGCCCGTCCAGCCGAGCGACACCGCGTCGTCCACGCTGATCACGCCCACCCCCTCGAGGCGGTCGAGAAAGATGCGGTTGCCGAGCAAGAGGCGCTTCACCTCGTCCATCACGTGGCGGATCTGATCGACCACCGCCCGCACGTGCTCCTTGAAGCCCGGCGTGGGGGGGGCCGCCATGCCGCCCACGCGGCCGAAGCTGTGGGTCAGCCGCGCGCCGGTCTCTTCTTCCATCACGTCCCAGACCAGCTCGCGCGCCTTGACCATCCACAAGAACGGGGTGAACGCCCCGAGCTCCATCGCCATGGCGCCGTCGCAGGTCAGGTGGTCCGAGAGGCGCGCCAGCTCGCCCAGGATCATGCGGTACCACTGGCAGCGCTCGGGCACCTCGATGCCCAGCATCTTCTCGCACGCCAGCGAGAAGCCGACGTTGTTCAGCATCGGCGAGACGTAGTTGCAGCGGTCGACGTAGGGGTAGACCTGCGTCCAGGTGCCGCGCTCGCACATCTTCTCGAAGCCGCGGTGCAGGTAGCCGACCTGAACGTCGCAGCGCTCGATGGTCTCGCCCGACAGCTCCATCACCACGCGTACCGTGCCGTGCATCGCGGGGTGCGAGGGGCCCACGTTGATCAGCATCGGCTCGGCAGCGAGCTCGATCTCCGAGGCGTCCAGATCTCGGTCCAGGGGCTCCATCAGTCGTCCCCCCGTGAAGCCAGGTGGGTCTGCCGCCCGAAGCTCATGCCCTCGTGCTGGTCGAAGGGCGGCAGCTTCTCGATGTTGTCGACCTCGCGGTACGGCACCAGCGGCTGGATTCGATCGGCCGGGTAGTCCTTGCGCAGCGCGTGCCCGACGAACTCGGGATAGGTGAGGATGCGTCGCAGGTCTGGGTGCCCGGTGAACACCACGCCGAACATGTCCCACGCCTCTCGCTCGGCCCAGTTGGCCGAGCCCCAGAGCTCGCTCACCGACTCGATCTCGGCGTGCTCGCCCTCGGGGTCGCCCACCCGCGCCTTCAGGCGCAAGCGCTGGCCCTTCGACAGCGAGTGCAGGTGGGCCACCACGTCGAAGCGCGGCTCACGGTGCAAGAAGTCGACGCAGGTCAGATCCGCCAGCATCTCCATCGCGAGCTGCTCTTTGCAGAAGCGCGCCACGGCCTTCCACGCGCCGGGCTCGACCACGACGGTGTCGTCGCCGTGTTGCGAATGAGTCTCGAGCACCGCGTCGGGGAACTCGAGCTTGATCAGTTGGAGCAGAGCTTTGGCCATCGGTGGGTCCTCGGGGACGAAAGGGCCTTCAGTCGACTCACCCGTGCTTCGAACGGCGAAGCTGCACCACGCCCATGTCGGGGCGGGCTACGGGGTCGAACCGAGGTTTGACGATGCCCGGCCGGCGGTCGCCGGACTGGATCTTGTCTTGGAGCAGCATCAGCCCGTCGAGCACCGCCTCGGGCCGGGGGGGGCAGCCCGGAATGTAGACGTCGGCGGGGATGATCTTGTCGATGCCGGCGACGCACGCGTAGTTGTCGTAGAACCCGCCCACCGACGCGCAGGTGCCGAAGGCCAGCACCCACTTGGGATCGGCCATTTGCTCGTAGATGCGCTTCAAGACCGGGGCCTGGCGCTGCACGATGGTGCCCACCACCCACAAGAGGTCACTCTGCCGCGGGGTGAAGCGCGGCACCTCGGCGCCGAAGCGCGAGTGGTCGAAGCGCGGGCCCGAGACGGACATGAACTCCATGCCGCAGCAGGCGGTCACGAACGGGTACATGAAGAGCGAGTACTTCTGCGCCCAGGCCAGCAGGTCCTCGAACTTTGTGGTGGCGAAGCCCTGACCTTGACCGGTCTCGAGCACCTCTTGAACGGTGGGGGTTCTCAGCTCTCCCATTCGAGGGCTCCCTTCTTCCAGCAGTAGGCGAGCGCCACCAAGAGGGCGACGATGAACACCAGCATGGTCATGAACCCCGACCACCCGAGGCCCTTGAACAGCGCGGCCCAGGGGTAGATGAACACCGCCTCGATGTCGAAGACGACGAACAGGATGGCGGTCAGGTAGAACTTCACGCTCAGGCGCACCCCACGCGTGCCGGCGGTGTCGTTGCCGCACTCGAACGGCAGCCGCTTTTCGGGCGTCGGGTTCTTGGGGCCCAGGTACTGGCCACCCAGGAACATCACCGCGCAGATCCCCGCGGCGATCGCGAACATGATGAACATCGGCAAGTAGAGCTCGGTCATCTTTCAATCCGTGGCAGACGCCCTGGGGCCCACGGCCATCGGCCGTAACCCGCGGAAATCTCGCGTGAACGCTCGGAGCGTGTACCACAGCGAGCCGGCGCTAGCCTAGCCCCGAACCCGCCCGACCGAAGCCTCGGAATTGGCTCGGGTTATCTGCGGCTGGCGGACTCGACCAGGGTGCGCCACGCGTCGAGGCCTGGTCCCAGACCCCGTTGGATCCGATCGACGCTGGCGTCGAGCGCCGGCCCCTCCGCGCCGGCGGCCCGGGCTTCGAGCACCGCCCCGTAGGCCGCGACCAGCCGGCCCCGCTCGGCGAGCGCCCGGGCGAGCAGCGGCCAGATCCGCGCGCCGTCGGCCCCCAGGTTCATCGCCCGGCGCAGGGGGCCAATGGCCTCTCCGTGGCGGTCGCTGCGCACCATCGACTCGCCCAGCCGGGCGTAGATCTCGGAGGCGGCCGGACCGTCCCCGGCGTATTGCACGCCGAGTCGGAGGATTTCTTCGCCCTTTTGCACCTCGGCGAGGGTGATGCACGCCGAGCCGAGATAGCCGAGCCCCCGGGCAATGAGCGCGCGAGTGTCCGGCGCCAAGAGCTGCCCTTCCGGCGTGCGGAGGAAGATCGCCAACGGGGCGGGCCAGGCGCCCAAGAGCTCGATGACCCGGAGCGGCTCGCCGCGCTTCTCGGCGGCCTCGGCCTCGGTGATGCGTCCGAGATCGATGGCGCTCCGGCCACCGCGCTGCACCCGGTCCAGCTCTTCGCGAACGTGGGTCCGGATCCTCGCCCGGAGCTCGCCCAGGTCGTAGCGCTCGTCGATGCCGTCGTGGGACAGGTCGATGAACGAGTCGCCGCCCGAGACCGTGAGCTTGGTCAGGCTGTAGCCGTAGAGCGGCGCGAGGAGCAGGTAGCGCACGCCGATGTGGAGCTGGACGGCCTCGGTGTCGGTGGGGCGGGTCGGCGGCGGGGCGATGGGCTCTTCGGTGACCAGCGCTGCCACCAGGCGGCGGCGAAAGTCAGCCAAGGTCAGCCGCTGGGTATCGGAGTCCGTGACCTCTGCGTCCGGGGCACCCACCACGAAGTCGACCAGCGTGTTGTCCGGGTTCCTGCGGTCGACCGTGAGGGCGGTGATCCGGGCGCCGGTGATCATCGCGAAGGCGAAGAAACGGGCGCCGATGATGTCGCACAGGGCCTGGAAGCTGCCAATGCTCTCCCCGATACGCTCGAACCAGCCATCCGTACGGATGGACTCGAGCGGCATTTCGCTGGGCCCGTGCATCAGAGGCGGGAGCTTACCGCGTCATCGGGGAAGAGCGAAGCGTCACGGGAAGACGCCGGCCCGGGTTCGCGTATGATGGCCGCCATGAGCTCGCGTGCGGCTGTCGGACTGGGTCTGTTTGCGCTTGCAATGATCGCCGCCTGCGGGGGCGCCGGCTCTGGGGGTGGCGGCCCGGCACCCGACGGCGGCGCGGCGACCGGCGGCTCGGGCGCAGCCGGCGGCTTCGGTGGCTCGGGCGCAGCCGGCGGCTTCGGCGGCTCGGGCGCGACCGGCGGCTTCGGCGGCGCCGGCGCGACCGGGGGCGTGGGCGGAACCGGGGGTGTCGGTGGCACCGGCGGCAAGGGCGGAACCGGCGGCTTCGGTGGCACCGGTGGCTTCGGCGGCACCGGCGGCAAGGGTGGTACCGGCGGAACCGGCGGCTTCGGCGGCACCGGTGGCTTCGGTGGGACCGGTGGCTTCGGTGGGACCGGCGGCTTCGGTGGGACCGGCGGCTTCGGTGGGACCGGCGGCTTCGGTGGGACCGGTGGCTTCGGTGGGACCGGCGGCTTCGGTGGGACCGGCGGTTTCGGTGGGACCGGCGGCTTCGGTGGGACCGGCGGGACCGGCGGCTTCGGCGGAAGCGGCGGGACCGGCGGCGGAAGCTGCGTGAACTACTTCAGCGACACCTTCGCGACGACGAAGGGGTGGACCTTGGACACGAACTGGCAGATCGGCAACGCGATGGCGTCGACGTCGTGCAGCTCCGGCGGGCAAGACCCGGGCACCGATCACAGCGGCGACGGCAAGGTCGCCGGTGTGGTGCTGGGTGGCTGCTACCCCATGACCATCAGCAGCGTCGACATCTGCATGACCAGCCCCACCATCAACGCGGCGAGCGCGTCGACGCTGCACTTGTCGTACTGGCGCCACCTGCACACCGACTACCCGAGCTACGTCTATTCCAAGGTCGACGTGTCCAGCAACGGCTCGACCTGGAACAGCGTGTATTCCGTCCCGTCCGGAGGCGGCGTCAACGACACCAGCTGGACCCAGCAGAAGTTCGACGTCTCGGCCTACAAGAGCTCCACCTTCAGGGTGCGCTTCTGCTACCGGGTCGCGTCGAGCAGCGCCTACACCGGCGGCGGCTGGAATGTCGACGACGTGGTCGTCTCGAACAGCGCTGCCTGCACCACGCCCTGATAGCCCATTGTCGCTGAGCGCCGAGTGGTGGTACGGCCGAGTCCTGGCCTGACCATGAAAGTCCACCACCTCAACTGCGCCACCCTCTGCCCGTACGGCGGACGCCTGCTGAGCGGCAGCGGCTCGCTCTCGGGGCCCGCGAAGCTGGTCTGCCACTGCCTGCTGGTCGAGACGCCGGCGGGCCTCGTGCTGGTCGACTCGGGCCTCGGCCTGAAGGACGTCGACAGCCCCGAGCGGACCATCGGCCGGCAGTTCCTGCTCTTCGCCAACCCGGTGCGAGATCCGAACGAGACCGCGGTGCGCCAGGTCGAGGCTCTGGGTTTCTCGCGGGACGACGTCCGTCACGTGGTGCTCACCCACTGCGACCTCGATCACGCCGGCGGCATCGCCGACTTCCCCAAGGCGACGGTGCACGTCCACGCGACCGAGCAGGGCGCCGCGCTCCACCCCCAGACCCGCCTCGAACGCACGCGCTACGTTCGCGCGCACTTCGCTCACGATCCGAAGTGGGCGGTGTACCGCCCGAAGGGCGAGCACTGGTTCGGGTTCGAGGCCGTGCGCGATCTCGACGGGCTCCCGCCCGAGATCTTGCTGGTCCCGCTCCACGGCCACACCCGCGGCCACTCTGGGGTGGCGGTACAGACCCCGGGCGGTTGGCTGCTCCACGCCGGCGACGCGTACTTCCACCGCCTGGAAATGGCGCCCGATCGCCGGCGTTGCCCGCCCCTGCTCGACGTCTTCCAGCGCATCGTCGAGATCGACGGCCGCGCCCGGGTCAAGAACCAAGAGCGGCTGCGCGCGCTGGTTCGCGAGAGCTCGGACGAGGTGCGGGTGTTCTCGGCCCACGATCCGGTCGAGCTCGAGCGTTGCCGAGAGCGCGCCTCGTGACCAGCGCCGAGTGGCACGCCGGCAGCTGTCACTGCGGTGCGGTGCGCTTCCGGGTCGCGGTCAGGAAGTTCGAGGCCATCGACTGCAATTGCAGCATCTGTCACAGGTTGGGCTTTCTGCACCTGATTGTGCCACCCGACGACTTCGAGCTGGTGTCGGGCGAAGACCAGCTGAGCGAGTACCGCTTCAACACTGGGGTCGCACGCCATCGATTCTGCAAGACCTGCGGCATCCACCCGTTCTACACGCCGCGCTCCCACCCCGATCGGATCGACGTCAACGTCCGGTGCCTCGATCGCGCCCTCTACCCGCGCTTCCAACTGACGAGCTTCGATGGCGAGAACTGGGAAGACAACGTCGGCAAGCTCGGCTGAGCTCCGGCGCACGCTGCTCGCCTGGTACCGAACGCACGCTCGCGACCTGCCCTGGCGGCGCACGAGCGACCCCTACGCCATCTGGGTCAGCGAGGTGATGCTCCAGCAGACCCAGGTCGCGACGGTCATCCCCTACTTCGAGCGCTGGATGCGCCGCTTCCCCACGGTCACGGCGCTGGCCCGGTCCCGGACCGACGACGTGCTCCACGCGTGGCAAGGCCTTGGCTACTACTCGCGGGCCCGAGGCTTGCTCGAGGGCGCGCGGATGGTCGAGCGTGAGCTCGGCGGTCGGATCCCCGGCGACGTCGCGACGCTGCGCCGTCTGCCCGGCGTCGGCCCCTACACCGCCGGAGCCATCGCCAGCATCGCGCACGGCACCCGGGCCGCGATCGTGGACGGCAACGTGGAGCGCGTGCTGTGTCGGCTCGATGGCGCGCGAGGTGATCCCCGAAAGCAGCCGCTCAAGGCCGAGCTGTGGCGCCGCGCCGAGGCGCTGGTCCCCGCGCGTGGGGCCAGCACCTTCAACCAAGCGCTGATGGAGCTCGGCGCCATGGTGTGCACGCCGAAGGCGCCCGGGTGCGAACGCTGCCCGTGGCAGGGGCCCTGTGTCGCCCGGGCATCCAGCCGCCAAGCCGAGCTGCCCGAGGTCGCCCAGCGCGCGCGGCCGAGCGCGCTTCACACGGTCGCTGCGCTGGTCGAACGGCGCGGCCACTGGCTTGTGAAGCAGGTCCCCGCCGGCGCCCTACGCTGGGCGGGGCTGTGGTCCTTTCCCCACGCCGAGATCGCGGCTCGAGAAGCGCCCGCGCGGGCGCTCGGTCGAGCGCTGGGCACGCCAGTGACCCAGGTCGAGCACTTGCGGACGCTGCAGCACAGCATCACCCGCTTCCGGATCACCCTCGACGTCTACCGCTGCAGCCCGAGAGCCCGCCCGGACGGGCGATACGTCACGCCCACCCAGCTCCAGGCGCTCGCCATGCCTGCGGCTCACCGCCGCATCGCGGATGACCTCACGAGCGTAGGGCGGGCGCCGGTGCCGGCGCGAGCCAAGACTCGATCGCGTCCATGAGGCGCGTTCCGAGGTCGTCCCAGACCAGCGCCGCGAGCCCCCACCAGAGCGCGATCCAGATCGGGACCCCCGCCAGCCAGCCGAGCCGATACGCGTGGAGCTGGCCCACCTGAATGTACAGCGCCTCGATCGCAGGCCCGACGACCAGCACCACCGCGAGCAAGCGCAGGCGCCCGGGGTCGGGGCGCACGACCCAGAGCAGGACGGCCAGCGCGAGCAGGAACGGCAGCCAAGAGAGCAACGGGTGGGCGTAGAGCCGGTAGATCGCCTGCCGCGTGCCGAGCACCAGCGCCAACAAGAACGCCACGCGACCCACTCCGCCGGCGGTGCGCGGCAACGCGACTCGCCGCCAGTGGAACACGGTCAGCACGAAGCGCAAGATGAGCCCCCAGTAGAGCAGCATCCAGATCGGGATGTGGCTCAGCCCGGGCAGATCGGTCGGCACCGTGTAGTCGTAGACGCGGTGGCGCGTGACGCTGTTCCAGTCGTTGAAGGCGCCGAGCACGGTGGTGAGTGCGAGCAGCACGACCTCGGCCCGACCGTCGAGGTCGCGTTCGGCCCGTGGCAAGCGCAGCCACAGCACCAAGCGCGCCACGATCACCGCGGGGACGAGCCACGTCATCCACGCGAGGCGCTGGCTGAACAGGCAGATGAACAGGCTGATCAGCGCGATGGCGCCGGCATCGACCAGAAACGGGCGATCGCCGACCTGTCGCGCCGGGGCGCTCACGCCGGGCGCCTCAAGAAGTCGGCGACGGCGCCCAAGAGCGACCACGGGTGGGTCAGGCCGTGGGCGTACTCGTCGGTCGTGTAGTTCTGGGCCCAGCAGCAGTCCCCGCCGCACTGCTGGGGGCCGGGCCCGTGGAAGCCCCGGGGATCCTGGCGTCGCGTGCCTTCGGCCCAGAGCGGGTCGAGGTGATCGTAGGCCAGCACGTCGAGCCACAGGGGCTCGACGTTGACCGAGGCCTTGCAGGGCCAGGCCAGGCGACCGTCGTGATCGACGTGGGGCTTGAGGGTGTTACGGCAGTCGAGGGGCGCCGCCGAGAGCAGGCGCTGGTTCATGCGTAGCGACCCGCTGACCTTCGCCCCGGCGCGCTTTCGGTCCAAGAGGTGCGCGACGAACCCCGGGTATTCCGGATCGTCGAGCAGGGCCTGGTCGATGCGGGGGCCGACGTTGCGCGGCACCGGGCAGAAGCCGATCCCCAGATCTTCGGTCCAATCGAAGACCGCGCGCGCCTCGGCGACGAGCCCCGGCTGGAGCACGGTGTTGACCATCAGCTTCACGTTCTGGGCGCGGCACAGCCGTCGCAGGACGAGCAGGTTGCGGATCACGTCTTCCGGGTGCGGCGCCTTCCACATCGCGGCCAGGCGCGCGAGGTCGAGCGCGTCGAGGCTGACCACCAAGATGTCGACGTCGGCCAGAAACCCGCGCCACTCGGGTTTGTCCAGCAGGCGGTGGAACAGGCTGCCGTTGGTGTTCACCACGATCGGATAGAAGTCGAGCGTGCGCGCACGGCGGGTGAGCGCGGGCAGATCCTTGCGAAGCGTCGGCTCGCCGCCGGCAAAGTACACGCTGGGCGCCCGGGTGCGCATCACCTCGAGCAGCCGGAACCCTTGCTCGGTGCTCAGCTTGCCGTGACCGTCGAGCTCGGGGTAGCGCGCGCCACGGTGATCGTCGCAGTAGTCGCAGCGGAAGTTGCAGGGCCGGAGCGTGGTCCAGATGAAGTAGAGCGGGAGCAAGTCCTCCCGGCCGGCGCGGGCTCGACGGCGGTTCTCGAGGTAGCTCTGGGCGGCGGTGGCAATGCTCCGTGTCCGGCGAAACCCCTCGCGGGGACCACGCTGCGGCGCCTCGAGCTTCGGAGCGATGCGCTCGGCCAGCGCCTGGGCCTCGCGGTCGAGCCGAGCGAAGTCGGGGTGACCCGGGCGGGGTCGGTAGCGAGCAAACTCGGGCAGCGGGCGGGGCGCCTGGGCTACGTAGCGGCGCCAGGGCTCGACCGGTGCCCGCGGCAAACGGCGTGCGTCGACGGAAGGCAGCTCGGTCATCGGTCACCTGCAGCGTGCAAGGGGGTCGACCCGAGCACAGGGACCACCCCCGCGAGCGCGCCGAGCGAGAGCCGCGCGAGCAGCGCGGCAGCCGTCTTCTTCGAGATGCGCGGGCCGAACACGTAGCGCAGCCCGATGCGCATCCACATACCGAGCAGCGCCTGCGCGACCAGGTCGGCGTCGGGCAGATCGCCCGCGACGCGGCGCAGGCGCTCGACCAAGAAGCCCGCGACCGGCGGGCTGATGCCGTCGCGTAGCGTGTCGAGGCTCGCGGTCTGACCCAGTCGTTCGGCGAACGCAGCCAGAAGCTCACGCTCACGGGACCAGAGCTCGAGACAGGTCTCGGCCAGCGCCTCGGCCAACGCCAGCGGCGGGTCGGACGCGTGCTTCTCCCAGGTCTTCTCGAGCCGAGCGACCAGGGTCTGGTTGAGCTCGACCAAGAGCTCGTCGGTGAGCTGCTCTTTGGTCTGGAAGTGGACGTAGAAGGTGCCGTGGGCCACGCCGGCGGCCCGCGCGATGTCGCCCACCTGAGTGGCGGCGTAGCCCAGCTCGCCGAAGCACCGGCCCCCGGCGGCCTTCAGCGCCGCCCGGGTTTCAGCCTTTTTCTGGGCGCGGGGGCCCGTCTCTTTCGCTGACACGAATTCACTGATAGCAAGTCAGTGAACCGTTGGCAAGGGGGATTCAGCCGCCGCACTTGGCTTGGTAGTCCGCGCAGCAGTCGCCGAAGCCGCTGCACGACGAGTCGCAGTAGCAGGCCGGGGTGCTGTTCGGGGCCGGGGTGCTCTTGCCGCAGTGGCCCGCACACGAGCCCGCGCTACCACCGCTGCCGCCGCTCGCGCCTCCGCTGCCGCCGCTCGCACCACCGCTGCCGCCGCTCGCGCCTCCGCTGCCGCCGCTCGCGCCACCCGTGCCGCCGCTCGCGCCACCGCTGCCACCCGAGCTGCCGCCGGTGCCGCCGCCGCCGGTGCCGCCCGTCCCACCACCGCTGCAGAGCGAACCCTGCGGCGAGTAGCAGTTGTCACGCACGCCGCTGGCACCGAAGGTCGAGTCGCCCACGCGATTGCGAACTGCCAAGAGCAGGTCACGCCAGGTCACGTTGTTGTTGTGCTCGAGCCCCCAAGCGATCTTGGCGAACACCGGTCCGGCGATGGCGTTGGCGTCCGCGCTCACCTCGACCACGCTCGAGACCAGATCGAGCTTGTCCCAGCCCTTCTTGCCCTCGAGGATCGGCCGCACGTAGTACTCGTAGCCGAGGCAGCCGCCGTACAAGTAGATCTGGTAGAAGTCGGGGTACTTCGGCTTCGACCAGAAGTCGCTGGCGCCCAGCATGCTGTGGCCGTCGTAGACCACGATCTCGTGCTCGCCGATGGCCTTCTGGAAGTTGGGGAAATGCCCGAAGTCCGAGAGGCCCGAGAAGTCCGTCGGGGCGTAGAGATCGATCTCGAAGTCGGTCGACCCGAGGTGCTTGGTGAAGCGCCGCCCGACCGGAGCCGGGGTGACCTCTTTGAACCCGCCGCCGGTGAGCCAGCTCGCCATGGTCTTCATGTTGCGAACGCCGGCTTCGGAGTCGTCGATCGGGCCGTCGCCGATCTGACCGAACAGGACCACCGCGGTGATCTTGCCGTCGGCGGTGAGTTGATCGAACTCGGGATAGGTCTTCTGCGACTCAGCGAACATCTTCGAGACGGTCAGCTTCAGCTGCTGGGTGGGCAGCGTGCAGCCCGCCTTGTCCGGGTTCCAGAGGTACCAGTACACCGATTGGCTCAGCCCGATGTGCCCACCCGTGGTGCCGCACTTGTCGCCGGCATCGCTCATCACCGAGAACGGCTTGATCGGGACCTCGGCCTCGAACACCGTGCCCTTGGTCACCCCGGCCTTGGCCTCGTCCAAGAGCACCGCGTTCACGCCCTTCATACGGAAACGCTTGAGCTTCGACTTGTCGACGCTGGCTGCCGCCGCAGCGGTGATCCAGGTCCCGTCGACCAACCACTCGACGCGGTCCTTCGAGGTCGAGTCCTCGGCCAGCGACTCGAGGTAGAACTCCTTGCGCTCGCGCAGGTACGTGGTGGCGAACTGCGCCACGAAGGCCGGCGACTCGAGCAAGCGGTACTCGGGGGCCTCGACGTCGGCCTCGATGTCCACCTCGACCTCGATCCCGTCCGGGTTCAGGTAGGCGGTGTCCGCCTTGCCCGACGGAGTCTGGTCGTCGAGGAACGGGTTCGTCCCTTCGCCACCGGGGTTCGATTCGCTGTCGGTCGAGGCCGAGCAGGCCAGAAGCAGCGCGGGAACAGCGGCAAACGAAGCGAAGCGGCGGAGCATCATGGTTGGGCCTCCCGTTCAGGTAGGATATATAACTACCACTGACCACACCCCCCGCGCAAGCTCGAAATTACAGCCCCCCGGCAACGCGGCGGAGCACCTCGGCGGCGCCGTCGGACACCACGTCCCCGTGGCCGGGGACCAGGCGGCAGACCTCGGGGGTGGCCAGCCGCTCGAGGTGGGCTCGGAGGGCTGGCTTGTCCTTCACCACGAACAGCCGACCGATCAGCGTGACCTTGGGCCCGCCGGTGGAGCCGAGCAGCCCGAGCACGAAGCCGCTGAATCCTGGCAACTTGGGGACGTTGAACAGCACATCGTTGAAGATCAGCGTGACGCCATCGGACGAACGGACCGAGACCACCCCCTCCGCCTCCCCCACCCCCGCGAGGTGCTCGAAGCCAACCGCCGCGTCGGCCGGCACGCCCGCGTAGTCGAGGTCGACCGGCACGACCTCTGCGACCTTCTTCTTGGCGCCCCGCGGACAGACCACCCGTGCGTCAGGGTAGCGCCGCTTGAAGTTGGCCGAGTCGAGCCGGTGATAGCCGTTGGGCACGACCAAGAAGGTCGGCTCGCCCCAGGCGTCGAGCGCGGCCATGCCCGGCTCGTCGAGCGCGACCGGGTTGTGGACCACGAGGCCCCCGTCGCTGCGCCGGATCACCGTCATCCGCCGCTTCAGAGGCATGCCCGGCAGGTCGCCGACCACCGAGCGGAGGTTCTCGGCGTGCTCGGTCCACGCGCCGTGCGGAAGGACGTTCCAGGTGTCGAAGGCTTTGGCCATGGTGCCTCGTCAGAATCGATCGAGCTGCTCCGCCAGCGTGGGAGAGCCTCGGTCGGCGAAGGTATAGCTCACGCGCACGGTCGGTTGGCGAATCGACAAAAGTCGCCGCAGATCCACCGGCGTGGCGATCACCACCACGTCCGCGTCGCAGGCGCCGATCGTCGCCTCGAGCTCCCGCACCTGCTGCTCGCCGTAGCCCATGGCCGGGAGCACGGCCTCGAGGTGCGGATGGCGCGCGAAGGTGTCGGCCAGCGTGCCCACCGCGTAGGGGCGGGGATCGATCGGACTAGCGCCGTGCCGTCTGGCCGCGACCAGCCCGGCACCGTAAGGCATGCCCCCGTGGGTGGTGGTCGGGCCGTCTTCGATCACCAACGCCCTCGCGCCGGCGAGCAACTCGGGGCGGTCGACCTCGATCGAGAGATCTGCCTCGACCAGCGTTGCGCGCGGGTTCGCGGCGCGCGCGGCGGCCCGAACCTGCGTCACCTGCGCCGCGTCCGCGGTCCCGACCTTGCTCAGCACGATCACGTCAGCACGGTGCAAGTTGGTCTCCCCCGGCCAGAACCGCGACTCGTCCCCGGGGCGATGGGGGTCGACCAGCACGATCTCGAGATCGGGCTGGAAGAAGGGGAGATCGTTGTTCCCGCCGTCCCACAGGATCACGTCGGCCTCGGCCTCCGCGGCCCGCAAGATCCTCTGGTAGTCGACCCCGGCGAAGACCACGTGGCCCTGCCGGAGGTGCTGCTCGTACTCCTCCATCTCTTCGATCGTGCAGTGCTGCCGAGCGAGGTCCTCGAGGGCGGCGAAGCGCTGCACGGCCTGCGCAGCCAAGTCGCCATACGGCATGGGGTGCCGCACCACGGCGACCCTTCTGCCCCGCGCGCGCAAGATCGCGGCGACGTGCCGCGTGGTCGGGCTCTTGCCCACGCCGGTGCGAACCGCGCACACGCTGATCACCGGTCGGCTCGATCGCAGCATGGTGCGGCGCGGACCGAGCAGCCGAAAGCTCGCGCCCCGCGCCTGTGCTCGGGCCGCCAGGTGCATCACCGTCGCGTGCGGCACGTCGCTGTACGAGAACACGACCTCGTCGATACCGTGCGCGTCGATCAACCCCTCGAGCTCGGCCTCGCTCGCGATCGGGATGCCTTCGGGGTAGAGCGGCCCGGCAAGGGTCGGCGGATAGCGGCGCCCGTCGATGTTCGGGATCTGGGTGGCGGTGAAGGCGACCACGTCCGACCTCGAGTCGTCGCGATACACGAGGTTGAAGTCGTGGAAGTCGCGCCCGGCGGCTCCCAGGATCAGGACTTTGGTCCGTGCCGTCACGGCTCGGCAGTCTGTCAGAACCTAGCCGGTGGCTGAAGCGCGAGTCTTGCGCAGCCCGGCGACCAGATCGCTCGACAGCGCGACCCCGACCACGATCACCAGCGCGGCGACCCCGGTCCGGCGGGTCGGGATCTGCCCGAGCCAGTACCAGGCCGCGAGGGTGGCGATCACCGGCTGTACGTAGACGTAGACCGCCACCACGCTGCTTTCCACCCGCCTGAGCGCGTACGCGTTCAACAGGTAGGTGCCGATGGTGGCCCCGAGCAGGATGAAGGCCAGTGACCCGTGCGTGGCCGGGCCGAGCTCGAGCCACCCCACCCGCGTCATCGGCACCAGCGTCAGCGGCGCCGCCTCGATCGCGCCGAACACGAACACCCAGGCCATGGTGCGAAGCGAGCCCAGCCGCGCGAGCACGGGGCGCGCGGCCACGATGTACACCGTGTACGCGCTGATGTTCGCGAGCAACATCAGGTTGCCGACCGAGGTGCGGTCTCCGAGGTCGAATCGCTCGACGCGGAGCAGCAGCGCGCCGCCGATGAAGGAGAGCGCGACCCCCACCCAGCGGGCGGCGCCCGGGCGCTCGACCCCCAAGATCGACGTGAGCACCAAGGTCAGGGCCGGCATCAGCAAGATCGAGAGCGACGCGTTGATGGGCCCGGCGCGATGGAGCCCCTCGGCGAACAGCAGCTGATTGGCGCTGATGCCCAGGGCCCCGAGCACTGCGAGCCGCGCGAGGTCCGCGCGAGGCGGCGGCCGCTGCCAGAGCAACCCCGCCGCCAGCGCGAGCAGCGGCGCGCCCAGCATCAATCGAAAGCCGATCAAAGCCGCGGGGCTCATCTGCTGCATGACCGCGCTTCCGGCCACGGGCCAGAGCCCGAAGAGGATCTGCACCAACAACAGCGCAGCGTGAACGCGGAGCAAGCGGCGGCAGACTAGGGCGAGACCGGTCCGCTGGCCAGTCGACGAACGCCACGACGTCGCGTAGACTCGCGCCATGCTTCGCGCGTCGGGCGTCTGCTTGATCTCGATCTTGGGTTTGTTCGCGGCTTGCAGCAGCGAGACCACCGTCCAGGGCAGCGGCGGGGCCTCCACCGGCGGGGCTTCCACCGGCGGGGCTTCCACCGGCGGGGCTTCCACCGGCGGGGCTTCCACCGGAGGGTCGGCGGGCTCCGGAGGGGCAACCGGCGGCTCGGCGGGCTCGGGCAGTGCCACCAGCGGCGGTGGGTCCGGCGGCGCCACCAGCGGCGGTGGCTCGGGGGGCACCACGAGCGGCGGCGGCGGGGCGACCAGCGGCGGCGGCTCGGGCGGCGGCGGCGGCTCGGGCGGCGGGTCGAAGAAGAGCAACGGCGCGCCCTGCACCACGGCCGGCGAGTGCCAGAGCAACAACTGCGTCGGCAACGTGTGCTGCTCGGAGCCCAGCTGCGGCGCGAACGGAAGCGCCTCGTGCGCCGGCGGCACCTGCAACTGCAACGCCGGCCTCGGGAACTGCGACGGCAGCTGGGCCAACGGCTGCGAGACGAACACCAAGGCCGACACCTCGAACTGCGGCACCTGCGGGAACAAGTGCACCGACGCCCCGGCGTACACTTGCTGCAACAGCAAGTGCGTCTATCTGTGCCAGCCCACGGTCTGCAAAGAGTGCTTCGGCTGCAACGGAAGCGAACAGTGCAAGGGCGGAACCTGCGGAGGCTCCTGCTCGTGACCCTCTGCTAGCAATCAGCTCATGTTCACCTGCCCGCGCTGCGCTCGAGTCTTCCCGCGGCCCGGGCACTGCACGGACGACGGCGCGCCGCTCGAGGGCGGCGCCGCCCCGTCACTGATCGGCCAGACCCTCGGCAGCTACCGGGTCGAGCGCCTGATCGGGCGCGGCGGCATGGGCGAGGTCTACCTGGCCGTCCAGCCCGAGATCGGCGCGCGCGTCGCGCTCAAGTTGCTCTCCGCCGAAAGCGCGACCTCGCCCACCTTGGTCGATCGGTTCTTCGCCGAGGCGCGGGCGGTGAACCTGATTTTGCACGAGAGCATCGTGAACGTCGTCGACATGGCCCGGGCTCCCGACGGCCGGCCCTACCTGGTGATGGAGTACCTCGACGGCCACTCGTTGGCCGATCTGCTCGCGGCTCACGGCGGGCGACTGCCCCTCGGCCAGTTGTGTCGGATCGTGATCGAGGTCCTCGGGGCGCTCACCGCGGCCCACTCGATCGGCATCACTCACCGCGATCTGAAGCCCGAGAACATCTTCGTGACGCAGGCCGGCCGCGCCAAGGTGCTCGACTTCGGCATCGCCAAGCTCCACCCGGATCTGGGCGTGAGCGGCGCCGGCACCCAGACCCAGGCCGTGCTCGGCACGCCGCACTACATGTCGCCCGAGCAGGCGCGGGGCCTGCCGGCAGACGGGCGCTCGGACCTCTACTCGGTGGGAGTGATCCTCTTCGAGGGGGCCACGGGCCAGCGGCCGTTCCACGCGGACTCGCTCTACGACCTGCTCGAACACCAAGTGCGGACGCCGCCGCCCGCGCCGCGCGCTCTGTGTCCCGACCTCCCACCCGCGCTCGAGAAGGTCATCTTGCGCGCGCTCGAGAAGGATCCGGCGCGACGCTTCCAGAGCGCCAGCGAGCTGGCCCAGGCGCTCCGAGCGATCGCGCGGGACGCGCCCGAGCCGAGCATGGCTCCGACCACCTCGCCCACCGACGCGACGCTGGCCGCAGGGCCCCTGCCCCCGACGCTCTCGGCGGCAGTGGTCTCGGCGTATCCCCCACCGGCGCACCCCTCCCCCGCACCGCACGGTCGGCCCTCGGCGTGGCGGTGGCCGTTGGTGTTCGGGCTCTTGGGCGCCCTCGGGCTCTTGCTGGCCGGCGGCTCGTTTGCCACCTGGGCGGTGCTGGGTAGCCGCGCCGAGGCGGGCCCCGCCCGGGCGGCGCCCACGGTCATCGACACCCGCCGCTTTGACGCCATCGCCTACCTGCCGCGCGCCGTCGAGCAGGCCAAGCAGCACTTTCCGGACGCAGAGCTGGTGGTGATGACCCTCCCCCACGTCGACGACGCGGGCCTGATCGACCTGGTCGCGACCCAGGCCTACGTCGGGTATTCGTTCCGAGCACGCGGCCCCGGGCAAGGAAACCCAGGCGGTGAGCCAATGTTCGCCGAGTGCACGGCCACCGTGACGGTCAGCCACGCAGGCGTGGTTTCGACCAAGTCCGTAGGATTGTGCAACTCGCTGTACGCCCCGCCGCCGCACTGCAGCGCCCGCGCGCTGATGACACGCCTGAACGCCAAGCCCGGTCAGCGCGCCACCTTGACCTACAGCGCCGACGTGACCAGCGGCCCGATGTGGGTCGCGTCGTTCGTCGGCACCAACGTCTCGCAGATCATCAAAGACGACTGCTGACCCCCGTCCATGGCCCGTCGACCGACCGCACGCGCGCCGCGAGGCACCCGACAGGCTCGCGTTCAGCTGGTGGTCGACGCCGACCACTACACCGAGCTGATCGAGAAGGCAGTGCCGAGCGCCGAGGTCGCACTGTGGATCGCCACCGCGAACCTGAAAGAGCTGCGGATCGAGGCGCCGGTCGGCACCCGGGCGCGAGCCCGAGGGCGCTACGTCTCGGTGCTCGAGACCCTCGAGGCGCTGGTCAGCCGCGGCGTGGACGTGCGCATCCTGCACGGCACTCGGCCCTCCCGAGCGTTCACCGGCGAGCTCGCCCGGCGGCGGGGCCTCTCTGCCAAGCAACACCTGCGCGAGTGCCCGCGGGTTCACCTGAAGATGATCGCCGTCGACGGGCGCTCGCTCTACCTGGGCAGCGCCAACTTCACCGGCGCGGGCATCGGTGCCCGGGGTGACGCCCGGCGCAACTTCGAGGTCGGCATCTTGACCGACGACGAACACCTGCTGGACGAGCTGCAGGGGCGCTTCGACCAGATCTGGTCCGGCAAAGAGTGCTCGGGCTGCGGCCTGCGCCGCGAGTGCCCGAAGCCCATCGACACCCTGGGCAAGCGCGCTCGGCCCAAGTGACAGAAACAGAAGACGACGCCGGCATTTCGGCGGTCGGCAACCCGGTGCCGACCAGCAAACTTCCGCTCCGGGGCATTTCGGCGGCCGGCAACGGCGTGCCGGCCAGCAAACTTCCGCTCCGCGGCATTTCGGTGGTCAGCAACGGCGTGCCGGCCAGCAAACTTCCGCTCCGGGGCATTTCGGCGGCCGGTAACGCGCACGCGCCGCGAGCTGCAGCCGGACTCGCGACGGGTGCCGGTGGAAGTCCAGCTCGCGGTTGGGGAACGGGCTTAGACGCGAGTAGCGTCGACCTTGTCCGGGTCCACCCCCAGCTCGACGAGGGCGCGCTGCACGGTGGCCGCGTCGAGCTTTCCGTCGAGCCGAAGCGCGTCCAGCGCCGCGATCGCGATGCTCTCGGCGTCGACCTCGAAGTGGCGGCGCAGCGCCGCGCGGGTGTCGCTCATCCCGAAGCCGTCGGTGCCGAGCGGCACGAAGCGCCCCGGCATGAAGCGCGCGATCTGGTCGGGCACGGCCTTCATGAAATCACTGGCGGCGATGAACGGACCCTCGACGCCGGCCAGAGCCCGCGACAGGTACGACGGCCGGGGCGGCGCCCCGGGGTGGAGTCGCGCGGCGCGCTCCGCGTCCAGCGCGTCGCGCCGGAGCTCGACGTAGCTGGTGACGCTCCACACGTCGGCGGAGACGCCATACCCCGCGAGGATCTCGCGGGCGCGGAGCACCTGCAGCAAGATCGAGCCCGAGCCGAAGAGCTGCACGTGGTGGGCCTTCTTCTCGGGGGCCGAGCTCATGCGATAGAGCCCGCGCAAGATGCCCTCCTTGGCCCCTTCGGGCATGGGCGGCATCGGGTAGTTCTCGTTCTGCAGCGTGACGTAATAGTAGATGGCCTCGTCCTCGCCGATCATTCGACGCAGGCCGTCTTCGATCACTACCGCCAGCTCGTAGGCGTAGGCCACGTCGTAGCAGACGCAACACGGGATGGTGCTCATCAAGAGGTGCGTGTGGCCGTCTTGGTGCTGTAGCCCCTCACCGTTCAGCGTGGTGCGCCCGGCGGTGGCGCCCAGCACGAACCCGCGGGCCATGCTGTCCCCCGCCGCCCAGAACAGGTCGCCGGTGCGCTGGAAGCCGAACATCGAATAGAAGATGTAGAACGGGATCATCGGCTGGCCGAAGGTCGAATAGGCCGTGCCGGCGGCGATGAAGCTGGCCGTGGACCCGGCCTCGGTGATGCCCTCCTCCAGCACCTGACCGTCCTTGCTCTCGCGGTAATAGAGCAGCTTGCCCTTGTCGACCGGCTCGTAGAGCTGGCCGCGGGACGAATAGATCCCGACCTGGCTGAAGAGCGCGTCCATGCCGAAGGTGCGTGCCTCGTCGGGCACGATGGGGACCACGCGCCGGCCGATGCGCTTGTCGCGCAAGAGCTTGGACAGCATGCGCGCGAAGGCCATGGTGGTGCTGGCCTCGGCGTCCGCCGTGCCCTGTTTGAACTCGTCGAACAGCTCGCTCTGAGGCAGCTCGACCTTGACCTGCGCCATGCCGCGACGCTTGGGGATGCTGCCGCCGAGCGCTCGCCGCCGCTCGAGCAGGTACTCGACCTCCGGGCTCTGGGACCCCGGGTGGTAGAACGGCGCCTCGGCGAGCTTCGAGTCCGGCACCGGCAGGTGCAGCGCGTCTCGGAAGACGCGCAGCTCGTCCTTCTCGAGCTTCTTCTTCTGATGGGTGACGTTCGAGCCCTCGAAGCTCTCGCCCAGCGTCCACCCCTTCACGGTGTGCGCCAAGATCGCCGTCGGCCGGCCCTTGTTCTCCGCGGCCCGCCGGTACGCCGCGTAGAGCTTGCGATAGCTGTGCCCGCCGCGGCGCAGCCCCTCGATCTGCTTGTCCGAGAGGTGCGCCACCATCTCGAGCAACCGCGGATCGGTCCCGAAGAAGTCGCGCCGGATGTACTCACCGCTGGCGGTCGTGTACTTCTGCCACTGACCGTCCACGACCTCGTTCATGCGCCGGCGCAGGACCCCTTCGTGATCGGTGGCGAGCAGCTCGTCCCACTCTGGGCCCCAGATCACCTTGATCACGTGCCAGCCCGCGCCGCGGAACACCGCCTCGAGCTCCTGGATGATCTTGCCGTTGCCACGCACCGGACCGTCGAGTCGCTGCAGGTTGCAGTTGACGACGAACACCAGGTTGTCGAGCCCCTCGCGCGCGGCGATGCTCAGGCTGCCCAGCGCCTCGGGCTCGTCGGTCTCGCCGTCCCCCAAGAACGCCCAGATGCGCGACTTGCCGGTCTCGGTGATGCCGCGGTTCGACAAGTAGCGCGCGAAGCGCGCCTGGTAGATCGCGGTCAGCGGCCCAAGCCCCATGCTCACGGTGGGGAACTCCCAGAAGCCGGGCATCAGCCGCGGGTGCGGATAGCTCGAGAGCCCCGCCCCACGCTCTGCTTCGCGGCGGAAGCGCTCCATGGTCTCGATCGACAGGCGCCCTTCCAGGAACGCCCGGGCGTAGATGCCCGGCGCGGCGTGGCCCTGGTAGTAGATCAGATCGCCGGCGCTGCCCTCGTCGTCCTTCCCGCGGAAGAAGTGGTTGAACCCGATCTCGTACAGGCTGGCGCTCGAGGCATAGGTCGAGAGGTGGCCGCCGATGCCCGCATAGGCCACGTTCGCCCGGTGCACCATCGCGACCGCGTTCCAGCGCACGATGCGCCGAATGCGCTTTTCCATCATCTCGTCGCCGGGGAAGGCGGGCTCCTCGTCGGTGGCGATGGTGTTCACGTAGTCGGTCGAGAGCGGGCCCGGCGGCAAGATCCGGAACCGGCGAGCGTTCTCGAGCACCCGCTTGAGCAGGTACTGCGCGCGCTCGCGGCCGCTGGTCGCGACCACCGCCTCCATCGACTCGATCCACTCTCGGGTCTCCTCCGGATCCCGGTCCGAGGCCTCGGGGCTGAAGGTGGGCTTCGGGTGCTCGCTCCGGCGCGCGTCGTAGTTCACGGTGTTGGCCACGGCGCGGACCGTACCACGGGCTGGGCGCCGAGCGGCCGCTCGGCGCGGCAGGCGCGAGCCCGCGAGGGCCCCTTCGCAGCTGGGGGATTTTCCCCGGATCTCGACGGAGCGCAGATTTCGAGATCCGACCGACCCCGCCCGAGCATCATCGTTCGTGAGCGCCCTGCCATTGGCCATGGAAATGCCCGCCAGCTCGGGCACTCTGCCGGGTGACACGATGCAGCGCGCCCGCCTGTCGAAGCTGATGAACGAGGGCTTCGACGCCGTCTGGCGGCTGCTCCGCCGCCTGGGCCTGCCGCCGGACGCCGCCGACGACGCCGCGCAAGAGGTCTTTCTGGTCGCGGCGCGACGCATCGATCGGATCGCCGAGGGCTCGGAGCGAAGCTTCTTGTACGGCACCGCGCTGCGCGTCGCGCAGGCCCATCGTCGAAAGCTGGGCCGCGACGCGAAGCGTCACGTCCCACTCGACGACGCGCATGCGGGGGAATCGACCACCCCCGAGCGTGCCCTCGGCACCCGCCAAGAGCTCGAGCGACTCGACCGCGCGCTGTCGGTGCTGGACCACGACGAGCGAAGCGTGTTCGTGCTGTTCGAGATCGAAGAGCTCTCGCTCAGCGAGATCTCTTCGATGCTCTCGATCCCCAGGGGCACCGTCGCGTCACGCCTGAGGCGCGCGCGCACCCGCTTCGTGCGCGCGCTCCGAACCACCCAGCGAGGAAGTCATGTCTGAGCCCAGGCGCCTGAGCGAACGTTTCGGCACGGGAGTGGAGCGCGATCTGCTGCTCTTGGGCGCAAGCGAGCGCCCCGATGCCGGGGTCCGAGAGCGCGCCGCCGCACGGGTGCTCGAGGCCGCGGCCCTCGGCGCCACGCTGGGAGCCGCCGCCAGCGGGGCCAGCGGCAAGGCGAGCACGGGCCTCGCGGCGCTCTTCGCCAAGTGGGTCGGAGCGGGGCTCGTGATCGGCACCGCCGCGACTTGGGCTGGCTCCACGCTGCTGGAGCCCAAGCCCGCGGCGCGGGAGGGCGCGCCGGCGACCACGGCGTCCGCCGCTCCGGTCGCGGTGGGGCGCCCGGCCTCTGCGAGCGTGCCGACCCATACGCCAGAGGTGACGGTCGAGGGCACGCCGACGCCGCCCGCCGCGAGTCGCAACCAAGGGGACGTACGCATCGGCGCCACCTCGACCCTGGTCGAGGGCGAGTCGATGCGGCGCGTCCGCGCCGAGGCCAAGAACGATCGCGCCCGGGCGCTCCGTTTGGTGGACGAGCACTTGCTGCGCTTCCCGACCGGTGAGAGCGCCGCCGAGGCTCGGCGCCTGCAGGCCGAGCTGGCTCGACGAAAGTGAGATCCGATCACAGACTTCGGAGCATCAACGGGTCATGAGCATTCTATGGTTCCTTTTCGCGTTCGTCGTCTCGACCGGCCTGGCAAGCGCCGAGCCCGCGCCGAATCGAGTGCCCCGCCGCCGCGCGGCCAAGCTCGATCAGCAGCGCTCGAGCCAAGAGAAGAAGGGCAAGGTGCACGTGCTGACCGAGATCGTGGTCCCGGGCCGCGATCAGCGACCGATGGCGGTGATCGACCTGACCCCGCAGCGCTTCCAGTTCTCGGTGGGCACCGCGCGGTACTCGACGACCGACCGCGTGCACGTGCCCGCCAGCGCCGCCGAGCGGTGGTGAGCACTCTCGGCTGGCGGGTGGGCGCCCGAGCGCGTAACATGCTGCGGTGGCTTCGTTTGGTCGAACGGCTGCGCTGGCAGTCGGCTCCTGGTTCATCGCGCTGGTTGCCGCGTCGTGCAGCCTGGCGTCCGACCTCGACGCGCTGAAGGGCTCGCCGGATCCCGACGGGGGCGCCGGCACCGGCGGCACGCCCAACGTCGACGGCTCGACCGAGGGCGGCGACGGCAGCGGTTGCCAGCCCACGAGCTGCGCCGCAGCGGGCGCCGAGTGCGGCAAGGTCCCCGACGGGTGCGGCGGCGAGCTCGACTGCGGCAAGTGCGACACGGGCTTGTTCTGCGGCGGGGCTGGCGCGAACAAGTGCGGCACCACGCCCTGCAACCCGACCACGTGTGAAAAGCTCGCCGCGAACTGCGGCAAGGTGTCCGACGGGTGCGAGGGGATCCTGGACTGCGGGGCGTGCAAGGCGCCCGAGACCTGTGGCGGCGGCGGCGGCACCAACGTGTGCGGCTGCACCCCGAAGACCTGCAAAGACCAGGGCGCGGTGTGCGGTACCATCTCGGACGGGTGCGGCAACAACATCGTGTGCGGCACCTGCACGCTGCCCGAGGTCTGCAACGCCAACCAGTGCGGCTGCACGCCCATCAAGTGCGCCGACGTGGGGGCGAACTGCGGCAGCATCTCCGACGGGTGCGGCGGCACCGTGAGCTGCGGCTCGTGCCCCACGGGGCAGTCGTGCGGCGGCGGCGGCTCCAACAAGTGCGGGACCAACCCGTGCACGCCCACCACCTGCGCTGCCCAGGGCAAGAACTGCGGCAGCATCTCGGACAACTGCGGCAAGACCTTGAGCTGCGGCACCTGCACGTCGCCCGACACCTGCGGCGGCAGCGGCACCGCCAACGTCTGCGGTTGCACGCCCACCACCTGCGCTGCCCAAGGCAAGAACTGCGGCAGCATCTCCAACGGCTGCGGCGGCACTCTGAGCTGCGGCAGCTGCCAGAGCCCGAACTCCTGCGGCGGCGCCGGCACCGTCAACGTCTGCGGGTGCACGCCCACCACCTGCGCCGCCCAGGGCAAGAACTGCGGCTCGATCTCCAACGGCTGCGGCGGCACCTTGAGCTGCGGCAGCTGCAACCCGGGGTACACGTGCACGAACAACGTCTGCACCTGCACGCCCACCACCTGCGCTGCCCAGGGCAAGAACTGCGGTTCGATCTCCAACGGGTGCGGCGGCACGCTCGATTGCGGCTCGTGCAGCCCGCCCAACACCTGCTCGAACAACGTCTGCACCTGCGTCCCGAACCCCAATCCGTGTCCCGAGAACCAGTGCAAGGGCTCGGTCTCCGACGGCTGCGGCGGCACGGTGAACTGCACGGCCGACTGCGGCCTCAGCGGCTACTGCGGTTGCGCGGGCGGCAGCTGCGTGGGCAACTACTGCTCGTGCAAGCCGCCACCCTGCTATTGACCTCGCCTGGGCTGGCCAGGCGCGCGGTTCGTGCCTATGAAGGGGGCCTGTGCCGCGCGCGCTGTCCTTCGTCGTCTTCTTCGCGGTCGCCCTGACGGTGGCGGGCAGCCTGCACTATTACGTGTGGGCCCGCCTGGTCCGCGATCTGGCGCTGCCGCTGGTCTGGCACCGGGTGCTCACCGGCCTGGTCATCGCGCTGTTCGTCAGCATTCCCGTCACGTTCAGCTTGGCGCGCAGCAGTCGCCTCGAGGGCATGCGGCCGGTCTTGCTCACCACCTTCGGTTGGATGGGGGTGTTGTTCCTGATCGTGATGTTGCTCACGCTGGTCGACGTGAGCCGTCTGGGCCTCGGCCTGGTCGGTCGCCTCTTCGCCGACGCCGCCCCCGAAGATCCCGAGCGCCGGCTGGCCGTCACTCGAGTGCTCGGCGCCGGCGTGGCCCTGATCGCGGGTGGCGCCGGGACGGTGGCGGCGCGTTCGGGTCTGACCGAGCTGATCGTCAAGCGCGTCAGCGTGCCCCTGGCGCGTCTGCCCGCGGCGCTCGACGGCACCACCATCGTGCAGCTGACCGACGTCCACGTCGGGGCGACCATCCAGCGGGGTTTCATCGAGCGGGTGGTGCGCGAGACCAACGCGCTCGAGCCCGATGTGATCGCCATCACGGGCGATCTGGTGGACGGCTCGGTCGAACAGCTGCGCGAGCACGTGGCGCCGCTTGCCGCGCTGCGGGCCAAGCACGGCGTGTACTTCGTGACCGGCAACCACGAGTACTACTCCGGCGCCGAGGCGTGGTGCGCCGAGCTCGCGCGCCTGGGGGTGCGCGTGTTGCGCAACGAGCATGTGCGCATCGGGCAGGGCGCCGACAGCTACGACCTGGCCGGGGTCGACGACTACTCGGCCCATCGCTTCGGACGCGGTCACGGCGCAGATTTGGCCCGGGCCCTCCGCGGGCGAGACGAGTCCCGCGAGCTCGTGTTGCTCGCGCACCAGCCGCGGCAGATCTTCGAGGCCGCCGAGCACGGCGTCGGATTGATGCTCGCGGGCCACACCCATGGTGGCCAGATCTTCCCGTGGAACCTGTTCGTGCGCCTGCAGCAGCCGGTGGTCAGTGGGCTGCACCGCATGGGGCGCGCGCTGATCTACGTCAGCAACGGCACCGGCTATTGGGGCCCGCCGATGCGCCTGGGCGCCCCCGCCGAGATCACCTTGCTCACGCTGACGCGCGGCTGAGCAGGCTCGCGATCTGCTCGCCGATCCGCAGACCGTCGACCGCGGCGCTGACGATGCCTCCGGCGTGACCCGCGCCTTCCCCCGCGGGGTACAGCCCCGCCAGCGCCGTGGCCTCGAGCGTCTCGGGGTCGCGGGGCACGCGCACCGGAGAGCTGGTGCGCGACTCGACTCCGATCAGCACGGCCTCTTCGGTCAGATAGCCGCGCAGGCGCCGATCGAACTCCCGGAGCGCGCGACGCAGGCGATCGGCGACGGGCAGGCCGCCCAGGTCGAGCACCGCGCCGACGTCCGCGGGGGCGAGCCCCGGGACGTAGCTCGACTTCGGCAGGCTGCTCGACCCGCGACGCTGCACGAAGTCGGTCGCGCGCGTGGCCGGAGCCGTGAGCGCCCCGCCGCCCGCGGCGAAGGCGCCGCGCTCGAGCCGCCGCTGGAGCTCGACCCCCGCGAACGGCCCGGTGAGGCCGGCTCCGGCCAGATCTTCCAGCTCGATCGCCACCACCAGCCCCGAGTTCGCGAAGGGCGAGTCGCGCCGCGACAGGCTCATGCCGTTCACCACCAGGCCGCCCGGCTCGGTGCTGGCCGGCACCACCCAGCCCCCCGGGCACATGCAGAACGAGAACACGCCGCGCCGGTCCACGTCGCACACCAGCTTGTAGGCGGCGGCCGGCAGCTTGGGGTGACCCGCCGCGCGGCCGTACTGGATCTGGTTCACCAGCGGCTGCGGGTGCTCGATGCGCACGCCGAGCGCGAAGGGCTTGGGCTCGAGGGTCACGCCCGCGCGGACCAAGAGCTCGAACACATCGCGGGCCGAGTGACCCGTGGCGAGCACCACCGCCTGTGCGGCGAGTTCGCTGCCGTCGGCCAGGCGCACTCCGGCCACGGCGCGCCGCTCCGGCTCGACCAACAGCTCGGTGACCTTCGCGCCGAACCGAAGCTCGACGCCGACGCGCTCGAGGTGCTCGCGGATCGCGGTGACCACCTGGGGCAAGAGGTTGCTGCCGATGTGCGGACGCGCTTCGACCAAAACCGAGCTGGGCGCGCCGTGCAGCGCCAAGACCTCGAGCACGTCGCGCACGCTGCCGCGCTTGTGGGAGCGCGTGTACAGCTTGCCGTCGCTGAAGGTGCCCGCGCCGCCCTCGCCGAAGCAATAGTTGCTGTCGGGGTCGACCTGCCCGGCCTGGTTGAGCAGCTTCAGATCGCGCCGGCGGGGCTGCACCGGCTTGCCGCGGTCGAGCACGATCGACGCGACGCCGCGGCGGGCGAGCGCATAGGCCGCGAACATGCCCGCGGGGCCGTCGCCGACGATCACCACCCGCGCGGGCAACGCCACCTCGCGGGGGGGCGGGTCGCCGAGCGGCCCGACCGGTGGCGCACCGACCCCCACGAGCAGGTGGAAGCGCACCCTGCCCTTGCGCGCGTCGAGCGAGCGCTTGCGCACGCAGAGCTCGGGCAAGTCTTGCTCGCGAACGCCCAGCTGCCGCGCCACGCGCGCGCGCAGCGCAGCGTCGTCGTCCGCGTCGCCAAGGCCGAGCTCGACGCTGATTTCTTCGGGGAGGGTCGCGTTCGGCATGACGGAAGGCGGCCGGCACGGTATCATGCGAGGTGATGCGTGGCTGGCAGCTCTTGGCGTGCGCGGTCGTCGCGTGCAGCTCGACCGAGGCGCCCCCCGAGCCCGTCAGAGAGCGCGAGGCACGTCTTCTGCCTTTCCCCGAGAGCGACCTTCCGTCCCCGAGCCTGCTCGGATCCGCGGCGCTGCCCGGCGGGCGCCGAGTCGAGGCGCGCGCCGGCGCCGAGCCCGGCGAGAGCGATCTGTGGTCGGTCGACGCGAACGGCAGCGCCGCTCCCCTGGCCGCGGCGCCGGGCCCCGACGAAGGGCCCGTGGCGCTGCCCGACGGTCGCGTCGCGTTCGTGTCGGGTCGCAGCACGGTGATGTCGGTCTGGCTGGTCGATCCGAGCACTGCCCAGACCACGCAGCTGACCAACCGCGGGCTTCGCGCCGGCACGCCGTGGTCGAGTTTCGTCCCGCCGCCCGCTCACGGCCTCGAGGTGGACGGCCGCATGCTGCGCTGGGAAGACGCGAACGGGCAGAGCTATCAGGTCGAGGTAGCGCCGTGAAGCTTCGGGTCACGCTCGCGGTCCTGGCGCTTGGAAGCGCGGCGCACGCGCAAAACTACCGCTTTCCGATCCAGCTGCCCACCTCTGGCACGCAGCCCTACCCCACCGCGTATCGCGATCTCGACAGCGGCGGCGGCCTGAAGGACTGGAACTGCGGCGCCACCACCTACGACGGCCACAAGGGCAGCGACTTCGGCATCGGCAGCTGGCCGGTGATGGACGCGGGCAGCCGGGTGATCGTGGCCGCCGCCGACGGCAAGGTCGTGTTCGTCAACGACGGCTGCGACGACAAGTGCTCCACCGGCAGCTGCGGCTGTGGCAGCGGCTTCGGGAACTACGTCAAGCTGCAGCACGCCGACGGCAAGTCGACCTACTACGGCCACATGATGAAGGGCTCGCTCGCCGTGGCGCTGAACGCCGAGGTTAAGTGCGGCCAGGCGCTGGGCAAGGTGGGCTCGAGCGGGAACTCGACCGGGCCGCATCTGCACTTCGAGGTGCGCTACGCCAGCAACGCCTCGGACGATCCGTTCTCGGGCTCGTGCGGCGGGCCGACCAGCTTCTGGGTGAGCCAGGGGTCGTACAAGGGGCTGCCCGGCGATCAGTGCGAGAACCCGACCCCACCCGAGGTGGACGACGACAAGCAGATCAGCGAGTCGCCCACCGGCAGCCTCAGCGTCGCGCCGGGTGCCAGCTTCCAGAAGACCTGGGTGATCGAGAACACCGGCACCACCACCTGGAGCACCGCGGGCGGCTATGCCCTGGCCCACGTCGGCGGCGATCTGCTGGGTGCAACGGCGCCGGTCGCCCTCGGCGCCAGCGAGACCGTTGCACCCAAGGCGCAGAAGACCTGGGCCGTGAGCTTCGTCGCGCCGAGCGCGCCGGGCACCTACGGCGGCGACTTCCGGATGAATCGCAGCGGCAAGGGCGCCTTCGGTGCCACGTTGCACCTGGACGTGGTGGTGACCGAGCCGGGCTCGGGCGGCGCCAGCGGTGGCGGGGGCGCGAGCGGCGCGGCCGGCACCTCGGGCGCGAGCCCCGGCGGTGGCGGGGCCCCGAGCTCGGGCGGCGGGGGCAAGGTCGGATCCGGCGGCACCAAGAGCGGAGCCGAGCCCGACGGCAGCGACGACGTGACCGGCGGGTGCGCATGCGGCGCGGCGCGCGATGGCGCGCCCCGCGGGCTCCTGGCCTCGGCGGCGCTGGCGCTCTTCTCGCTGGCTCGGCGCCGGCGGCGCGCCGCTTGACGTCGTCCGGGTCGGGACCCATTCATCGTCCCGCAACTCGGAGGACATCATGCCGGAGACACGCAAAGCGGCCATCAACTGGAAGGGCAACCCCGTCGACCTGATCGGGCCCGAGCTCGGGCCGGGCAACCCGGCGCCCACGGACTTCAGCGTGGTCGGCAACGACATGTCCGCCGTCGCGGCCAGCGCCATGGCGGGGCAGAAGCGCATCGTGCTGACCGTGCCGTCGCTGGACACGCCGGTGTGCGACACCGAGACCCGCCGCTTCAACCAAGAGGCGACCAGCATCCCCGGCGTGAAGATCTACGTCGTGAGCGCCGACCTGCCCTTCGCCCAGAAGCGGTGGTGCGGCGCCGCGGGCATCAGCAACGTGATCACGCTCAGCGACTACAAAGATCGCTCGTTCGGCCCCGCCTGGGGCACCTTTGCCCCGGCCAAAGGGCTGCACGCCCGCGCGGTCTTCGTGATCGGCGCCGACGACGTGATCCGTCACGTCGAATACGTCGCCGAGGCCACCACCGAGCCGAACTACGGCGCCGCGCTCGAGGCTGCAAAAGCCCTGTGAGCGGCCGGCGATGGACGCCGGCGGCCCGGTCGTGAAAGGCTCACGGCCACCGGTACCATGGCACGCGAGTCCACCTTCCCCCCGGGGGCGCAGCGCTTCGACGCGACCGACCTCTCGAGCGCACGCTTCGAGAACACCAACCTCGAGAACACGCGCTTCAAGGACTGCAAGCTCGACGGGGCTCGCGTCGAGGGCGGCTCGGTCTCGCGGTTGCGGCTCAAGAACACCACGCTGATCGGGCTCGACGCCGACGACCTCGACGTCAAGGCCAGCCGCATCGAAAACGCCGACTTGACCTCGCTCAGCTTGACCGACGCCAACCTGTCCCACGCCGAGCTGAACGACATCGAGGCCTTTCGGCTGCGGCTCAGCGACGCGAACCTGACCGAGGCAAAGCTCGAGAACGTGGGCGCCGCGAAGGTCGAGCTCTCGGACGCGGATCTGTCCGAGGCACGCCTGAAAAACGTCGATCTGTCCCGGGCCACGCTGGACGACGCCAAGCTCGCGTCCGCTACGCTCAAGAACTGCGACCTCTCGGGGGCTACCCTGACGGACGTGTCGTTCGCCCGCGCCATCCTCGAAGACGTCGACGCCTCGGGCTGCACGCTGACCGACGCCAAGCTCGTCGGCTGCCGCCTGATGGACGTCGACCTGGGACAGGCGCAGATCGAGAATGCCAGCCTGGCAGGCGCGCGCTTGGTCAACGTCGACCTCTCGGGGGCCAGCATCCGGGGGGCCAACCTCGCGGGCCTGACCATCAACGGCTTCAAGATCGACGAGCTGATCGAGGCGGCGCGGGCGGCGCTGGGCTCCGGCACCCAGCGCATGTGAGGCTCACGCCGGCGGGGCGTGGGCGGCAGCGGCTCGAACCTCGCGGCGCAAGAGCTCGTGCACCGTGACCTCGTCCCCCAAGGTCGCGCGGGCCGCGGTCACCACGTGCTCGTGGTGGGTGAAGAGCAGCACCTGCATGCCCCGGGCGACCTCGCCGAGGACCTCGAGCGCTGCGTGCGCGCGCTCGTCGTCGAAGTTGATCAGCACGTCGTCCAAACACAGCGGCAGCGGCTCGCTCACCGTGGCGTAGTGCTCGAGGCTGGCGAGGCGGAGCGCCAGGTAGAGCTGATCGCGGGTGCCGTCGCTGAGACTGGGGATGGGGATGACGCCGCCGTCGGCGGCCACCGCGCACAGCACCGGCGGCTCCGCGTCGTGGTCCACCGTGAGCCGCTGGTAGCGGCCGTGAGTGAGCCGGGGGAAGAGCTCGCTGGCGCGGGCCAAGAGCGGCGCCTGGTGCGTGGCGCGATAACGCTCGACCTCGGTCGAGAGCACGCGCCACGCGATCTTGACCCGCGCCCAGCGCTCGGCGTCGCTCCGGATCTTCGCGAGCAGCGCCTCGGCTTCCACCTGCGCGTCGGCCGCGGTCTGGCGATCGTCGAACAGCTCGAGGCCGCGAGCCGCCTGCGCCAGCCGGTCGCGAATGGCGTCGCGCTCTTCCTCGATCTCGCGCAGTGCCTCCTCCAGCTCGACCACCCGCGCCCGCGCGTCGAGCAGGCTCACGCCCTCGGCCCGCACCCGCACCTGCTCGAGATCGGCGGTGCCGCACAGCTGGCACAGCTGAGCGTCGACCTCGGCCAACTCGGCCAGGGCCCGCCGCCGCGCCGCCGACGCCGCCTCGGCCGCGGGCAGCTCGGCTCGAGTGGTGACGCCTGCCGCCGCCACCAGCCGCTCGAGCGCTTGCTCGAGCCCCTGGCGCGTCGCGCAGAGCTCGTGCTGCCGCGCGACGGCACGCGCGCGTCGTGCTTCGAGATCTGCCCGCCGCCGCGCCGCCTCGCGATTGGCGCGACTCTGCTGGATCAGCGTGGTGGCGCGCTGCTCGAAGTCGCCCGAGTCGGCCAAATCGGGCAGGTGACGCGCCACCAGATCCGCCACCTCGCGTTCCAAGGCGTGTGCGGTTTGCTCCATGCCCTGCACGCGGTGGCGCAAGCCGTCGGCCAGCTCGAGCTCGCCGCCGAGCTCGGTCAGCGCAGACAGCACGTCGTCGGCCTCTTCGGGCGCGGCGTCCCGCGTGAGGCCCAGGCGCGCCACCGCCTCGGCCCAGCGCTCGGCCCAAGCGCTGCGTGCGCGCTCGTGCTCGCTCGACGCCCGAGACGCTTCGTCCAAGAGGGCGCGGGCGCGCGCCAAAGCGGCCGCGGCGTCGGCGCGACGCTCGCGCGCACGTTGCCAGCGCTCGGCGAGCGCGCGCATCTCGCGCGGGCCCTTGGGGTCGAGACCCGAGGGCGACCACGTCGCGCGCCACTCTTCGGCGAGCGCGGCCTGCCCGAGGGCGATCCCCTGCGCCTCGTCGCCCAGAGCCGCCAGCCGCTCGCAGGCCTGGCGGCGACGTGCCTCGGCGGCGGCAAAGCGCGCGACCCGCTCGGCCTCGCGCCGCAGGCGATCGACGACCTGGTCGGCGGCGTGCGTGCGGTGCTCGAGCTCGGCGATCGGCCCGGTCGACGCGCCCCCGGCTGCAGCGGTGGCACGAAGCGCGTCGAAGGCCGCCGCGCGCTCGGCCCTCGCCCGCTCGAGCTCGGCCTCGGTCGGCACCGGGCCGGCCAGCTCGAGCGCTGTGAGCTCGGTGCGGGCGCGATCGAGGTCGGCCTCGACCGCGGCCCGGCGCTCAGCCAGCTTCTGACCGGCGTGCTCGAGCTGCTCGAAGCGGCGCGCGAATTCGTCGATGGCCTCTGGGCTGGGCAGCGGGCGGTCGAGCACGTCGGGCGGCGCCCCCACCACGCCCAGAGCCGCCGGTGCCGCGGCCTTCGCTTCGTGCTCGGCGACCTCGGCGCGCGCTTGCGCCTCGCGCGCACGGCCCTGCCCGAGCTCGACGTCGAGCTTGGCCCACTCGCGGGCCAGAAGCTTGACCCGAGTCGCCTCGGCGCGCTCGGGCAAGAGCGACCGCGCGTCTTCGTCGGCGCCCTTGCCCAGCGCCGCCAGCCGCCGCCGCACCGAGGCCTCGGCGGCCGCGAGCTCGCCGCGACGCTTGCTCAGCTGTGAGCGATCGCCGCGATACTGTCCCAAGCGCCCGTGGAGATCGTCGACCCGGTCGGCGTCCAGCGAGAGCAGCTGCTCCGAGATCCGCAGCGTGCCGAGCTCGCGCTCGACCTCCGCCAGCTGTTCGTTGGTGGTGCGCGCGTCGTGCAACGCGGAGTCCAGCTCGCGCTCGAGCGCGACGCGTTGCTCCACCGCGCCGTCGGGCAAGTGCGGAGCAGCGGCCACCGCCGCCAGCGCGTGCACGACGCCGTCGCGACGCGCGAGCAGCGGCAACACCTTCACCAGCTCTTGCGCGGCGGAGAGCAGCCGTTTGTGCTCCGCGCGGCGCTCGTCGATGCTCACCAGCGCGACCCGCGCGCTCTCGAGGGCCTGCCGTTGCTGCGCCCACGCCTCGGGCCGGGTCGACTCGGCGCGCACCTGCTTGAGCTTGTCGCCGTACTCGCGCAGCGCCTCGGCGATGCCCCGGGTCCGCGCCCGCGGCGTGAACAGGCGCTCGGCCTCGGCCTCGAGCTCGTCGAGCACGCGCTTCACGCTGCCGCCGCCGATGCCCGCGTCGAACAAGGTCTTGCCCACCTCGCCGCCGCCACGCGTCAGCTCTTCCCCACCCTGTCGCAAGCGCTGGTGATCCAGGCCGAAGGTGGTCTCGAACATGGCTTGGCTCACGCCCCCCAAGAGGCGCGACAGGCTGGCTTCGTCGAGCACCTCACCCGTGTCCGAGCGCAGAGTGTTCTTGCGCCCCTTCCGCCGGGTGAAGCTGAGCTCGCTGCCGTCCCGCGCGCGCACTCGCGCCGAGAGCGAGAGCTCGTCGTGCAGGTAAGCGTCGCCGGTGACGTGGGGCACGCCGTACAAGAGGGCCGTGATCCCGCGCAGCGCGGTGCTCTTTCCGGCCTCGTTCTTGCCGAACAAGAGGTGCAGCCCAGGCGCCGACAGATCGAGCACGCGATCGGTGAAGCCGCCGAAGCGCACCAGTCCGAGCTCGCACAGCCTCACGGTTCGCCCCTCCCCACCAGGCGCGGCAAGAGCAGCTGTTCGACGTCGTCGAGCAAGAGGTCGAAGCTGGCCGAATCGTCCCACCCCAGCGCCAGCGGGCCAGAGCGCAGCGCCGCCGGCAGCTTGCTGCTCAGGACCGACAGCTCGCGGGCGAGCTCGGCCCGCGCCTCGGCGCTGTCGCGCACCGCGGCGAGCCCGCGGAACACCTGCCCGATGGCGTCGTCTCGCCGGCAGAGCTCAGCCAGATCCGTGCGGTCGCGGGTCGCGAAGCGCACCTTCTCGAGCCACAGATCGTCACCCGCGACCTCGGCGGCCAGCGCGCGGATCTGAGCCGCCCAGCGCTCGGGGTCCCGCGAGAGCTCGCCGTGGGCGGCGGTCGCGCCCTCGACCTGCACCCGCGCCGCCAGGAGTCGACCCTCGGCGCCGGTGACCGCCGCGCCAAGCGCGTCGCGCACCGCGACCACGACGTCGTCCGCGTTTGCGCAGCCTGCGGCGTCGACCCGACAGACCCCGAATCGCACCACGTCGAGCGCGCGGTGCTCGACGCTCAGGACTCGGCCGCCGCCGACCTCGACCAGGGTCGCACCCTTGGCGCCGGGCTCTCGCACGTGGCGCCCTTGCAGATTACCGGGGAACACCACCCACGGCGACTCGCACAGCACCTCGCGCTGGTGCACGTGGCCCAGCGCCCAGTAGTCGTAGCCTTTGTTCACCAGATCGGAGAGCGTGCACGGCGCGTAGGGGGCGTGCCCCGGCCGGCCCGTGACGCTGGTGTGCAGCATCCCGATGTTGACCAGGCCCGAGAGCGGCTCGGGGAAGGCCAGCGCGAGGTTCTCGGTCACCGCGCGGCTCTCGAAGCCCTGGCCGTGCACCACCACGCCCAGCTCGTCGAACACGCGGCTGCCCGGCCGCTTGTGCGGCAGCTCGGTCACCGTGGCTGGCAGGTCCAGGTGCTTCTGCAGCTGGCTGGCCGCGTCGTGGTTGCCGCGGAGCCACACCACCTGCACGCCTTCTTTGGCCAGGCGCAGCAGCTGGGCGCGGAAGAACAGCGCCGTCGAGTAGTCCTTCCAGTCGTCGTCGTAGATGTCCCCGGCGAAGAGCACCAGGGCCGCGCCCTCGGCCAGCGCCAGGTCGACCAGGTTGACCAGCGCCGCGCGGGTCGCCCCGCGGATGCGGTGCACCGGTGCGCCCTCGTAACGCTCGAGCCCGGCGAGCGCGCTGTCGAGGTGCAGGTCGGCGGCGTGGACGAACTTCATGCCCAGCGCCGACATATCACGCCCCGCACGCGGCCACGGGCCTCGGTCGGACACAGATTGTCAGAGCCTGTGGGCGGCGGCCCGCGCCATGAGGGCAACCGACCGCACCCGGTGCTGCCAGGCTGTCTCTCCGCAAAATCCGCGCAAGAGTGGTTTCGGGCACTTGTCGTGTTAGCATGTGCTGGAACGCCGCTTGAAAGGGAACCGAGCGTGATGCTCCCTCTGCTTCGGATCCTGACGCCCTCGTCCGCCGTCGTCTCGTTGATCGCGCTCGCAGTGGCGGGCTCGTTCGACCGCGCTCGGCCTGCCGTGCCCCCCACCGAGCCTCCGGACGAGACGGCCGCTCGTGCCGCGGACCCGGGTGTGCTGGCGCAGGTGGCTCACGCCCCCCCGCCCGCCGAGGCCGCCGCGTGCGCGCCCGGCATGGTGCTGGTCGAGGGCGACTATTGCCCCAAGGTCGAGCAGAAGTGCCTGCGCTGGCTCGACGGCACCAAGGGTCGGTTCGGCGGCTTCCGCTGCGCGGAGTACGCCCCGTCGCGCTGCCTCTCGGCCGAGCGCCGCCCGATGCGTTTCTGCATCGACCGCGACGAGCACGTGAGCAAAGGTGAGTCGCTTCCCGACAACCACGCGAGCTTGCGCATCGCCGAGAAGACCTGCGCCTCCGAGGGCAAGCGCGTGTGTCGCGAGAGCGAGTGGAACTTTGCCTGCGAGGGCCCCGAGATGCTGCCCTACCCCTACGGGCTGCGACGCGACGCGAGCGCGTGCAACGCCGACCGCACGGATCTGACCACGCCTGAAGGCAAGCTGATCGACCACCGCGCGCCGCCGGGGTCGCACCCGCGGTGCGAGAGCCCGTTCGGCGTTCGCGACATGGCCGGCAACCTGGAAGAGATGGTCGCCCGCGATCGCAAAGGCCCCACCGAGCCCGCGATGAAGGGCGCCTACTGGCAACCGAGCCGCAACCACTGCCGCGCTGCGCAGACCAAGCACGACGCGTGGTACCACGGCGCCGAGACCGGCTTCCGCTGCTGCTCCGACGCGCCGGCTCGCTGAAGCTCGTGTATACTCGTCGCACATGCGCGGCGTTTGGCTCTCGGGGCTCGTCACTTTGATCTCGGTGGCCGGCTGCGGGCTGAACGACGAAGGCGGCTTCAGCTCGACCGGCGGCACGCCGGGTGGCGGTGCCGGGGGCTCCGGCAGCGGCACCAGCGGCGGTAGCGGCGGCGCGATCGGCGGCGGCGGCGCGAGCTCGGGGGGCACGGCGGGCTCCGGCGGCAGCGGCACGGGCGGGGCGGCCGGCACAGGCGGCGGCGCAGCAGGTTCCGGCGGTAGTGGCGGCACCACCAGCGGTGGCGGCACCACCAGCGGTGGCGGCACCACCAGTGGTGGCGGCACCACCAGCGGTGGCGGCACCACCAGCGGTGGCGGCACCACCAGCGGTGGCGGCACCACCAGCGGTGGCGGCACCACCAGCGGCGGCG
>JACPVJ010000160.1 GCA_016191785.1 Myxococcales bacterium | reverse complement strand
CGGCGCTGCCGCCGCTGGCCGCGCCGCCGCCGCCCGTCGAGGCGCCGCCGGGCGCCGCGTCCTCGCCGCCGCAGGCGACGAAGAGCAATCCACTCAGACCGAGACTCGCGACCCCGTGAAGCAGCATGCGCATGGCAAGCTGACGAACGGCCGTGGCGCGCGGAGCTTGAGCCCACCTTCGCCTACAGCGGGCACTGGTCGATCAGCTCGGCGGGCGTGCGCAGCGGAAGCCCGTGTTGTGCCCGCCGACGAACCACGGAAGCCGAGAGCCGGCATGGATTTCGCTGGCGAGGTTCACCCAACCGCCGCCCCGAATCGCGCGGTCCGCCTTGGGATTGCTCGAGAGGCGCACGCAGTTGTCATCGCAGGGCGACACCGGATACTCGCCCGCGCCGTTGAAGTGGTCGAGCGCGTACTCGAACAGGCTGCCGAGAAGATCGAAGTGGCCGGCCGGGCTCGCCCCGCTTGGAGTGGACGCGACCGGTGGCGGGAGCCCCTGCGCCGGGAAACCCACCGTAGCAAGCTTCGTGGTCACGGGCGCTCCGCCCCACGGGAAAGGCCGCGGCGCGTCGGCGCCGACCCACGCGTAGCTGAGCTCGGCCTCGGTGGGCAGGTACCCGCCGTCCCAGATGCAGAACGCGTACGCCTGAGGAAAGCTCACGCAGTTCATGGGCAGATTGTCGTTCGTCCCCGCCGCGGGCGACCACGAGGCGCTGCCGCCCTGACACTTGGGCACGTTCGTGTTCCACCCGTCGAGCGACGGCCAGAGGTCGATGTAAAGCTCTGCTTGCCAACCGGGCTCATCTTTCAATGCCGTGGGTTGGTGCTTGCCCGAGCCCGCCTGTGGCTTCCAGCCCGCGACCACCGCGCTCACGAAGTTCCTGAAGCGGCCGACGGTGACCTCGAACGCGTCGAGGCGAAACGCGCTCACCTTCGCCTTGTACTTCGCCTCGAGCAGTGCGTCCCGTGAGAAGCTGCCCGCGGGGAGCAGCGGGCTCTTGCAGCAGCTGTCCCCGGTCGGACACGGACTCAAGCCTTTGCAGCTCGGCGGCTCTTTCTGGCCACCCGAGCCGCCGCTGCCGCCCACGCCCGCGGCGCCGCCGAGCCCGCCGGTGCCTGCCGCCCCCGCGCCTCCGCCGACGCCCGCGTCGCCGCAGCTGCAAGCGCCGAACTGCCCCGACTGGCAGGGCGCCGTGCCGGTGCCGCCGTCTGGGCACGAGCACTGCTTCAGCTCGCCCGGCTCGCAGGCGGCGCTAGCGGGGTTGGTCGACGAAGAGCTGCAGCTGGCGAGCACGCCGAGCAGCAGACCGAAGGTAGAAAAGCGCGACAGCACGGACGCCAGTTTGGACCGGATGCGCTCGTGCGCCAAGCCCGGCCGGAGGTCACGGGGCCAGCGGGCCTCGAAGCGGTGGACATTTCACCGAGCGTGAAGCCCGCCGGGGGTCAGCCGTCTTCGTTGATGATCTCGATCAACTCCGACAGCGTGGCGTCTGCCTTGTCGTTGTCCACCTGGCAGGTGCCAGCCGCGACGTGCCCACCGCCGCCGAAGGTGAGCATCAGCTCTCCGATGTCGGTCCGCGAGTCGCGTTTGATGATCGACTTTCCCACCGCGAACACCGTGTTCTGGCTCTGCTTGCCCCACAGCACGTGGATCGAGATGTTGCACTGGGGAAAGAGCGCATAGACCATGAAGCGGTTTCCCGGCCAGATGGTCTCTTCTTCCAGCAAGTCGACGACGACCAGATTCTGATGCACGTTGGAGCAGCGCTGGAGCTGCTTCTTGAACTTCTCGTGGTGCTCGAAGTAGAGGTCCACGCGCTCCTTCACGTCCGGCAGCTCGAGGATCTCTTCGATGCTGTGCTTTCGACAGGCGTCGATCAGCTGCATCATCAGGTCGTAGTTCGAGATGCGAAAGTTGCGGAAGCGCCCGAGCCCGGTGCGCGCGTCCATCAAGAAGTTGAGCAACGCCCAGCCCTTGGGGTTCAGGATCTCGTCTTCGGAGTAGGCGGCCGAGTCGCCCTGATCGACCGCGGCCATCAGGTCGTCGCCGACGCTGGGGAACCGCTCTTTTCCGCCGAAGTGATCGTAGACGACGCGGGCGGCCGACGGGGCGTCGGCGCTGCAAAAGTGGTTCGCGTGCTCGCCGACCCGCAGCTTCTCGCTGTGGTGATGGTCGAACGCCAGGTGCACGCCCGGGACGTACGGCAGGTTGGTCGAGATGTCGCGACCGGTGATGGCGACCTTGCCGTCTTGCATGTCCTTCGGGTGCACGAACAGGATTTCGTCGATCATGTCGAGCTCTTTCAAGAGCACTGCACACACCAAGCCGTCGAAGTCGCTGCGCGTGACCAACCGATACTTCTCGTTCGCCATGGCCCCGGTGCTCGCATGGATGGCGCGCGGGAGCATCGAAAATTTCGTGCCGGAGGAAATCGAGCCAGGCGTCCTCTACACTCCGGCGGATGGACAGCGGCGTCTCCGACCGGCCCCCGTTCTTCGGGCTCACCTTCGCGGTTCGGACCTCACTCCGCCGGGCTCGGCAGCTCGGTGCCGGTCGCGACCGGCGATTCGCGCGGGGCGCCCCGGCGGCGCGCCGCCATGGCGTAGAGCACGGGCACGGCTGCGCGGCTGACGAACAGTGACGCGATCTCGCCGGCCATCAGCGCGATGGCCAGGCCCTGGAAGATCGGATCGAACAAGATCACCGCCGCGCCCAGCACCACGGCCAGCGCGGTGAGCAGCATCGGGCGGAAGCGCACCGCGCCCGCCTCGACCACCGCGGCCTCGACCGACATGCCCTCGGCGATGCGGGCCTCGGCGAAGTCGACCAAGATGATCGAGTTGCGGACCACGATGCCGGCGCCTGCCATGAAGCCGATCATGCTGGTGGCGGTGAAGAACGCGCCCATCGCCGCGTGGGCGGGCAAGATGCCGATCAACGAGAACGGGATGGCTGCCATCACCACCAGCGGGGTCGAGAACGAGCGGAACCAGCCGACCAAGAGCGCGTAGATCAAGATCAGCACCGCGCCGAACGCCACCCCCAGGTCGCGGAACACCTCGAGCGTCACGTGCCACTCGCCGTCCCACTTGATCGCGGGTTTGTCGTCGTTCGCGGGCTGGGCCAGATCGTAAATCGCGAGCTTGCTGGTGCTGCCCCCGAACCGGGTCGCGTCCAGCTTCGCGAGCTCGCCGTTCATGGCCAAGACGGCGTATGCCGAGCTCTCGGCGCCCCCGGCCACGTCGCCGGTCACGTACACCACCGGCACCAGGTTCTTGTGGTAGATGCTCTGGTCTTCTGGCGTGCGCTCGATCCGAACCAGCTCGCGCAGCGGCACCAGGCCGCCGCCCCGAGCGGGCATGCTCAGCCCGAGTAGGCTGTCGGTGTCGGGGCGCTCGCCGCGCGGCAGGTCCAGCATCACCGAGACGTCCTCTTGCTCGCCGGGCATGTGGACCAAGCCCAGCGTGTCGCCGCCCACCGCGACCCGGATCGCCGCGCCGATCTCGTCGGTTCCGATGCCGTGCAGCGCCGCCTTCTCTTTGTCGATCACCAGGCGATGCTTCTCGTGCGCCTCCTCGGCGTACCAGTCGACGTCCACCACGCCGGGCGTGCGCTTGAACAGGCTGCGCACCTCTTCCGCCAGCCGCCGGCGAGCGTCCACGTCGGGGCCGTACACCTCTGCGACCAGGGTCTGCAGCACCGGCGGGCCCGGCGGCACCTCGGCGATCGACACCCGGGCGCCGTAGCGCGCGGCGATCTCGGCGACCCGGGGCCTGATGCGCTTGGCGATCTCGTGGCTCTGCGCCTTGCGCTCGTGCTTCGGCAAGAGGTTCACCTGCACGTCGGCGACGCTCGCCCCCGCCCGCAGGTAATAGTGCCGAACCAGGCCGTTGAAGTTGAAGGGCGCCGCGGTGCCCGAATAGACCTGGTAGTCGATCACCTCGGGCTCGGTGCGCACCGCGCCGGCGATTTCGCGGGCGACGCGCGTGGTGCGCTCGAGCGAGCTGCCCTCGGGCATGTTGAGCACTACCTGGAGCTCGCTCTTGTTGTCGAAGGGCAGCATCTTCACCCGCACCAGGCCCGCCGGCACGAAGGCCATGGCGCCGACCAGCATCGCGGCCACCACCGTCAAGAAGCCCCACCGCCAGGGCGTGCGGCCGACGAAGCGCGACATCAGCCAGCGGTACGCCCGCGTCAGGCGATCGTCGCCGTGAGCGTGCGCCGCGTGCTTCTTCCCGCGGGCCAAGAGGCGCGTCGCCGCCCAGGGCGTGACCATGAAGGCCACCACCAGCGAGAAGACCATCGCGGCGGTCGCGCCCACCGGGATCGGTCGCATGTAAGGGCCCATCATGCCGCCGACGAACCCCATCGGAACGATGGCCGCGATCACCGCCAGGGTCGCCAAGATGGTCGGGTTGCCGACCTCGGCCACCGCGGCGATGGCCACGTCGCCCAGGGGGCGCTCCGCGTTCTCGGGTAGGTCGCGATGGCGAACGATGTTCTCGACCACCACGATCGCGTCGTCGACCAGGATGCCGATGGAGAAGATCAGCGCGAACAGCGTGATGCGATTGAGGGTGTAGCCGGTCAGGTGGAAGACCAAGAGCGTGAGCGCCAAGGTCGAGGGGATGGCCACCGCCACCACCAGCGACTCGCGGAAGCCCAGCATGAAGAGGATCAAGAGCGACACGCTGATCACGGCCACGGCCATGTGGAACAAGAGCTCGTTGGACTTCTCGGCGGCCGTCTCGCCGTAGTGGCGCGTGAGGGTCACCTCGACGTCGCCCGGGATGAGCGTGCCTTTCACGTCGTCGAGTTGAGCGAGCACGCCCTGGGCCACGTCGATGGCGTTGGTCCCGGGGCGCTTCGCGACCGAGAGGGTGACGGCCGGGCGCTCGTCGGCATCGCTCGAGCGGGTGGCACCGCTGCCGAACAGCACGTACTGCGACGGCTCTTCGCTGGCGTCGGAGACCTTGGCCACGTCGCGGACGTAGACCGGCGCGCCCTGGTGCACCCCGACCACCACCGCGCCCACGTCGTCGGCGCTGGCGAAGAAGCCGCCGGTCTGCACCACCACGCTGTGATCGTCGGTGGTGAGCGAGCCCGCGAAGCTCTGCTCGTTGGCGCTCTTCAGCGCGCCGGCCACCTGGGATAGCCCGAGCCCGCGGGACGCGAGCAAGGCGGGGTCGAGGGAGGCGCGGACCTGGCGGCGCACTCCGCCGATCAGCTGGGTCTCGCTGACCTCGGGGATGCGCTTGATCTCGGACGCGACCTGGGCTGCCACGCGGCGCAGGGTCAGGTGATCGTGGTTCCCCGAGTGGAAGGTGAGCGCCAGGATGGGAACGTCGTCGATGGAGCGCACCTTGACCAAGGGCTGGGAGACTCCGCTCGGGATGCGGTCTTGATTGGCGGCCAGCTTGGCGTCCAGCTTCACCACCGAGCGCTCGACGTCTTCACCGACGCGGAAGCGCACCACCGCCAGCGAGCGGCCGGGCTGGCTGGTGGTGTAGACGTACTCGACCCCTGGGATCTCCCACAGCAAGCGCTCGATAGGAGCCGACACGCGGCTCTCGACCTCTCGCGCGCTGGCGCCGGGCATGGCGACCATCACGTCGACCATCGGCACCTTGATCTGCGGCTCCTCTTCCCGCGGCAAGAACAGCGTGGCGAACAGGCCCAAGAGCACCGACGCCACGATGAAGAGCGGCGTCAGCTTCGAGTGCACGAAGGCCCGCGCGATGGCGCCCGCCGGTCCGAGCCCTGAGGCGCTCACGGCCGGACCTCGATGGGTTGCCCATCGCTGAGCTGGCTCGGGTGGCTGACCACCACGCGCTCTGCCTCGTCGAGCCCGCTCGAGATCTCGACCGAGCCGCCCCGCGTGCGGCCGCTCCGGACCAGTCGCAGCGCGGCCTTGTCGGCCTGGGCGACGAACACCATCTCGAGCTGACCGCGCTGGACCAGCGCCGCCGCCGGGACCTCGAGGGCGCGGCGCTCGCCGGTGGTGAGCCTCACGCGACCGAACATCCCGGCGCGCAGGCCTGGCGACTGGGGCAGATCGAGCTTGACCAGCACCGTGCGCGAGCTGGCCTCGGCGCTCGGGCTGATCTCTGCCACGCTGCCCTCGAGATCGCCCCCTGACCCGTCGAGCCGGATCGAGAGCTTGTGCCCGATCGCGAGCCCCGCGGCCATCACCTCGGGCACCGACGCTTCGAGTCGCAGCGCCGTCGGATCCTCGAGGATGAGCAGCGGGCGCCCGGGCAGCGCCTGATCTCCGGCCTCGACCAGCTTGGCGGTCACCACGCCCGCGAACGGCGCGCGGATCGCGGTGTAGCCCTGCATCACTCGCGCTTCGCCGTGCGACGCGTCGGCTACCCGGAAGCGCGAGGTCGTGGCGTCCAGCTCGGACTTCGAGATCACCCCGCGCTGCTCCAGGCTCTTGGCGCGCGCGAGCTCGATCTTGGCTTGATCGAGCACCGCAGCCGTCTGGCGCGCCTTGGCGTCGATCTCACCCGCGCGCAGTCGAACCAAGACGTCACCGGCGCGCACTCGGCTGCCCAGCGTCACCTCGATCTTCTTCACCGTGCCCATCACGTTCGGCGCGATGCTCGAGCTGACCTTGGGGCGCACGGTCCCGACGACCTCTTGCACCACGCTCGAGTCCGCGCGGCGCGCGGCGGCGACGGAGACCGGGGTCTTGGCGAGGGTGCTCTGGGCCGGGGGCGGGGGCTCCCGGTGGCAGGCCGCGAACAGCGGCAGCGCCGCGAGAAACGCGAGACGGGTCATGGTTGCGGGGCTCTTTCTGGGGCGATACCCTTGCGAGAGCTGGAACATATCACCATATAGCAATATGTCAATGTCGCGTCGCGCCCGCATTCGCCGCCTCGAGGGGCCGATTCTGAGCAGCGTGGCGGGGGTGTTCTCGGTGCTCAGCGAGCCGACCCGCCTCCAGATCCTCCAGCTGCTCGGCGAGGGCTCGCTCAGCGTGTCCGAGATCGTGACGGCCCTCGAGATGAAGCAGGCCAACGTGTCGAAGCAACTCGGCATCTTGAGCCAGGCCGGGCTGGTGGGGCGCGAGCGCGACGGCGCGAACGTGCGCTACTCGATCACCGAGCCGATGATCTTCGAGCTCTGCGATCTGGTCTGCGGAAAGCTGCGCAAGGACGCCGAGGCTCGCATCGCGAGCCTGAAGTAGCTATCCTCCCCGGTATGCGACTCGCGTTCTTGCTCGCGGCGCTGGCACTGGGGTGTTCGTCTTCCGACGACGAGTCGAAGGCGTGCGAGCCCGGCCGGCAGGTGGAGTGCGCTTGCATGAGCGGTAAGGGCGTTCAGAAGTGCCTGAGCGATGGCAGCGGCTACGGCGCGTGCCAGTGCGGGGACGCCGGCGACGACGCAAGCGCCGGCAGCGGCGGCGGCGGCAACGCCGGCAGCGGCGGCGGGGCGGGCACCTCGAGCGGCGGAGGTGGCAACACTGGCGGCGGGGGCGGCGGCTCGGGCGGCTCGGGCGGCTCGGCGGGTGACGCCGGCACCTGCGCGCCGGGCACCGCGACCAACGTCACCGGCGCCTGCGATCTGGTCCAGCAGAACTGCCCCGCGGGTCAGACCTGCCGCATCGAGCAGATGGACGCCGGCGGCTACACCACGGCCTGCATCGTGCTCAGCACCGGCACCAAGAAGCTGGGCGAGGCGTGCGCCGCCCACAAAGAGTGCGAGCCGAAGCTGAGCTGCGCGCTGGGCAAGTGCACGCACCCCTGCTGCAGCGACGCGCAGTGCGGCAGCGCCGGCTCGTGCGACATGAAGATCAGCTACGGCACGTCGTTCATGCAGGTCTGCACCTTCTCGGCCTCGTGCACGCCCTGGGCCAAGGACTGCCCGCCCGGGCCCGAGTCGGATTGCCACGTGGCTGCCAGCGGCAAGCTCAAGTGCAGCTGGCCCAACTACACCATCGACGCCGGCTCGACCTTGGGCATGGCGTGCCAGTTCTTGAACGACTGCCAGGACTCGCAGCAGTGCGACTTCGCCGGCGGCAGCGGCGTGTGCCGCTGGCTGTGCAAGGCCAGCGCCACTGGCGCACCCGACGCGGGCGCCGTGGGCGGCACCCCCGGCAACGGCGGCTGCCCCTCGGGCCAGACCTGCAAGGCCTACTCGAGCCCCAGCTGGCTCGGCGTGTGCCGGCCCTGACTCAATCCGGAACCAGCACCAGCTTGCCGGTCGTCGTTCCGGACTCGATGGCCGCGTGGGCCTCGGCCACGCGCGAGAGCGGGAACACGCGCACCTCGTGGGGGCGGAGCTTCCCCTGCCAGCCGAGCAGGTCCCGCATGCCCTCGGCGAGCAGCTCGGGTCGGTCGAACAGGTACGACAGGTTGAAGCCCATCACGCTGCGGTTCTCTTCGGTGAGCTTCAGCGGGTTGAAGCGCGGCGTACGCAGCCAGTCCACCGCCAGCTTGCCGTAGTGAGGCTTGCCGCCGGTCTTGGGCATCATGGTGTGGAAGCCGTAGATCACCAGGCGACCGGTGGGGCGCACGTGGGCGTAGCTCTCGCTCAGCGTCTCGACGCCGTTGGCGTCGAGCACCACGTCGTAGCCCTCGGGCGCGAAGCGCTCGGCCGCGGCCCACAGGTCGTCGCTGCCCTTGTCGATCACCACCGTCGCGCCGTGGGACCGCGCCGCCTCGATCTTGTGGGCGCTGCCCACCACGCCGGCCACCTCGCAGCCGTGCAGGCGCGCGATCTGGGTGAGCGCGCCACCGACCCCGCCAGCCGCCGAGTGGACCAGCACCTTCATGCCCGGTCGCAGCTTGCACAGCTCGATCAGCGCGAAGTGCGCGGTGAGGAACACCGCCGGAAAGCCCGCGGCGACCGTGGCGGTCATCTCTGGGGCTTTCGCGAAGACCTGAGCCTCGGGCACCACCACCTGGGTGGCGTAGCCGTCGAAGCGGGTCAGGCCGATCACCTCGCTGCCCACGGCGGGCGCGCTCACGCCCGCGCCCAGGGCCTTCACGCGACCGGCGACCTCGAAGCCGGGTGTGATGGGCCAACCGACGTACTTCTTCGCCGACGAGTACAGCCCCATGCGCACGATGCAGTCGGCGTAGTTCACGCCCGTCGCCTCCACCTCGATCAGCACCTGGCCCGGCCCCGGTGCGAGATCGGCGTGCTCTTCGATGCAGAGCCGGTCGTACGACCCGGCGCGGTGAACCACGACCTTCTTCACGCGACGGGCATAGCCGGACCACGCGGGAATGGCACGCCGAAGCTGCAAGGCCGACTCGAGCCCCAGCTGGCTCGGCGTGTGCCGGCCCTGATCAGCCGCAAGGTCCCGCGCCCCAGGTGACCGCGGGCCGACATCAAACAGCGTGGATGGTGAGCTGCGGATGGCCCGCCAGGAGCTCGCTCAAGTCCTTCGGATCGCCCGTCAGCACGTCCGCGCCCAGGTCGATCGCCTCCGCTGCCACCAGAGCGTCCGCCGTGTTCCTTCCACGCGTACGGCCGAGCAGCGTCCCGGCGAGGCGGGCGATGCGCTCGGTCTGAGGAAACACGTCGACGGCTGCGCGGACCCGATGAATCGGCGCGTCACGTGGCCCGCCGCGCAACGTCTCGGCCAGGACGACGGTGGGGATCCGAACGTCCACGCCAAGCTCGAGAGCGCGTGCGAGCATCGCGCGCACCGTCACATCCCCGCGCGCCCAGCCGATGACCGCGCCCGAGTCGAGGATCAGGAAACGCGGCGGGATCTCTTCCTTCGGACGGGCCATGCCTTCCTCGCGCGCTGGAGCTCTGCCTCCGGGACGGGACCGTATTCGCCGTCGAGCTCGGCCAGCAACCTCCGGAGCCGCTCGTGCTGCAGTCGAAGCCGCAGAGCGTCGTTGACGAGCGCCGAGAGACCGCGGCGGCCGGCGACCTTTCGCGCCTCATCGAGGATCGCCGAGTCGAGACTGAGCGAGACCTTCTCGACCATGACGCCTTTGAGGCTACGCCGGGGCGCGGGCTTGTCAACCCAATTATGCATCCAGGGAGTACTCTTATCCTACTTGCACGGGAACCCCGAAAGGCCTCGGCGCACGCTCGCGCGCAGAGCCGTGAAGCCGTGGCAGGCCTCGGTGGAAACAGGCGCGTCGCGGGTTGCCTGGTCGGGGCGACGTTGCCTGGGTGCGGCACGGAAGATCGCCAGGTGGACGTGACCGAGACCAGTGGCGCGGGGGCAGGCGGTGTCGGCGAGAGCGGCGGTGCCGGCGCGCTGGGACCCGATATCGGACAATTCGCCAAGGCGCCGAGCTCGAACGCCGCCTGATGCGATCGCGCTGACGCTCGAGCGTTTGGGGGCGCGCCCCTGCGGGAGCTCGACCGTACGCAGGAATGGCACGCCGAAGCTGCATGCCGGAGCTGCGCGCTCGCTGCTTTCTGGCGGGTTTTCGCCTGGCCCAGCGCTTGCTCATTCACCCATCGACCCCGAAAGGAGCCTCGATGATTCGTTCTTCGACCTGGACCGTGGCCCCGCTTCTACTCGTCCTGCTCGCCTGCAAGGGCGGCTCTCGCGCCGAAGGCACCGCCGCCGCGCCGGCGAGCACCACCGCCCCTCGAGCCGAGTCGAAGGCCGAGTCCGCCGACCGCGCCGCAGGCGCCGCGGTGCCGGCGTCGTCGTCGAGCAAGGGCGCCGCGCTGGCGCTGACCGTGATCGAGGGGCGCTCGGGCCTGGAGGATACCGGCTTTCTCCACATCATCGGCGAGATCCGCAACGACACCTCCAAGTGGATCGAGTCGCCCAAGGTGGCCGTGCTCTTGTTCGACGCCCAGGGCAAGCCCATTGGTGTGGACTCGATCGCGGCGGCCGAAGGCTTCGGCGAGACCGCCCTCGGCATGCGCCACAACGTGCCCCCGGGTGAGACCAGCCCGTTCCACTACATCCGCGACATCAAGAAGCTGGCGCGCCCGTACGCGTCGCACAAGCTCGAGCCCCGGGCCTTCCCCGCCGACAGCAGCTTCAACGCCACGGTCGCCGACGTGAAGACCGACAAGGAGACCATCGGCAAGACCGAGTACTGGCGTACCACCGGCACGGTGAAGAACGCCGGCAAGCCGTGCTCGAGCCCGGAAGCCGTGATCGCCTTCTACGACGCCAGCGGCAAGATCGTCGACACGCGCACCGGCCTGACCGAGTGGGACGTGAAGAACGAGTGGCCCGCCGGCGGGTCGCTGCCCTTCAAGACCGGTCCGGTCGAGAACAAGTGGGGCTTCGCTTCGAGCAAGGTCTGGGGTGACTGCCACGAGCCGTACTGAGCCAGGTCAGCGCGGGATCGCCACCAGTGCGGGCGCGCTGGTGGCGGTCTGGCGCACCGCGAGCACGGTCATGCTGCTCGACGAGTTGGGCGCGTGCAGCACCGCGAGGTCTGCGGGATGGCCGAAAACATCGCGTGAGCCCGGCCGCTTCGCGCTATGCTCGGGCATCAGTCATGGATGTGGTTTCCGTTCTCCGCCAGGCGATGAGCGAAGAGCCCGAAATCGAGCTGGCCGTGCTCTTCGGGTCGCACGCGTCCGGGCGGGCGACCGCCGAGAGCGACGTCGACCTCGGCATTCGCTGGGCCGAAGGAGTCACGCCGCCGGAACGGAATGAAGTGCTCGACCGGCTCGAACGCGCCGTTCACGCCTCGATCGACGCGACCGTGCTCGACGAGGCCCCGCCGCTCCTGCGCATGGAGATCGCTCGGAGCGGAGCGGTGGTCCGCGCGGTCGAGCCCGGCTGCTGGCCGGCGTTCTGCGCTCGCGCCATGCTCGACTGGTGGGACTTCGCGCCCTACGCGAAGCGCATGCACGACGCGGCTCGCGCCAGGTTGGAGGCGAAAGCCCGTGGTGCGCGCTGAGGTCTCAGGTCAGAAGATCGCGCGCGCCGAGGCCTGGCTCGGGGAAGTGGAGGATCTCGTCTCGGTCAGCCCCGAGGCGTTCGCGGCTGACGCCAGGCGGGCCGACTTGGCTTCGTTCTACCTGTTCCTCGCCATTCAGGAGGCGATCGACCTGGCGGCGCATTGGCTGGCTGATGCCGGGTTGCCGCCGGCGGACGACGTGGGCTCGACCTTCGACGTCCTTGCTTCCAGAGGTGCGATTCCTCCAGAGCTCGCGGCAGGCATGCGCGCGATCGTGCGCGTGCGGAACCGGATCGCACATGGCTACACGACCGTGGATCATCAGCGGGTCCACGCCGAGGCGCCCGAAGGTGTTGCGACCCGTCGCCGCTTCTTGGGTTCCGTTGCCTCAGCCTCGGCGTCCACGCCGTAGCCCACAGGGACGCGACGCCGGTCTCGCTCGAGCCCATGAACCGACCGTGGCGCCTCCGCGCGCCCTGCTCGTGTTCGTCCGCCGAAGGGTACCCAGGGCGTGGCCTTCCGGCTGACTGCGGTTTCGTCGCACATCATCAGCGCGGGATGGCCACCAGCGCCGGCGCGCTGGTGGTGGTCTGACGCACCGACCTCAGCGCTCTCCTTCAACGGCCAGCACGGCGCGCAAGCCCCGCGCAATGAGCTCTGCACGGGTCAGATCCAGCCGGCGCGCCACGGCGTCTGAACGTTCGAGGAGCGAACGCTCGACGCTCACGGAGATGACGCGCGCCCCGCGTCCGGTTCGCGGACGGCCACGACGCCGTTTCGCGTTTTCCCAACGGGCCCGGGCATCGGCCGTGGGCGGTCCGAAGGTGTCGACCACGAGCTCGTCATCGAATTCCGCAACCGCTTTGGCCAGGGCGGCTCCCGTCGTCGAAGAACGCTTGCGTGCAGACGTGCTCATGGATTTTTGCTCCTCTTGCGATAGCGCGAGTTCTCTCGTTCCGTCAGCGGTCGCGCGTGGATCACGTAAACGTCGTGCTCCGCGCGACCCCGACGCGCGCCGACCGCCTGGAATGGCCTTGACCTGGAGCAAAAAATACGTAGGTAAAAATAACGATGAACCGGAAGGTAGCTGGGGTGCACACCCTCCCGTTCCGTGCCCACGCTCACCTACGCACTGAGCACAACGGGCCCACGCCCCTGCCGTCGGTGCGGGCCGCGCGGCGACCTGGGCGGAGCAGGTGCCAGGCAGTGGCAAGCGCAGCTTTTGCGCTTGCCTTCCTCGGCAATTCAAGAATCGCCCGGGCGGTGACCTGTCCGACGGACGGTGTGGCGTGGAGCGCCGACATCCCGGTGAAGATCACGGTGAAGGACCATCCTAACTTCCCGGGCACCAATGCCTACATCCACAACCAAGACTACCTCTGGTACCTCTCGGTGCCCGCCGTCGTCAACAACGTCAAGGTTCATTGGTCCAGCTTCAGCATCGAGGACAGCCCCCAACAGCCGCCAGCCTTCGATTACTTCGCCGTTATCGGCGGCGCGAGCTACGGGACAGTGCTCTACTACGATGGGAATCGCAGCGGCCTGTGGGAGGCGCCTTGGGGCCTGCCCGCGCCGTCGCAGCGGTACTGGCTCATCTGGCACACCGACCCTAGCGTCTCCGTCGCTGGCGGCCACCCGTTCATCGACAAGGTCCAGGTGCGATGCAATCCGATGGCGCTCGCCCAACCCTACGCGATGGGCCTCCAGCAGGAGATGCAAGGCGTCCTTTTCGGCACCGGGCAGACGACGCATTTCTTCGTCGACGTGCCGGCGAACAGGCCGCTCTTCTTGACGCTGGACGGTCATCCCGCGAACGCCGACTTCGACTTGTACGCGGACACCACCAACCAACTTCCGGGGCCGGGTGCGCAATGGTCGAGCACGAGCGCTGCTGCCAGCGAGTCGATTCTGACGTGGTCATTTGCGAGTACGACGCGAGTCTACGTGACGGTGAAGTCGTACGCCGGCGAGGGTTCGTTCGTGCTTCACCCGTATGCCCCGAAATACCCGGGCGTCGCCAGGAAGGTGTGCGCGCAGCAGCAGGTGGGACCCGCGCTGGGTTCGGCGTGGACCAAATTCGTCAACGACTTGAAGCGCACGTCGATGCGGATGCTGCAAGCGACGAACGGCAGCCTGCTCGTCTCGACTACGGGCCTGACGGAAAGCCAAAAGACTGGTGCAACGAGATCGACTCGAGTTGCGAGATCTGCGTGAATCACCCGCTGAGCGATTCACCGTGCGCTGATCAGTCAAACGGCGGCGTCAGCCGGATGCCCGGTTTCAACTGCGCCTCACAACATGACTCGGACTGGCAGTCGGTCGTCAACGTCCACGAGCAGGGGCACAGCAAGTTGGGTCTCGATGACGAGTACAACTGGTGTGGCGCGAACGGCATCAACTGGATTTGCCCGACGTGCGGGTGCGGCGCGTTCTGCGGCCACGGCCTGATGAATGGTCCCGCGACGCATGTCTTCTGCACGGGGTCTTCGCCGAGCAGCAACCGCCATTGTGTGGACGGACTGCCCGGCGTGACGAAGAACCCGGACATCTCTACGCCCTGCGTCTACTACGGCTCCAGCTGGTATCAACTCTCGAACTACGCGCCGTACTATGACCCGCCCCCAGGGCCTAACCCGGACGCGTCCTACGATCTTGTTTTCAATGCAAGCGCTCTGTCGAGGGCGTCGGTCTGGTACTACAACCTTTGAGTAACGGCGTTTGAACGTGGAGAACCCAATGACCGCTCAGTTCTCGGCCTGGGGAACGCTCTGTGCGCTTCTGCTCGCGATGCCATCCGCGTGCCAGAGCGCTGAGGAGCCGAGGCACGAAAACCCTGGGGTGCAACCTCCGGCCCCACAAACACAAAGAGCGAACCGGCGCCCGCTGCGACTGTTCCCTTCCGATTTTGCGCCAGGCAAGACCAACGTTCCGGTGGACGCGCGACTAGCGTTCGCGATGGACCGCACCTCCGGCGAGCCGCTCGATCAGGCTGCAACCCTGACAGCGCATGCCGTGTTCCGGCATGAATCCTCGGGAGAAGCAGTCCCCGCAAAGGTGGAGGTATCTGAGGAAAAGGGCAACCCTGCCAGCGCGTTCTTCTACCTCGTGCCGACCACCATTCTTCAGTCTGATGCCTGGTATCAGCTCGAGATATCTCCTTCACCAGAAGTCCAGGTGTTGGACGGGGATGGCCAGGTGGATACCTCCGCAGTCTGGAAGCGCCCGTTCTTCACCGGAAGTGCCCCACACGTCGCGCGTGTCGAGGTTACCTCCAAGTCGAACCAGGTTCGCGTGGAGTTCAGCGAACCGATAGAGGCGAAGAACCTGGTCGCGAGCAAGGTGCTGCTGGCGGCCGGGCAGGGCGCTGCCAAATGCTTGTACCTGGCGGGCGACTGCGTGGCAGGGACAGGCGCGGACGGGCCTATTCTCCGAGACCTGGTGTTCCAAGTCTCCGGGCCGAGCGGAAAGACACCGGTAGTCGAAGTGGTTGTGCCGTTCGCGCTCAAGGGATCTCCGCGTACAGTCGGCGAAGGCAAGCAGGTGGCTGGGACGTCCTGGGTCCACCTTCCCGGTGCGGGCGACGTGAGGTTCCTCAGCGCTGCACGCGGCAAATGGAGGCCTTGCCAGCAAGGGGCGGCAGAATGTTGGTCATACGAACGATAGTCGCGCTCGCGCTCTTATGTCTGCCGCTTTGCGGATGTTCCGATGAGCCGCAAGAGCCAACCTGTGCCGCCTGCCGGGAGGAGTACACGTCCTGTTCCTTCCCGAACCTACAGGAGTCCCTCGAGTTTCAGATCCAATCACGCGACGCGCTTGGATGTTCAGGCGTCGTGCAAGGCGCCAGCGTGCGTTTGGAGTGTGACCCGTTGAGGTTCTGCGTGGATTCCGCTGCTACTTGTTACTCCGCAACGTACTCCGAGGGAGTCCTGCACTTCGGCGAAGGCAACGCGTGCGGATGACGAGACCGTGGCGGCTCGGCGCACCCCGCACGTGTTCGTCCGCCGCGGCTCTGCCCAGGCGTGGCCTCCCGGCTGACTGCGGTTTCGTCGCACATCATCAGCGCGGGATGGCCACCAGCGCCGGCGCGCTGGTGGCGGTCTGACGCACGGCGAGCACCGTCATGCTGCTCGACGAGCTGGGCGCGTGCAGCACCGCGGCGGTGCCGAGATCCTGCTTCTGCGGCGCGGTAGAACCGTCGAGCGCCGCGCGGTACAGCGAGCTCACCCCTTGCCAGCGCACGACCCACTCGGCCACGCCGGCGCGGGCCGTGGGCCGCACCGCCTGGTCCGACTGCACGTCGGCGATCTTGGTGGCGGTTGCGGTGGGCGTGGCGAGCGGCACCGCCCGGAGCGTGTAGTCTTGCAGCTTCGGGATCGGGTGGACGGTGATCCACTCGAGGTAGCTCAGCGTGCCGCTCGAACCGAGCATGGGGAATGCCTGCTTCCCGGGCGCAGCGCGCACGGTGGGGGTGAGCGTGGCCCGATCGAACACGATGATGTCGGCCTGGGATGCGCCGTCGCCGGTGTACACGCCCCCGGGATCTTCCGAGAAGTCGCTGACCGCGACGTGGGTGGCCGAGACGTCGGCGAAGCGCTGCTGACCGGGCCCCGCGGCCACGGCCGTGCTCGTCCCCGTGCCGACCTGATACAGGAACACGTCGGAGTCGGTGTCGGTGTCGGTGCCGAGCCAGCCGGTGAACACCACTGCGTCGCTGGTGGCGCGGGGCTCGCCCGCCAGGTTGAAGCCGCCGCTCAGGATGGTGACCGTGCCGCCGTGTCGCACGCGCACCAGGTGCTTGGCCGACTCCCACGCCAGCACGCTGCCTGCCAGGCTCGGGCGCCGCGGGCCCTCCGCGCCGTCGTCGATCACGGTCTCTTTCCCAGTGGCCAGATCGCGCAAGAGCAGCTGCCCGGTCTTGCCCGACACGTACGCCAGCTGGCAACCATCGACGCTGTAGGAAGGAAAGCCGTCGAGATCGACGTCCGCGACCTCGACCCCCGACACCTGGGCCAGGCAGTCCGCCGTGCCTCCGCTGCCGCCGGTCGCGCTGCCTCCGCTGCCGCCGGTCGCGCCGCCGCCGCTGCCAGCGCTGCCGCCGGTCGCGCCGCTGCCGCCGCTGGCGCCGTTGCCTCCGCTGCCGCCCGCGGCGCCGCTGCCGCTCGAGTCTTCCGACCCGCATCCGAGCGCACAGAGCGCGACAAGCGAGATCACCCAGCGATGCATGGTCACCCTCCCGAGGCCTTCGGCTCGCGCAGCCCCAGACGAATCATCTTCTTCTTGAGGCCATGCCGGGTCAGGCGCAAGCGCTCGGCGGCGCGGGTGATGTTTCCGCCCTCGCGCTCGAGCGCCGCCCGCACCTGGTCGCGTTCGGCGTCGGGGCCGCTGGGCTTCTTGCTCGGGGGCAGGGTCAGCTTGGGGGCAGGGTCGTCTTTGAACGCCGCGCGGACCTCGCGCGACAGGTGCTCGAGCTCGACCCGCGCCACACCCAGCGCCGCCACGCGCTGGATCTGATGCTCGAGCTCGCGCACGTTGCCGGGCCAGCGATGCGACATCAGCGCACGCGATGCGCGCTGCGAGAGCGCCGCGTTCGAGCCGGTGGCTGCCAGCACGTGCTCGGCGATGACCAAGATGTCCTCCGGGCGCTCGCGCAGCGGCGGCACGCGGACCTCGAGCACGTTGAGGCGATACAAGAGGTCGCGACGGAAGGTGCCGACCTCGACCTCGCGCTCCAGGTCGCGATTGGTCGCCGCGATCACCCGCACGTCGAACGGTTTGTCTTCGTCGCTGCCCACCGGGCGATAGCGCCGCTCGGCCAGCGCTCGCAAGAGCGTCGCCTGCCGCATCAGTGGCAACTCGCCGATCTCGTCCAGGAACAACGTGCCGCCCTCGGCTCGGGCGATCAAGCCGGCGCGGGCGCGATCGGCGCCGGTGAAGCTGCCCCGGGCGTGACCGAAGAGCTCGGCCTCGAACAGCGAGTCGGGCACCGCGCCGCAGTTGATGGCCACGAACGGCGCGCGGGCCCGCGGCCCGCTGTCGTGCAGCGCGCGCGCGAACAGCTCTTTGCCCACGCCGGTCTCACCGGTGACGAGCACCGGCAGGTCGCTGTCCACCGCGGTGTCGAGCCGCGCCAGCGCGCGGCCCAGGGCCGGGCTCTCGCCCACGATGTTGGGGAATGCCCGCCGGCCGCGCCGCGAGGGCAAGACCGTGCTCGGCTCGTGCAGCGAGAGAGCCTCCGGCTCGGGCGGCGGTTCGAAAACCGCGATCGGCTCGTGTCCGCCACCGACGGCGACCGCCAGCGTCGCACACAAGGCCCAGCGCTCGACTGCCTGTCGATCGAGGGAGTCGAAGGCGTTCGGCAAGAAGCGGTGCTCGAGCACCAAGAGCGCGCGTGCACCGCGCGCTGGCTCCGGACCGACGGCGGTCAGGCGCGAGCCGGCGCCGCCGCGGGTCGACACCGTCGGGTGGCTCGCGATGCCGCCCGTGCGGAGCGCGCTCTCGACCACGTCCCGGGGGACGCGCGCGCTCGCATCGGCGATCGCCACGCCATCGACGTCGACGCCGAAGCTCGACCCACCGGCAAAGATGAAGACCCGCTCGGCCCCGCTCGCCTCGACCACCCAGCGGCAGAGCGCGAGCGCGGCAGCCTCGGCGCCGGCCGCGGTGCTGGCCGTCGCCAAGAAGGCCCACAGTGCGTCGTCCCCTGCCACCGGGTCGCGAGGGTAGCTGGTCGGCGGCGCTGAAGTGAAGCGGCGTCGCGCTTCGGCAAAAACCGCGAGCGCCCGCCGCTCGGGCTCGGGCAGGCCCGCGGTCCGCGCACGACGCGCCGCGCGGATCGCGGTGCGCGCCGCGAGCTTGCGATCGGCCGGAAGCGTGCACAGGTGAGCGCGTGCCCGCAGCGTGAGGGCGCGCGCTGCGAGCAAAGCGTCCTCGGCCAAGAGGTCCTCGCGGACGGCCCCGAGCGCCGCGAGCGCGCGCTGCCCGTCGCCGTCGACCAGCGCGAGCTCGGCGCGCAAGAGGGCGAGATCGGCATGCACCGGCTTCGGCACCACGTCACCCAGGTGCTCGGCCTCGGCCACCCAGCGCTCGGCGGCGACGTGAGCGCCGCGGCGCAGCGCCACGTCGGCCAGCGCCGCCAGACACCAGCCCGCGCCCGACAGCTGCCCGAGCGCGCGACAGGTCGCGACTGCCTCGAGCAGCGCCTCTTCAGCAGCAGCGAACTCTCCGAGCTGACCTCGAGCGAGCGCCAGATTCAAGAGACACGCCCAGGTGCCGCCCCGGTCACCCATCGCGCGTTTCGCAGCGAGTGATTGCTCGAACGCGTCTCGGGCCTCCTCCACGCGAGCGCGGTACAGCGCGACCACTCCGCGGTTGTGATCGAGGCGGGCCAGTTCTTCGGTGTCGTCGATCGGGGCAGAGGCCAGCGCTTCCTTCGCGTCCGCGAGGGCGGTCTCGGCGCTCGTCCAGTCGGCGCGGTACAGCGCTGTCGAGGCCGCGGTCGAGAGCGCGAGCACTCGATCGGCGGGCGACGTCGCCTGCGCGAGGGCACGCGCGCTGAGCTCTGCCGCCAGCCCGTGATCTCCTGCCCGCGCGGTCTGCTCGGCGCGGCGTCGCAGCGCCAGCACCGTCAGGCTCGGGCACGCGTCGAGCCACTCGAGCAGCTCGGGGTGAAGGCCCGCGCTGCCCCCGCCCCGCGTCGAGCGATCGAGCGCGGTCAGCACCTCGGGCGTGCGAGCCTCGGGATCGGCCGCGAGCCCGAGCAGCGCTTCGGTCTCGATCGAGCGAAGCCCCACCGCTTGGGCCCGCGTGGCGCCGAGGGCGAGCAGCTTGGCTCGGGCCGCGGGCGCAGGAAAACGCGCGAGCGACACGAGCTCGGCGGGGCCGAGCGTGGCGCGCGAGCTCAGGGCCACCTCGGCCAGCCCGCGTGCCAACTCGGAGCTCACCAGAGCACTCGCAAGGTCGTCGCGGAGCTCGGCGTGCACGAGCGACCACACGGAGCTCGATCGGCGCTCGACCAACCCTGCGGCGGCCAGCTCGGCCGAAGCGCGTGCTCCAGGCGCAGCCCCCAGCAACGTGCTCAGCATCGACTCGCGAGCGCTGCCACCGACTGCGGCCAGCGCGCCGAGGGCTCGGACCGCGTCGGGGGTCAGCTGCTTTGCGCGCTCGAGCACGGTCTCACGCGTGAGCGGCGCCTTACCCGCCAGCGCGGCAACTAAGCCGGGGTTGCCCCCGCTCGCGCTCAGGAGCTCACTCGCCCGCTCGACCTCGACGGAGAGCTCGGCGCACAGCCCGCGCACGCCTCGCAGGTCCAGTGGCTCGAGCACGACGCTCGGGCTGTCATTCGGTGCCGTGCGCACCGCCGCGACCAACGTGACGTCGTCGGGATCACGTCGCCGACAGCGAAACGCCTCGAGCGCGACGCCGAGCTCGGCCGGCGCGGTGTGGACGTCGTCCAGCGCCACCCAGAGCGGGCCCGCGGCGAAGGGCCGCGCGCCCTCGGCGCCGCGCAGCCAGGCGATCAGCCGCGACTCGAAGCCCGCGTCCACGTGGGGGAAGCGCAGCCAGCGAGCCGCCCTTCCGGCCAAGAGCGCGCGCGTCACCCACTCCGAGAGCACGTGGCTCTTGCCCATGCCCGCCGCGCCGGTCAGGTAGGTGAGCCCGGGGTCGCGGCGGTCGAGCAGACCGAGCGCTGCCTCGCGCACCGAGCGCTCGGCCGAGCCGCTGCGCAGCGATCGCACCGGACGCGGCGCGACGCTCGCGACGCTCTGGCCCAGAACCTCGAGCACCTCGCGGGCATCGTGGGGGCGATCTTCGGGGTGCGTCGCGCGCAGCCGATCGACGAGATCGCCCAAGCTCGGTGGCAGCCAGGGTGCGAGCTCGCGCACGGGCCGCGCCGACTCGGGCGCCTTCCCGGTCGCGGCGCTGAACGCCAGCGCGCCGAGGGCGAACAGGTCGGTCCGCGGGCTGGGGCGCGCGCCGGCACAGAGCTCGGGCGCCGCGTAGCCCGGAGTCATCGCGTGAGGTCCGACCTCGGCCCGCGCCCGTGCCACCGCCGCGCCCAGATCGAGCAAGGTCGCGCGCCCGTCGTCCGGCACCCGCACATGGGCAGGCTTGAGGTCACCGTGCAAGAAGCCGCTGTCGTGGAGCACCGCGAGCGTGGCGGTCACCTCGCCCAGTGCTCGGGCCAGTCGCTCGGAGCGCGCGCGATCGCTCGGAGCTTTCGAGAGCCACTCGCGTGCGTCCGGTCCGTCGATGAAGTCTTCGACCAGAAACGGTGCGCCGGTCTCCGCGTCGCGTCCCAGATCGTGGGCGCGGACCAAGCCGGGAACGTGCATCCGAGCCAGGAGCGCGAACTCGCCGCGCAAGAGGTCCTCGTCGAAGGCGCCGGGTTGCCAGAGCTTGGCGACCAGGGCGCGGGCCGGGGCCTCGCGATCGGTGACCCGCAGCACCACGGCCTGCCCGCCGCGACCGAGGACCGGTCCGGGCAGGTAGCGGGGGTGGGCGAGCAGGGTCATGCGGTGGAGGGTACGGTCCTTGAAAGCAGGGGGCGATCCACCCCGAGAAAAAGCGGAAAATCCATGGACTACTGCGACGGATGGCTTCGAGTTACCGGTAACCGACCAGGGTGCGAGTTACCAGTCTCCCGGGCGCTGACCCTGGCCGCGGGTCTGGTCGCCTGCAAGCTCGCCCTGGTCGCGCTCCGGGTGGCCGACGGCGGCGGCGCGAGCCTGGCCGACCCCTGGTCGCCGATCGCGCTCGTGCATCAAGACGCGCTGGTGGTCGCCGCCTTCGCGGTCGCGGAGCTCGCCCTGGGGCGTCGCTTCTCGCGCGCGCTCTGGGCGATCGCGTGGCTGCTGATCGTCTACGGCGCGTTCAACGTGGCCGTCGCGCGGGTGTTCTCGACGCCCCTCACGGTCTCGATGATCGGCGCGACCGGTGGCGCGCTCCGCGACTCGATCGCCCTGCACGTCACCGCCTCGAACTTGGGTGCGATGCTGTTCGTGGTGCTCGTCGCCGTGGCGGCCACTCGGATCCGCCGTCTCGTCACGGCGAGGCAGGCGTTGGCAGCGACGGCCGCGCTGCTCGGCTTGGGCCTGGTCGGCGCGCGCGCCGCGGCTCGCGTCGAGACGCTGGGCCTGCACCGGAACGCCGCCTTCGCGCTCGGCGGCACCGCCCTCGAGCGGCTCGTGCCCGCGCCTCGCGCTGGAGCCGTGAGCGCGCTCCCCGCCGAGGGCCCGGCCCTCGATCTGCGACAGTTCGCCGGCGCTGCGAAGGGTCGCAACGTGGTCTGGGTCATCCTCGAGTCGACCGCCGCGGAATACCTGGGCGCCTACGGGGCGGCGGTGGATCCGACGCCGAACCTCACGCGCGTGAGTCGAGATGCGCTGGTCTTCGACGCCGCGTACAGCGCGTATCCCGAGAGCATCAAGGGCCTTTGGTCGATGCTCTGCGGCGCGTCGCCGGCCGCCCAGACCGCCGCCAAGGACTACGTGGCGCCCTGCGGCTCGGTCGCCAGCGCCCTCGGCGCAGCCGGCTATCGCAGCGCGTTCTTCCACTCCGGGCGCTTCCGGTACCTGGGTATGCAGGGCATCGTCGACGGTCGTGGGTTCGAGGTGGCGCACGACGCCGAGACCATCGGCGGCGAGCATGCGTCGAGCTTCGGCACCGACGACGCCTCGACCGTGCGCCGCCTCCTGCGCCACGTGGACGAGCTCGGCGGCGCGCGGTTCTTCGCCGTGTACTCGCCCATCGCCGGCCACCACCCGTACCGATCACCCGGCGTGGGCCCGCGCCCGTTTCCTGCCCAGAGCGAGAAGGGCCACTACCTGAACGACCTCTTCGCCGGCGACGCTGCCTTCGGCCACCTGGTCGAGGGGCTTCGCGCTCGCGGTCTGCACGAGCGCACGCTCTACGTGATCGTCGGCGACCACGGCGAGGCCTTCGGACAGCACGAGGGCAACTTCGCGCACACCCTTCAGCTGTTCGACGAAAACGTGCGCGTGCCGCTGATCGTCAGCGCACCCGGGCTGACGGTGGGGCGTGTACGCGTGCCGCAGACCGCCAGCACCATCGATCTGACGCCGACCACCCTTGCCCTGCTCGGCCTCGGCCACGACCCCCGCCACGAGGGCCGCTCGCTGCTCGCGCCCGACCCGGGGGTAGCGCGCTTCTTCACCGACCACGGTCCGCTGCTCTTGGGGCTGCGTCAGGGCCGGTTCAAGGCCGTTTACTCCCGCGAGCACGATCGAACCCGGCTCTTCGATCTCGCAACCGACCCCGGCGAAGAGCGCGACGTGGCAGGAGCTCACCCCGAGCGCGCGGAGCGGTATCGCGCGCACTTGCTCGAATGGGCCGCGTCGCGCCAGGCCGCCGTCGGGCGGTGAGGGCGCGCGTCGCGTTCACGTGAGCTGTGTGCACACGAGGCCGGCGACGGCGCTGAAGTGGCTGTCGAGGGTGATCAGCTCGGCGCCGCTCTCGTAGGCGTGCGCGGCGATCCAGATGTCGTTACTGGGAATCGGGGTTCCAGCCTTGCGCAACGCCGCCGCGATCCTGCCGAAGCGATCGGCAGTCGTGAGCGTCACCGGAAGAAGCTCGACCCGCTCATTGGCTAGAAACTCCTCCAGCTCCTCGAGGTTCTGTCGGTAACGGCTGCCGTTCTGGAATCCAAACATGAGCTCGCCAACCACGATCATCGAAAACGTGAGCGCGCTCGACCCCCGCACCATCTGTGCCACGCCTGGATGCCCGCGCTTGAGCGCGACGTAGGCGTTCGTGTCCAAGAGCCGCTTCACTCCCAGAGCTCCCGGTCCACCTGCTCGCACGCCTCGATGGAGTCCAAGAAAGCCCGGGCGTCGTCATCACTCCAGGTGCCGATCAGGTGATCGAGCGAGCTTCCGATCGTGTCGGCCTCGACCGGGGCGCGAATGCCCGCACCCTTCTCCAACAGGCGCACTGCCGCCCTGTTCAACGAGAGCCCCTCGCGCCGGGCGAGCTCGCGTATTTCCCTCTGCAATCGCGGATCCAGGCCACGGAGCGTGAGCTGAGTCGAGTGAGGCATAGGCTGAGGCATTATGAGTCGATTTATGAGTCGCCGCAAGCCCAGCGCGGCGCCCGAGCGCTCGCGTCAGGCGCCGTCGCCCTCGAGCAGCCGCTGCCCCATCCGCACCTCGGGCCGCTCGACCACGCCGGTCGCGTACCCGCGCGGCAAGAGCACGACCACCGTCGAGCCGAAGGCGAAGTGCCCGAGCTCGTCACCGCGCGCGAGCGCGCGACCGATCGGGTGAGGCTCGGTCTTCACCCACGCGCGCCGCTCGACGCCCTCGAGGTGGATGCCGCCGATCAGGCTGGCGCCCACCATCACCATCAAGAACCGGCGCCCCCGCGCGTCGCGGCACGACAGCGTCGCCCGCTCGTTGCGCTCGTACACGCGGGGCACGACCCGCAGCGCGTCCTCGTTCTGGGGGAAGTAGCGGCCCGGGATCCATCGCACCGCCTCGAGCGTGCCCGCCACCGGCATGTGCACCCGGTGGTAACCACGGGGCGTGAGGAAGATCACGGCGTAGGTTCCGCCCTCGAAGTCCGAGAGGCCGAGGTCGTGCACCCCGCCATTGACCACGCGATCGACGCTCAGCCGCTGCTGCTTGACCACCAGCGGGCGGTCGAGATCGATGCGACCGGACGCGATCAGGTTGCCGTCGCAGGGCGCCACGAACCCCGGCTCGAGCGGGCGGGCGCCCGGCGCCAGGCGGCGTAAGAAGAAGTCGTCCAGCGAGGCGAAGCGGCGCTGCTCGAACTCGGAGCGGTCGATGCCGTCGCGCCGCGCCCAGTGGTCGATGGCGCGATCCACCGCCCACGCGGGCCTCTGGGCAGAGGTCAGCAGGGCGGTGGCGCGGTTCAGCACGCGGTGCGGCAAGAACGCGTAGCAGCGCAGGAACGCCTCGGTGCGATGAAGGGCCGTCATGCGACCAGGGTCACTCGCTTGAGGAGAAGCCACGACACGACCCGCGACGCGCCCCTCGGTCGCACCCACAGCCAGTCGTGGCGGAGCACGCGAGCCCGGAGCGCGGCCTCGCACAGCGTCGCTTCACGGCCGACGAAGCCCAGAGGCGTGACGATCAGATCGTGGTCGGCGTGCCGACTCGGATCGAAGCTCTCGATGCGAAAGCGCACGCGGCCCCGCGAGAAGTGGTGGCGCTTCAAGAAGTCGACGGCCCGCGACACGCTCGCGACCGACCGGTCGACGACCTCGAACCGCGCCTCGGGCAAGAGCTTGGCAAGCACCAGCAGGCTGCGCGGAAAGAGACCGCCGCCGACGATCGCGACCCGCACCGGGCGCTCGGGCAACGCCGCGATGAGCGGCGCCATCGCCCGCGCGTGGGTCCAGACCATGAAGCGTTGCAGCCAGAACGACCGGAGCGCGACGCGCTCGAGGGCGCAGAGAAACCAGCCCTTGAGCTCGCTCGGTGACACTCGCTCGAGCCAGCGCAGCTGCGGAGGAAGCGCGCTCGGCGCGAGCGCGATGGCCGGCCGTCGCGCAGGCAGGCGCGTCCAGTGCTCGCTCGGGAACTGGTGGTGCTCGGCGTGGTGGCCGTCGTTGAACCAGAAGAAGTTGTAGACGCGGCCGTAGTAGCTGACGCCCGCCTCGGGGGACCGGGCGCGCGCGTGCTCCATGTCGCCCTGCACGCGACACAGCGCCAAGCCGAGCAAGTAGCCCGGCGCGTACGCGAACAGGAAGACCTCGGGGACAGCCAGCACGAGCGCCGCCCACAGCGCGCCGACCGCCAGGACCTCGCGGCGCTGGGCAGCGAACCGCGCCCCTGCCGGCTCGCCGGCGTGGTGCCAGAGGTGGCGCGCCTTCCAGAGCGACTGCGGAATTCCGACCAGCAGCGTCAGCCACAGGTCGAAGGCCCGGTTGAGCGTCCTCGATCTGAAGAGCGCGTTGTGCAAGTGGTTGTGCGACACGGCGTTGGAGCACCAGCAGATGCCGACGCCGAACACGGCTGCCGCGAGCACCGACCCGGCGGCGCTCTGCCGGGCAAGGGTGAACGCCAGCAGCGTCACGCCGGCCTGCGCCCACGTCCCGGCGACCAGCCAGGCGTCGCGCGCGGAGTGGCGGAACAGAGCACGAGATCGACGCGCGCTTTGGAAGGACCACCACTCCGCGGGCATCGCCATGGCTCAGCCTCGCTTCCCTCGCCGCAGGGCGAATGCTGCGCCGAGCGCCGCCAAGAGCCAGCCGAACCCGGCGACGGAGCTCGGCGCCGAGACGGTGCAACCGCCGTCGTCACTCGAGTCGTCGCCCGATCCGGTGCCGCCGCTCGAGGCGCCGCCGCTCGATGTGCCGCCGCTCGAAGCGCCGCCGGCCGAAGCGCCGCCGGTCGAAGCGCCGCCGCTGCCCGAGCCTGCAGCGCCGCCGGTCGAAGCGCCGCCGCTGCCCGAGCCCGCGGCTCCGCCGGTGCTGGTCGACCCTCCGCTGCTGGTCGACCCTCCGGTCCCGCCGGTTCCGCCGGCGCCGCCGGTCCCCCCGTCGGGCTGGCTGTTCAGGAACTTCTCGATCACCTGACACGGCACGTACCCAGTCAACACACCCATCGCGATCGGGTACTCGTCGGGCTTGGTCGGCGTCGCGTTTGGTGCCCGCAGCGTTCCGGTGGGCAGGCTCTGATCGCCGAGACCGACGCAGACGTCGTCGGTCGCCTTGATGTTCTTCTCGACGTCAGCCCACTCGCTGACGCAGGTCTTCTCCTTGCCGGCCGGGCAGCTGTAGTAGAGGAAGCCGAACGCGGGCTCGGTGTATCCCGTGTAGCTCGTGCCCGTGCTCTTGTCGTAGAGCATCGCGGCGCCGTGGATTTGGATCTTGGTGGGGTTCGTCGCGTCGGGCTCGAACACCACCTTCTTCACTTTGACCCAGACACCAGCTGGGTAGCTGGCGCGGGCCTCGTTCGCGGCGAGCGCGAGGCTCAGCGCGAACAGGGTCGGGATGAATTTCATCGGTCTCATTTTCGAAGCACCTCCATCAGGGCGACCGGTAAGAGCAACCCGTGGGCCAGGGCAAACCCCTGTGAGATCCAAGCGTTGGTGCTGGTTACCGCTGACACCGGTTACCGGTAACTCGCCCGCTGCAGGCAGCAGGCGACAGTCCGGCCCGATCTGCGGTCTCCAGCCTGCACTTCGCGCGACGGTTGACGCATGCTTCCCGCGCTTTACGCCCCGGCACGCCGGTTGCTCTTCCACGCCGACCCCTGGTGATCCACATGCGGACTCTCACTTCTCTCGCGCTCGCTTCCCTCGCCCTCTTGTGTGCTTCACCCGCGCTCGCGGAGGGCGGCTTCGCCCTCGACCGCTACGAGCCGTCCGAGCGGGGCAGCGACTGGTTCGTGGGCGAGTCCCTCGACCTGCGCGGCCATGGCCGCTTCGCCCTCGGCGCCGTCGGCGACTACGCCTACAAGCCGCTGGTCTGGTACGACTCGAACGGCGACGAGCAAGCGGCCATCGTCGAGCACCAGCTCTTCGTCCACCTGGGCGGCGCCGTGGTGCTGTTCGATCGCCTGCGTCTCGGCGCGAACCTGCCGCTGCTCGCGTACTCCAAGGGAGAGTCGCTGAACGTCGCCCAGAGCTCGTTCTCGACCAGCGACAAGGCCAGCATCGGCGACCCCCGGCTGAGCGCCGACGTGCGCCTGGTGGGCGAGTACGGCGGCGCGGCCACGCTGGCGTTCGGCGTGCAGGGCTTCATCCCCGAGGGCAACCAGAAAGCGTTCGCCAGTGACGACAAGGTCCGCATCCGGCCGCGCTTGATGCTGGCCGGTGACCTCGGCGATCTGGCCTACGCGGCCCAGACCGGCTTCAACTATCGCGCGAAGGGCGACGACCTGGGCGGGGAGGCGTTCGGGAGCGAGATGACGTTCTCTGCGGCGATCGGTCTGCGCACGATGGACAAGAAGCTGATCGTCGGGCCCGAGATCTTCGGCTCGACGGTGGTGAGCGACGGCGGCGACGGCGCGTTCAAGAAGCGTACGACGCCCCTCGAGGTGGTGATCGGCGGCAAGTACCGCGTCACGCCGGACTGGCGCGTGGGTGCGGCGGTTGGGCCAGGGCTCACGCGTGGCGTGGGCGCGCCCGCGGTCCGTGTGCTCGCCAGCATCGAGTGGTTCCCCGCGGTCGAGAAGCCCGCCGCGCCGTCCGATCGGGATCGGGACGGGATCTTGGATGCGGACGACGCCTGTCCGGACACGCCGGGAGTGCGCACCGACGATCCGAAGACCCATGGGTGCCCGCCCGCGGCCGCTCCGGCCGACCGCGACAAGGACGGGATCCTGGACGCGGACGACGCCTGCCCCGAAGAGCCGGGCGTCAAGAGCGACGACCCGAAGAAGCACGGGTGCCCCGCGCCGGCGGACACCGACGGTGACGGCATCACCGACGACGTGGACGCGTGCCCGAAAGAGAAGGGCGTGTCGAACGCCGACCCGTCGAAGCACGGGTGCCCCGCGCCGAAGGACACCGACGGCGATGGCATCTTGGACATCGAAGACGCCTGCGTCGACAAGGCCGGGGTCGCCGACCCCGATCCCAAGAAGCACGGGTGCCCCAAGGCTCAGATCGAGGCGGGGCAGATCAAGATCATCGAGCAGGTGCAGTTCGCCACCAAGAGCGCCAAGATCTTGCCGGCGAGCGACGGCGTGCTCAGCGCCGTCCTGAAGATCTTGCAAGACCATCCCGAGATCACCAAGGTCAGCGTCGAGGGTCACACCGACAACCGCGGCGGCAAGGGCTACAACAAGGACCTCAGCAAGCGGCGCGCCGCCAGCGTGGTCAAGTGGCTGACCGACAAGGGCATCGACCCGAAGCGCTTGTCGTCGGCCGGGTTCGGCCTCGAGCGCCCGCTCGATAGCAACGACACCGAAGAGGGCCGACAGAAGAACCGTCGTGTCGAGTTCCACATCCAGTCGAACCAGGGTTCGACCGAGGTCAAGACGAAGTGACGAAGAGGACGACCATGAAGAAACTCAGCATCGCCAGCCGCTTCGCTCTCTTGACTGCCCTGTCCGCCAGCGGCACCGCCGTGGCGGCCCCCAAGCTGCGGGTGCAGGTCGACCAGAAGGGCGACTTCATCTTGATCGGCAACACCCTGGGGCACGACTGTCGCGTCTTCGTGCCGGCGCCGGTGGTCGGCACCCTGGGGGCGTGTGGCACCAACACCGGGGACTCGGCGCCCGACGTGTACTGGCGCGCCGACGACCCGGCGGCCGGGCAAGCCGTGGCGAACAACACCGTGAGCATGGCGCAGGCTCGCAGCACCGCCGTGCTCTCGCTCAAGAGCGGCGCCGCGGTCACCCACGCCTACCTCTACTGGGGCGCGCGCCGCACCGGCACCGCGGCCGACACCAGCGTCACGGTAGAGCGACAGGGCGGCTTCACCCAGGCCGTCACCGCCACCCAGAGCTACACGGTCGATGCCGGTGGCGGGCAGATCTACTACCAGTCCGTCGCGGACGTGACCGACCTGGTCAAGACCAACGGCGCCGGTGGGTACCGTGTGTCGGGCGTCGATGGGCTGAGTTTCATCAACCTGGACACGAACGTGAACTTCGCGGGTTGGTACATGGTCGTGCTGTATCAGCTGGGCACCGAGGCGCCGCGCAACCTGGCGGTGTTCGACGGGCTCGATCTGGTCACCGCGGCCACCGATCAGAACGCGACGCTCTCGGGCTTCCTGGTGCCTGCGGCGGGCTTCGACGCCAAGCTCGGGGTGATCACGTTCGAGGGCGATCCCGACTCGACCGGCGACTCGCTGCTCTTCGGCAAGGCTCCGCTCGCCAACGCCGACCGCTTGTCGGACGCGGTCAACCCCATCGACAACTTCTTCAACAGCTCGCGCTCGGCCCTGGGCGCGCCGGTGTCGGTGGCCGGCGACTTGCCCCAGCTGACCGGCGGCGCCGCCAGCATGTCCAGCTTCGATCTGGACGTGGTCGACATCACCAGCCGAGTCACTGCGGGTCAAACCTCGGCCGACATCCGCGCCACCAGCAGCGGCGACGTGTACTTGCTCGGCGGGTTCGTCACGTCGATCTCGACCTTCAAGCCCGATTTCTCCGCGTCGGGCAAGTCGGCCGTGGACCTGAACGGCGGCTCGGTGCTCCCGGGAGACGTGTTCGAATACACCGTCGTCGTCACCAATAGCGGCAACGACACGTCAGTGGGCACCGTGCTCACGGACAAGCTGCCGGCGGGCGTGACCTACGTCCCTGGCTCGATCCAGATCAGCGCTGGCGTGGGGGCGGGGGCCAAGACCGACGCAGCCGGGGACGACACCGGCGAGTACACCGCCGGCACCAAGACCCTCACCGTGCGGCTCGGCACCGGCGCCAACGCGACCACCGGCGGCACGCTGGCGGTCGGCGAGTCGGTGACGGTGAAGTTCAAGGTGACGGTGGACGCCACCGCGACGGGCATCATCGCCAACCAGGCGAACATCACCGCCTCGGGTCAGAAGGGCGCGCCCCAGGGCACGACCCCGACCGACGGCAACAACGGGGCGCCGGGCCCGCAGACCACCGACATTCCCATCGGGGCCAACGACACCGACGGCGACGGCATCAGCGACTTCGAAGAAGCGGTCGCGGGCACCGATCCGAACGACAAGGACAGCGACGACGACGGCGCGGCCGACGGCGCCGAGCCCGCGTGGAACAAGGACAGCGACGGCGACGGCCTGATCGACGCCCTCGACCCCGACAGCGACGACGACGGCCTCTACGACGGCACCGAGCTCGGGCTCGACTGCGCGGGCACCGGCACCGACGCGACGAAGGGCCACTGCATCGCCGACGCCGACAAGGGCACCACCAAGACCGACCCGCTGAAGGCGGACACCGACGGCGGTGGCGTGGCCGACGGCTCGGAGGACGCCAACCTGAACGGCGCCGTCGACACCGGTGAGACCGATCCGACCGCGGGCAAGGCAGCCGACGACAGCGCGACGGACACCGACAACGACGGCCTCTCGGACGCCCTGGAGAAGACCCTGGGCTCGAACCCGAACGACGCCGACAGCGACGACGACGGCTTGCTCGACGGCGACGAGCGCAACCCGTCGGACGACACCGACGGCGACGGCATCGACAACGTGCTCGACGTGGACAGCGACGACGACGGCCTCTACGACGGCACCGAGAGCGGCAAGCCGTGCGACGACCCGCCGACCAGCGCCACCGCCAAGCACTGCATCGCGGACGCCGATCCGGCTACCAAGACCTCGCCGGTGATCGCCGACACCGATGGTGGCGGCGTGATCGACGGCAGCGAGGACGGGAACCTGAACGGCAAGCTCGACACGGGCGAGACCGACCCGACCGTGGGCAAGGGCGCGGACGACGGGACGGTGGTCGACACCGACAAAGACGGGCTCTCGGACGCAGTCGAGAAGACCCTCGGCTCGGATCCGAACGACGCCGACAGCGACGACGATGGCGTGACCGATGGCAGCGAGCCGAACCTGGGCGACGACACCGACGGTGACGGCAAGAAGAACGTGCTCGATCCCGACAGCGACGGCGACGGCCTGTTCGACGGCACCGAGCTCGGTCTGGGTTGCTCGAACGCGGCGACCGACGGCAGCAAGGGCACTTGCAAGGCCGACGCGGACCCGAGCACCAAGACCAACCCGCTGATCGCCGACACCGACGGCGGCGGCGTGAGCGACGGTGACGAGGACACGAACAAGGACGGCAAGGTCGACGGCGCCGAACGTGATCCGCTGAACCCCGCCGACGACAAGACCGGCACCGGCGGCACCGGCGGTCAGGGCGGCAGCGGTGGCCAAGCCGGCAGCGGCGGTGCGAGCGGCGGTGCAGCGGGTGCTGGCGGCGCGGCGGGCAGCGGTGGCGCCGCGGGCAGCGGCGGCGCGTCCGGCGGCAGCGGCGGCTCGGGGACCGGCGCGAGCGCCGGCAACGCGGCCCAGACCGGCACGCTCGAAGGCGGCGGGTGCAACTGCTCGGTGCCCGGCTCGGGGCCGAGCACGCCCGCGGCCCTGGCCCTCGCCGGGCTCGCGCTGGCCGCGCTGTCGCGTCGCAGGAAGCGCTGAGAGACCGAGAGCGGCGGGGGCTCAGCCCTCGCCGCGCAACCCATGGCGCTGCAAGAGCTTGATCAAGTAGCTGCGGTCCATCTTCGCTCGGCGCGCGGCCTCGCTCACATTGCCGCCGGCCTTGGCGATCAGGCGCGCCAGATACTTCTGCTCGAACCGGCCGAGCACGACGTTGCGCGCGTCTTTGTAGGCCAGGCCCAGGTGCGCGTCGTCGCCGGCGTCGGCCCGTGCGCTCGACGCGCCGTCATCCGACAGCGCCGGGCTCTCGCCCATGGCCACCGTCGCCTCGACCCAGTTGCGCAGCTCGCGGATGTTGCCCGGCCAGCGATAGGTCGCGAGCGTGGCCAGATCGGCCGGCGAGATCACCGTCTCGGTCGGGCCCTCGTGGCCGCACTCGGTCAAGAAGTGCCGCACGAGCAGCGGGATGTCTTCGACCCGCTCGCGCAGCGGCGGCAGGCGCATCTCGACCACGGCCAGGCGGTGATAGAGATCGAGCCGGAACCTGCCCGAGTTGACCTCGGCGCGCAGGTCCCGATTGGTCGCGGCGATCACCCGCACGTCGACGTTGATGTCGGCTTGCCCGCCCACGCGCCGGAATTGGCGGCGCTCGAGCGCGCCCAGCAGCTGCGGCTGCAGCTCGGCGGGCAGCTCGCCGATCTCGTCCAGGAACAGCGTGCCGCCGTCGGCTCGCTCGAAGGCGCCGAGGTGCTGGCGGTCGGCGCCGGTGAACGAGCCGCGCTCGTGACCGAACAGCTCGCTCATCACCACGCCCGGCGCCAGCGCGCCCGAGTCAACCACCACCAGCGGGCCGGCCTTGCGCGGGCTGTGCTCGTGCAGCGCGCGGGCCACCAGCTCTTTGCCCGTGCCCGACTCGCCGATCAAGAGCACCGGCACCGGCACGCTGGCCACGCGGGTGACCTGGGCCATCAGGCGCCGCATCGACGGGCTCGCGCCCAAGAGGTCGCCGACCCGATCGCTCTCGTGCAGCTCCACCGTGGTCCCGGCGCCGTCGAACACGCGCAGCACCGTGCGCCCGAGGGAGAGCTGGGTCTCGGGCGGGACCACCGCGCGGCTGAGGCGCACCGCACCGGCAAACGTGCCGTTGGTGGACTCGAGATCGGTGATCTCGACCCCGCCGTCGGTGCGAGCCAGCTCGAGGTGGAAGCGTGAAACGGTGGGATCGGTCAGCACCACGGTGTTGCCCACGGCTGTGCCCACGGTCATGCGCTCGCTGTCGGCCTCGGCCCGAAGGCCTGCGCCCGGACCCGAGACGACCTCGATCGCCAGCGTGCGAATCGCTACCCGCGACTGCCCCAGCGAAATGGGCGACGTTGCGATCGATGGCACGTGGCGGGTATACCACGGCCTTGCGGCTCCGCGCGCTGCCCCTGGCCCTTGCAGCCTCGGTCGCCCTCGCGACCGCGACGCGCGCGCACGCTGATCCCGAGGTCGCGCTCGATCGCTTCGAGCCCGTGCCTGCGGGCGATGCCCTCTTGTCCACGCCCGACGTCGAGGCCCGCGGGGCGCGCCGGCTCAGCCTCGCGGCCCTGCTCTCATACGCCCACCAGCCGCTGGTGCTGGTCATGGGCTCGCGGCGCACGGTGCTGGTCGACCACCAGCTGGTCGGTCACTTGCAGGCGTCCCTCACGCTCTCGCACGCGCTGGTGATCGATGCGGCGCTGCCCGCGGTGCTGAGCCAGGGCGGTGACACGGGCCGCGCCGGCACCCTCGAGCTCGGCGGTCCCAGCGGCTCGGACGTCGGCGATCTACGACTGTCGTCGCGCCTCTCGCTGCTCGCACCGCGCGACCACGTCCCCGGGGCCGCGTTCACCACCACGCTCTGGTTTCCCACCGCCACCGGCCGGTACGCCGGCGCCACCACCACCCGCGCCGGCGCGGGCGTGGTCTTCGGCAGCGACTACGACCGCGTCTTCTGGCGCCTGCACCTCGGCGCTCGGCACCGCGAGGCCGCCGACGTCTACGCGGGGGTGTTCGGCAGCGAGGCGGTGGGCGCGCTGGGCCTCGGCTATCGCCTCGGGGCGGCGCAGCTCGGGGCCGAGCTGGTCGGCGCGACCGGGATGGACGCCGGCGCCGGTTGGTTCGGTGGCAACACGACCCATCTCGAGGCGCTGGCCTCGGCGAAGGTCTCGCTGGCGCCAGTCTCGGCCTTCGTCGGAGCAGGCCCGGGGCTGGGGCGCGGCGCGGGCACGCCAGCGTTTCGGGTGATCGTCGGGCTTGGGGCCAGCTTCGAGCTCGCTCGGACCGAGCCCCGCGGGGGTACTTCGAGCGCCGGCACGGCCGGCGCCGCGACCGCGCCGACGAACACGGTTCCGCGTGCCTCCGGGGCCGACCGCGACCGCGACGGCGTGACCGACGCGCGCGATCAATGTCCCGACCAGCCGGGCGATCCCGACGCGTCGCGCTCCGGCTGCCCGCGCGATCTCGACGCCGACGGTGTGGCGGACAGCGTGGACAGCTGCCCCACGCTCCCCGGCGTGGCGAACGCGGATGCGAAGCTGCACGGCTGCCCGCCGGATCGGGACGGCGACGGCGTCGACGACGCGACCGACGCTTGCCCCGACGAGAAGGGCGAGCTGAAGACCCAGGGCTGCCCCGCCAGCGTGCGCGTCGTCGGCCAGCAGATCGTGATCACCGACCAGGTGAACTTCGCGACGGGCAAGGACGTGCTCGCGCCCGAGAGCGCGTCGGTGCTCGAGCAGGTGGCGGCCGTGCTCGAGCAGCACCCGGAGATCGCCCGCGTGGCCGTAGACGGTCACACCGACAACGTGGGCCAGGACAAGGCCAACCTGGCGCTCTCGCGCCGCCGCGCCATCGCCGTGGTGCGCTGGCTGGTGGCGCGCGGCATCGACGAGCGCCGGCTCGAGGCTCGCGGCTTCGGCCCGCGCCGTCCCATCGCGGACACCAAGACCGGCGAGGGGCGCGCCAAGAACCGCCGCGTCGAGTTCCAGATCTTGAAGAAGACCGAGCTCGGGCCCCGCGGCTGGAAAGACGGGGGCGTCGATGAGTGAGCTACGCGTCTCGATCCGCATCAAGGCAGCCGCCCTGTTGGTGCTGATCGCCGCGCTGCCGGCGGCGGCCGTGGCGTCGCGTTTGACCGGCATCAACCGCGGCGCGGTCGAGACCAGCGAGCGTCACTTGCAGGCATCGGTGCTGGCCGAGATGGCCGCGTCGGTGGTGGCCCGCGTGCGCGCCGTCGAGGACGACGCGCGGGTGGTCGCGACCGCCCTCGCTCTCGCCGCAGCCCGCCCCGACGCCGGCGCCGACGTCGAAGACGCGGTGCGCTCGGTGGTGGCGACCCGCACCGCGATCGACGCGATCCGCTTCGAGGTGCCGAGCGCCAAAGTCGACGTGGTGGTCAAGAAGCAGGGCACCGAGTCGGACGAGGCCCCGCGCTCGACGGCCGAGTCTCGGCAGATCGCCGATCAGCGCGGCGTCTCGTTCGCGATGAGCGGCCCGCGCACGGGCACGGTCGTGGTGCCCATCGCGAGGTCCGATCCCAAGGCGCCGAGCGGCTACGTCACCGCGCGTGCCGATCTGGGGCCCGTCGCCGATCAGCTCCGCGATCTGGCCGAGACCCGCTTCACCGGCGGCGGTGCCACCTTCCTGGTGGTCGACGGCGCGCGGCGCGTGGTCGTGGCGCACGGCGACGACACCCTCGCCTCGGGAGGTGACGCCGGGACGCTGCCGATCTGGAGCGTCATCCCGCGGGGGGCCAGCTGGGCCGAGCGCGTCGCGGTGGTCAGCGGGTTCTCGTCGGGCAAGGTCGCCTACGTGGGCGGCATCGAGAGCGTCGAGGGGCTCGGCTGGGCGGTGGCGCTCTGGCGGCCCGAACGCGTGGCCTACGCGACGGTCTTCGACATGCAGCGCCAGAGCACCTGGGTGCTGGCCGTCGCGCTCTTCGGCGCGCTGGTGGTGGGGTTCGCGGCGGGCGACCGCGTCACCCGGCCCGTGCTCTCGCTGGCGAGGCAAGCGGCGTTGATCGGCGAGCGGCGCTGGCGCGAGGTGGGCGCACAGTCGACGCGCAACGACGAGATCGGCGACCTGACGCGCAGCATGGGCAGCATGGCCCGCGATCTCGAGGCCGGCGAAGCCGAGATCGAGAAACAGGCCAAGCTGCGCGGCGACCTGAGCCGGTTCATGAGCAAAGAGCTGGTCGAGGCCATCGTGCGCGGCGAGCACCCGCTGGCGCTGGGCGGGACGCGCAGCGAGATCTCGGTGGTGTTCGCCGACGTGGTGGCGTTCACCCCCTTGGCCGAGAGCCGCCCCGCCGAAGAGGTCGTCACGCTGCTCAACGAGCTGTTCTCGCTGCTCAGCGAGGTGGTGTTCCGGCACCACGGCACCGTCGACAAGTTCGTGGGCGACTGCATCATGGCTGTCTGGGGCGCGCCCGTGGCCACGCCCGATCACGCTCGCCGCGCCCTGGCCGCCGCGGAGGACATGCTGCGCTTCCTCGAGACCGCGAACCAGGGCTGGAAAGAGCAGTACGGCGTCGAGCTCCGGCTGGCCATCGGCGTCAACTCGGGCGAGGCGATCGTCGGCAACATCGGCTCGGACAAGCGCATGGAGTACACCGTGGTCGGTGACGTGGTGAACGTCGCCGCGCGCCTCGAGGCCGTGGCCAAGCCCAACCAGATCTTGGTGGGCCAGCGCAGCGCCGAGCTCGCAGGGGAAGGCTTCGAGCTGCGCTCCCTCGGCCCGCACCAGCTCACCGGCCGCGCCGCGGCCACCGAGGTCTTCGAGCTCGGAATGGATGGGTCCGATGCGTGAGCGTCGCCTCCTGCTCGCACTGGTGCTGGTCGCGGCGAGCGCCCGGGCCGAAGACGCGACCCCGGGCTACCCCGAGCGGGTGCTGCACTGGACCACCAAGAACAAAGAGACCTGCGCCGACATCGCGAGCGCGCTCTACGGCGCCGCGAAGCACAAGCCGCTGCTCGAGCGCTACAACTCGCTCAGCTGCCAGGCCGACAAGCCCTTGCCCGACGGGCTCACCCTGGTCGTGCCCGCCAAGGTCACGGATCTCCCCAGCGCGCGCCTGCGCAGCTTGAACCCCGACGTCAAGGCGCGGCCGCCCGGGGGCAGCTGGCAGCCGGCCGCACCCGGCATGTCGCTCTACAAGAACCACAGCGTCAACACGCTCGAGAAGGCCCGCGCGGACATCCTGTTCGTCGACCGCACGCGCGTGCTCTTGGCCGAGCACACCCTGGTGATCATCTATGGAACAGCCAAGAAGACCGCGGTCGCCAAGACCCCGCCCACCGTCGAGCTCGACAGCGGCGAGCTCTCAGCCGGCCTCGCTGCCCTGCGCGGCAAGCCGGTCGAGGTCGCGACGAAGGGGGGCAGGGTCACGGCCAGGTCGCGGGACACCGCGGTGCGCGCCCAGCAGAAGCGCGCGACCGTCAGCGTGTTCGACGGCAGCGCCAGCGTGGCGTCGGCCAACAAGAAGGTCGAAGTGCCCGCGCAGCACGGCACCGCGTTCAGCGAGAACAAACCGCCCGAGCCGCCGCGCCCGCTGCCGCCGGCGCCCAAGTGGCTGACCACCACCAGCGCCGGCGTGCAGCTCGGCGCACCCGGAGCGAACGTGCTGTCTGCGGGCTGGGAGCCAGTCGACAAGGCACGTCTGTATCGCGTCGAGCTCGCCAAAGACGCTGCGTTCACCGAGCTGGTCGCGCGCGAAGAGGTCCCGACCAGCGTGCGCGCCTTCCGCGCCGAGCGCCTGCCACCCGGCGCGTACTTCTTGCGCGTGCGGGTCATCGATCAGGACGACTTCTTGGGTCTCGGCGCAGAGGCCAGAAGCGTTGCCCTGATCGACGCGCGGGTCGAGGGCGCCGCGGGGGCGATCGCCCTCGGGGTCATCGAGGTGAGCCCCTACGCCGAGCTGGTGGTGTCGACCCTCGAGGGGCTCGAGGTCTCTCTCGACGGCTCGCCCTTCGGCAAGCTGCCGCCGCGGATCGATCTGCTGCACTCGGCCCCGAGGTCGCTGGCGCTGCGCCGGCGAGGTGACGCCCAGGTCAGCAGCTACGAGCTACGCTACCGCGAGCCCACGGTGCGCGCGCGAGCGAGCTGGGCTTCGGATGCGCTCGACGTGCGGGTCGAGCTCTCGTCCATCGAAGGCGTGGACGTGGCGGGCCGCATGGCGCCCTTCGTGCGGTTCGAGCAAGCCGGCAAGTGGCGTCGCGAGCCGCTCCGGGCCGAGGGCGGCGCGTGGCTCGCGCGTTTCGACGGCGTCGCCTCTGCTCCCGACCGGGTGCAGGTGGTGGACGCTCGCGGCCGGGTGCTCGTCGAGACGACGCCGACCACGCCGCCCGCCAGCGCACCGCCGCCGGCGACCGTGCGCGCTCGCACGCTGGGCCCGAGCGCGGCCCTGGTGCAGCCTTCGCCGCTGACCAACGTGGTGTGGTGGGCGCCGAGCGTCTCGAGCGGCGCCGCGGTCAGCGCTACCGCCTACTCCGAAGGCGGCAAGCTGGGCAGCTTGCTGGCAACGCGCGCTGCGGGCACGATCGGCAACTTTGGCTTCGACGGCCTCGTCACGTCCCGCGAGCTCGAGGGCGCACCCGCCGACGGCAGCGCATGGTTTACGCTGCGCTGGCGCCCGATCACCACCCGGCGCGTCGAGCTCGGCCCCGCGGTTCAGCTCGGTCTGCCGATGACCACCCTGAGCCCAGGGTCGCGTGTCGGCCTCGGCGTCGCTGCCGGCGGCTTCGCCGATCGTCTGCACTGGCTCGTGAACCTGGGCGGCCGCGCGCCCCTCGAATACTCGGTCGAGCGGCGCCCCGCCCCCGACGCCCAGGGCTTCTTGCTCGGCGGCGTGGGTTGGGACGCGGACCACCTCTGGCGCGCCACCGCGCTGCTCGACGCCCACGCGTTCAGCGACGCCCACGATGATCTGGCGGCGCGCGGCGGTCTCACGCTCGGCGCCGAGCTCGGCCAGCAGATGTTCGCCGGAGTGGCGCTTCGTCTCTCGCCGTGGAGCGACGCCGGCGGCCACGTGATGGGTCAGCTCGCCCTCGGTCTCAGGGCTCGTCCATGACCGGCGACGACGACCGACGGCCGGGCTTCCAGCCGGTGGCCGCGGACCGCCGCGCCGCCCAGGAAGCCGAGACTCAGCTCTCGCTGGCCGGCGACAGCGTGCCGCCGTCGACGCTCGAGGTTGGCAGTGTTTTGGCCGAAAAATACCGCCTAACGCGCTTTCTGGGGCAAGGCGGCATGGGCAGCGTGTGGGTCGCCGAGCGCATGGGGCTCGGCGTTCCGGTGGCCGTGAAGGTCATGCACGCGTGGGTGGCGGCGCAGCCGCAATACGTCGAGCGCTTTCGACGCGAGGCCCGCGCCGCGCTGATGCTCAGCCACCCGAACGTGGTCCGAGTGATCGACTTCGGGCAGCACGAGTCGACCTTCTTTTTGGTGATGGAGATGATCGAGGGCAAGGCCCTCGACGAGTGGCTCTCCGAGAGCGCCACGGTGCCGAGCCTGGCCGACGTCGTCGCGATTTGCGCGGACGTGCTCGACGCGCTCGACGCCGCGCACCGCCACGGCATCGTGCACCGCGATCTCAAGCCCGAGAACGTGATCCTGTCCCACGACTCTCAGGGGCGGCGAGTGGCCAAGGTCGTGGACTTCGGCCTGGCTCACGTCGAAGACCCGGACACGCACGCGCCGACCCTGACCAAGAAGGACATGATCGCGGGCACGCCGGCCTACATGAGCCCCGAGCAGAGCCGCTCGCTTCAAGTCGGCCCGAGCACGGATCTGTACGCGTTCGGGTGCCTGCTCACCGAGCTGCTCCAGAAGAAGCCCCCCTTCGAGGCGCCGAGCGCCATCGAGACCATCTCGCAGCACCTGTTCATGCCGCCGCCGCCCCTCGCTCGACCCGACGGCAGCGAGCCGGTGCCGCCGCTGCTCGAGGCGCTGCGGCTCGAGCTGCTCGCCAAGCACCCGCATCAGCGCCCGCCCGACGCGGGCAGCGTCAAGCAGCGCCTGCTCGAGTCCGTCGATCGCGAGGCCAGCGCCGCGCGCCTGCCGCCGCGCACCGGCGCGCTCGCGGGGGGTGACCGCGCCGCGCGGGTCCCCGAGTGGAACAGCGGCGTGGCGCCTGAGGCGCCTGCGGTGCACGGCCGCGTGGCCGTCGTGCCGCGCGCCGGCTCGCTCTTGGCCGATCCCGCGATCTTGACCGGGCTCGCCGCGCACGGCCTGTCGGCCTCGCACGCCCGGCAGCTCGACGCTCCCGCCGACGTGGTGGTCTACGACGCGGGCGGTTCGGTCGACGTCGCCGTCCAGGCCCTGGGCTCCGGGCCCACTGCGCGTGTGATCGTGGTACTCGACCACGTCGATGCCGCGGCCATGCGCCGACTGATCGAAGCGGGCGCCGCCGACGTGATCGCCGCGCCGGTGGCACCCGACGTGCTCGCGCGCAAGGTGAAGCGCTTGCTCAAGCGGCGCTGAAGGCCCGCACGCCACCCACCCAGGTCTGCTCCACGCGCGCTTCAGCCAGGTGCGTGACGGGGTCGGCCGACAGCACCACGAAATCGGCGCGCTTGCCCGGCGCCAGGGTTCCGCGGAGCTCGAGCTCGCCGCACACCCGAGCCGCGTGCTCGGTGTAGAGCCGCAGCGCCTCGAGCGGCGTGATGGCCTGCGACGCGTCGAGCACCGCGCCGCTGGCCGTGCGGCGGTCGACCGCGCTCTGCATGGCCGCGAGGGGGTCGAAGTCGATCACCGGTGCGTCCGAGCTGCCCGACACGCAGACCCCCGCGTCGATCAAGCTGCGCAGCGGCAGGGTGGCGAAGCAGCTCGGCATGCGCACCAGATCGAACGCTGGCAGGCGCAGGAAGCCGGGCTGCGTCACCACCGCGATGCCCGCGTCGGCGATGCGCCGCGGCTGATCGGATCGCAGGAACGTGGCGTGCTCGATCCGCGGCGGGGGAACGTCGCGGATCTTCCCGCGCGCTGCCACGACCGCCGCCAGCACCTCGTCGGTCGCGGCGTTGCCGATGGCGTGCATCGCCAGGGAGAACCCGGCGTCGGTCGCCCGGGCCACCAGCTCGCGCGCCGCGCGGCCCTCCAGGAACGAGATCCCGGTCTTCCATCGGCCGTCCACTCGTCGGGGTCGCGTGTCGGTCAGCGTCTTGAGGCCGTCCAGTCGGCGGGCCCGCAGCGCGCCGCCGACCCCGGCCAGCGAGATGCGGACGATCTCTGCGCTCGAGGCGCACATCGCGCAGCGGTTCGCGCCGTCGAAGATCAGCTTGAGGGGCCCCGCGCGATACAGCTCGTCGCCGTCCCCGGTGCGCGGCCCGCGTTCGACGGCGTCCCACCCCGGCCGCAGGTAGCCGAGCTCCGACACCGGCATCGCGGTCACACCCACGCGCAGGCGCGACGCGGCCAGGGCGCGGCGATAGAGCTCGTGCATCTCGTTCGGAACGGTCGGATCGGCGAGGTGCGTGATGCCGACCATCAGCAGCTCGTCTTGCACCGCGTCCAGGCGCTCGAGCACTGCGTCGGCGGATCGCGCGAGCCGGTCGGGAACGCCGAGGCGCTCTACCGGGCACAGCGCGGCCTCGACCAGCCGTCCCGTCAGCCGCCCGCGCCGATCGCGCTCGTGGGTGCCGCCGGCGGGCTCGGGCGTCGACTCTCGAATGCCGGCCAGCTCGAGCGCGAGGGAGCTCGCGACGATCTCGTGGCAGCTGTAGTGGAACAGCAGGACCGGGTTCTTCGGGCACGCCGCGTCCAGATCGTCGCGGGTCGGATGCCGCCGCTCGCGCAGCGCGAGCTCGTCGTACCCGAACGCGACGACCCAGGCGCCTGCCTCGAGCAGAGCGGCGGCGGTCGCGAGGCGAGCGAGCAGCACGTCCAGCGTCGGTGCGACCCGGGGTCGGCAGTCCACGCCGGTCTCGAGGGCGCAGCGCATCGACAGGTGGTGATGCGGGTCGATGAACCCCGGAACCAGTGAGCGGACCCCCAGATCCACTGAGGTCGCGTCGGGGAAGCGGGCCGTCAGCTCAGCCCGCTCTCCGATGGCTCGGATCCGCCCGCCCTCGAGCGCCAACGCGTCGCCCGAGTGCTCAGACAAGGTTCGGATATTGCTGCAAAAAATCAGGTTCATGGGTCACCAAACGAGCGTTCGCGGGATTGCGAAGTGCTCCCAATCCAACCAAGATCCATGTCCGGAGGATGGCGCGATGTCGTTAAATCGTACAGTTGCGGTGCCCTTGGTCCTCGGTCTCACGCTCTGGGCCAGCGCGAGTTGTAGCCAACGCGAGGTCGAGGCGGAAGGCAGCTACTTCGACCGCAAGATTGGGCCGATCCTCCAGTCCTCGTGCGCGGCCAGTCCGACCGGGTCGTCGTGCCACGTCACCGCCGACGAGCGCGGCAACGCCCTCGGCAACCTCGACGTCACCAGCTACGAGATGGTCGCCAAGCGGCAGGACCTCCTCGCGAACTTCGGCCCCTACGGCATGCCGGCGATGCTGGCCAAGGCCGTGTCGCCCCAGACGCTGAAGCTGACCCACTACGACGGCACCGAGGCGAACATCCAGACGGACATCCCCCACGCCGGTGGCACCGTCTTCGACAGCGGCTCCGCCGCCTTTCGCACCGTCTTGACCTGGCTCGAGCGGGGAGCGACCGAGAACAACGCGCAGCGAGAGAAGCCCGACATCGTCCGTGACCCGTGCGTCGAGTCCATCGGCAAAGACGCGCTCTTCGATCCAACCAAGGACCCACCGAACCCCGACTACGCCACCTTCGTCGACAAGGTGAACCCGTGGTTGGTGGCCAATTGTGCGGGCGGCAACTGTCACGGCACCGACGAGGCCGCGTTCCCGCTCTCGTGCGGGCAGACCGACGAGCAGAAGCGCTGGAACTACTTCTCGGCCAGCGACTACGTCGCAGTCAATCCGCAGTTCAGCGAGATCCTGACCCGACCGCTGAACCCCGCCTACGGCGGCGTGTACCACCCGGGGGGTTGGTTCCTCGAGTCCAGCGACGACGGCGCCTACAAGGCCGTGCTCGAGTGGGCCACTGCCCACGGCGGCCCGACGAACATCCCGAAAGACCCGGGCTTCGAGATGTTCGCGAAGCGGGTCCAACCGATGCTGGTCAAGCGCGGCTGCGTGCTGCTCGGTTGCCACTCGTCGCCGGTGTTCAACGACTTCCGCCCGCGCCCGCCCAGCGGCGGCCATTTCGGCGTCGCGACCAGCCGCCACAACTACCTCGAGATCCTCGAGCAGGTCGCCCTCGAGTCTCCCGACCCCAACGCCAGCCGCCTGATCCGCAAGAACCTGCCTCAAGGGCCGGCGGGCCCGGGCATGAAGCACCGCGGCGGTTCCCTCTTCGCCCTCGGCGGTGACCCGAGCGCGTGCGATCTGCAGGCCGCCGAGACCGGGCCCCTCGAAGCCCAGTCCCCGTACTGCGTGGTCGTCGCGTGGATCGCGAAAGAGCGCGCCGAGCGCATGAAGAACCTGCTGCCGCTCCAGGGCATCGTCTACGTGAAGCGCGCGCCCCTCGCGAACCCCGAGACGATGCAAGACTGGGAGACGTATCGCCCCGGCGCCGACCTGCGCTTCATCGGCGCCGCGCTGGACGCGACCGGCGCCATCTCGACCACCGGCGCCGACACCAGCTTGCTCGGCAGCTGCGGCTTGAACGCGAGCAGCGCCGACGTCCGCCGCCCGATGGCGTCGTGGGACGGCAAGAAGATCGCGTTCGGCGCCCGCAGCGCGGCGACCGACCCGTACCGCGTGTACGTGATGAACGCCGACGGGTCGGGCTGCGCGCCCGAGCCCACGATCAACGCGGCGCCGACCGACAGCGGCGGCGCGCCCCTGCCGACCAACGGCGCGCTGATCCACAACTTCGACCCCGCGTTCGCGGCCGACGGCAGCCTGGTGTTCACCTCGAGTCGCGGCAACATCCCCAAGGGCCACATGTTCCCGGGGCCCCAGCGCTCGTCGGCCGATCCGGCCAAGCTGAACGCGAACCTGTACGTGCTCGAGAAGGGGAGCAAGATCCGCCAGCTCACCTTCCTCTCGAACCAAGAGATGTACCCGGCGTTCAAGATCAACGGGCAGCTCTTGATGACCACCGAGAAGCGGCAGCCCGGCTTCTATCAACTGGCCGCGCGGCGCATCAACCTGGACGGCGGCGACTACCACCCGCTCTTCGGGCAGAGGGCGCACTTCGGCCACCTGCAGCTCACCGAGACGTCGCAGTTGCTCGATCAGAACTTCGTCGGCATCGCCAGCGATCGCGGCGCGGCCAACCTGGCGGGCGCGCTGGTGGTGATCAATCGCAGCATCGGCCAAGACAACGTGAGCGAGAACCCGGACGACTACGCCGAAGATCCGGACGCTCTCGACTACGCGAAGACGCCCTTCTATCAGCGGTCGCTCACCTACGTGGATCCGGCAGCGTCGGGCCGGGTCGCAAAGACCATCAAGGGCGCGTATCGCAACCCGTCGCCGCTGCCGAACGGCGACATCCTGGTCAGCTATGCCGCCAACGTGGTGAGCCTCGAGAAGTTCAGCGGCAACTTCGACGTGGTCGCGGTGGACCCGAGCACCGGGCAGCGCACGCCCCTCGCGGGCCTGTCCGATCCCGCGTCCGACGAGATCTGGCCGGTGGCGGTCTTCGGTCGTGTCGACCGCGGGGTGTTCCGTACCACCCCCGGTGGCGACTCGGTGTTCCACGGCGTGGTCTACGACAAGGACGACGATCAGCCGCGCGTCGATCGCTTCCAGCTCACCATCGTCGACTTCCCGATGCTCGCCGCGCTGCTCTTCCAGAGCACGCGCTCGGGCCGGCGCGTGAACGAGGACATGCGCTCGTTCGAGGCCTGGGCCAGCCTGCCCCCGGACAAAGAGACGAGCCTGAACGACCCCAGCCCGTACATCGTGGAAGACGAGTACGGCAAGGTCTACTCGCGGCGCGTCAAGGTCGGCGAGGTGCCTCTCGAGGACGACGGGTCGGTGAAGTTCCAGGCACCCGCCGGCTTGCCGGTGGTGCTGGCCGTGGAGCAGCAGCTCAAGGGCGAGAGCAAGCCCACGCTGCACCACCAGCGCGAAGAGCTGCAGTATTACCCCGGCGAGTGGCTCACGCTGTCGTTCCGGCGCGAGGTGTTCAACAACTTCTGTGGCGGCTGCCACGGACCGACCACGGGCAAGGAGTTCGACATCTCGATCAAGCCCGACATCATCAGCCACGCCTCGAAGAGCGACGCCCGCAAGGCGAAGCCCTTCGACGCCACCGGCGGCGCCCTCGACAAGATCATGGGCCCGCCGTACCCGTGAGGTCAGGCCTCGAGCCGTTCGTCGATCAGGGCCTGGATCTCTTCGAGCGCGACGTCGCGAGCGTGGAGCAGACGACGCGCCGCCGCATGGGTGACGAGCAGCAAGAGCGGAGCCAGGACCAGCGCGCCCGCGGGGTTCGTGAGGCAGCTGAGTAGAGCCAGCACCCACAGCGTGAGGGGGAACGGGAACAGTCGGGTCCGTGCGACGATGGCGTCGCCCTCGAGCGCGACGCGTGTGGTGGCGACGCCGATCCGCTGGCGCCAGACCGTCCGCCACACGCGGGTCACGATCAATCCGCGCGCCGGATCCAGCCAGGTCGTGTAGCTGCCGGCACGAAGGACCGCCGCGGGCAACACGGCAAGGGAGCCCCCGTCGCGACTCGCTCGAAGCGCGGCCAGCTCGTCCGAGCTCAGGTCGACTCGGGCTGGCTTGCCGACTGGAACGAAGGCCAACCGGCCGAGGACGTGGGGTGCGACGAAGAAGAGCCCTAGCTCGGCGGCGAACAGGGCAAGAGTGGCGTGCATCATCAGGGTCATCGGGGGTCCTTTGGCTCTTCGGCTGGCGGGGTCTACGCTTCATCGGCCGCCCAGGCGCGGGAGTTTCGCGATTTCTGAGGCAGCGACCCACCCTCCCGAGGTCGGACGGGAGAAAGGCCGCAACTCGCGACGGATCGGCGCCGATTGAGCGGCATGACCGACCCGATCAATTCCACCCGACGACGCAACGATTACGAGGACATGAACGGCGGCTACTGCGCCGCCGACGGCACGGTCCAGTACTCCGCGGGCCCCGGCCCGGTGCCCGCTGCCCCGAAGCGACCTGTCAGCACGCACCGTGAGGCCCCAGCGCTCAAACCAAGCGCGCAGAAGCTCGTGGATGACTACCGCAAGAAGCCCGGGCTCGAGCGGGGCGCGTGGCACGAAAAGAAGCTCGGTCGCACGGAGCTTTCGGTCGGGGTAGCCTCGCAAGGTACGGGTGCCGCGACCGACAGCCGCGGCAGCCTGGTCGATGCCACGGTCCCGTTGTCGAAGACGGTCGACGCGAAGGCGTCGCTCGGAGCAACGAAGATCTCGGCGGGCATGAGCTCCGACGGGAGCGTGGGTTTCGGCGTGAGCGCTTCGGTCGCCTCGGTCGAGCTCGCGTACTCCTCGGGGTCCGACTCGATGTCGATCGGGGTCGACGTGGGTCTGAGCGCCGGGCTCAGCGTGGGCGCGCGCGACGCCAACGGCAATGGCATCCCGGAGACCTGTTGGAGCGCCGATCTCGGCGTCTCGATCGCCGCGTGCACCGAGGACGCGGCACCGCCCCAAGCCGACGGCCCTCGTGGCGGTGCGAGTGGCACCGGCGGAAGAGAGGCTGCCGGGGGAAGCGGTGGCGCCTCGGGCTGGTGACTGAAAGAGATTACTGTCGTGCGCCACGCCCAGGTGTGGCGCCGATCCGTTGCGCGCGCGCCACGACGCGCGAGCGGCCGAGCAAATCGTCGCGAAAACCTGCGCGGCACGGGACTTGCGATGCTCTTTCGACGAGCGAGAGTCGCTCTCAGGAGGTCCACATGCTTGGGAAATGGGTCACGATCGTCACGGTTTTGTCCGCGGGTGCGCTGGCACTGGGGTGCAGCTCGTCGCGCGAGGTCGAGGTCACCGGGAGCGTCAGCGGAGCGTCCAGCAAGGGCGATGTGGTGCTGGAGTTCTTCGACGTCGAAGGCGAAGAGAAGACCAGCGTGCACACCGCCAAGGCCGGTTCGGACGGCGCATTCTCCGAAAAGGTGGAGCTTGCCGGTGAAAAGGTGCTGGTGCGCGCCATCGGCGACACCGACGGAAACGGCGCCTGCAGCCCGGGCGAGCTGTGGGGCGAGGTCACGGCGACGATCGAAGAAGACGCGGCGAAGGTCGCGATCACGCTGTCTGTCGCAGCGTGCCCGAAAGAGGAGTAACCCCGCACCGACGGTCCGGGCGGCGTGAGATCTCGGTCCCGTTCGCGCCGCCCGGGGCCCGCTCGGCGTATACTGCCCGCCATGCGCGCTGGTGTTTGGGTCCTGGCTCTGTCGCTCTTCGGCTGCGGAGAAGACGGCGGCGGCGTTGGTTCGGGAACCGGGGGAACCAGCAGTGGCGGGGCCACTTCGGGCGGTGGCGCCGCGGGCGACGGCGGCACGTTTCCGGGAGGCAGCGGCGGCGGTGCCGGAGCGGGCGGCAGTGCCGGCGCGGGTACCGGCGGCACCAGTAGCGGCGGCACCAGTAGCGGCGGCACCAGTAGCGGCGGCACCAGTAGCGGCGGCGGCAGCGGCGGCGGCGCCGGGAGCAGCAGCTTCACGCCAGATGGCTGCTTCAAGTGGAGCGAGCAGGTCGCGCTCCAGTCCGCGGTGAACAGCCACGCCTGCGTCGAGGTCCAGGCCGGCACGTACACCCTCGCGGCCGGCGTGGTGATGCCTGCGGGTCACACCTTGCGCGGCGTGTCCGCGGCCCAGGCCGTCTTGAAGGCCGATCAGGCCAAGTGGAAGTTCGGTTGCTGCGACTCGATGATCTCCGAGGACCAGTCCGGTAACGCGGAGACCAACCCGTTCAAGGTCCAGAAGCTGACCCTCGATGGCGCGGGGGTCGCGACCTACAACGTGTGCTGTCGCGGCTACCTGGTCGAGGGCTCGGTGCTCCGACGCTCGCGCTGCTCGGCGATCGGCGCCGCCGGCAAGGGCGTGACCGCCAAGAACAACCAGATGCTCGAGAGCGCGCAGCCCACGAGCGTGCCGGGCAAGGGCACTATCAGCTGCGCGACGGGCGGCTTCGGCGGCGTGGCCGAGGGGGCGGCCATCTACTCCGAGGCCAAGTCGGACGACTTTGGCACCGTGATCGACGGCAACGTGATCAAGCAGAGCTTCGGGCCGGCGCTGGACGTCAACGGCGCCTGGGGCGGTGTGTTCAAGAACAACGTGGTCTCCGAGAACACCGCCTGGGCCGCCGTGAGCCTGTACGGCGCCAGCAACTGGGTGATCGAGAACAACCAGATCAATCACCCGGCGAACCAGCCACCGCAGCCGTATCACCCTTACTGCGCCACCGGCCCGGCGGGCGGGCACTCGGCCGGCATCTTCTTGTGCCAGGACACGGACGCGAACAACCTGGTGGTCAACGGCAACAAGATCGTCGGCAACAAGAGCGCCAGCTTCTACGGCATCTTGAGCGTCGGCGCGGACGAGCTCAAGCCCTACTTCGCGCCGCGCAACAACACGTTCCAGAACAACGACGTGTTCGGCTCGAGCTACGGCTGCGCCGACGACTTCAAGCCGGGCCAGTGGATGACGGACGCGAACGTCTGGACCGGGAACAACTGTGCGGGCACGGCCAACACCGGGCCGGGCTACTTCTGACCCGCTGGAGCGGTTGAGGGCCCCGAGATGTTGTGCTTAGATTCTACGCACAATGGCAGGGACCAAGAAGCGCGCCGGGAAGACCGAGACCTTCAGCGTCTCGGTGGATGCCGCGACCAAGGAGCAGCTCAAGGCCGCGGCAGATCGCCTCCATCAGGGCAACATGTCGCGCCTGTTCACCGCCGTCGCGCGCCGCCTCACCGAGGACGCTGCCTTCGATCGCGCTTGGCAGTGGTACGGTGGGGCGTTGCCGACCGCGGAAGAAACGGCTGCCATCGACGAGTGGATCGACAGCGTCGTCAAGCCGCGTCGGCGCCGCAAGAAGGCCGCTTGATCACCTTCGACACGGGCGTCCTCATCTCGCTCGAGCGACGAGAAAAGTCGACCTGGGACCGCTTCCGCCGGCTCCGAGAGCGGGGCGTTCCGATCTTGGTCCCGGTGTCGTGCGAGTCTGAATGGTGGCGGAAGTCACCGGCGCACGTCGAGGTCCGGCGGGCGATACTGCCCTACGTTGTTCCTCTCACTGATCCGATCGCCTGCGCGGCAGGCGAGGCCCTCGGGAGCTTGAAGCGCGCGCGGGTCACCGCCGCGCTCACCATCGATGCGCAGGTGATGGCCACGGCAGCCCTCCGGGGCGGGGGCGCCGTCCTTACCAGTGATCCCTCGGATCTCGCGCTGTTTTCCCGTCACTTCCCGCGGGTGACCGTCGAGCGACTGTAGGGATCAGCGCATCAGTTCTTGCAACAGATCACGCCGCCGGCGCCGGGCCCGGGCTTCACGATCACCGCGGCCTCGGTCAGGTACTCGGCCGCGGTGCCGCACTTCCAGGGTGGGTTCGCGTCGCAGGTCGAGAAGCGTTGCGAGGCCTTCAGGGGCGCGCAGCTCGCGGGCACGGTCAGACCGAATGCGCCACAACCCGTGGGGTTGTTCTGGGCCGGCGGCGGCGCGCACGCACCGCCGTCGCTCTGCGCCTGACGCGTGAGCCAGAAGCCCACGCCGGTGTCCGGCGCACAGCCCTGATTTCCGCTCGACGCGGCGACGTCGCCGGCGCTCTTGCACACGTGCCAGCCTTCGGCGCACAGGTCCTCGATGCTGCAGCCCGCGCCGCTCGGGTTCGAGCCTTCGTTGCCCGCCTTGCGACCGCACGCGGGCTGCTGCGATGCGGGCGTGGTGGTGCCGGGGATCTGAAACCCACCCGCGCACCCGGCGATCTTGGGATACTTCGTCGGGTCGGCGAAGGCCTCGCGGTGCCCGTCCGCGCAGCCCGTGGGCGACGCCGTGGCTCCGCCGGTTCCGGCGTTTCCCCCTGACGACGTGGTTCCGCCCGACGACGTGGTTCCGCCCGACGACGTGGTTCCGCCCGACGACGTGGTTCCGCCCGACGACGTGGTTCCGCCTGACGACGTAGTCCCGCCCGACGACGTGGTTCCGCCCGACGACGTGGTTCCGCCCGACGACGTGGTTCCACCCGACGACGTGGTTCCGCCGGTCGCGCCTCCACTTCCCGCGGCCCCCCCAGCGCCGCCGCCGCCTGCGCCTGCAGCGCCCCCGCCGGCTTGGCCCGCGCTTCCGCCCGTGCTCGTGAACGCCACGTCCGAGTCACCGCAGGCCGGCAGTACCACCAGCCACGAGGCACAACCCGCGACCACCAGACGACGCATGACTTACCAAGATACCCTGCCGCGCTCGTCCATGCACGCTTTGGCTTCCGGCGAGCCCCGCCTTGGCCGCGGGGGCGGGCGACGGTAGGCTGAGGCGCTTGCCATGCGCGTTGCCGGCATCGTCTTCGCTTTGCTCCTGACCGGTGCGCCGGCGCTGCCGGCCCGGGCGCAGGCTCAGCCGCCCACCGGCGAAGAGACGCGCAACGCGGCGCGGGAGCTCGCGCGGGACGCCGTGGCCGCGCACGACGCCGGCGACTTCGCGCGTGCGCTCGATCTGATCGATCGCGCACACAAGCTGGTCCCCGCGCCCACCATCTCCATCTGGCAAGCTCGCATCCTGGCGAAGATGGGTCGCCTGATCGAGTCCAACGAACGCTACGAGGCCACGCGCCGCGCCACCCTTCCCGCCGACGCGCCGGACGCGTTCCGCGCGGCGGTGGCCGAAGCCGGCGAAGAGGTCGAGGTGCTGCGCAAGCGGATCCCGCGCATCCGCGTGCGGGTCAGTGGCCCCGGGGCGGACTCCTCGTCGCTGACCGTGACGCTGGATGGCAAGCGGGTTCCCCCCGAGCTCGTCGGGGTGCTGCGCACCGTCGATCCGGGCGCTCACCAGCTCGAGGCTACCGTACCGGGGGTCTCGGCCGTTCGCCGCCGGGTCGAGGTCGTCGAGGCTCGGAGCGAGGACATTACTCTGCGGCTCTCGCCCCTGGACGCCGGCAGCGGGGGCGCTTCGTCGAGCGCCGAGTCGAATCCCTCTTCGGGAGGCGGGTCCTCGCGCCAGACCTGGGGTCTGGTCGCGGCGGGCGTGGGGCTCGCCGGCGTCGCCACCGGCGTCGGTTTCGGCATCGCGGCCCAGAACAAGCGCGCAGAGTTGGACGACGCGTGCAGCGGCGGTCGCTGTCCTTCTTCGCAAGCGGACACGCTCGACGCGTTCCGTACCCAGCGCACCGTGGCTTGGGTCGGCTACGGGCTTGGCGCGGCCGGGCTCGCCTCGGCTGCGGTGCTGTTGTTCGTGGTGCACGACGAGCCTCCGAAGACCGGGGTTCGCCCCTGGGTCGCGCCCGGCTCCCTCGGCGTCGCGGGGCGGTTCTGATGCGAGCCCATCGGAAGGCGGTGCTCGCGCTGGCCACCTTGGCCTGGGCCTGCCCACCGCTGAGCGACGACTTCGAGATCGTGGCCACCGGCGGCACCGGCTCGGGTGGCGCTGGTGGGGTGGGCGCCGCCGCGGGCTCCGGCGGTGCGGGTGGTGTCGCTGCGGCGGGCAGTGGCGGCACGGGCGGCGCGGCGGGCAGTGACGGCGGCGGCAGTGGCGGCAGTGGCGGCGGAAGCGGTGGGACCGCGGGTGACGCGGGAGCCGACGCGAACGATGGTGGGTGCGGGGCGTGTGGCGCGACGTGCTGCTCGGGCGTCTGCGTCGATCTGCAAACGGACTCGGCTCACTGCGGGGGTTGCGGCAAGGCGTGTTCGAAGGGCCGGGCCTGCAACTTCGGCAAGTGCGCCGGTGGTTGGGTGGCCATGGGTGCGTCGCCCTTCGTGCCGCGCGAGAAGACCGCGCACGTTTGGACCGGCTCCCGGGTCTTCATCTTCGGCGGGCTCGACGGCGCCGGGGCGGCGCTCGGCGACGGCGCCCTCTACGATCCGCTCGAGCCGTCGGCCGGTGGGTGGACGCTGATTCCGTCCGGGTCGGGTGCGCCCACGCCCCGTCAGCTCGCGACCGCGCTGGACCTCGGCGGTTCGGTGTTGGTCTTCGGCGGCGGCGGAGTGGCGCCGACCGCGGACTTCGCCGACGGTGCGATCTACGACCTGGCCGGCAAGTCATGGTCCAAGATCCCCGACGCGCCCAAGGCCCGGCGCGCGCCCGTGCTCGCCAAGAAGGGGTCGAAGGTGCTGGTCTGGGGAGGGTGGGACGGCGCCGGAAAGCCCGTGGCCGACACTCACGTGTTCGATCTGGTCGCCAAGAGCTGGGCGACTGTGACCGCCGAGCCCAGCCCGCGGACCGACTTCGCCTGGGCGGCCTCGAGCGACCACCTCTACATCTACGGGGGGCGGCTCGCCGGAACGAACAAGACCGACGAGGCGCACCGCGCGCCGCTCGACACCGGCGCTTGGCTCGCCATCCCCAAGGGTCCATCGTCGCGCTACTCGTCGTTCGGCGCGTGGGATGGCGTTCGCTTCTGGGTGTGGGCGGGTCGCGACGACAACAACCCCAAGGGTGACGGGTCGGCCTACGACGGAACGTGGTCGGCGCTCGTCACCACCGGCGCGCCGACCGCTCGTGCGGCGCCGCACCGCCAGGCGGGTTGGAGCGGGCGCGTCGCCGACAAGATCGTGCTGGTCGCCGGCGGCATGACCCCGACCGGCGTCTACTTGCACGACGGCGGCGTTTACGACGCCAGCGGTAGCGTCCCGAAGTGGACCGGCGTTCCGAGCTGGCCCAGCACCGAGGACCACGCGTGGGGCGTTGGCGTGTGGACCGGACAAGAGCTGGTGCTCTGGGGCGGTCGCACCGCGGGGGCGTTGACGCCCAAAGGCGAGCGATTCAAGCCCTGAGCGTCGGTTCGGTTGCGAGTCGTTCCGCTCGCAGGCATGATCATTGATTCGACATGGGCCACGCCCGCCGAGCCACACCGTACGGGGAACCCCCGGGCACCGAGGAGCGCTATCGACAGGGCGAGGTGATCCGCGAGCGGTATCACTTGGTACGCCCCCTCGGCCAAGGCGGCTTCGGTCGAGTCTGGGTCGCGCTCGACTCGCTGCTCGACACCCACGTGGCCGTCAAGATCATCTATCTCGAGCCCGACGCGGCGCCGGCCCACAGCGAGCGCCTGCTGGCCGAAGCGCGGGCCTCGGCGCGCTTCCGGCACCCAGCCATCGTGAGGGTCTTCGACTTCGGGCAGACCGAACGCGGGGATCCGTTCGTCGCCATGGAAATGCTCCACGGACAGTCGCTCTACGAGCTGATGGTCGCCGAGGGGCGGATCGCGGGCCCCCGTCTGGTGCAGTTGTTGCTCCCGATCGCCGACGCGCTGCAGACCGCCCACTCGGCGGGCATCGTCCACCGGGACGTAAAACCCGAGAACGTGTTCGTCGCGACCGACGATCTCGGCCGGGTGCAGCCCAAGCTGCTCGACTTCGGCATCGCCCGTCAGACCGACGTCGATCGGCGGCTGACCGCGAAGGGCGCGATCGTCGGCACGCCCGACTACATGTCTCCCGAACAGGCCCGCGGCGCCGAGGTCGACGCTCGTACCGACGTGTGGAGCTTCAGCGTGCTGCTCTACGAGGCCCTCACGGCCCAGGTGCCCTTCAAGGCGGACAACTACCACGCGCTGCTCAACTCGATCATCAACGACGCGCCCGTGCCCACCCATCAGCAGAGCGCCGGCGACCTCGAGCTGTGGCGCCTGATCGATCGGGGGCTGAAGAAGTCGCCCGACGATCGCTGGGAGTCGATGCGCGCGTTCGGCGAAGCCCTCGCGCTTTGGGGCTACGAGCGCGGCACCCGCGAAGATGCCTGCGGCGCCTCACTCCGCACCAGCTGGCTCGAGGCGGACTTCGCCGAGCTTCAGGTCGTGATCAATTCGACCCAGCCGCCCCCGGTGCAACTCACCACCAAGCGCCCTGACCCTCGCGACCCGGACTCTGCCGTGACTCGCGCGGTCGCGCCGCCGCCCCCGCCTCGGAGTCGCTGGCCGTGGCTCGCCGCCGGCGCGGTGGTCGCGGCGCTGGTCGGCGCCGGCGTGGTCGCCGCGAGTCGCCCCTCACCCGAGCTGCCCGACGTCCAGGCCGTCGGGCAGTCGCCACCGCCTGCCGACGTGCCGGCTGCTTCGACCACGCCCGCCGCGCAGGCGACTCCATCACCTTTGCCCAGCGCGGAGCCGTCGCGTGCGTCGCCCAAGTTGCCCCAGGTCGCCCCCGCCGCGCGACCCCTCGCGTCGCCTCTTGCCTCGACCGCCCCGCCGCCGCGCCCCCCGAGCGCCCCGCCCGCGCCGAAGGCCAAGCCCAAGTCCACTGCCCCTGATTTCGGTTTCTGAGCGGCGTTCGACGCCGAACCGGCTGCTGCCGGCTCTGCTACCATGCCGTCGCCCCGTGCGTGCTTCATCGCTCTTCGCAGTGACGGTCTTCTTCGCGAGCTGCGTCGTCGACGAGAGCTTCGAGGACGGGCAGTTTCTCTGCGATCCGAGCGGGGGCGAGGGTGAGTGCCCCGAGGGCCTCAGGTGCAACGTGGACGGCCGCTGCCGTAAGGGCCTCTCGGCGTCCGGCGGCACCGGCGGCAAAGACGGCGGCCCCGACGGCAGCTGCTTTCCCACGACCTGCGAGACGCTCGCGCCCAAATGCGGCGACCTGGACGACGGCTGTGGCAACACCCTGACCTGCGGCTGTACGGCACCGTTCACCTGCGGCGGGGGCGCCAAGCCCGGCGAGTGCGGCTGCAGCAAGCAGCAATCGAAGACCCGCCCCGCCGACGCGGTCTTCGAAGCCAAGATCACCGGCAACGTGGCGTGGACCAGCGTCAGCGACGCCGCCCAGTCCGACGACAAGTGGGCGACCGCCGCCCTCGATGCCAGCAAGACCACGAACCAGCTCAAGGCCTCGGCCTTCGGCTTTTCGCTACCGGTGGGCGCTCTGGTCAAGGGCGTCGAGGTCAGCATCGAACGCTCGGGCCAGGGCTCGGCCAGCGCGCTCACCGACAAAGACGTTCGCGTCTTGGTCAAGGGCGCACCGCTCGCCACGAACGGCGCGAAGAACACCGCCTGGCCCACCACCGACGCGGCAGCGAAGTACGGCTCGGCCACCGAGCTCTGGGGCGCGACGGCGATCACTCTGGCCGAGGTGCAGGCTGCGGACTTCGGGGTGCTCTTGACGGTCACGGCCAGCGCTGCGGCCACGGCTCGGGTGGACGCCGTTTCCGTGACCGTCCACTACGAGGATCCGGCCTGCCCGAACTGAGGCCCGATGGCGCCGTATCGCAGGAGTGCCCGAATCCTTCGAGTCGATCGCCTGGAAGATCTCTTCGCCGCGAAGTGCCAGCTCTCGGCCGAAGACGGGCTCGCGTTCAGCTATCGGGTCTTGCCCTGGAAGCGCCACGTCTGCGCGGTGCGCTTCTCGCCCGAGTCGGTGCGCGACTGGCTGAGCGAGCTTGCGCGTCGCATGCCGGTCAGCATCGACGTCGTGCGCTCCGAGGACGTCGTCCAGGGTCGGTATGCCATCTCGGGCGAGCGGATCACGCGGCAGGGCGTCGCGGCGGGCGAGCTTCAGGGTGGCACCGCGGATCTCGACGCGCTTCTGCGCATGGAGCAGGCAGAGGTCCACGCCTCCGGCGCTTGCTTCGGCCTGAGCGACGGGGCGCTGGTCTTCGAGGTCTCGGGCTACGAGCTCGACGAGCTCGCGGAGCGCTTCCGCGCGGCGTTCCCCTGGGACGCCTTCGGGTTGCCCCCGCTCGTCGGCCGCGACTGGTCGGTGGTCGATCGCCACGCCTGAGCGCCAACCGACGGTTTGCGTAGACAAGTTCGGGTTGGCGCCGTGCCGGCGAAAGCTCGCGAAATCACCGCGGGCCGGCGTCGGCCCCGGACTTGCAGCGGGCGCCGTCACATGCCGAAGCACGTTGGTCGCTGGATTGGGGCGGGCGCGGTCGTCGCGACGATCGCCGCGATCGGTGCGTGGCCCGATCCCGGAGCGCCCTCGAAGCTGAAAAAGGCAGCGCGGTCCGTCGCGGTTCCGACCTGGCGCGCTCCGGCGCGGCACGCTGTGGCGGCGCCGGCGGCTGCGGTGCCGCGCCCCGCTCCGAAGAGCGAGCAGGTCTTCCACGCGCGCTGGGGGTCGGCGCCGGGCGAGCTCGGCCGCCGCGTCGGCAACGAGTCATCCCCCGAAGGTCCGGCCAGCTTCGCGGTGGACGGTCACGGTCGCGCGTTCGTGCTCGATCAGGTCAACGGTCGCGTGCAGGTGTTCGAGCCGGGAAAGGCGCCCCGCAGCCTTCCCGTTCCCTCCGACACCTATCAAGACGTCGCGCTGACCCGTTCCGACGGCCTAGTGCTGCTCGACCGCCTGAGCAAAGAGAGCGTCGCGTTCGCCGACGCCAGCGGCAAGGTCACGCACGAGGTCCCGCTGGTCGGCAAGGGTGTCGCCGAGGCGGGCGACGTGACCGGACTGTTTCAGCGCGACGACGGGACCTGGGTCGAGGTCAAGCACGCCAACCTGGTCAAGATCGCCGATGCCGACGGCGCGCCCCTCGATGACCGCGCCATCGCCCAGGGTCGGTTCGGCGCCGAGGGCAGCCAGCTCAGAGCTTCCAAGTCTGGGGCCAGCTCTGCCTTCGTCGCGAAGAAGACCGATCGCGGCGTCGAGCCCCTGGCCAAGGTCGAGTTCGAGCTCCCGGTTTGGCAGCTGCTCGAGCTCGAGACCGACGCGAGAGGGCGGGTCTTTCTCGGCGCCAGCTTGCTCGACGAGCGGGCAGAGGCCCCGTTCGACGTGCTCGACGCCCGCGAGGTCGTGGTGGTGCTCGATCCGACCGGCAGCGAGCTCGGGCGCCTCGATCTGCCCGCCAGCACCGGAGCGGAAGAGAGCTTCCGGCGGATCCGCGTCGGCGCCGATGGCACCGTCTATCACCTGGCCTGGGACGAACACGGGGCGACCATGAGGAGGCTCTCGCTATGAGCCGGTTCCTGCAGTGCGCGTTGATCGGTGCCACGCTCGCCGCCGCGCTCCCCGCCTTGGCGGCGCCGCCGGCGATGACCCGGGACGAGATCATCACCCGCGGCAAGGGCGTGGTGAAGTTCTCGTACTGGTGGGGCCACGGCCGCTGGAGCACCACCTCCACGTCTCACGGCTCGTGCTCGGGCAGCTGCCCCAGCTGCTCGCACTCGGGGTCGTACGGCGCGGACTGCTCGGGCTTCGTGGCCAAGGCGTGGCAGGTGCCGAGCGCGATTAGCGTGACCACCGACTCGCACCCGTACTCCACCTTCCACTTCGAGAACTACAGCTACCACTGGAGCTCGATCGCTCGGGGCAGCGCCAAGAAGGCCGACGCCTTCGTGTACAACTCGAACGGCGCGGGGCACATCTTCCTCTACGAAAGCGGCGACCCTTGGGGTTGGGTGACCGCCATCGAGTGCAAGGGCTGCAGCTACGGTTGTGTTCGCGGCAGCCGCTCTGTGAGCTCGAGCTACAAGGCGCTGAAACGCGACAACATCCAGGATTTTGCCGACAAGGACGGCGACGGCGTGGCGGACGCCAAGGACAACTGCCCGACCACCAAGAACACCAGCCAGACCGACACGGACAAGGACGGCAAGGGCGACGCGTGCGACACCGACGACGACGGCGACGGCGTGGCGGACGACAAGGACAACTGCGCGACCACCAAGAACGCGACTCAGACCGACACCGACAAGGACAAGAAGGGCGACGCGTGCGACACCGACGACGACGCTGACGGTGTCGCCGACACCAAGGACAACTGCGATCTGGTCGCCAACAAGAGCCAGCTCGACACTGACAAGGACGGCAAGGGCGACGCGTGCGACACCGACGACGACGCCGACACGGTGGCGGACGACCAGGACAACTGTCCACTGGTGAAGAACACGACCCAGACCGACACGGACAAGGACGGCAAGGGCGACGCCTGCGAGACCGACGACGACGGGGACGGCATCGTCGACGCCGACGACAACTGCAAGCTGGACGCCAACGCCGACCAGGCCGACACGGACAAGGACGGCAAGGGCGACGCCTGTGACGACGACGACGACGGGGACGGTGTCCTCGACGAGACCGACGTGTGCCCTGAAGACGCCGACCCCACCCAGGCCGACGGCGACGGCGATGGCCAGGGTGACGCCTGCGACGACGATCGCGACGGCGACGGCGTGAGCAATGCCAGCGACAACTGCCCCGCTCTGGTCGAGTCGAGCCAAGACGACGCGGACGAAGACGGTGTGGGTGACGCGTGCGACGACGATCTGGACGGCGACGGCGTGTTCAACGCGGTCGACAACTGCCCCACCGTGGCCAACGCCGACCAGAAAGCCGGTATCGGTGAGAAGGGCGAGGCGTGCTCCAGCGGCGATCGCGGCGAACAGGGCTTCGAAGAGCCGGGTGCGACGGAGTCGGACGAGCCGGTGGACGCCGGCTGCGCGTGCACGCTGCCCAGTCCGGGCCGCGGCCGACCGCTCGCCGGTCTCCTGTCCGCGCTGGCGCTCTTCGGTCTCGTGCGACGTCGCTCGAAGTAGACTCTCCCCGGCCCCGCGCTCTAGATCGCGCTCAATCGCTGGCGCAGCCTGTTCGTATCAATCTGGAAAGTCGCCGCCGGCCTTGCAGTCTTGGACGCGAGTTCCGATGTCGCACTGAAGAGCGTGCGCCCCACACGAGGCCACTTGTACCCAGTCTGCGGGGCAAGCATCGGTGCCGCACCTGCAACCGCCGCTCGCTGGGTCTTTGGCAGACAGGCAGCAGATGGCCCCCTGGCAGCCGTCCATTGTGTTCTGCTTGATCATCGTACTGCAACGACAGCCTGCCTGATCTTGGGCGCAGTTGATCTCTAAACACGTGCAATCGAAGTAGTCGCCGCTTCCGCTTGAACAACAGATCGCGGTGTTCGGCATCGAGATCGAGCTGCACTCCGAAACCGGCGTTCCGGGATAGAGGGAACCCTCGCGGCGGCACTTACAGATCCGATCAGACATCTGCGCGCATTCGATCGGGGCCTCGCCGGAGCTCGAATCATCGCCGCCGCATGCCGGCGCCAGCATGAGGAGTGTCAGCGCGACGCGCGTGAGAGCGCGAAGAGGCAGCTCGATCAGCATTTGTTCTGACCGTAGCGTTACTCAACCGGCAAGGGCAACCGGGCGCGGAAAGCAGGCCCAGCCCTCGCGCGTGGTTACTCTCCGTCGCGCACACCCGCCGCCAACCGGGGGTTGGCAGACCGAGGCGACAGCGAGGCCAGGCCGGCGCCCTAAGTCGTCGAAATCACGTGAGCGCGACATGGACTCGCCCTTGCACACACATCGGGCATGACGCACTGGGCTCGCTTCGGGTGCTTGCTGATCGCTCTATCGGTGCTCGCATGCCAGGCCGGCCCCGTCGGCAACGAGGAGCCCATCCTCGAGGTCCAGCAGGACGTCAGCGCTCCCCTGGGGAAGGCCTACTGCACCATCCCGGTCACCGGGGTCGGCACCAAGAACATGGAGGACGACTACCTCCCCCATGTGATCACCTGCGAGAACGGCGGCGCGAACCTGCAAGCGCTGAAGGCCCAGGCGATCGCGGCGCGGTCCGTCGCCTATTACGCCATGGCGACCAAGGGCTCGATCTGCGACGGCCAGGGCTGTCAGGTCTACTCGTGCGGCGCGAAGCCCTCGGCCAAGGCCTACCAGGCGGTGAAAGAGACCGCGGGCATCTACCTGTCGTACGGCGGGATGCTCACCTACGGCTTCTACGTGAGCGGGGACAACAACACCTCGGCCCCGAGCTGCAAGGGGAGCTCGAGCCACCCGATGGAGAAGTACGTCACGTACAACTCGGGGCTCAGCGGCACCAGCGTGAAGCAGACCTCCCTCGGGTACATCGGGCCGCCGGGCTACGGTCAGAACCGCGGCTGCATGAGCCAGTGGGGCGCGCGCTGCCTCGAGGCCAACAAGAGCTACGACTACAAGCAGATCCTCCAGTTTTACTACGGCGCAGACATCAAGCTCCTGACCGCCACGGGCTCGTGCGTGGGTCCGGCCGACGGCGACGGCGACGGAGTGACCGACGACAAGGACAACTGCCCCAGCGCCAAGAACGCCGATCAGAAGGACACGGACACCGACGGCAAGGGCGACGCGTGCGACACCGATGACGACGGGGACGGCGTGGCCGACGCCACCGACAACTGCCCCCTCGACGCCAACAAGGCCCAGGCTGACACCGACAAAGACGGCAAGGGCGACGCCTGCGAGACCGACGACGACGGCGACGGCGTGGCCGATGCCAGTGACAACTGCCCCCTCGTCTCGAACAAGGCGCAGACCGACACCGACAAAGACGGCAAGGGCGACGCGTGCGAGACCGACGACGACAGCGACGGCGTGAACGACGACGCCGACAACTGCCCGGCGATCGGCAACGCGGATCAGAAAGACCTGGACGACGACGGCAAGGGCGACGCCTGCGACGACGACGAGGACGGCGACGGCGTGGCCGACGCCAGCGACAACTGCCCGCAGAAGGCGAACGCTGATCAGGCCGACGCCGACGACGACGGCCAAGGCGACGCCTGCGACACCGCGAGCGGCACCGGCGGGGCCGGCGGCGGCGGCGCGGGGGGCTCGAGCGGGTCGAGCGGCTCTGGTGGCAAGAGCACCGGTGGCTCAGCCGGGCAGCAGACCAAGCTGGTGGACGACGGCGGCGACGACGGCGGCTGCAGCACCAGCGGCCGCCCCTCCGGATCGTCCCTGGCGGTGATCGGCGCGCTGGCCGCGCTTGCGTTCGCCAGCCGCCGGCGGAGAATGTCGTGATGCGGCTCCGAGCGCTCTCGGTTCTGGGTGTGATCGCTCTGGCGGGGTGCGCGGCCGAGGTGCCCGTGGGCGAACCCGACGGCCCGGAGCCCCACGAAGAGGTCGGGACGGTCCAGAGCGGGCTCAGCGTGTCGCAGGCGCTCTCGAGCGGCTGCTCCACCTCGGTGGTCGAGGGCCTCAGCAAGCAGATCATCGCCGAGATGAACTGCATCAACCCGAACGCGATGAAGGCGGTGCCGTCGCGTCCGAACCTGGTGAAGGCCTACAGCCACGTCTTCATGTACATGCAGCCCGCGGCGGTCGACGCGCTGGTGAAGGCCGTCGACGCGAACCCGGGCATGAAGCTGAACATCAGCAGCATGCTGCGGACGCTGCCCCAGCAGTGGCTGCTCTATCACTGGTACCAGGCAGGGAAGTGCGGCATCCCGCTGGCGGCCACCCCGGGCAACTCGAACCACGAAGGCGGCACGGCGTTCGACACCAACGACTACACCGCGTGGAAGAGCGCGCTCACCGCCAAGGGCTTCCAGTGGTACGGCTCGAGCGACGTCTATCACTACACCTACGTGGGGGGCGGAACGGTCAACCTCAAGGGCAAGGACGTCCTCGCGTTCCAACGGCTCTGGAACCTGAACCACCCCGAGGACAAGATCACCGAAGACGGCGACTTCGGGCCGGCCACCGACGCGCGGCTGGGCAAGAGCCCGACCGAGGGCTTCGCCAAGGGCTCGACCTGCTCCGAGCCGGCGGACGCCGACGGCGACGGGGTCGCTGACGCGAAGGACAACTGCCCGAACGCGAAGAACCCGAGCCAGGCGGACTGCGATCAAGACGGCAAGGGCGACGCCTGCGACGCCACGAGCAACTGCGGAACCGGTGGCGCTGGCGGAACCGGCGGCGCCGGCGGAACCGGCGGAACCGGCGGCGCTGCCGGCGGCGCGGCGGGCGCTGCGGGTG
>JACPVJ010000159.1 GCA_016191785.1 Myxococcales bacterium | reverse complement strand
GCTACTGGGCGAGCCGCCTACGGGGTCTCGGCGGCGGGAAGTAGCGGGCGCAGGAAGAGCGTCGCCGGCCACTGCTTGCCCGTTCCGGGGGCCTGGGTTACCTCGATCAACGCGGTTCGAAACTCCTCCAAGTAAGGACGCCAACAAGTTTGTGGATTCCGAGATGCTGACCGGCTGGCCGGCGCCGTGTGGCAGCGCTTGTGGCAGCGACGGGGGTAGCCCCGAGCACCGGACCAACGTGGTTCGTGAATCGCCCCCGGTCCGTCGGGGCGCGCGAACGGCAACCGCGTTCCTGGGCCTTGAACTGGCTCTCGGCGTAGCCGGCCACCGGTTTCGGCCTCGGGATTGCCCACCGCCGCGCCCGCGTTCTCGGCCCTGGCCCGCACCGGCGCGGCGCCGAGCCCCTGTGCCCAGAGCTTCTCCGTGATCGCGGCAGCGCTCTCGTGGGCGCGCGCTTCGGCCTGGGGACTCTTGGGCGAGGGCTTCAGGTGGAAGAGCGGTCGCGTCCCGTCCGGTGCGGAGCAGCGCACGACGTAGTGACCGTGCGGCTCGCCGGGCCGGGCGGGCGCGTAGCGATGGATTGTTCCGGTGCGGGCCAAGCGCCTGATGTTCTTGGCGTCGTGATCTCGGTTCGACATGATTGGATCCGAGCCTTCACGCTTCGTCTTGGTTCTGCCAGGCATGCAGGTACTCCTCTGCTCCGAGCGGAACGGCCTCTGGCTTCACTCGCTCGGGCAGAGCGCGGGAGAGGAGAGCGTGCAGCCGGGCCGATGCCGGGCTTGGATCGCCAAGCACGGTGAACACTTTCTCCAGATGAGAGGACTTGCGAAGTGTCCGAAACAGCAATTCTTCACGAGCAAAAGCGTCTGATTCCGGAAAACGAAAGCCGACGACATGCACTTCGCGGGCCACTTCGAGGGCTCGTCTGGCCCGTTCCCAGAGCGATGCGAACGCACCGCCCGCCGTCGTCATCTTCTGCACGCCAGGTGTGCCAATCGCGATCTCGTTCCCCGTCGCACGTTGCGGAAGGTCGGGCTTGTCGACGGAGAAGCCTCCGGTCTGCGGGTCAACCTTCCAGTCAAGACTGCCGTGGAGTTTCAGCACTCGCGTGGCGCCTGCCGTCGCCCATTCAGTCTCGGACGTAACGACTCGGAGCGCCGGTTCGTTTGATTCGGCTTCGCGCGCGCGGTGGTCACGCAGCGTCTCCAGGACGCGGTCGTAATTGAACGAGAGCACTACGTCCGTTGAGGTCAGATTCTCAGCCCAACTATGGTACGGCAGCCACGATTCCCATTCCGGCCGCTGGTCGTGCAAGAAGGCCGCGCACTCCAACGCAACTAGCCTTCGAGCATGAGCATTGATCTCGGCGGTGGTGCAGTCCGTGAACTTGGCGATCTCCTGCAACCTGCGGTCGTATCCTCCGCCTGGATCCGCTGCGGCCACGTCAAGGAACGCAAGGAACCGCTCCGCGTGTGGCCAGGCGCCCTGCCTCCTGCCTTCCGCGTGCAGGTGGAGTACGGCGAAGTTCGCGCGTTCCCTGAGCAGTTCGCCGCCGAATCGTGCCTGAATTTCAAGCTGCATGTGCGACGACAGCAAGTCGTTCAGGAGCGGGCCGCCAAGCGGCCGGCTGAACCCGGCGCCGAGTATCCAGACGCGCTTCACTTCCGGCGGCATCATGGGCGCGCCCTCTCAGTCGTCGTGCGCTTTGGCCCCAGCGTGATTCCCCGCCGCTTGCATCTTTCGCGCACGAGTCGCCGAACGACGTTGCTCATGGTGTCTTCCTCCGATCGGGCCAGCGCAGCGAGCAAGGCTCGGTCCTTCGCGTCGAGTCGGAGCGCGAACAATGGAGTTACACCGCTCATGGCCTGTATATACGCCTGGTCTGCACCGATGGAAAGCGCCGCACCGCCCTGCGCGCAACCTTTCGGACCCGAGATCATGCTAACCCTCTGGACAGTCCCCAAGCAGGACCGGCCCGCTCCGTCTCGGCCGATGCCAACGCGACTGCGGCGCACCGGCCCGCGATCCACTCGGCCGCCAGCGGCATGCCGAGGTCGAGCACGAGAAGCGCCCGGCCCGGCGCCTCGCCGCGTTCCGCCTCGGCGAGCTTCTTCAGCGTCGGCGCACGGCTGCGCAAGTACGATTCCCCCGGGCGTCATCGGCCACACCTCGGACCGAGCCCCTGTGGAGCGGCCAGCATGACGACGGCGAACCTCATCACGTCCTCCGGCCCGATCCGAAGGGTCCGGGCAACCAGGTAGAACGCCCGCCGTCGTGGGGTCGACCCCGAAGGCTTGCAGCTCGATCGGTCCTGCCGCCACCGGGGTCGGCCGGTGCGTCGCCTCCAGGATCTCGGCCCGTGCCTTCAGCGCCTCGACGCGGGCGAACGCGACGGCACTCCACCCGCACACGCCGGCCAGCTCCTCGGCGATCTGGTCCAGCTTCTCGGGCAAGGGCCGGTGCGAGCTGGTCCCGTGCTCCCGAGCGCCGGCGCCGAGCCGGCGACGGACCAGGTTGCGGAACGTGGGCCAGGCATGACGCGGAGCAATCATCGAGCGCTCCCATCCGGTGGCTTGTCGCGCGTGTTAGGGTCGTGCCGTGGGACTCCTCGGCGGCGCTCTTTGCCTTGGTGTTATCGCGGTGCCGATCATCCTCTGGCTGCTCGTCAGTGCATTTGCTCGGCAGGAAGCCGACCGAGAGAGCCAGAACGCGCTGCGGTACTTCAAGCAGCGCCAGGAACAGGCGGCGTGCACCGATACGACGACGCTCGACTTCGCCACGATGACGCTTCGGGGCGAGCGCATCTGGAACGACGGGGACGACCCAAGGGAAGTGGAAGTGCGCCTGGTCCGGCGTAAGGGCGACGGCACTTGGGAGAGCAAGCCGACGCCGGAAACGTGGACTCACCTCCAGAAGGAAGCGCACGGGCACCTGGCCAGCATGTTCGACGAACTGAAGGCGCGAGGCGAAGAGAGCCTGAAGTCGCTGGGAGATGGCCCGACGTGGACCGCTTTGGATGGCGATTTCGCTGCCGCCGTTGAACCCCGCTACCAGAGTTTCGTCGCGCAATGGCGGGGCCGGGTCTAGGCCCTGCGTCACGGGCGGCTCCTGACGGTCCGGCGTTCGAGTCGAGCCGGAACCTCGCCACGACAGCGGAGCAGTCGGAGAAGAACACGGCGCACCCCGCACCCGTCGTCGCTCCTGTCACCGAGATCAGCTCTCCCGCGGCCCCTTGAACCGCCTTGTCGGCAGCCTCGTCCGGCATGATGCTGAAGGCTCATGCCCACCACCGTCGCGAAGCCCGACTGGGTGTCGTCGGACGAACCCTGGTTGTTGGAGGCACTTGGCCACGTCAACCAGTCCAGGCGCAGGGTTGAGCCTGTCGATCGTTGCGAGGACCTCTGCAAGGCGCTCAACAAGACGTGGAACGGCTTCCACGCTCACCGGCAGAAGCACGGGGGTCTTACGCAGGCCGAGCAGAAGACGGGCCGCTCGGACTTCCAGGCGATCAGCCAGCTCATGTTGCGCGGGTTGCCGGAAGCACAGGCGAGGGAGTTTTGCGTCTCGGCGCCCGTGCGCGCATTGGTCGAGCTCCGGCCACAGGTCATGAACCACGAAACGCTGCTGAGAAGAGACTACGACCCTGCGCACATCCCGGAGTCGATTCAAACCGAGGCGCGAAAGGAGCACGGGCAACTCGTGAGGGCGTTGGAGAAGTACCTGGCTGGCCCCGAGCCCGCGGTCCGGGATGCGCTCCTCAAGAAGCTCGCCCAGATCGTCTACATCGTTCGCTGCAACATCGCACACTCGGAGAAGACCGTTCGAGGGCCAGACCCAGCAAAGGCGGCCCGTGATCGAAGCGTCAGCACAATCGTGTCTGAAGTCCTGGTGTGCTTCTTCGACCTCCTCTTCGATCGACCATCGAGGAGGCTTGCCGTCTACGGCACGCTGGCTCCGGGTGAGCCGAACGCATCGGTTCTCTCCGGCGTGAACGGGATCTGGTGCAAGGGTCGCGTGAGCGGGGCCGTCGAGTACCGCGCTCGGTTCCCGTACTTCACCTGGGAGCCGAGCGGTTCCGACGTTGAGGTCCACGTTCTGACCTCGCCGGAGCTACCGCATCACTTGGCAAGAATCGACGCTTTCGAGGGACGCAGGTACGTTCGGGCGCTCGTGCCTGTCAGGGCGGCCTCCGCGGTGTACATCGCGAACATCTACGAGGCCGCGCAGCTGGGCTAGGCCGCGCCGGGATGGAGTCGCCACGCAGCCAACTCCGGCACTCGTCGCGCAGCCCGACGACCGTGAACGAGGCGAGGTTCGCCTTGCGCTACCAGACGACCGGTGTGGCGGTCATGCGGAACATCGTGGTCCCGTCACCGAGCTGTCCCTTGTCGTTCTGGCCCCAGCACTGAACGTCGCCGGGACTGCGCCACGCACACGAATGATCGAGGCCGACAGCGATCTCGAATGCACCGCTGAGGCCCTTGACGGGAGTGGGGAGCAGCTTGACCTCGTCGTCGTCATCGCCAACTTGGCCGACGTAGTCCGCGCCCCAGCACCTCGCCGTGCCGTCCGAAAGTAGTGCGCAGGCGTGGAGCCAACCCAACGCAAGGCCGGTGACGCCGGCCAGACCGGGAACGGGCCCATGACTCGATCGAAACTCACCTTGGCCTTTGCCGCCCGTGCCGTCTCCCAACTGGCCAGCCGTGTTCGCACCCCAGCAATCGACCATGCCACCGTGGTGCGCGGCGCACGAGACCCACGCGCCGAGTCCCACAGCCGTGACTCCAGTGAGACCAGGTACGGGCGTTGGCTTGCTGCGATCCGTCGTTGTTCCGTCCCCGAGATTGCCAAACAGGTTGTCGCCCCAGCAGGAGAGAGTGCCGTCGCCCAGGGTGGCGCAGGCAAAGTCGCCGCCGCCCACGGTGATGCTGGTCGCCCCACTCAGGTCCTCGACGACGCTCGGAATGAACCCACCACCGAGCCCGCAGCCCCAACATTTCAGCGTTCCGTCGACGCGGCGCACGCAGGAGGTCGAGTATCCAAGTGCAACTTCTGCTGCGCCATCGACGCCAGGGACGATCGTCGGAACGGGAACGTCCGCGTAGCCTCCGACGCCGATCTGCCCGCAGTTGTTTCGCCCCCAACAGGCGACCCTCTTATCGGTCATCAGGGCACAGGTGTGGAACTCGCCGCCCGCGATCTGCACGACACCGGTGAGGCCGGGCACCGGCATCGGCTCGCTCGATTGGGAAACCTGGGGGCCGACCCCGAGCTGTCCGCTCTTGTTTGAACCCCAGCAGAGGACATGGTCCGAGTCCTGGAGAACGCAGCTGTGCTCGCCACCAAGCGCAATGTGTGTGCCGCGTGTGGGTCCAGGCGCGGAAGCGCCATCAGGGACATGCCCAGCGTCCGTTCCGCCTTCCCTGGCGTGGTTCGCGCCGCATCCCCAAACGAACGCAGCGAGCAACATCACCCCGCGTTGCACATCCGAAACGTAGCACTTGCTCAGTCGCTCGTCACGGAAGCGCGCGACGGTTGTCGCCGTCGTGCTAAGCTCGGCCGTGTGAGACCGTTGAATGCAGAGACGGTTCTGAGCGACGCGTTGGAGCTGGCGTCTTCGGACAGAGCACGGGTTGCCGCCGCTCTACTCGCCAGTCTGGACGAAGGTCAAGACGACGACGCCGACCAGGCCTGGGCCGCGGAGATCGACCGACGCGCCGAGCGCGTGCTCTCCGGTGACTCGGAAGGGGCCCCCTGGGAGACCGTCCGCGCGCGGCTTGTCGCCCGGTTGCAGCGGAGCTGATGCCCCGGGAGCCGCGGCTACCTCGATCGGAGCCGTGTGGAATTCGTCCACGCAAGGACGCCAACTCACCTCGCCGCGACGCTCGTGGCATCATGCCGCCGATGCGTCGCCGGCCCTTCGCACGACTGACGCTCGCGGTCTTGGCGAGCCTGGGGCTGGCCAGCGGGTGCCTGGGCGATCTCGGGCTCTTCGCCGGCGACGAGGGCGATGTCGCCCAGGGTGGCACCGGGGCGGGCGGAGTGGACGGCGGCGGCTGGCCCGACTCTCCCAACAAAGACGTGGCACAAGAGGCCGAGGGCGAGGCCGAGGCGTCGGTTCCGTGCTCGGCGGTCGCGGGCGCGCTGAAGCTGATCAGCCCCGAGTGTCCCGGGTGCATGACCGACAAATGCTGCGCCGCCCTCGAGGTTTGCGCGGGCAGCGACGAGTGCCTGGCCTTGGTGCTGTGCGCGCTGTCGTGTACCGCGGGCGACACCACGTGCTTCGGCGCGTGCACCAAGCAACACCCGACCGGTGTCGACGGCGCCGTGCCGATCGTCGAGTGCGCGACCCAGAGCTGCCGCAACGCCTGCGCGCGCTGCGGTGGCCTTGGCTCGCTGGTCTCGTTCGGGAAGTCGTGCGACACCTGCGCGCGCAAGAGTTGCTGTCAGGAGGGCATCGCGTGCGGTAAGGATCCAGCCTGTTTCGGCTATGCCGAGTGCTGGACGGCCTGCCCGAGCGGTGACGCCGCGTGCACCGACGCGTGCGCCAAGAAGTTCCCCGGTGGAGCGACCACGGTCACCGCCGCCGCGAGCTGCCTGACCGCGAGCTGCGCGTCGGCGAGCTGCCGGCCCTGCGGCGGCCTCGCGGTCACCTTCGGCAAGAGCGCCGAGTGCGGTGCGTGCATCGAGAAGCACTGCTGCGCGCCGGCTGCCGCCTGCGCCAACGATCCGGCGTGCGTCGGGTACATCGAGTGCATCGGCGCCTGTCCCGCCGGGGACACGGCCTGCGCCGCGACCTGTGGTGCCAACTTCCCGAAGGCGAAACCCAAGGCGGACGCCCTGAGCACCTGCCTCGCCGCAGTTACGCCGGCCTGCCCATGCTGAAGAAGGCTCGCCCCGTCGCCCTCGCGCTCTGCGTGGTGGCCCTGGTGATCGGCGTTCTGTGGAAGGCTCGACCGTCGCGCTCGACGAACGCGGTGAGCGTCGCGCCCTCGGCGTCGGCGGGGCCGCGGGGGGCACGCCCTCGGGCCAGCTGGGGCGGGTTTCGTGGCGGCGGTCTCTCGGAGGGCGTGGCTCAGCGGACCGAGTCCGATCGTTTGGGCCGCTTGTCCGGCAGCGTGATCTCGTCCGGAAGTGGGCGACCGATCGCCGGCGCGGTGCTGACCTTCGTCGGTCCAGACGGAGCGCGGGCGATCGAGACCGGCGCCGAGGGGCGGTTCGAGTTTCAGCCCCAGCGCCCGGGCGTCCACGAGATCGTGTCGATCACCAAGAGCGGCTTCTTTCCGCTGTCGAACGAGCTCGGCGCGAGCGTGTTGCGGTTCGAGGGGCGCGCTGGCGTCGGCGTCAGCGGCGTGGTGCTGCGACTCGATCCAGAGGTCCTCTATCAGGGCAGGGTCGTGGACGCGAAGGGCAACCCGGTCGCGGCCTCGCGCGTTCACATCGTGGGCGGGGACGAGCTCGAGCTCGAAGCCGAGGGCTTCAGCGCCGACCACGTGAGCGACGACCATGGCCGATTCGAGTTCCGCGCCCCGGACGGCGCGCTCCTCGAGGCGCGCCACCAGGCGCACGGGCTCGGAAGGGCCCGGCTCGATGCGTCGGCGCAGATCAGCCACGCGGTCGAGATCACGCTCGTGCCCGGGCCGAGCGACGCCGCCGCCGCGATCCGCGGCCGCGTGGTCGATTCGGCGGGCGAGCCTCGCGCCGACGTGGCCGTGATCGCGCGGCTCGAAGCCGAGAACCCAGCGCGCGGGGTAGGGCCTCCCCCCGGGCGCGGGCGCAGCGACGAGCAGGGCAAGTTCGCCCTCGAGGGGCTGGCCGCGGGGAAGTACACGCTGCTCGCGGCCGACGGCACCAGCGCGCCGGCGGTCGCCCGGGGCGTGGTCGCGGGTGGGCCCGAGGTGACGTTGGTGCTCGCGGCGGGCGCGACCCTCGAGGGCAAGGTCACCGATCGCGAGAGCGGCGGCGCGATCGCCGCCTTCAGCGTGATCCTGAGCGAGCGGCGCGGCCCCCTGGCGGTCGACACCGTGCGCGCAGTGGCGGTGTTCGACGCCGAGGGTCACTACACGGTCGAGCGCCTGCGGCATGGGCGTTACCTGCTAGAGGTCGCGGCCAAGGGCTACGCGGCGTCGGCAGCGCGGGAGATCGAGATCGCGGGGGACACCTCGGCGGACGTCGGGCTCTTGCGAGGGGCGACGCTGGTGGGCGTGGTGCGCGACGCGAAGACCCACGCTCCGCTCGAAGGCGCCAAGGTCTCGAGCGAAGGACGCGGCGGTGGGGGCGAGGGCGCGCAGCAGCTCTTGCCGGTGGCGGTCTCGGACGCGGGGGGCCGCTTCGAGCTGTCGGGGCTACCGCCGGGACAGCGCTCGATCTTCGTTGCGGCGTCCCGGCACCACGCGCGGGTGATTGCCGTCGTGGTCGACGAGAAGCTGTCGCCGATCGTGGTCGAGCTGACGCCCACCGAGCCGGGGGAAGCGCCGCGCATCGAGCTCTTGGGGATCGGCGCGGTGCTCGCCGCCAAGGACGACGCCATGCTGATCGGCAAGGTGGTCGCGGGCGGCGGCGCCGCCGAGGCCGGCCTCGCGCCGGGGGACGCGATCTTGGCGGTCGACGGAGAGAGCGTCGTGACGCTGGGCTTCGAGGGGACGATCCAGCGCATCCGGGGCCCCGAGGGGACTTCGGTCTCGCTCCTGGTTCGGCGGGGCGACGGCGGCGCTCCCGGCCCCGTCGTCGTGGTGCGCCGCCGGATCAAGGCTTGAGCGGCGTGAGCCCGCCGCGCGCGAAGAAGTACGCTCCGAGCGCCAGCTCGAGGTAGCCGTGGAACATCGCCAGCGACAGGTAGAGGTTGCGCGAGCGGTGCAGATCGAAGCACGCGGCGATGGGCACGGCGGCGACGGTGGCCAGCATGATCCAGACGCCCACTCGGCCGAGCTCGCGGGTCATCGACCGCATCGCCATGCGCCAGGTCGCGGTGCCTTGGCCGCGGAGGTCTTCCTGCGGCACCACCAGGAGCCAGGTCGAATAGTGAACGGACTGGAGGAACGTGAAGCTGAGCGTGAGCCCCGCCGCCGCGGGGAGCGGCAGCCCTGGCGCCAGCCAATCGGCGGCGGCGAGCACGTGGAGGCCCAGGAGGTCGACGGTGCCGAGCTTCTCGGTCCAGAAATAGGTCTGCCCGCTGAGTAGCAGGCTGGTCAGAGCGGCGATCAGCGCGAGCGGAACGAGCACGGCGCGCACTCGGCCTCGGAAGAGGAAGAGCCAGAGCACCACGGCGACCAGGTTGTGCAGGTGCACGAACGCGATGCGGGTGCCCCAGGGATCGAGCTGCGACACCGCCGCGAGGGCGACGACGACCGGAGCGCCGAGCAGGGCCCGGCCGGGTCGTCCCGAGTGAACCGCACCGACGGCGAGCGCAGCACCCATCCAGATCACGACCAGCGCGTGCTCCGCGCGAGCGCCCATCAAGGCGTCCATGCCGGCTTCTTGCGCCGCGCGCAGCGCGATCAGGGCCGCACACGCCACCAGGATCGCGCCAAGCCACGCCCGGGCGAGCCCGCGCCGCAGTACCAGAAACCGCAGATCGGCCACGACGTGCATCACCCCCAAGAGCACGGGCCCCACCGCCAAGAGCAAGGTCGGCGCCGCGACCACGATGCTGAAGGCGATCAGCGCGTGCAGCGTGGCGGTGAGGGCCACGCGGCGATCGCGCTCGGGGATGAACCAGGCCAGGGGAGGGAAGGCGAGCGCCCAGCGGTAGAGCGTGCTCCGCAGCGAGTCGAGAGGAAGCGCAGCGCGCTCGAGCAAGGGGGGCGCGACCATCAGCGGGGGCACGGCTTCGGTCCGGAGAGTCCGGAGAGGGCGACACCTTAACACGCCCGCCACTCCGTGCTTTGCTTCGCGCCCATGGCCACGTTCTACCTTCGGCAATTGCTGGTCGGCCGCGACGTCGGCAAGACCAGCAGCGTCGGTCGCCAGATGCAGAACTTCGTGTACCTGGTCGGCGATCGCGACAGCGGCGAGTGCATCGCGGTCGACCCTGCGTGGGACGTGAGAGGCGTGATCGACGTGGCGACGGCCGATGGCATGAAGCTGGTCGGCGCGTTCGCCACGCACTACCACCCCGACCACGTGGGCGGCGGCTTGTTCGGCTTCGGCGTGCAAGGGCTGCCCGACTTGCTCGAGCTGCAAGCCTGCGCGGTGCACGCGCACAAGCTCGAGGCCGACGGGTTGCGCAAGGTCACGGGCATCAGCAAGACCGACATGACGCTCCACGACTCGGGTGACAAGATCCGCGTCGGCGAGATCGAGATCGAGTGGCTCCACACCCCGGGTCACACGCCGGGCTCGTCGTGCTTCCGGGTGAAGGACGCGCTGATCGCCGGTGACACGCTGTTCCTCCAGGGCTGCGGCCGCGTCGACCTGCCCGGTGGCGATCCGGAAGAGATGCGGCGCACGCTGACCCAGCGCCTGTCGCGGCTGCCCGACGAGGTGGTGCTCTATCCCGGGCATGCGTACGGCGGCGAGCGCGCGCCGCTCGGGACGGTGCGCGACACCAACCCGTACTTCCCCCGGGTCCCGGCCGAAGAGTAGGGGCCGCCTGCCCACGCCCGCGCCGCGGCGCATGCCCGCGCGGTCCGTGCATGCCCGCGCGGTCCGTGCTCGCCCGCGCGGTCCGTGCTCGCCCGCCGCCCGCGCGGTCCGTGCATGCCCGCGCGGTCCGTGCATGCCCGCGCGGTCCGTGCATGCCCGCGCGGTCCGTGCTCGCCCGCGCGGTCCGTGCATGCCCGCGCGGTCCGTGCATGCCCGCGCGGTCCGTGCATGCCCGCGCGGTCCGT
>JACPVJ010000170.1 GCA_016191785.1 Myxococcales bacterium | reverse complement strand
CGGCCCCGCCGGAGGCGCCGGCGCTGCCGCCGGTGGGGGCGCCGGCCGCGCCACCGCCGCCCGCGGCGCCGCCGGTCGCGCCGGCGTCGGAGTCGAACTCGACGTCGTCGTACCCGAGCACGTTGCTACATGCCACGACCAGCACGCTCGACGAGGCGAGCAAGAAGCGCCGCATGCCCATAGAATGCGCGAGGCGGCGAGCGGCGGCAAGCCCTCGCCGATCGATGACGCGCGCGCGGCTCGCGGCGTCTTGCCGCGGTCAGAACAGCTTCCCCTGCGAGCTACGCTCTGCCAGCTCGCGACCGAGGTGCTCGTAGGCCTTCTTGGTCGCCACCCGTCCCCGCGGGGTGCGCCCGAGAAAGCCCTGCTGGAGCAGGTAGGGCTCGTAGACGTCCTCGATCGTGTCGCGCGGCTCGGCCATGGCCGCCGCCAGGGTCTCGACCCCCACCGGGCCGCCGTCGTAGTGCTCGATCAAGATCCCGAGCAGACGCCGGTCCATCTCGTCGAGCCCGGCGTCGTCGACCTCGAGTCGCTCGCACGTCAGCCGCACGATGGCGTCGTCGATTCGTCCGCTGCCTTCGATCTCGGCGAAGTCCCGCGCGCGCCGCAGCAGGCGATTGGCGACCCGGGGCGTGCCGCGCGAGCGCAGGGCCATGGCCTGGGCGCCGCCTTCCGTGCAGGGGACCCCGAAGCAGCGCGCGCTTCGCAAGATGATGCGCTCGAGGTCCGAGACCGGATAGAAGTCCAGGCGCAGCGTGACGCCGAAGCGCTCTTGCAGCGGTTTGCTGAGCAGGCCCGTGCGCGTGGTGGCCCCCACCAGCGTGAACGGACGCAGGTCGATGGAGACGCTGTCGGCGAACGCGCCTTCGCCGGTCATCACATCCATGCGGAAGTCCTCGATCGCCGGATAGAGGGCCTCTTCCACCGGCGCGCTCAGCCGGTGGATCTCGTCGATGAAGAGCACGTCGGAGCGGGCGAGCTTGGTGAGCACCCCGGTGAGTGACCCCTTGTGTTCCACCGCCGGCCCGCTGGTGATCGAGATGCTCACGCCCATCTCTTTGGCCAAGATGTGCGCGAGGGTGGTCTTGCCCAGGCCCGGCGGCCCACACAGAAGGATGTGGTCGAGCGGCTCTTTGCGCTTGCGGGCGGCCGCGACGAACACCTGCAGGTTCTGCTTGTGCCGGTCTTGCCCGATGAACTCGTCCAGGGACTCGGGGCGAAACAGGCGATCGAAGCGCGCGTCTTCGTCGTCGAACACGGCGGGCGACGTGACGCGGTCGTCGAGCGCCACGGGCTCGAGGTCGACCTGTTTCTTCCGGGAGGCCATGGGGATGCGGACTCTAGCCTGGCCGCCCGGCCCTTTCCACGAGCCCCTTTTCAATCCCGCCCGGTTCGGACACGATGGGCCTGGTGTTTCCGCGCGTCGCATTCGTAGCTCTGATCCTCGCGTCGAGCGCGCCCGCGCTGGCCGATGCGCCGGCACCCGCCGCCTCGGCGCGGATCTGGAGCCGGGGGCAGACCACGTGGATCTACGAGGAGCCCCGCGCGACCAAGAACGCCCTGGGCTACGTGCGGCTCGGGCAATCCGTCGAGCTGCGCAGCGAGGCGCCGGTGAAAGGCCCGGGGTGCAGTGGTGCGTACCATCCGGTGAAGCCCTATGGCTGGGTCTGCCTCGACCGGCGCGCGAGTCTGGACGGCACCGGGCGATGGTTGCGTGCGATGAGCCATGTCGCGCCGCGCGCCGCCCTGATGCCCTTCGAGTTCGCGCTCTCGAACGGGGCACCCATGTACCGGCGGCTGCCGACGCAGGCCGAGGTGGAGCGCGAGCGTGCCACCTTCGGTAAAGCCGGCAGCTTCAAGCCTCAGTCGTGGGGCAACCGTGGCCACGAGCGCCTGGCAGAAGTGAGGGCGATCGAGCCGAGCGGCGGAGCGCCGTGGTTCTTGCAGAACGGTGGCGCCGCAGGCGAAGAGAAACCCCTCGAGGCGCTCCGCCGGCAGATCCCCCACGGCTCGATGCTGGCGTTCTCGGAGAGCTTCGACCACGAGGGGCGGCGCTACGTGCTCAGCGCAGACGGGACCGTGGTGCCCGCCGACCGGTTGCGCCCGTTCCGGGTCAGCGACTTTCACGGGGTCGAGCTGGGCCCGGGCGCGAAGCTGCCCCTGGCGTTCTTCCGGGCAAAACCCCGGGCGAAGTACCGCCAGCGCGGCGAGGCGTTCGAGCCCACGGGCCAGACCTTCGGCGCGCGGGCCTGGGTCGAGCTGGACGACGCCGCGCCGCCGACCGAGAGCGGCGGCAAGCGTTACCTTGCCACGCGCGAGCGGGCAGCCGGCGATCGGGTGTGGGTCCGCGAGGACGACGCCACCGTGATCCGCGAGCGCAAGGAGCCGCCCATCGGCGTCGCGGCCGGCTCGAAGTGGCTCATCCACAGCATCACCCAGGGCACGCTGATCGCCTATGAAGGCACCCGCGCGGTATTTGCCACCTTGGCCTCACCCGGCGCGGGCGGCGTGCCGGTCCGGGGCAAGGACCCGGTGAAGATGAGCACCACGCCGCTCGGCGTGTACCGCATCACCTTCAAGCACGGCGCCACCACCATGAGCCCCGAGTACGGCGAAAATCGCAAGTTCTGGATCGCCGACGTGCCGTACACCCAGTACTTCAACGCGCCCTTTGCCTTGCACACCGCGTACTGGCACGAAGAGTTCGGCGAACCGATGAGCGCCGGCTGCGTGAACGTCTCGCCGCGGGACGGGAAGTGGCTGTTCGACTGGACCTCGCCGGGCGTGCCCGAGGGCTGGGGTGGCGCCGGCCCCGGCGGGCGGCACGGTGCGGGCACGTACGTCGTGATCGCGCGGTAGGGGCCCGTGACGCTCGATCACCACAGGAAGCTGCTCCGACGCGTCTACGGCGGCAAGACGTGGATCGTGGCGGTGGACGTGCTCGCGGGCGCCACCTCGATGGTCGAGGCGCTCCGCGATCTCGGAGCGACGTCGTGCTTGTGCGTCGCCGGGTCTCGCGGCACCGGCAACTTGCCCGACCCCGCGTTCTGCCCGAACCCGATCGTGCTCGGGGTCGAGGCGCCGGACATGATGAGCGGCGTGCGGCTCTCGCTCCGGGCGCTGGCCGAGCTCTCGCCCGAGGTGGTGGCTCGCGTGGATGCGTTCGATCCGGGCCGCGCGGCGCGGGTGCTCGCCACCATCTTCGACGACGGGCGCGACGTGGCTCATCGCAAGAAGTTCGGCGCCAGGCCCGAGGCGTGGCAGCGCCTGGAAGACAAGACCGTGATCGACGAGCTCTGGCAGACCGCCGGGGTGAGCCACGCGCCGGCGAGCGTGGTGCCGGCAAGGCTTGGCGCCCTCGAGGCCGCCGCCGCCGAGCTCGACCAGGGTGACGGTACGGTCTGGTCGGGGGACAACCGTGAGGGCTTCAACGGCGGCGCCACCTACGTGCGGTGGGTCCGCACCCCCGAACAGGCGCGGCAGGCCAGTGAGTTCTTCGCGGCCCACTGCGACCGCGTCCGGGTGATGCCGTTTCTCGAGGGCATCCCGTGCAGCATCCACGGCGTCGTGTTCGCCGACCACGTGCTCACGCTGCGCCCCTGCGAGATGATCGTGCTGCGGAAGCCCGGCGAAAGCACGCTGCACTACGCGCGAGCGGCGTCGTTCTGGGATCCGCCGCCGGCGGACCGTGACGCCATGCGGGCGATCGCACGACGCACCGGCGACCACCTCCGCGCGAGCGTGGGCTATCGCGGGGCGTTCACCATCGACGGCGTGCTCAGCCGCGAGGGCTTCTTGCCCACCGAGCTCAACCCCCGGGTCGGCGCGGCGCTCTACATCATGACCGCGGGGCTGCCGCTCTCGATCCCGCTGCTGAACGCCGCGGTGGTCGAGGGGGCCTTGACCGACCCTCGACCGAGAGAGCTCGAGGCCGCGTTGCTCGCGCACGTCGACGCCCATCGCGCTGGCGGCGGGATGGCGGTCGTGCCGCGTGCGCCGACCTCGGGGCAGGTCGCGTCCCTGGGCTGGCGCGGCGATCGTTTCGAGGTCGTCGCCGAGGGCGGCGACGCCGATGCCATCGCCCGCTACGGTCCCAGCCCCGCCGGCGGATTCGTGATGGTCGACCTGATCGCGGAGCGGACGCCGGTCGGCCCTTCCGTGGCGCCGCGGGTCGCCGCCGCGCTCGCCTGCCTGAGCCAGCACTGGCAGCTCGGCCTGGGCCCGCTCGAGGCGGCGCGCGACGTCAGTGCCGCACACCCAACAGCTTGAGGTTCGGGCCGTCAGCCTTCAGATGGGCCTCCATCGCGCGCGGCGCGGGCGCACCCCGGCGGATCGCCGTCAGCTGCACCACCACGTAGTCACGATCGAGCTCGGGGACGGGCACCTCGAGCTCGCCTTCTGCCGGCTGCAGGGTCCGGGGCGGGGCGAGCTCTTTGCCGTCTTCGCCCAAGAACGCCACGCGATAGCGGGTGTCGGTCGGGCTCTCGAGGCCAGCTTTCAGCGCCACGTCGCTCGAGACCAGAGTACGCCCGGAGAGCGAGTCGACCTCGCACGGCGTGACGCGAGCAAACCAGTACGACGCCAGCGTGCGGCGCCGGGCGTCGAGCGCGTGCAACACGTGATGCTCGAGGCCCGGGTCGGTGAAGCGAGCCTCGCGAACGATGCGCTCGATGAGCTTCGGCGGGATCCGGATCATGCGTTTGGCGAGCCAGTAACCATCCGAAGGCAGCAAGCGATCGACCGGCTCGTAGGGATGCGCGAGCCGGTGGCGGGCGTCGACCTGGGCCCGAAACACCCGGAGGCTCTGCGCGGGCTCGCCCCCGGACGGCCGCGGCCGCGCCAGGCCCAGCGTGACGAGGTTCGCGAGCGCATCCCCCTCGACCGGCCCCGCCGCCGACCGACGTGGAGTGCTCGGCCCGAGGCTGCCGGCGCCGAGCGCGTCGTGGAGCCCGACCACGAAGTGCTTCACGTGACCGCGACCCGGAAGCCCGTCGTACGCGTCCACCAGCCGCGAGGGGCCGAGCTCACGGAGGTCGAGCCACGCGGCCAGCACGCCCAGGGCACGGAGCGTGCGGCGATCGCGGTGCGGGACGCGATCGTTGGGGTCGTCGTCGCGTGGATAGGTCATGTCGGTGGGCCCGAGCGGCACGCCCACGGGCCACCGCACGGCGACCCAGCGGTCGCTCTTCGGCCCTGCGCTCCGGGGCAGACCCAGCGCCGCTGGCTCGACCCACCAGGTCTCGGGCGTCAAATACCCGAGCGCGCGCACCAGTCGGCTGGCGATCAACGCGGCCGCGGTGTCGACCTCGGGCAGGCTCGCATGATCGCCGATCAGCCGATAGGCCTTGCCCCGCGCATCCGTCACCACGAACGAGCCGCCCCGCGCCTCGAGCCGCACCCTCCCGCGTGGCGGCCCGTCGCTGGCGTACTGTTGCTCGAACACGCCTGGCTCGAGGGCGAGGGGTGAGTACCAGCTCGACCGCGGGACTTCGTCCAAGGCATTCACGTCCCGGGCGTAGGGGAAGCGCTCGGCGTCGAGGGCGTCGACCACCGGCCGCCGCAGGAACACGTCGGACATGTAGAACGCCTCGACGAAGGCGGTCTTGCGCGGAATGGCGATGGGGCGATCGTCCCGCGCGTCGGTGACTGGCGGAGCGTCGTGAAACCGCGCTGGGCGATACCCACAGCCAGCGACCACGAGCACGAACAGTCCAGTCAGCCACCGTCCCATCGTCAGCTCCGATGTTGTCGATCGCCGAACGACGACGACACGCCGAAATACAAGATCAACTTCGCGCCGTCGGGGCCGCCCGAGACCGCGACGGAGCCGAGCGGGGCGGTGCGGCTGTAGAGGTCGAACCCGAAGCCCGCGTCGTAGCGCAGCGCATCGAGCGAGAGCGCATCGACTCGCGGCGCCACGGTGGCCACGTCGGCGAAGGCGCGCGCCGCGACGTAGCGCGCGATCGCCCAGCGGTAGTCGAGGGAGGCGACGGCAGACACGTAGTCGCGGCGCGTGTCGAATCCGCGGAAGTCCGGCTGGCGCGGCAGCTCGACGAACGGGATGGGGCCCTCGAGGGTCTCGAGGCCGTCGAGCACCAGCTTGGGGGAGAGCACGTTCCCCGGGTGGAGCAGCTGGAAGAACCCGGCGACCCGGCCGCCCGCGCGGACGAACTCGTGCGACGACGCGCCCACCCCCGCGCCCCGACCCGCGTAGCCCTCGAACAGGAAACCCGGAGCCGGGCCCGCGCGGGTCTCGCGGGTGTCGACGCGTAGCGCGAGCTCGCTGTACGCGGTCTGTACCAAGGCGCTCGAGCCCGGCACGCTGCCGGGCTCGAAGACCTCGCTCAGGGTGTCGGCGGCGGAGGGCGGATCGAACAGGTGGCGGCGGGTGAGGCTGCTCGACGCGAACAGCTCGGTGTCGGCGGCCGGGCGCAGGCCGGCCCCGAAGATGAAGCGCTCGCGCAGCTCCCGATACGACGCCGAGCGCGAGGGCGCCCCGGGGCGGAAGCGATTGCGCGAGTCGCGCTCGGGCTCTTGCCCCAGGCCCAGATATCCAATCGACGAGCGCTCGTCGTGCAGGGCCTCGAGCGAGAGCGCGACCGGCAAAGGGGCGCGAAACCCGAGGCGCAACCGGGACTCTGCCACCTGATCGTGCGCTCCGCCGTAGCCGACGCGTGCGGTGGTGGCGACCCCGTCGGCCCGCCCGATCACCCGTGCTCCGACGTTGAAGCTCGAGCCGGTTTCCATGAAGGCCGTCGGGAAGATGCGCACCTCACCTTCGTCGGGATTGAGCATGTCGTCGATGCGCGGCACGACCTGCTCTTCCTCGATCAGGCCTGCTGCCGTGCCCGTCGTGATGAACACGATCTCGGTCGTGGCACGCGGAACGTAGAGCAGCACGTTGGCGAAGCGGCGTGCCGGATCCCCGGGCTCGGATTCGTCTCGGGCGACGCCCGTGACGTCCGCGTCGGGCTCTGCCGCCGCGCTGCGCGCGCCCAAGAGCGCGACCACGATCAGCGCGCGAGCGACGGAATGCGGTCGGCCCAGGGCCGTGCCTCCTCGAGCTGGGCCGCCAGACGGAAGAGCGTGGCCTCGTCGCCGTAGCGACTGATGATCTGCACGCCCACCGGAAGGCCCGCGGTGTTCCAGTAGAGCGGAACGTTCGCCGCCGGCTCGCCGGTCATGTTCTGGATCGGCGTGAACGGCGCGAACTCGGCCGCCAAGAACAGCCCAGCCAGCGGATTGTCGGGTACGTCGAAGCTGCCCAGGGCCACGGGCGGCTGGCCCAAGGTCGGGGTGACGAGCACGTCGAGGTCGCTGCGCTGCTTGGCCCACTCGCGGGCCAGGCGCTGCAGAATGGCGACCGCCACCAGGTACTCGCCCGCGGTGCGCAGCCGGCCGGCTTCCGCCAGCGCGAAGCTCATGGGCTCGACGTTCTCGGCGGTGGCCTTGCGCCCGGTCAAGAGCGCGAGCCCGTCGAGCGTGGCGGCGGCGCCCGCGGTCCACAGGACCGAGAAGGCTTCCAGGAACATGTCGCCCGGCAAGAAGATGTCGCGATCGACGACCTCGTGCCCGAGCTCGGTGAGGAGCGTTCGGGCGTCGTCGAGCGCAGCCAGGCAGTCCGGGTGCACGCCCACCCCCGAGATCGGCTTGCCGGAAATCCCGATGCGCAGCCGCCCGGGCGGGGTCTTCGCCTCGGTCGCGTAGGGTCGGCTGGGCGGTGGCGCGAAATACGGGTCCCCGATCGACGGCCCGCAGGTCGCGTCCAGGATGGCGGCGCTGTCGCGAACCGAGAGCGACACGACGTGCTCGGCCACGAGACCGCCCATCACGTCACCGAGCGCCGGCGCGAGCGTGGTGCGCCCGCGGGTGGGCTTGAGCCCGAACAGACCACAGCACGACGCCGGGATGCGCGTCGAGCCACCGCCGTCGTTGGCGTGAGCCACGGGCACCATGCGGGCGGCCACGGCTGCCGCGGACCCGCCGCTCGAGCCCCCGGTGGTGTGCCCCAGGTTCCACGGGTTCTTGCAGGGGCCGAACAACTGCGACTCGGTGGTGGGCAGAAATCCGAACTCGGGCACGTTGGTCTTGCCCACGAAGATGAAGCCCGCGCGACGCAGGCGCTCGATCAGCACGCTGTCTTCGTGCGCCACGAAGTCGGACAGCATGCGCGAGCCGCTGGTGAAGCGAACGCCCTCCACCGAGGCCAGGATGTCCTTCACCAGGAACGGCACGCCGGCGAAGGGCCCGTCCGCGAGCGGGGCCTCTGCCGCCTTGCGCGCTTGCTCGAACATCGGCGTCACCACCGCGTTGAGCGCCGGGTTCAGCTTCTCGATCCGACCAATGGCGTGATCGACCAGCTCCCGGGGCGTGGCTTTCTTGGTTCGCACGAGGTCTGCCAGGGCGGTCGCATCCAGTCGGTCCAGCTCGGTCATGGCGGCATCATAGGCGGGCGGTCGAAGGCGCGCCACGTCGTCGAGCCACGGCGCTCGCGTGGGCTGGAACGTTGGCGCCGGCGAGCGTGATCACGTGGCGCCGATCGGGATCCTCACCGTGAACACGCTGCCCTTCGCGCCGCGATCGGTGACTGCCACCGTGCCGCCGTGCAGCTCGATGATCGCCCGGGCCAGAGACAGGCCCAGGGCCAGCCCACGGTGCTCGCGCTCGCCGGGGTCGGGGTTCGGATCGAGCATGCTGGCCAGCAGGCGGGCGGGAACGCGGGTGCTCGGGACCTCGACGTCGATCCGGGCGCCGCCGGCGCGCGAGGGCGCGGCGCGCATGCGCACGTGGGCCTTCTCGCTCGAGCGCAGCGCGTGCCCGATGATGGTGGCGAGGGCGCGGGTCAGGCGCAACCGATCGACGTTGAGCTCGGGGATGCCGTCCAGGATCTCGGCCACCACCTCGACCTGTCCGTCGCCACCCAGATCGCGCCCCTTGGCCAGTGACTCGTCGAACAGCTCCTCGATGCGCACGCGCTCGCGCACCAGCGTGAGCTGGCGCGCCTCGACCCGCGAGGCGTCCAAGATGGTCTCGATCAGCGCCAACAGCTCGCGGCCGCGCTTGGCGATCAGCTCCAGGCTCTCGACCTGCCCGCCGCTCAGCTGCTCGGTGTCACGCACCAGGTTGGTGAAGCCCAAGATGGCGTTCAGAGGGCTCTTCAGATCGTGGCTGACGCTGGCGAAGAACAGCCCCCGCATCCGCGCCGCTCGCTCGCGTGCGGCGATGGCGCGCTCTTGCGCGTGGGCAAAGACGCGGAACCGGTCGGCCAGGTGCTCGATGGCCAGGCCCAGCTCTTCGACCACGCGGAAGCGAACCTTGCGCATGACCCGGGTGGTGCCGGCGATCACGCTGTCGGTGCCGAGCAGACGCACGCCGCGCGTGGCGGTCGCGATGTCGTCGTCGAGCGCGCGACCGAGCCCCAGACCGAAGAGCGCCGCGAGCATCACGGATAGGAGCGCCACCACCATCGACACCGGGCTGAACACCCCGAGATCCGAGGCCCCGAAGCGGATGTGCGCCGTCCCTTGCTCGAGGGGCGTGGCAAGCTCGATGCCTCCGCCGAGCTCGGGCCCGACGCGCGCCGGGGCGAACCCCCGGTTGATGGTGACTCCGTAGCCGGCGCGCTCGGCGGCGAGCACTGCTTCGTCCACGCCCGAGCCCTCTCGCGAGCCGGCCTTCGAGTCCAGGGCGGCGCGGGCCAGAAGGCGGGCGGTCGCGGCGCGATCCCGTTCGTCGGCGCGTCGCACCACGGCGTTGGTCACCAGCGCGGCGCCGACCGAGATGAACGCCACGGGCAGCGCGACGGCGAACATCAGGCGCCGTGGGATGTGCTGCCTGAGCTTGCCGCGCTTCTCTTCCGCCTCGACCACCGAGCGCATGGCATCCGGCGGCGCTCGCTCGAACGCCCGCGCGAACGCTCCGCGCACCAGCACGCTGAGCGGCAAGCTGGCGGCGGCGACGAACACCGTTCCCAAGAGCGCTACGCTGACGCCGGTGGTCAGGTCGACCAGCTCGGGCCGGAACAGCGTGCCGGTGAGCGCCAGACCGACCAGCGGCGGGGCGACCCAGCCGGTGACCAGTCGCCCGCTGTCGTCGGCCAAGGCGAGCAGCGCTCCCCGGTCCACCGTCACCGGACCCGCATCGAGCGCCACGAGCAGCTTGCGATGGCGCCCGAGCACCCAGGTGTTGTGCCCGAGCGCCACCAGTCCGCCGGTCCCGACCGAGTACAAGAGGACACGGGTGAGCGCGGCCTGCAGCGGACCAGAGAGCAAGAGCAGTCGTGGCACGAGCGGGGCGACCAGAAACGCCGTGCCGAGCGCGAACGCCAGCTGCCAGGCCAGGACGCGCAGCTCGAGCGCCGACAGCTTGGGCTTCACGGGATCATCTCCTCGCTGCGCGGCAAGAAGATCCGGAAGACCGAGCCTTGCCCCAGCGCGCTCTCGAGGTCGATGGTGCCGTCGTGCATCTGCACCAGCCGGCGCGTGATCGCCAGCCCCAGACCCGAGCCCGCGCGCCGCGCCGCAAGATCGCCGACCTGCCGGTACTCTTCGAAGATCGTGGCTTGGTCGGCGGGCGCGATCCCCGGCCCGGTGTCCTTCACGCGGATCACCGCCCAGCGCTCGGACTGGGCTTCGATCACCACCTCGACCGTGCCCTCGGCGGTGAACTTGACCGCGTTACCGACGACGTTGCCCAAGATCTGTCGCACTCGGCGGGGGTCGACCCAGGCCGTCACCGCCTCGCCCCTGAGCTCGACCACGATCGGCTTGTCCCGGGCGTTGATCTGCGCCTCGCGGACCGCGTCTTCGGCGATGGGCCGGAGGTCACACAGCTCGCGCGAGAGCTCGAGCTCGCCACTCTCGAGCGCCGACAGCTCGAGAATGTCGTCGATCAGCTCGCGCAGGTGCTCGCCCTTGGCGCGCACGACCTCGAGGTTCTCTTGCGCGTCGGCGCTGAGCGGCCCGTCGACCTCGGCCAAGAGCACGTCGGTGAATCCCAGGATGGCGTTCAAGGGTGTGCGCAGCTCGTGGGAGAGGGCCGCCAGAAACGCGCTCCGGTCGCGGTCGTAGGCCAGGGCACCGGCCAGGTCCTGGCGATAGGCGCGCTCGGCCGCGGCGAAGCGCTCGACCAAGCCGTTGAAGGCGACCGTCAGGAGCCCCACCCGATCGACGTTGCGCACCGGAATGAGCTTGCCGGCCGGCTCTCGCCCCTCGCTCGCCATCTCGGTGATGCGATCGTCCACGTAGGCGACGTCGGAACGTGCGTCCCGCGCGATCGAGTACGCGACCAGCGCCGCGGCGCCGATCAAGATCCAGGTCAGCGCGGCGACCGAGACCAAGAGCGAGTTCCGATCGGGGCGGGCCGTGGCGACGCGCGCATGGACGGTGAGTCGGCCCCCGGTCGTGGCTTCGGCGACCCAGTCCGGGGAAGCGGTCGCGGGTGGCGCGGCTCCGCGTTGCCAGACCACCGAGCCTCCGTCGTCGAGCAAGCTGATGTCGAAGCCCGAGCGCTCTTGGGCCCGCTCGAGCACTGCCGCGCGGGCCGACGGCTCGGTCCGAGACAGGCGCGCCGCCAGGGTCGTGCAGAGCACCCGAGCCGAGCGGCGCGCGGCGACTTCACCCTGGTGCTCGAGCTCGGCGAGCCCCACCCAGGTGACCACCACCGCGGCCGCGATGCCCAGCACCACCACGGCCAGCGGCACGAGCGGGAGAAAGCTGAGCCGCCGTCGTCGCTCGAGGGCGGGCGAGCGACTCACGGGTCCGTCGCCAGCCGCGAGAACACGGCGTGGTCGAGCCAGCGCGAGCCGACGAACTCGGCTTGGCGCGCGATGCCCTCGAAACGGAATCCCAAGCGGGCGATGACACGCAGGCTCGAATGGTTGTCGGTGGCCGCGGCGCAGCGCATGCGGTGCGCCCCCATGCGCTCGAAGGCGAACTCGACCGCGGCCCGCGCGGCCTCGGTCATCAGCCCGCGGCCGGTCGCGTCGCGCCGCAGCCAGTAGCCGAGCTCGCACGAACGGTGCAGGTGCACGCACGAGTCCAGGCCCGCCACGCCCAAGAGCTCGCGGCTGGCCCGGTCCCGGATCGAGAAGCGCACGGCTCGACCGGCATCCCAGTCTGCCGCGCAGGCGTCGGCGTAGCGCTGACTCGCGTCCGGCGTGTTGTTGAACGGCACCCACGGCAGCCAGCGCTCCAGGTGCCAGCGCGAGCCGTCGACCGCGCTCCAGATCTCGGGACCGTCCCCCTGCTCGATGGGAGCAAGCAGCAGGCGTGGTGTCTCGATGGGCGAACGCCTGAGGCCGGCCCGCGCCGGAATGGAGAGCATCTGGTGCGCGGCGGCGACCACGCGAGCAGAGGGGGGAGACGAGGTGTGTCTGTTCACCGGCACTGTGCCCTGACGACGTACGCTTCGAGGTGTCCCGACTCGTAGTCCCGCCACGAAACGTACCACTGCCCGGGCTCTTTACCCGGCGCCACCGCGGGGTACGGCTGGATCCCGCCGACCTTGGCCACGCTGCCGCTCGGCTCGATGCCGTCCCGGGTCATGCTCGCCAGCTTGACTCGGTTGGCCTCGAAATACGCCACCATGGCCCCGCCGGGACCCTGCGCGATGGCCGGAGCCGAGCCGCTCCGCGCAAACTCGCGGTGCCAGTTGATCTGCTGCTTCACGCGGTCGAACACCGCCGCGAAGGCGCCCGCCTTGTCGTCGTCCCAGACCAGGAAACACTCGTCCTTGGCGCAGACCACCCGAGCCTCGCCGCGTTGCCCGCCCAGGGGACTGACCGCCGTGAGCTTGCCGATCACGCGGTCTTCGAGCTTCTTCTTGCCCTCGGCCTTCACTCCGGTGGAGAGCGCCGGGTCGTTCACCGGAACCTCGAGCAACATGATGCGGCGCTTCTTGTCTCGCTCGAGCGAGAAGGCGACGACCAGCGCGCCCTCGACCACTGCCAGGCTGGGGCGGTTGGCGAGCGCGCCGTGGCCGTCGCGGCCCGAGCCGAAGGCCGTCAGGCGGATGCTCTCGCCCACCGGATCGAGGTCCGCCGACAGGCGCCGCGCCGCCAGATCAGCGCCGTCTTCGAAGGTCTCTTCCCAGACGGCCCAGTACCCGCCGTCGTGGCCGCGGGCGATGGTCGGGAAGTACTCGTGCCGCTTGACGGCGCTCAGGCGCTTCGATGGTCCGGCGATCCGACCGTCGGGCTCGAGCGTCCGCACGTAGACTCCGGGTTCGCTGCCGCCGTCTTCCCAGAACAGGAGCGCGAGCTTGCCGTTGGCGTCGAGCAACTGGGTGTGACGCGCAGAGCTGGTCTCGGGGGTGACCAGGCGTGCCGGCGACACGCGGCGCAGCGCGCTGTCCAGGACGGCGGTGAAGGCCTGCCGGCGCGCCGTGTCCTGCTGGTTGTCCACCCAGACCACCACGGGCCCGGCCGAGGTGACCAGCAGATCCGGGCGCGAGCTGGGGGTCGCCCGCTCGAACGGCCGAGGCCGGCCCAGGCCGGTCACCTTGCACTTGCCGTCGCCACCCGGGACCGCGATGACGGCGTTGCTGAGGAGCCCCCGCGACACGCCCGAACCACCGTTGTTGAATGCCTCCTTGAACGCCGCGAGCGCCGCCTCACCCTTTCCGCTCTCGATGTGCGCTTGCGCTTCCGAGATGCTCTTCGCGTACGGCTCGGTTTCGAGCGGGCGGTCGTAGACCGGCGCCGACGCGCTGGGCGCGGGCGCGGCGCTCGCGCTGGGTGCCGCGGACACGCCGGCCGACGGGACGGCGGCGGGAATCGGGGGATGCAGCACGTAGAACCAGAGCGCGTACCCGCCCAGCGCCACGATCGCCACGCCCAGGAGTGCACCCACCGCTCCCAGGCCCCCCCGCTTGGGCGCAGCCGGCACGTTGAGCACGTGGTCAGCCCCAGGCGACGCGACCCGGCGTTCTGCACCGCCCCGCGTCTGCTCCACCAGCTCGTCGACCAGGGCGCTCTCTTCGTCGCTGGGCGCGGAGCTCTGCCGCCACGACGGCGGCGGCATGCTGGTGGCCGGGGTCAGGGCGTCGGCCAGGGTCTCGGCCAGCTCTTTCGCGGTCCCGAATCGCTTCTGGGGGTCGCGATCGAGCGCCTTGGCGAACCAGGCGTCGAACTGGGGAGGCAGATCCGGTCGCAGCTTGGACGGCTTGGGGACCGGTGCACCGGCGATTTGCGCCAGGATCATCGCCACGCCCTGATCGACGTTCCACACCGTGGTGCCGGTCAAGCACTCGTAGACGATGCACCCGAGCGCCCACAGATCGGACCGATGATCGGTCTCACCCTGGCCCTTGGCCTGTTCGGGGCTCATGTACGCCGGCGTGCCGAACAGCGCACCCTCGCGGGTCAGGCGCGGCGAGGCCGCAGCATCACCGGTCTGCTCGTAGAACTTGGCGAGGCCGAAATCGAGGATCTTCACCACCAGCTCGCCCTCGGGCGTCTTGGTGATGAAGATGTTCTCGGGCTTGAGGTCGCGGTGGATGACCGTCGACTCGTGGGCCTTCTGCAGGCCGCGGGCCGCTTGGGTGATGACCGCGAGCGTCGTGTCCGGGTCGATGCGCCGGACTCGAGTCATCATGTCGTACAGGCTCTCGCCCTCGAGCAGCTCCATCACCAGGAACGGCCGGCCGTCGTACATCCCCGAGTCGTAGACGTCGCAGATGTTGGGGCTGCGAATCGCGGCCGCGGCGCGGGCTTCGCGCAAGAAGCGCTCGCGCACGATGCGCGAGGTCACGAGCTCGGCGGCCAAGATCTTCACCGCCACGCGCTTGCCGAGGGTGATGTTCTCTGCCTCGTACACCGTGGCCATGCCGCCCCGACCGATCTCTTTGGTGATCCGGAACTTCCCCTCCAGAACGGTCCCGATCGGGACCTGCGACTTGTTTGGGGGGGATGCCATTCGGGGGAGCCGGCGATCGAGGGCGCTCGACGCCGCCACGTTAGCAAGGGAGGCCCTAGAGCGCGAGAAACCACGGGCCAAGACCCGCGAAAAACCGCGACATTTCTAGGGGTGGGGCAGCAGGGACTCGAGCTCGGCGGGGACGGCTTCCCGGGCGTTTTCCAAGAGCGGGCCCAGCGGCGCCGCGGACAGGGTGTGCCAGTACAGGACCGAATGGCGCTGGCTCTGCGGCGCCCGGACCTCTTCCAGGGCCCGCGCGAAGGTCTTGGCGGTGTAGGTCGGATCGAGCCGGAGGCCGATCGCCTCGGCGGCTCGGGTGGCCGCGTCACCCTCGGCCGTGGCGTGACCGTAGCCGTCTCCGAGGTGCCGCCCGTCGACCTCCAGGGCGCGCGCGAGCCGGACCAGGCCGGCGTCGCCCCGATCCAAGCGGGTCGCGCTCCGGGCCAGGGTCAGGGCCACGGCTCGGCTCAGCCGGGCCGATACCGCGACCGAGACGCCCACCACCCGGGACCTCAGGCCCTCGCGCACGACGCCGGCGAGGATGCCCGCGACCGTGCCGCCGGACCCGAGGGGGGCGACGATGACGTCGGGCTCCGGGAGCGCGCCGTCGCGGATCTGATCGGCCAGCTCGCGGACGGCGCGGGCGTAGCCGAGGGTCCCGAGCGCGCTCGAGCCGCCGGCGGGGATGAAGTAGTCGCCCCGGCGCAGCACCGTGGCCACGCCCCACGGGACCGCCGCCATCGAGCCCACCACCCGTGGCTCGACGCCGGCCGCGAGCGACGCCCGCAGGGTTGCTTCGGCATGCTCGGTCCAGGGCTGCGGGCAGAGCACGGCGACGACCGGGATGCCGACGGTGCGAGCGTAGATCGCCGTCGCCAGCACGTGGTGGCTGCCGCCGGCGCCGGTGGTGACCAGGCGCCGAGCGCCGCGTCGCGCCGCGTCGGCGAGCACCAGCTCGAGCTTGCGCACCTTGTTGCCGCCGTACGGCTCGGCGGACACTCCGTCGTTCTTCACCCACAGCTCGGCGCTCGCCCCACTCAGCGCGTCAGCGCGGAACACGGGCGTCGGATAGCGGCCGAGCCGCAGCGGGGCAGGCGGTTGTTTCATGTAAAAAGTGCGCGGCGCGCCGGGCGAGACACGCGCCGCGCGCGAGTCTACAGTGGGGCCGCGATGATTCGAAGGATTGCGGTCAACACCGGCGGGGGAGACGCGCCGGGTCTGAATGCGGTGATTCGCGCGGTGGCCATCAGCGGGATGAGCCGCGGGTGGGAGGTGCTCGGCATTCGCTACGGGTACCGCGGCCTGATCGAGGACGACCCCGCCGGGGTGGTGTCGCTCGACCGGAACAGCGTGCGCGGCATCCACCATCTGGGCGGCACGATTCTCGGGAGCACCAACCGTGGCGACCCCTTTCGCTACCCGGTGATGAAGGACGGCCAGCTGGTGCCGACCGACGTGTCCAGCAAGGTCATCCGCCGCCTGGACGAGCTCGGCGTCGACGCCCTGGTCGCCATCGGTGGCGACGGCTCGATCAAGCTATCGGCCAAGCTGCTCGAGCGGGGCCTGCGCCGCGTGATCGCCGTGCCCAAGACGATCGACAACGATCTCTCGGGCACCGACCAGACGTTCGGCTTCGACACGGCGGTGGCCACGGCGACCGACGCCATCGACAAGCTCCACACCACCGCCCAGGCCCACGAGCGCGTGATGGTGGTCGAGGTGATGGGGCGTCACGCCGGGTGGATCGCGCTCTATTCGGGGATTGCTGGTGGCGCCGACGTGGTGTTGATCCCCGAGCTTCCGTTCGACATCGAACGAGTGTGCGACAAGATCCGCTGGCGCGAGGCGATGAACCGGCGCTTCGCCATCGTGGTCGTCGCCGAGGGGGCCACGCAAGTGGGCGGCGCCGCGGTCTTCAAGGAGGGCGCGGGCCAGTTCAAGGAGCACGGCCAGCTCGGCGGCATCGCCGAACGCATCGCGCACGAAATCCAGCTCCGCACCGGCAAAGAGACCCGCAGCATCGTGCTCGGCCACCTCCAACGCGGCGGCAGCCCCGTGATGACCGATCGCGTGCTCTCCCTGCGCCTGGGCTGCGCCGCGACCCGCTTCATCGCGGACACCAACACCAGCGGGTTGGTAGCGGTCCGTGGCAACACGATCCAGCTCGTGCCCATGTCCGAGGGCACCGACCGCATCCGCACGGTGCCGCTCGACTCCGACGTGCTTCTCACGGGGCGCCAGCTCGGGGTTTGCTTCGGCGACGAGCAGCCCGAGTCGTTCGAGCCGTCGCTCACGCCGCCACCGCCGTCCCTGCCGCCGTATCGCGTGTTCAAGGGTGGGCCGGCCTGAGCGGAACCTCGCAACATCGCGAAAGATGCGAGCCTGTACGGCGGGGGGCGCAGTTGCCGCGTGCCGACCGTCGGGCGAACTCGCACCAAGACCTTTCGCACCCTCGCCGCCGACAAGCCTGTCGTCGGCCCCGAGCTGGAAAAACTGCTGCGAGACCCTGTGTAAAACCTGTGGGTCCATTCCGACTCGACGCCGAAACATTCCCGAAACACGGCAAGGGATACGCACTGCCGCGTCATGAAGAAGGTCGAAGCGATCATCAAACCGTTCAAGCTCGATGAAGTGAAGGACGCCCTGTCCGAGGTGGGGATTCAGGGCATGACGGTGACCGAGGTGAAGGGCTTCGGTCGGACCGGCGGCAAGAAAGAGGTGTACCGCGGCTCTGCCTATGTCGTGGACTTCGTGCCGAAGGTGAAGCTCGAAATCGTCGTGCCCGAGGCGATGGTCAAAGAGGTGATCGACGCCATCGAGAAGAGCGCCAAGACCGGCCGCATCGGCGACGGGAAGATCTTCGTGATGCCGATCGACGAGGTGGTGCGCATCCGCACCGGCGAACGCGGCGAAGAAGCGATTTGAGTCGGAGCTTCGTGCTCCAGAGCGATTGACGACGGGCCTCGAGCCCGAGGAGAAACCATGCCCATGAACCCCAAGGATGTCATCGAATTCGGCAAGAAGAACGGCGCGGTGATGGTCGATCTGAAGTTCATCGACCTGCCCGGCAAGTGGCAACACACCTCGGTGCCGTTCGACCGGCTCGAGGCCGAGAGCTTCGAGGAGGGGTTCGGGTTCGACGGCTCGTCGATCCGGGGATTTCAGCCCATCAACCAGAGCGACATGCTCTTGATCCCCGACCCGGCGACGGCGGTGATGGACCCCTTCACCAAGCACCCCACGCTGAGCTTGCTCTGCACCGTGCAGGACACGATCACCCGCCAGAATTACTCGCGGGATCCTCGCCACATCGCCAAGAAGGCCGAGGCCTACCTGAAGAGCACCGGCCTCGCCGACACCTGCTTCTTCGGTCCCGAGGCCGAGTTCTTCATCTTCGACGACGTGCGCTTCGACGCCAGCGGGCACGAGGCGTACTTCCGCATCGACTCGGTCGAGGCCGACTGGAACACGGGCCGCGACGAGCGTCCGAACCTGGGCCACAAGATCCGCCACAAGGAAGGCTACTTCCCGGTGTCGCCCCAGGACTCGCAGATGGACCTGCGCACCGACATCTGCCTGACCATGAAGCAGGTCGGCATCGAGGTCGAGGTCAGCCACCACGAGGTCGCGACCGCCGGTCAGGGCGAGATCGACATGAAGTACGACAGCCTGGTGCGCTGCGCGGACAAGCTGATGTGGTTCAAGCACATCGTGAAGAACGTCTCGCACCAGAACGGCAAGACGGCGACCTTCATGCCCAAGCCGATGTTCGGCGACAACGGCAACGGGATGCACGTCCACCAGTCGCTGTGGGCCGACGGCAAGCCGCTGTTCGCGGGCGACGGCTATGCGGGCATGTCGGACATGGCCCTGTTCTACATTGGCGGCATCCTGAAGCACGCCCGCAGCCTGGCGGCGCTGACCAACCCGACGACCAACAGCTACAAGCGCCTGGTGCCGGGCTACGAGGCGCCGGTGAACCTGGCGTACTCGAGCCGTAACCGCTCGGCGGCGATCCGCATCTCGACCTACTCGCCGTCGCCCAAGGCGCGGCGCATCGAGGTGCGCTTCCCCGACCCCACCGGCAACCCGTACATCATCTTCGCGGCGATGATGATGGCCGGCCTCGACGGCATCCAGAACAAGATCGACCCGGGCGACCCCCTCGACAAGGACATCTACTCGCTCTCGCCGGAAGAGCTCAAAGACGTGCCGCACATGCCCGCGTCCCTCGAAGAGAGCCTGGACGCCCTCGAGCGTGACCACCAGTACCTGCTGAAGGGCGACGTCTTCACCAAGGACGTCGTCAGCATGTGGCTCGAGTACAAGCGCGAGAACGACCTGAAGCTCTCGCGGCTGCACCCGACGCCGATGGAGTACTTCCTCTACTACGACATCTGAGGCGCGACTTGCCCGGGCCGGGAGCCAGGCGGTGCACGGCGCCGCCTCGGTTCTCGGGCTGGGATCGCGGCGTCGGGCTCGCCGCCCGGCCGCCGTACACTGGCCTACATCATCGACGGGCAGGGATCTGTGATACGGTTCTTGCTCCCGAAGTGGCAGGCGACGATCTGTTCGAGACCACGGTGGAAGTCACCGTCACGCGTGACTTCACGCGCTCCTGGCGCAAGAGCACGCCGGGCCAGGCCTTCTTGGTGGTCATCGCCGGGCCTCGGCTGGGGCACCGCGTGCTGCTCGGGGAAGAGACGCTCGACATCGGGCGCGGCGTGGGCTGCGGCTTCCAGCTCGATCTCGACAGCGTGAGCCGCCTGCACGCCCGGGTGCGGTGGGACGGCACGCGCCACTTCATCCAGGATTTGCGCTCGACCAACGGCACCTACGTCAACGAAAACCGGGTGTCGGAGCAACCCCTGGCCGACGGGGACCGGGTGGGGATCGGGAAGGTGCTGCTGAAGTACCTTTCGGGCACCAACGTCGAGACCGCCTACCACGAAGAGATCCAGCGCCTGATGCGCTACGACGGTCTCACCGGCATCTTCAACCGCAGCCACTTCGACGAGACGCTGCACAACGTGATCTGGCGCGCGCGCTTCGACGGCGCGCCGGTCAGCCTGATCGCCTTCGATCTCGATCACTTCAAGACCATCAACGACACCCACGGGCATCCCGCCGGGGACGCGGTCTTGCGCCAGGCGTCGGCGGTGGTCTCGCAGGTGGTCCCGCCCGGGGCGGTGTTCGCTCGTACCGGCGGGGAAGAGTTCGCGGTGCTCTGCCCCGGGGTGGCCGTGGCCCAGGCCTGGCAGCTGGCCGAGCACATCCGCCGGGTGGTCGAGGCCTCGGCCTTCACTGCCGAGGGCAATCGCATCCCGGTCACGGTCAGCGTGGGCGTGGCCGAGCGGGCCCCGACGGATCAAACGCCCGACGCGCTCTACGAGCGAGCCGACACGCAGCTCTACGCAGCGAAGAACGCCGGGCGAAACTGCGTGCGCTGACCCGCGCGCCTCACTTCGGCGTCGGCACGGGCTTGGTGCTGGTGCCGGTCGCCTCGTCGGCGCTGAACACGAAGTTGTCGACCAGGACGGTCGAATCCAGGCTGTGGTCGCCGGCGTCCCAGATAGCGAAGCGCAGCGTGACCTCGCTGCCGGGCGTGACCGGCGATTTGGTCTCGAGCCAGCCGGTGGCGGCGTGGTCGTCCCATTGGGTGGTGTCTTTGCCGAAGCCGGTGCCCTGCAAGATGCCGGTACCGAGGGAACACGGGAAGGTCTTCACGTCGGCCTGACACGGCGGACCGCTGTCGCAGCCGCAGGCGTCGACGAACCCGTTGTTCACGCTGACCGGGTTGCCCTGGCTGTCGAACGAGATGTTGCCCAGCTTCGCGTTGGGCGGCGCGGGGCTCTGCAGCGCCACGAACGAGTCGTTGAAGCTCGAGCACACGAAGTCCGGCCACTCGTAGGTGTAGAAGTTGAAGTTGAAACTGAAGCTCTTGGCGTTGGTGGGCACGCGCAGCTTCACCTCGAGGGCCGCCGGGTCGTTGGCGGTGGTCCCCGTGGTGTTGTTCCCGGGGCAGGTGGGCGAATCCACCGGGAAGCCGGTCGGGGGCGGGCTCTCGGTGTTCATGTCCTCGCCGCCCACGTCGGCATAGTCCGAGTCGGTGGGCTCGCGCGCAGTGCCGCTGGACAGGCCCAGCATGCGCTTGCCCTCTTGGCAGTTCACGTTGGGGCCGAACTTGGGGAGCATGCCGTGGCCCAGGTCGTTCATCCCGGGCGAGCCGTCGGCCATGACCCACTTGGCCTCGAGCACGCCCCACTTCTTGTCGCCGGCCGTCGCCTGCTGGCACAGGCCGATGGCGCGGGCGCCGTTCATCGGATCCTTGTCGCCCACGCCGGTGATGGCCGAGTCGCAGTCCACCGGGGTGTCGTCGGGCTTGCCGTTGCAGTCCTCGTCGACGTTGTTCTTGGCCACGTCGTAGGCGCCCGGGTTGGCGTTGGCGTCGCAGTCGTTGCAGTCGCCGTCCTGAGTGCTGAAGCCGTCTTTGTCTTTGTCCTCGGTCGGACCCGAGGTGCAGTTCACCGTGCCGCCGCCAGTCGCCCCGCCGCCGTCGATCACCAGGCCGCCGCCGCTGCCGCCCAGGCTGACGGCGCCGCTGCCGCCGGCGTTGCTGCCGTTGCCCGAGCCTCCGTTGCCCGAGCCCCCGGCGCCGCCGCCGCCGGTGCTGGCGGTGCAGGCCGCGACGGCGACTGCGAGCAGCGCGCCACTGGTCACGAAGCTGATGGTTCGATGTCGTGTCATGGGCTTCTCACTTCGGGGTCGGGACCGGCTTGGTGGTCGGGGTGTTCGAGGCCTCGTCGGCGCTGAACTTGAAGTTGTCGACCAGTACGGTGGAATCCAAGATGTGATCGCCGGCGTCCCACACGGCGTACCTGAGGACCATCTCGCTTCCCGGTGTGATGGGCGAGACGGTCTCGAGCCAGCCGGTCGCCGCGTGCCCCGGCTCGAAGCCGGTGCCCTGCAGCGTCCCGATGCCCAGGCTGCAAGGGAAGTTCTTGCCGCCCGGGTTGCTGGCGCCGATCTTCGGATCGCACGCCTCGAGGAAGGCGTTGTTCACGCTGACCGGGTTCTTCTGGGTGTCGAACGAGATGTTCCCGTACTGCGGGGGCTGCGCGGTGGTGGCGGGATTCAACAGGGCGACGAAGAAGTCGTTGAAGGTGGTGCAGACGAAGCCCGGCCACTCGAAGGTGTAGAAGTCGAAGTTGAAGCTGAAGCTCTTGGCGTTGGTGGGCACGCGGATCCTCAGCTCGAGCCCGGCCGGGTCGTTGGCCGTCTTCCCCGACACGGCGTTGTTGCACGACGGCGATTCGATCGGGAAGCCGGTGGGGCAGGGGCTCGTCGCCGGCGAAGTGGCGCCGCCCGGCGACTTGTAGCCGGGGTCGGTGGGCTGGCGCGCCGTGCCGCTCGACAGCCCCAGCATGCGCTTGCCCTCTTGGCAGTTCACGTTCGGGCCGTAGGCCGCGAGCAGCCCGTGGCCGTCGGCGTGGGTGGTCGGCAGCGGCGAGCCGTCCGCGGCCACCCATTTCGCTTCGAGCACGCCCCACTTCTTGTCGCTGGCGCTGGCTTGCTGGCACAGCCCGATGGCACGGGCGCCGTTCATCGGATCGGCGTCGGCCACGTCGGTGATGGCGCTGTCGCAGTCGGTGACGGTGTCGTCGGGTGTGCCGTTGCAGTCCTCGTCCACGGAGTTCTTCGCGACGTCGTAGGCGCCGGGGTTGGCGTTGGGATCGCAGTCGTTGCAGTCGCCGTCTTGCACGCTGAAGCCGTCCTTGTCCTTGTCCTCGGTCGGCCCAGAGTTGCAGCTCGGGCCCCCGCCGCCGCCGCCGGTGCCCGGCCCCGAGTCGATCACCAGGCCGCCGCCGCTGCCGCCGCCGCCGCTCGTGCCGCCGCCGACGTTCATGCCGCCCCCGCCGCCCGCCGCGCCGGAGCCGCTGCCGCCGCTCGAGTAGAGGTTGCCTGCGGTGCCGCCGCTGGCGTCGCCGCAGGCGCTGAGGGTACCGAGCGCCACGAGGCCGGCGAGGGACGACAAGAGTGTGCGCTGCATGCGGAGCTCCCTTCGGATCACTTCGGAGTGGGTACTGGTTTGGTGGTCGAGCCACCGCTGGCTTCTTCGGCGCTGAACACGAAGTTGTCGAGCAGCACGGTCGAGTCGAGGACGTGGTCGCCGGCGTCCCAGATCACGAAGCGCAGCGTCACCTCGCTGCCGGGCGTGACCGGGCTCTTGGTCTCGAGCCAGCCGGTGGCGGCGTGCGGATAGGTGATCGGCTCGGCGAAGCCGGTGCCCTCCAAGATCTTGGTGCCGAGCGAGCAGTTGAAGATCTTGGTCTTGACCGTGCACGGCGCGCCGGTGGAGCAGCCGCACGCCTCGAGGAAGGCGTTGTTCACGCTGACCGGGTTGCCCTGGCTGTCGAACGAGATGTTGCCCAGGGCGGCGTTGGGCGGAGCCGGGGTCTGCAACGCCGCGAAGAAGTCGTTGTAGCTCGAGCACACGAAGCCCGGCCACTCGTAGGTGTAGAAGTTGAAGTTGTAGCTGAAGCTCTTGGCGTTGGTGGGGACGCGGATCTTCACCTCGAGCGCCGCCGGATCGTTGGCGGGCTTGCCGGTGGTGGTGACACCCGGGCAGGTGGGCGTGTCGATGGGGAACTGGGGTGACGGCGGCGGGCTCGTCGTCTTCATGTCGGCGCCGCTCACGTTCTGGTAGCCCGGGTCGGTGGGCTGGCGCGCCGTGCCGCTCGAGAGCACCAGCATGCGCTTGCCCTCTTGCACGTTCACGTTCGGGCCGAAGGCGGTGAGCAGGCCGTGGCTCGCGTCCGCCATGCCCGGCGTGCCGTCGGCCTTGACGTACTTTGCCTCGAGCACGCCCCACTTCTTGTCGCCGGCCGTGGCCTGCTGGCAGAGGCCCATGGCGCGGGCGCCGTTCATCGCATCGTTGTCCGCCAGGTCGGTGATGGCGCCGTCGCAGTCGACGGGTGTGTCGTCGACCTTGCCGTTGCAGTCCTCGTCGACGTTGTTCTTGGCCACGTCGTAGGCGCCGGCGTTGGCGTTGGCGTCGCAGTCGTTGCAGTCGCCGTCCTGCTTGGTCTGCCCGTCTTTGTCCTTGTCTTCCGTGGGACCCGACTCGCAGGCCGGCCCGCCGCCGCCGGTGCCCGGCCCCGAGTCGATCACCAGGCCGCCGCCGCTGCCGCCGCTCGTGCCGCCGCCCACGTTCATGCCGCCGCTCGCGCCGGCGCCGGCCATGCCGCCCGCCGACGTGCCGCCGGTGAACAGGTCGTCACCGCCCGAGCTGGTACCGCTGCAAGCGCTCACGAACGAGCCGACGACGACCACCGAACAAAACACAAGGCTTTGACGAATCACCATTTCGCACCTCGGGAACGGAGCCCGCACGCTCCGCGCTCTCGTTGACAGTTTACTCGAACGACGTTTCTGGTCGACCCGTGTCGACTACTGATCTCGCAGCGCACGTGCGCCGCTTCACTTCGGAACGGGAACCGGGTTGGTCACGGGGATGTCGCCGCCCTCGGTCGACCAGGTGAAGTTGTCGATCAAGACGGTGGAGTCGAGCACCGGATCGCCCATGTCCCAGATCGCGAAGCGCAGCGTGAACTCGCTGCCGCCGGAGACGGGCGAGACCGTCTCGAGCCAACCGGTGGCGGCGTGCTGTTCGAACCCGGTGCCCTGGAGCTGACCGGTGCCGAGCGAGCAGGGGAAGGTCTTGCCACCCGCGGTCTGCGGGCTGCAGACCTCGAGGAAGCCGTTGTTCACGCTGACCGGGTTGTTCTTGCTGTCGAACGAGATGTTGCCCTGCAGCGCGCTCGGCGGCGCCGGGCTCTGCAGCGCGACGAAGAAGTCGTTGTACTTGCTGCAGACGTAGACCGGAAACTCGAAGGTGTAGAAGTCGAAGTTGAACTTGAAGCTCTTGGCGTTCAGCGGCGCCTTCAGCTTCAGCTCGAGCGCGACGGGGTTCCACGCTTGCTTGTCGTTCGCCGTCTGGATCGCGCACGACGGCGAGTCGATGGGGAACCCGGCCGGCGCGGTGCCCATCGAGACGGCATCCCAGCCCTGAGGGCTCTGAAAGCCGGGGTCCCCGAAGGCGCGAGCCGTTCCGCTCGAGAGCCCGAGCATGCGCGTGCCCTCTTGCGGGTTGACGGTCGGGCCGAACTTGGGGAGCAGCCCGTGCTGCCGCGGGTCCACCGCGGGCGGGGTCATTTCCGGAGAGCCATCGGCCTTCACGTATTTGGCGTCGATCACTCCCCACTTCACACCATCGGAGATCTGACACAAGCCGATGGCCCTTGCTGCATTCATCGGGTCGTTGTCCTCGATCTTGGTGACGGCCGAGTCGCAGTTCGCCGGCGGGCCATTGTCCGCGGTGCCGTCGCAGTCGTCGTCCTTGCCGTTGCCGGGGATGTCGATGGCGCCGGGCTCGGGCTTGCCGGGGGTGCAGGTCCAGCCCGGGCTGCCGCCGCCGCCGCTGCCGCCCCCGTTGCCACTGCCGCCGATGTTCAGGCCGCCGCCGGAGCCCCCGCCGCCGCTGTTGCCGGCGCCCGCCGCCGCGGCCGTGCCGCCGCCGCTGTTGCCGGCGCCTGAACAACCAGTGGCCACCGCGGCGATGGTCGCGCAGCCGAGAGCTCCGAGCAGAGTCAGTTTCGAACGTGCCATTTTGCCCATCCAAAAGAAGTGGAGATTGAGAGAAGCGAAGCGTCAGGAAGCAGCCGGCAGGTGCCGGCTCGAGACTGCGAGCACGCACGGCTCCGCTTGTCGCGGACTGCAGCGCGAGGTCAGAGCCGTGCGAAGAGGTGTGAGCCGCATAGCCGAACACCACACGTGCCGAAGCACGTCGCGGCGGGCACTGCGAGGGTCAGGCGTCGCCGCCACAGGAAGGTAGCTGGCGCAGGGGGCCCTGTCACGCAGGACCCCACATGGACGCACAGCCGCTCATCGCCTTCCCGCCAGGTGCGGCGGAATTTTTCGCTGAGAGCGGACGCAGGCGCTCAGGCGCGCGCTTGGGCCGAGCCCTTGGCGCGGGCCGGCTTCTTCTTCTTCTTGGTGCCGTGCCCGTTCGACCCGTTGGTGCCGCCGCTGCGCTCGGCCTTGGCTCGACCCGGAAGCAGGTCGTCGGCCATCGCCTTCGCGCGCTCGGTGCTCTCCCAGGTGAACTCTTTGCGGCCGAAGTGCCCGTAGGCCGCGGTCTTCGTGTAGATCGGGCGGAGCAGGTCGAGCTCTTCGATCAGCGCCTTCGGGCGCATGTCGAACTTCTCGGCCACGTACTTCTGCAGCGCCTCGTCCGAGATGACGCCGGTGCCGAAGGTGTGCACGTACACGCCGACCGGTCGCGCCACGCCGATGGCGTACGCCACCTGCACCTCGACCTTGCGCGCGAGCTTGGCCGCGACGATGTTCTTCGCCACGTAGCGCGCGTAGTAACAGGCCGAGCGATCGACCTTGCTCGGGTCCTTGCCGCTGAAGGCGCCGCCGCCGTGGCGGCCCATGCCGCCGTAGGTGTCGACGATGATCTTGCGACCGGTCAGGCCGGCGTCGCCGAACGGACCACCGATGACGAAGCGGCCGGTCGGGTTGATGAAGTACTTGGTGTTCTTGTCGAGCAGGTTCGCCGGCAAGCTCTTCTTCACGCAGAGCTCCATCACGGCTTCCTTCAGCGTCTTGTACTTCACGTCGGCGCTGTGCTGGGTCGAGACCACCACCGCGTCGATGCGCTTCGGCCGGTCGTCTTCGTACTCGACGGTGACCTGGCTCTTGCTGTCGGGCCGCAAGAAGTCGACCTTGCCGGCCTTGCGCACGTCGGCCAGCTTCTTGACCAGCTGGTGCGAGTACATGATCGGCGCGGGCATCAGCTCGGGGGTCTCGTCGCAGGCGTAGCCGAACATCAGGCCCTGATCGCCCGCGCCCTGCTCCTTGTGCATGCCCTCGCCCTCGGTCACGCCCTGGCTGATGTCGGGGGACTGGGGCTCGATGGCGGCCAAGATGCCGCACGTGTCCGCGTCGAAGCCCATGTCCGAGCTCGTGTACCCGATGTCGCGAATCACCCCGCGGGCCAGCTTGCCGAAGTCGAGGTCGGCGGTGGTGGTGATCTCACCCGCCACGACCACGAAGCCGGTCTTGCACAGCGTCTCACACGCCACGCGGCTGCGCGGGTCGCGTTTCAGACACGCGTCCAGGACGGCGTCTGAGATCTGGTCGCAGAGCTTGTCGGGGTGGCCTTCGCTGACGGACTCGGACGTGAAGAGGTAACGACTCATGGTGGCTCTCGTGTGATGCGTTCGCTCGCTCTCGCGTTCGTTGCGGCCAGAAGTGCCCGCGGGGCCCGCGAAAGGCGGGGCACCCTAGCACCGGTCGTGGGGCCCTGCGTGCTCAAAACGCGCGCGCAAAAAAATCGGAGGTTTACCCCGCCTTCCGCTTGGAAAGCAGCGAATCCAGCGCCCGCACCAGCTCGCCAGCGTCGGCGGGCTTGGTCAGGTAGAGGTCCGCGCCGGCGTCCATGCCGCGGAGCGTGTCGATGCGAGCGTCTTTGCTGGTGACCATCACGATCGGCACCTTTTCGTACCGCGGGTCCTTGCGCAGCGCTCGGGTCAGCTCGTAGCCATCGAGCTTGGGCATCATCACGTCGGTGCTCACGGCGTCGAACAGCTCGCGCCGGGCGTGCTCCAGGGCCACCGCGCCGTCCTCCGCGGCGACCACCTCGAAGCCCGCCCGGGTCAGCTCGCGCCGGATCGCCTCGCGGATCACGTCGCTGTCCTCGGCGACCAAGACCCGCGCCCGCGCCTTGGCGCGGATCGGCGGGCGCGGGCCCACGGCGCGCACCCCGGACGGGTCCCGCGCGCGGCGCGCCACCTCGAGCAGATCCACCACCAAGAGCACGCGATCGCCGATCAGCGTGGCCCCGGCGGCGCACGGCGCGCCGGCGAGCAGTGGGCCGAGCGACTTGATCACCACCTCGTGGCGCCCCAAGAGCTGCTGCACCGAGAGCCCCAGCCGGTCGGAGCCCACGTCGACGATCACCACTGCACCGTCGCCGGCGTCGGCCAGGGATGCGTCTTTGGCCAGGCCCAGCACGTCGGCCAGCTCGACCACCGGGACCAGCCGGTCGTTCACCCGTAGGCACACGCCGTCGGCCACGTTCTCGAGGTCGCTGCCTCGCAGGTTCTCGCCGCTGACCACGGCGTCGAGGGGAATGGCCAGAAGCTCGCCCCCAACCCGCGCCGCCAGCACCTGGGTGATGGCCAGAGTGAGCGGCAAGCGCAGCTCCATTCGGGTGCCGCGGCCCAGCTCCGAGTCGATCACGATGCTGCCCTTGAGCTTGGCGATGGCGTCGCGCACCACGTCCATGCCCACGCCCCGCCCCGACACGTCCGAGACCTGTGCGGCGGTGGAGAAGCCCGCGCGGAAGATCAGGTCGAAGCTCGCGCGGTCGTCGAGGGCTGCCGCTTCTTCCGGCGACAAGAGGCCCTTCTCGATCGCCTTCTGCCGCAGGCGCGCGGGGTCCATGCCGCCGCCGTCGTCGCTGATGGTGACCACGATCTGCCCGCCCCGCTGGTGCGCGGCCAGACGCACCAGCCCGGCGCGGGGCTTGCCGCGAGCCGCGCGCACGTCCGGCAGCTCGACGCCGTGGTCCACGGCGTTGCGCACCAGGTGCAAGAGCGGATCTTCCAGGCGCTCGACCAGCACCTTGTCGAGCTCGGTATCGGCGCCCTCGAGCTCGACCTTCACTTCCTTGCCCAGCTTGCCGCCCAGCTCGCGTACCGTGCGCTGATACTTGGTAAACAGCCGCGCGATCGGGACCATCCGCAGCTTCATCACGTTGTCGCGCAGCTGGCCCACCGCCAGGCCCAGACCGCCCAGCCCCGAGTCGAGATCGCTCCAGGTCTCGCGCAGCACGCGCTCGGTGCGCTGCAGGTCGTCGAGGGCGCCGGGAGCGTTCGGGCGCGACTCGGCGGGCAAGAGCGCGGCCAGCTTCTTCCGGAGCTGCACCATCTCGCGGAGCAGTGCGCCTTGCACCTCGGCCGCCGTCGTCAGCCGACCCCGCGCCAGCACCACCTCGCCCACCAGGTTGAGCAGGTGATCGACCTTCTCGAACTCGATGCGCAGCGTGCTGGCGGCAGCGGGAGCCGTGGCCCCCGGGGGGCCCGCGGCCTCACGCGGCCTCTCGGCGACGGCGGCGGCGGTCGTGGTCTTGGCGGCCCTCGGGTCCTTCAGGCGTCGGCTGAGGTCGCTCACGTCGACGTCGATCGGCGCGCGGGCGCGCGCGCGCTCGACGATCGCACGCAGCACGTCCAAGGTCTCGAGCAAGAGGTCCACCAGCGGGCGATCGCAGCTGCGCTTGCCGTCGCGCAGCTCGCCGATCAGGTCCTCGGCCAGGTGCGCGACGCGGTTCAGCTTCTTCAGCCCGGCGAAGGCGCTGCCGCCCTTGAGCGTGTGCAGGTCGCGGAAGACCTCGCTCACCAGCTCTTTGTCGTCGGCCCGCTCTTCGAGCACCAGCAAGCGCTCGGCCAGACCCTCGAGCCGCTCGCCGCACTCGTCCAAGAACGCTGCGATCATGTCCTCGGCCAGCGCAGGCACCCAGTGCACGTCGTCGTCGCCGGCCCCCGAGGCCGCCGCCGGGGTAGGCTCGTGCGGCGCCTCGGGCTCGTCCCCCTGCGCGCCGAGCTCCCGCGCCAGATCGAACAGCGCTGCTTCGTCCACCCGCGCTCCCGACTCGTCACCGTGCCCCAGGGCATCGATGCTGGCCTCCAGCGTGTCGAGCCCACGCTCGATGCTGGCACGCGGAGAGCGGCCCGCGTTGGCCACCGCCCGGGCCAAGGCGCCGACGCCGTCGGCGCCCAGGAGCGCGGCGTCCACCGCGAACGGGATCAGCGCAGCGCCGAGCTCGCGGTCGCGCTCGGTGGCGTCGGACTGTTCCAGCGCCGCGCGGGCCGCGCCGAGGCGCGCCGGCGACAGGGCCAGAAACAGCTCGTAGATCTCGGCGGAGCCCGCGCTCACGGTGGGCGCACGCTAGCACTGGATCGCCAGGCGCCGATATACTCCCGGTCCCCATGGGCTACGGAAAGAACGCCGATCGCGTCGCAGGGGCCCTCTCTCGCTTGCTTCACGTGCGAGGCGCCAAGCAGAACACCATCGGCTACCTCCACCAGTACCTCGACCTCTCGCCCAGCCGGCTGTTCCCCGAGCCCGCGCCGATCCACGACTTGGTCATCCGGCGCTCGGTGGTCGATCGCGCGCTGCGCACCTCGTCGCTGTCGTGGACCAGCACCCACCAGGTCATCTGCCCGCGCTATCGCGAGCGCCACGAGCACGAGTACGCCGTCAATCTGCGGGCGCGCGCCCGGTGGATTCGACCCGCGGGCAAGCCGCGCAAGACCTGCCTGATCTACGTGCACGGTTGGCTCGAGCCGGGGTCGTGGGCGGAAGAGACCACGCTCTTCCGCAAGTGGGCGCGCGAGCTCGACACCGACATCGTCCACGTGGCGCTGCCCTTCCACGGTTCGCGGAAGCCGCGCGAGGCGCTGTTCAGCGGCGAGTTCTTCTGGACCGCCGACCTGGTGCGCTCGATCGAAGGCGTGCGGCAGGCCGCGTGCGACTCGCGGGCGCTGATGGCCTGGCTGCGCACGCAGGGCTATTCGCGGATCGGCGTCACCGGCATCAGCCTGGGTGGCGCCATCACCATGTTGCTCGCGTGCCTCGAGCCCCTGCCCGACTTCATCGTGCCCATCATTTCGCACCTCGAGCTCGAGTCGGCGGTGGAAGAGGCGCCGATTCTCTGGCGCATGAAGCAAGACCTCGAGAAGTGGGGCGTCGACGCCCAGCAGCGCAAAGACCTGTTCCGGCGCCTGGGGCTCTCGAGCTATTCGCCGGTGCTGACTCCCGAGCGGCAGCTGTGGATCCAAGCGCGCGAGGACGTCTACATCGACGCCGCGCTGGCCGAGGCCCAGTGGCGAGAGTGGGGGCAGCCGAACGTGATGTGGATCGAGGGCGGGCACATGACCTTCCCGCTGCACCTGGACGCGATCACCCAGCGCATCGATCGCTTTCTCTCGACGTTGCCCTGAGCCGTCAGCGACCGCTCGCGGGCAAGAGGCGCTTTCGGGCAGCCGTGCGCTTCAACGTGACGCGCAAGATCTCTTCGCCGCGCAGCACGGTCAGCTTTACGCTCGAGCCGACCTCGCCGGAGAGCGCGCGGTGCAGCGCCTTGTCGTCCAGGCGGCGCACGTCCATGCCGTCGATCAAGAGGATCTCGTCGCCGGGCGCGAGACCGGCCTTCTCGGCCGCGAGGCCCTGGGGCGCCTCGTGAACGAGCAGGCGACCGTCGCTCTTCTGTGCGAGCACCGCGCCCACCGTGCCCTGCGGCGCGGCGCAGGCGGTCGTCAGCGCCAGGGCGCAGGCAACGACCCAAGAGCGCATCACGAGCGGTAGCCGGCGTTGACGTCCACGTAGCTGTGGCCGAGGTCGGAGGTGAGATAGCGAGCGCGCCCCGGGCCGTCGCCGAGCTCGATGCCGATGGTGTAGGTCGGGCCGGCCAAGATCGCGGCTGCTCTGCCCTCGGCCTCGGCGCCCACGGCGACGCCGCCCTTCACGATCTCGACGTCGTCGATCGAGATGCGCGCGCGCCGCGGATCGAAGCGGATGCCGGCGCGCCCCGCCGCGGCCAGGAGCCGGCCCCAGTTCGCGTCGTTGCCGAACAGCGCGGTCTTCACCAAGAGCGACGTCGCAACGGTTCGAGCCACCACTCGCGCCGCGTCGTCGTCGGGCAGGCCGGTCACGACGATCTCGGCCACGTGGCTCGCGCCCTCACCGTCGGCGACCATGGCCCGGGCCAGCTCGGCGCTGACCTGCGTGAATGCTGCCACGAGCTCGGCCTGGGTCGGGCTCGCGCCGCTCTTGCCCGAGGCGAGCGCGATCACGGTGTCGTTGGTGCTGGTGTCGCCGTCGACGCTCGCCGCGTTGAAGGTGTCGGCGACCGCCAGCCCGAGCACCCCCTGGAGCACGGCGCCCTCGACCCGCGCGTCGGTGAACAGGAAGGCGAGCATGGTGGCCTGGGGCGGCCCGAGGTCGGGGTGGATCATCCCCGCACCCTTCGCCACGCCGAGCACCGATGCACCGCCTGGCAAGGTCGCCCGCGCCACCTTCGGCCCGCGATCGGTGGTGAGGATGGCGCGCGAGAAGGCGTCCCAGCCCTCGACCGAGAGCGCGCCGACCAGCGCGGGCGCCTGGGCCGCGATCTTGTCGGCCGGCAAGAGCGCGCCGATCACGCCGGTGGAGGCCGGCAACACCGAGTCCGCCGGCACGCCCAGGGCGCGAGCGACGGCGGCGGTCGAGGCGAGGGTGGCCTCTTCACCGGCGGCGCCCGTGCACGCGTTGGCGCAGCCGGCGTTCACCAGCACCGCGCGCGCCGTGCCCGCGGCCACGCGGCGCGCCGCCACCTCGACCGGCGCGGCCCTCACCAGGTTGCGAGTGAAGACCCCGGCGGCGACCGCCGGCTCGTCGGCCATCGCCAGGGCGAGGTCGATACGGCCGTCCTTGCGGATCCCCGCTGAAACAGCCGAGAAACGAAAACCGAGCGGCGGTGTCATGAGGCTCCCTTGACTCGACCCGGGGCGTGGTGTTTTGTCCCGCGCCCCGAAAGGGTTGCCAGCTTAGCTCAGTGGTAGAGCAACGGTTTCGTAAACCGTAGGTCTCGAGTTCAAGTCTCGAAGCTGGCTCAAGGAGATCCTTCCGGAATCTCGGATGGCAACCGTGCCGCGGCGACCATTCGGACAATCCGTGAGGGTCACGTGGCGTGACCCACACGACTTGACCGCGATTCGGACAATCCATGAGGGTCACGTGGCGTGACCCACACGACTTGACCGCGATTCGGACAATCCAT
>JACPVJ010000169.1 GCA_016191785.1 Myxococcales bacterium | reverse complement strand
CGTTGCCGACCACCGAAATGCCGCCCCGCGGAAGTCTGCTGGCCGGCACACCGTTGCCGACCACCAAAATGCCGCCCTGCGGAAGTTTGCTGGCCGGCACCGCGATGCCGACCACCGAACTGCCGCCCCGCGGAAGTTTGCCGGCCGGCACCGCGTTGTCGACCACCGAACCTCTGAGGCTTGCGCTGGGCCCGGATCGGAGCCAGAAATTGCTAAATGGCCCCCCCGTTCGCGACCCTCGACCCAAGCATCGAGCGGTTGGTCGACGTCGTTCAAGAAGTGTCCCTGACCCACAGCCTCGACGCGCTGATGGAATTGGTGCGCACCGAGGCGCGCAGGCTCACCGGGGCCGACGGCGCCACCTTCGTGCTGCGCGACGGAGACCGCTGCTACTACGCCGACGAAGACGCGATCGCTCCGCTCTGGAAGGGGCTTCGCTTTCCGATGGAGACCTGCATCAGCGGGTGGGTGATGATTCACGGCCGGCCCGCGGTGATCCCAGACATCTATGCCGACCCGCGCATCCCCGCCGAAGCGTACCGGCCGACCTTCGTGAAGAGCTTGGCGATGGTTCCGATTCGAACCAAGTCTCCTGTTGGTGCCATCGGCAACTACTGGGCAACGCCGCGTCAGCCGACCGACCACGAAGTCCGGTTGCTCCAAGCGCTGGCCGACTCTACGGCGGTGGCGATGGAAAATGTTCAGCTGTACGAAGGGCTCGAGCGGCGAGTCGCGGAGCGCACGCGTGACCTCGAGGCGCGCAACGCCGAGCTGACCGCCGCGCTCGACCAGGTGCACAGGCTCGAAAAGATCGTGCAGATGTGCGCCTGGACCAAGCGCTTCGAGGTCGACGGTGAGTGGGTGGACGTCGAAGAGTTCTTGGCCCGGCGCTATGGGGTCACCGTCAGTCACGGGATTTCCGAGGAGCTGGCCGCCGAGCTCGAGCCGCCCGACCCATTGCCCCCGTCCCGGTGACGGTCTTCCGCGGATTGCGCGGGCCCCCGTCGCCGTGTTGCCATGGGTTCTTGTCGCAGGTCAGACCATGAGTTCCGAAGAGGGTCGAGTGCTCCGCGCGCTGGTGGCGGGAACCGCCGCCCAAATCGGGGACGATTTCTTTCGAAACCTGACGACGGAGCTCGCGAAGGCGTTTCAGGTGCGCTGGTCGTTCGTGACCGAGCGCCTGGGTGACCAGCCCGAACGGGTGCGCACACTGGCGCTCTGGGATCGAGATCACTTCGCGCGGCCCTTCGAGTACTCCGTCGTCGGCACGCCGTGCGAGGGAGTGATCGTGTCGGGCAGGGTCGTGCACGAGGTCGACGTTGCCGCCCGTTTTCCCGACGACGCCTGGTTGCGAGAAGCCGGCGTGCTGACCTACGTGGCGGTCCCCCTGCTCAGCGAAACGGGCGGGGCGGTCGGCGGCCTTGGGATCATGAACGACGGCGCGCTGACGGACGTCGCAGGGATCGAAGAAGTCCTGCGCGTGTTCGCCGCGCGCGCGGAAGCCGAGCTGCGGCGCGTGCGTGCCGAATCGGCGCTGCGCGAAGAGGCCGAGTTCCGTCGTCGCCTGTTCGAGCGGGCGTCGGAGGGCATCTGCGTGTGCCACGCCGTCCCCGAAGCGCCGTTCGTGCGGTTCACCTCGTGGAACGCCCGCATGACCGAGATCACGGGCTACACCATGGAGGAAATCAACCGCCTGGGCTGGTACCAGACCGTGTACCCCGATCCAGAGGTCCGCGAGCGCGCCATCGCGCGCATGGCCTGCATGCGCGAGGGGGTCGACCTGGTCCGCGAAGAGTGGACGATCACCCGCGCGGACGGCACGTGCCGCGCACTCGAGATCTCGACCTCGCTGGTGAGTGACGACGCGGGTGCGCAGCACGTCCTGGGTCTGATGCACGACGTGACCACTCGCCGGAGCCAAGAGGCCGAGCTCGAGCGGCTCAGGCGCTTCCATGCAGAGCTGGTCGACACCATGAGCGAAGGCATCGCCGTGATGGATGCCGACAACCTTTGGGTCTACGTGAACGCTGCGGGCGCCAGGATGCTCGGGTACGAACCCGCCGAGCTGATCGGCCGCCCTGGCAGCGAGACCGTGGTGCCAGAAGCGACGGCGACCTTGGATCGTGCGGTCGAAGCCCGCCGCGCCGGCAAGGCCGAGCGCTACGAGCTCACGCTGCGCCATCGATCCGGGCGCCCCATTTCGGCGCTGGTCCACGCCGTCCCCCGGCTGGACGGCGGTCAGTTTGCCGGAAGCCTCTCGGTCTTCTCCGATCTGACCGCACAGAAAGAGTCCGACCAGCGCGAGCGCGAGCTCGCAGACCGGCTGCGCCAGGCGCAGAAGCAAGAGGCCCTGGGCCGGCTGGCCGCGGGGCTGGCCCACGACTTCAACAACCTCCTCACTGTGATCTTGGGCGCGGCCCAGATCGCGTCAGAGCGGCTCGAGGTTGGCGAGAGCGCGCTCCACGAGCTGGAGGCCGTCGAGACCGCCGCACGTCGGGCAGAAGAGCTGGTGCGATCGACCCTCACCTTCGCGCGCCGCGGCGAGGACGTCTTTCACCCCGTCGAGCTGCCCACCCTGGTGCAGCGGGCTCTGGCCCTGTTGCGCAACACCCTTCCATCCAGCATCGAAGTCGAGGTCGCGCTCGACCCCGCCTGCCCCAAGGTGCTCGGAGCCGCCGCCGAGATCGAGCAGGTGCTGATCAACCTCTGCGCCAACGCGGCGCAGGCGATGCGGGGCAGCCCAGGGCGGCTCGACGTCGCGGTGCGGTCCGTTCGGCTCGGCGCCGCCGCGGCCCGCCGGAACACCGACCTGGCCGAGGGGCTCTACGCAGCGCTTCGCGTCAGCGACGACGGCCCGGGCATGACGCCCGACGTCCTGGCGCGCGTCTTCGAGCCTTACTTCACCACCAAGGGCGTGGGCGAGGGCACCGGTCTCGGGCTCGCATCGGTGCTTGGCATCGCTCGGCGGCATGGAGGCGCGGTCGACGTGGAGAGCACGCCCGGAGCGGGCTCGACCTTCGTGGTCTACTTCCCGGCCGCCCCCGCGGGCACCGCTGCCGAGCCCACCACCCCCGCAGCGCTCGAGAGCATCCGGGGCCACGAGCGGGTGCTGTGCGTGGACGACGAATCCCTGATCGCCAACGTCTGCCTGCGAGTGCTCTCGTCGCTGGGCTACGACGTGAACGTCACCACCTCGCCGGAAGATGCGCTGGCTCGCCTGAAGGCTGCCCCCGAGGCCTATGACCTGCTCTTGACCGATCACACCATGCCGAAGCTGACTGGCCTCGCCCTGGCATCGGCGGTGCGCGCCCTCAGGGCCGACCTTCCAATCATCTTGTGCACCGGGCAGCTCGAGTGGATCGACCGCCAGCAAGCGGCCGCCGCCGCCGTCACGCTGTTTCTCGAGAAGCCGTTCGACCGCGCGGCACTCGGCCGAGCCGTGCGGGCGGCGCTCGACGCGCAGCCGCGCGCCCCGACCTGAAACCGAAGGATTGAGCTCGCACGACGATCCGCGGTACGCCTGTCGGCATGCTGCCCGAGCGGATGCGCGCCGTCGTCGTCGCTGAGACCCAGGGCCCGAGCTCGGCCCGCGTGCAAGACGTCGCGGTCCCCGCGCTGAAGCCTCGCCACGTGCTGGTGAAGGTGCGGGCCGCTGGCGTCAACTACGCGGACGTCATGCAGTCCCTCGGGTACTACGAGGGCGGACCGACGCCGCCCTACGTGGCGGGCATCGAGGCCGCGGGCGAGGTCGTCGCGGTCGGCGAGGGCGCGGGCTCATGCGTTGGCGATCGCGTGATCGGCTTTGGTGCGAGCGCATTCGCCGAATACGTGCTCTGGCCGAGCGCGGGCACCCTGCCCTTGCCCGAAGGCTGGAGCTTCGAGCAGGGCGCCGCGTTCGGCGTGCAGTGGTTCACGGCTCACGCCTGCCTGCGCACCTGCGGGCGCCTGCGCGAAGGCGAGAGCGTGCTCGTGCATGCCGCTGCCGGCGGCGTGGGTCAGGCCGCTGTACGCCTGGCGAAGCACTTCGGTGCGCGCGTGTTCGCCACCGCTTCGAACCCGGACAAGCTCGAGATCGCGCGGCGCCTCGGCGCCGACGAGCTGATCGACTACACCAAGCAAGACTTCGTCCAGGTGATCCGCGAGCGCACCAACGGCCGCGGCGTGGATCTGATCTTGGAGATGGTCGGCGGCGAGACCTTCCGCAAGAACCTGGAGGCGGCGGTGGCCTTCGGCCGCATCGTGGTGTACGGCGCGGCCAGTGCCGAGGTCGGCAAGGTCACGAACCGCGAGCTGATCTTCCGGCCCGTCGAGCTGATCGGCTACCACCTGGGCGTGATGCAGCGCCGTCGCCCGGATCTGATGATGCGCCAGCTGGTCGAGGTGCGCGAGCTGATCGAGCAGAAGGTGATCGTACCCGAGCCCGCGACGGTGCTTCCGTTCGAGCGCGCGGCCGAGGCGCTCGCGAAGCTCTCGTCCCGCGAGACGACCGGCAAGCTGGTGCTGGTGCCCTGAGCGACGAGCGCGCGTCACGGTCGAACTGCGCTCCGAAGTGTGCGAGCCTCGGGTGATGCACCGTGGGCTCGTGCTGGCTGGCCTCTTCGTTCTGGGGTGCGGTGAGGATGCGGGCGGCAGCGCCGGGTCCGGCGGGGGAGCCGCGACCGGCGGCACCGGCGCGAGCGGCGGCAGCGGCGGCGCTTCCGGCGGCAGCGGGGGCGTCGGGGGTGGCGCGGGCAGCGGTGGCGGCAGCGGCAGTGGCGGTGCCAGCGGCAGCGGCGGCAGCATCACCGACGCGGCGACCGACGGGCCGCCAGCCGTTTGCGACTTCGCGCTGCCCAAACCGCCACCGTCGAGCGTGCTGTGGGCCGCACCGCTCGCCGCCACGGGCTCGAACACGCTCGGCGGCCACGGTCACGACGACGGCAAGGGCCCGGTGGGCTTCTGCGCCGGGACCAAGGTCGCCGGGCAGCCCTTCTATCGGCTTTTGGCTGCGGGCTTCGAGACCGACGACCCCGCGGTCAAGACCGGGCCGCTGCCCGTCGACTTCTGGAAGAACGCCGCGAGCTTCACCGGGGTCGGCGAGTCGGGTGGTCGCATCAACGTCTACGTTCAGATCGTCGATCAAACCGGCAAGGTGCTGAACGTGACCACGAACCCCGAGATCAAGGTCCAGAAGACCATCTTGGACGGCCCGACCGAGAGCCTCTCGCTCGACAGCAAGCCGGCGAACGAGTTCCAGATGAACTTCCCGATGACCGGCGGCGGCACGCGCTACGGGGCCGCCATCGAGGGCGCGAGCGATCGGGTGATCAACCTGCGACTGCCCGTGAACCACCACGTGACCTACGTGCTGGCGTTCCGTCGCGAGACGAGCTGAGCAACGGCGCCGCGACCCCGGGCCAGGCGACGCCAAAGCGCTAGGGGTTTCGAGGGCCGGGTCGAATGTCGATCACGTGAGCGGCGCCCGCGCGCAGCCGGAACTTCACCTCGCGGATCACCTCGCCGCTGTCCGCGAAGCGCGCCACGACCTTCCCGCTGGTTCCCACCAGATTGGCGCCGAAGGCGAGGGAGCTCTTGGTCGTGGCGCTCAGCTTCGGATCCAGATTGCCCTGGTCGTCGAGGTACACCAGGGGCACGGGGTTGGGCCCCGGCTCTTGGCTGACCTCGAAGCGGATGCCGGGGGCGGGCTCCCCCAGGCAGTCGTGGATCTCGACCGCGAGCCCGGCGAGCGACGTGTCGAGATCGATTCCGCCGCCGAGCTCCAGTAGGGCCTTCACGCTCGGATCGTTGGCGTTGAACATCACCGCGCTGTCACCCCAGTCCCCGACCACTCGATTTGAGACGAACCGCAGCATGGGCCACCACGGGGGATCGATCACCTTGCTGGTGAGCTCGAGATAGCCATCGAAGCCCGGCTTTGGACTGATGGGGCTGACCGGAGGCCACGTCACCCCGACGGTGGTGTGGCCTTCGGCGTCCGTCGGCGGCGCCTTCGACGAGACCGGAGCGACGCAGGCCGGGTCATCACGCCGGCAGGCTCGAACGTCGATCCCCGACAGGGGCTTGCCGGTGATCGAGTCGCCATAGGTCACGAAGCACGTGCCGCTGGTGACGCCCGGCAGCGGCTCGTTCGCGTCGAAGGCTCGGTTGCAGGACCAGACTCGCCCGACGTTGCACGGCTGTTTGCAGCCCGACCAACACCCGCTGAGCTGAGCGGCGAGGGCCAAGAGGTCGAAGTCGACGGGAGGCCGACAAGCGAACGACATGCCAGGGTTCGTGGTGAAGCAATCCAGATACTCTGCGCACTCTGCACTGGCCTGACACTGGTCGAACACGTTCTGGCAGGCGCCGAGGATGCACTCGCGACACGCCACGCCCCCCAAGCGATCGAGAAACCCGTTGAGCGGCAGCTGGGGCTCGGCGCTGGCGTAGTCGTCGGCGCCGATCAGCGGGCCGCAGCCGACCAGGCAGAGCGGTAGGAGCAAGGGCCGCGCCCGCATCAGAGCCGCCCGCGCCAGCCGCCGTCACGCGGACCCAAGACCCGCAGCCGGCTTCGTGATAGCCCAAGCGCGAGCAGTGCGAGGCCGAGCAGCGAGCCGAGCGAGCTGCGCGCGGGCGAGGTGCGGCAGCTGCAGCCCCCGTCGTCGTCGCTCGCCGGAGCCGCGCTCGCGGAGCCCCCGGTAGGGTCCCCGCCGCTCGTGCCTCCGCTGCCGCCGCCGGCCGCGGCCCCTGCGGCCCCTCCGCTCGCGCCCGCGTCGCTGCCTCCGGAGCCCCCCGTGCCGCCCGTGGCGGGGTTGCAGGTCGGCTCGGCGTCGGCGCCAGTCGGCAGGGCGCTCCTGTAGGTCTTCCACATGTCGCCGACGAACGCGCTCGAGGCCGAACCGCCGCCCACGACGTCACCCGTCATCCAGCGGTCCACGTAGTCGAAGTACGGATCGTGTGCCCAGAGCTTCTTGGCATGCACCATCAGGGTAGAGAGCATCTGCCCGACCCAGTAGGCGCTGGTGCAGCAATTCCGATAGTCGGCGCAGCCGTCCACGAGCTTGGCGGGGTCGCGGCAGTCCTTCGCGCCCGACCCCGAGCAGCCATTCTGGAAGTAGGTCTGATTGGCCCCGCAGGCCACGCCGAACAGGGCCTTGCCGCCGGTGGCCGCATAGGTCTGGCCGTCCTCGCCGAAGTGGCTGTCGTCGTAGTCCAGGCCCACCTTCAAGAGGTCGCAGTCGCCGAGCATGCGCGCGGCGAACACGATGGGCCACTTGCGGCCGCTGTGGTGCCCGCCGTTCGCGGCCCAGTTCCCGCCGGCCTTCAGCACGCCGTAGTTGTCGATGCCGTGCTGGATCATCGAGATCGTCAAGGCCTCGCGCTCGGGGGTGTCGAGCATCACGTAGAGCGCCGCCTCGCTGACGTAGGCCGAGACCTCCCGACCGTAGCAGGCGTGCGCGCCGGCCCCGTTGAACCAGTTGTCCTCCGCGCAGCTGTGCTGGATCTCCCACGAGCTCAGATGATCCATGCGCGGTCGGTCCGCCATCTTCAAGAGCTCTGCCCCGTTCGGCTTCGAGCTCGGTGCGGGCAGCTTCGGCAATCGTGACCAGTCGATCTGCTGCGTGTCGAGGTGCTGCTTGAACGTGCCCGAGTAGGACGGTCTGAAGGCCGTCGGCGGCAGCGCCGCCCCGACGACGGTGAGCACGGCCTGGGACTTCAGTGGGCCGAGGTTCTTCGGGTCGATGCCCTCGGGTTTGCTCACGCTCGACACCAGCGACGAGTCCACGGCCAGCGTCTTGGGGAAGGTGACCGCGTCGGTGGTGTCGTAGGCGCCGCCGCGCGAGTCGTAACCCTGGCGCCCGCCCACGGGGTTCAGGGCCGAGCCGTGACGGGTGCCCGTCGGTGCCGGTGAGACCGAGACGACGGTGACCGGACCCACCACCCAGTGATCGCCACTGGCGAACTTTCCCGACTCGTAGGCCTTGTCGAAGGTCCACGTGACGCCGTACTGCGTGATCGACGTCACCGGCTCGGCGCGGGCCCAGGTGGCGAACCCGAGCAGCGAAATCGCGGCAGACAGTGCGACAGCCCGCTTCATCTCTCGCATGATGCCAGAGTCGCCACGCCGGCGCGACGCTGCGATGTCGACCCCTACATGCGTCGCCGACGGTTGACGCCGCGGCACGACCCCCCAGGTACCGGGCCATGCTGCGTTATCGACTGCTGGGCAAGACGGGCCTCCGAGTTTCGGAGATCTGCCTCGGAACCATGAGCTTCGGCGACAGCTGGGGGTTCGGCGCGAACGAGAGCGACAGCCACCGCGTCCTCGACGCCTACGCGGAGGCGGGCGGCAACTTCCTCGACACCGCGAACAAGTATCACGGCGGGCAGACCGAGGAGATCGTGGGTCGCTGGCTCGCCGGCAGGCGCGACCGCACCGTGCTCGCCACGAAGTACACGCTCTCGATGGACCCCACGGACCCCAACGCCTCGGGCAATCACCGCAAGAACCTCGTGCGCTCCGTCGAGGCGAGCCTCGGTCGGCTCGGCACCGACTACATCGATCTCCTGTGGGTGCACGCCTGGGACGACTACACGCACTACGCGGAGACCCTGCGCGCGCTCGACGACCTGGTGCGCTCGGGGAAGATCCTCTACGTCGGCGTGAGCGACGCCCCGGCGTGGGTGGTGTCGGCCTCGAACGTGCTGGCCGAGCTTCGCGGCCTGACGCCGTTCGTGGGCTTGCAGATCGAGTACAGCCTGCTGCAGCGCGCGCCGGAGCGGGATCTCTTGCCGATGGCCGACCACTTCGAGCTCTCGGTGCTGGCCTGGGGCCCGCTCGGCGCCGGCGTGCTCACCGGTAAGTACACCCGCGCGGGCGTGCAGAACGACTCACTGCGCAAGCAAGGCAACGAGCAACGGGGGCGCACGAGCGAGCTCTCGCTGACCATCGCGCGCGCCGTCGACGCGGTCGCCGACGAGCTCGGCTGCACGTCCACGCAGGCGGCGCTGGCCTGGGTGCGGGCGCAGGGCTACGGCTTCATCCCCATCGTCGGCGCTCGCAAGGTGGAGCAGGTCGTCGACTCGCTCGGTGCCGCCGAGGTGCGGCTCTCGGCGGAGCAGCTCGCCCGGCTCGACGAGGTGAGCCGCATCGAGCTGGGGTTCCCCCACGACTTCCTCGCCACGAGCTACGTGCGCGGTCTGGTGCGTGGCGAGACGCGCACCCGGCTGGACGGGCGCGCCGCGCGCTCGTGAGTCGGCCTGTGTGCGCGCGAGCAGCGGCTCGTCACTGGTGCTCGGGCGGCGGTGGCGCGTACGCCGGGACCGCCATCTGTCCGCCGCCGTCGGTCGGAGGCGGCGTCTCTCCCGCCTCGGGATCCGGCGCGGGTGATGGCGCCACCTCGGGTCCGTTCGGGGGCGGGGGTCCGTAGGCAGGAACCGGTCCGCTCGAGCTCGCGCCGCACGCCGCCAGCGACAACCCCACGCCGACAACGAGGGCAGCGGTCACGTCGACGCGGCTCCTCGACGAGCGGCAGAACGGACACGACGTCTCGGCGGCCTTGACGTGCCGTTGGCACGCTCCGCATACGCTCAGGGAACCCATGATGCTTCGCCCGCAGGGTCCCACGCCTGCGTTTGGCTCGACATGACCGCCGTCAGTCCGGCGCGCAGGAGCTCAGTTCACGCACTTTCCGGCCGAGCACTTGGTGCTGCAGCAATTCAGGTTGGTGCCGTTTTGCTCGCCACCTCCACAACAGACGCCCGACTTGGCGCAACAGGTCTTCGACGAGCTGCACCTGTCACCAAAGTCCGTCTTGCACTGCTGATCGCACTGACAACTGGCGCCGATGGGGTGCCGTTGGTCGTGGCACAGTCGGAACCCTGGTTGGCGCAGTAGGTACCCTTGTCCCAGGGCACGCACGCACGCTCGCGCCGCCGCTGCCGCCTGCTCCCCCGGTCGCGGCACCGCCACTGCCTCCCGCGCCGCCTGCCGGCGTGCCGCCAGCGCCCGAGGCGCCCCCTCCGCTGGCGCCGCCCGACGATGACCCGGCTGACGACGCGCCGCCCGTGACGCTGCCGCCGGTAGAAGCACCGCCCGCCCCGGGCGTCTCGGTGGTCGTGCTGCTGCTGCACTCCGCGAACGATCCGACCAGCGCCAGGCCCATCGCTTCGCGAAGCATGGGTCGATTGCGACGCCACGCCACGCGAAGCGTCGAGCGCCGCGCAAGCGCATCAGTCGCTCGCGTTTCCATCGCCAGAGGGCGGCCACTGGCCCAGCGATGACCACCGACCGACCCCTCTCGCCCCGGGCTCGCTCGCGCCTTGTGGCTGTCCAGCGCGCTTGCTACCCCAACTGCACATGGACCGCGATCGCTGTACGGTGCTCGCCCGCCGAGCGCGGTTCGTCGCCGCCGCGCTCGCGGGAGTGACGCCTTCGCTCGTGGTGCGCGCGCAGCGGAGCGAAGCAAACCCACCGCCGGACGATGCGGTCGCGCCCGACGCGGAGCCTGCACCACGGATCTGCCTCTCCGACGTCGACATCGCGGGCGAGCAGGACCCTTGCCATGCGGAGCCCGAGCACCCCGACTGCGCCATCCCGGTGCGCGGTCCCGAGCCGCCTCCCCACGTCTGCCTCTCCCTGGCGCCGCCCACCCGGGACCGGGAGTACCAGCACGATGGCTTCTACTTGCGCATGGGCCCCATCGGAGGTGTGCTCGGTGCTTCGCTCGGGCGAGAGAGCGCGAGCGGTGCAGCCTACGGCGCTGAGCTGGCGGCGGGGATGACGCTCGCGACCGGCGTCGTCGTGGGGCTCGGCTCAGCCCTTCTGCACGCTCCAGCGCCGAGCCAGCCCCTCGACGCGATGACGCTCTGGCAGCTCGGTCCCTTCGTCGTCGTGTACCCGGATCCGCTACGCGGCTGGCGCGCGGCAGTGTCGATCTCCCCCAGCGTGATCGCGCTTCACGCGCCAGGCGAAGACGCCTCGGGAGCCGGCGTCGGAGGCGCGCTGTGGCTGGGCTACGACGCCTTCGTCGCGCCGGACTGGTCTTTCGGAGTCGCGGCGGGCGGCTTCCTCGGCTTCGCTTCCGCGCAGCGCCAGGATGCCCGCGTGGCGCTCCGAGCGCGCGCACTCGCGCTCTCGGCTAGCGTGCTCTGGCACTGACGAGGTGTCCAAGAACAGAAGGCTTACCCGTACCCGTCCGCGGGGGGCATTGGACTCGGCTTGATGAGCATCGCGACGATTCGCTCCTCATCCGACTTCGTTCGGCGACGTCTCCGAGTCGTTGCGTGGCGGGACACGAAGGACTTGAACCTTCAGCCAACGGATTGAGAGCCGGATCGCGCCCAAGGCCGCGGTCCAAGTAATCGACGCTCTGCTGCAAACGTTCGCGGTCGTTCCAGGCACGGCGGAGCTGTATCAATCAGCCGTGGCGCGTTGCGCCTCCGTCGGCGCCACCTCGGGAGCGGTCTACGACGCTCTCCACGTCATCGCGGCCGAGGTCGCGCAGGCCGCAGCCATCGTGACCCTTGATCCGACCGACTTCGAGCGGTTCCGCATCGACACGAGTCCGCGCCTGGTGATTCCACCTGACGGCGGTGGGCTCCTGTAGGCCGTCTCCCCCGCCCCGCTGCGTAACCACTCCCGCCTCGCCGGAACCAGCGCTTCACAATCGGAGCCACGGCCGGATGAGCTTCGGTCTCAGCGCGAGGGGTGATCGACGCCTGCGCAGCGCCTCGAGCGGAGTGCTACGGTATTAGCGTGGGCTCCTTCTGGAGATGCGCGCTCGCGTGCGCTGCAATGCTGGGCGCTTGCAGCGGTCCACCCGACGACGTCAGTACGCCTGGCTCGGGCGTCCACGCCCCTGCCGTACCGGTGAGTGCGCTCGACGCCGGAGCGGAGGCCAGCTTGGACGACGCCGCCAAGCCTGATGTGCTCGATGGCGCAGCGATCGATTCGACGGATGACGCAGCCGATGAGGTCGACTCCGCGGACGCGGGCGGCTGTCCGAGCAGCACGTGCAGCGACGACAACTTGGTACACTGGGGCAATCCGTGGGGTCAGTGCTGCGCGGTAAAGACGCCGTGCGCGTTCGGCTGTGCGTCGAATGGCGATGGCGCGGCCTGCCTGCCACCGGATCCCGCTGGTCCCTGTGCGTCCGGCGCGCCCGAAGCGGACGCTGCCGCCTGTCCCTACGCTGCAAAGACTCTGTGCTTCGACACGCTCGAGGCGGCGTGCCAGTGCATGGGGTGCTCTGCGGGCACCTGCACGCCCTACAAGAAAGGCCCCCGGCTCAAGATACCCTACTGTGGCTTCAAGAAACCGACTCCAGATGCCGGATCCGGCGACGCTGCTGACGCTCAGCCGCCCAGCGTCGATGCCACCGCCGACGCCGCCGACGCCGATGCGCCCGTCGAGGCGTCGGCGAGCGACGGGGATGCGATGGTGGACGCCGCCGTCGTGTCCAAGATGGGAGTGATGTGCAAGTGAAGAGCTGGGCACGCCGCGAGGGGCATTGCCCCCGTAGGCGGCTCAAAAGTTCTCGGCGCGAGAAGTGCGAAGACAGCATGATTTGTGCTGGTCCGTCGCGATTTCGGGCGACGGTCGGTGGGACAGAGGGGGACACGGGGGGACAGGGATGGACGCGGAATTGTCCCTCCGTGGTGCTACGATGACGGCGTGACGTTCGACCGCATCACCGTCGATCCCGCCAGGATGGGTGGCCAGCCCTGCATCCGTGGCATGCGGCTGACTGTAAAGCGCGTGCTCGAAGCACTGGCCGTGTATCCGAACCCGGCCGAGCTCAAGCAGCAGTACCCCGAGCTCGATGACGAGGATATTCGACAGGCGCTCGCTTACGCGGCCACACTGATCCCCGGCCAGCACGATGACCTTTCGGCCGCATCGTGAGGCTGCTGCTCGACCAGGGCCTCCCGCGTGGAAGTTGCGAGCTCCTCGGCCGACACGGGCACGACTTCGTCCATGTCGGTGACGTCGGGCTTTGGGCGGCGACTGACGACGCCATTTTGGACCGGGCAGCCGCGGACGACCGTGTCGTGGTCACGCTGGACGCCGACTTTCACGCCATTCTGGCTCGCCGGGGGAACGCGAGGCCATCGGTGATTCGGGTGCGCGTCGAGGGACTGCGCGCTGAGGCGTTGGCGGCCCTTCTGGAGCGGGTCGTTGCCTCCTCCGAAGCCGCGTTGAAAGCTGGCGCCGCGGTGACGGTGGGGCCGGATGGAGAGACAGCACGAGTGCGAGGACTGCCGCTGTGAAGGCCGACTGACGAGAAGTGGGTCATGAAGGACTTGAACCTTCAGCCAACGGATTAAGAGTCCGCTGCTCTACCAATTGAGCTAATGACCCATCCCGCTCGCGTTTCCGCGTTCAGGGAGGCCCGCTATTACCACGGTGGTTTTCTGCGTCAAGCGTTGGAATTCTCGCTCGCAGTTGGCGCGCCCCGAGGGATTCGAACCCCCGACCATCGGATCCGAAGTCCGAAGCTCTATCCAGCTGAGCTAGGGGCGCTCAGAGGCCGTTTCATCCCGCGCCCGGCGCCTCTCGTCAAGCCGGGCGCGTTGTTCTAGCGTCCAGGGCGCATGCCCAGCGCCTCGGTGCCCCCGCCCGCGGAGGCGATTCAGCCCGAGCGTGTGGTGGACCCCGACGGGTGGCTGGTGGTCGTGTCGTGGGTGGTGGTCGTGCTTTCGGCGGCGCAGATCCTGCTCTTGAGCTTCGGCCGCGACCAGGGGATCTACGCGACGGTGGCCGACGGCATCTTGCGCGGGCAGATGCCGTATCGCGACGTCTGGGACTTCAAGCCGCCGGGGATCTTCCTGGTGTACGCCCTGGGGCAGGCGCTGTTCGGCAAGACCATGCTGGCGGTGCGCCTGGTCGAGGTGGCCGGGCTGGTCGGGATGGTGTTCGGCTTCATGCGCCTGACCGAGACCTTCTTCGGCGTGCGGCGCGTGGGAGTGGTGGGCGGCGCGGTGGCGGCGTTGATCCACGCGCAGCTCGAGTTCTGGCACAGCGGGCAGCCCGAGACCTTCGGCGGGTTCTTGACGGTGTGGGCGCTGGTGCTCACCGCGCGTGACGGCAAGCGCAGCCGCAAGCTCTGGCGATGGCTGGCGATCGGGGTGCTGTTCGGGGGCGCGTTCTTGCTCAAGCCGCCGCTCGGTGGCGGGGCGCTGGCGTGCGCGGCGTTCTTGGCCCGCGACGAGTGGGGTCGCGAGGCGAAGTGGCGCTCGGCGGTGCTGCCGTTCGTGGTGGTGGGCCTGGGAAGCCTCTTGCCCATCGCGCTGTGTGGGCTCTGGTTCAAGTCGCGGGGCGCGTGGGATGCGCTGTCGTGGACGCTGTTCGAGTTCACCCCGGGCTACACCAAGCTCGGCTGGACGAACCGGAGCGCGCCCGAGATGTTCTACTGGGGCCTCGAGGAGCTGTTTTTCCGCTTCTCGGCCCTGGGCGCCTTCGGCTTCATCGCGGCCATCGTGATCCGGCCGATGCACGAGCACGAGCGGCGTGGGCTGTTTCTGGTGCTGGGCGTGATGGCGATTCACCTCGCGGGGATCGCCATGCAAGGCAAGTTCTTCCAGTACCACTACGCCGCGACCTTGCCGCTCTTGGCGCTGCTCGGCGGGCTGGGGCTCTACAAGCTGTGGCGGCGCACCTTGGCGGCGGGGCTGAGCGGCGTCCTGGCGTTCGTCGGGTTCGTGCTGGTCGCGGGCAGCATGCGCATCGCCGTGCGTGACCTGGGCAGCTTCTGGGATCGCGCCGTGCTGCGCACCGGCTACCTGCTGCGCACCGGGCCGATTCGTTCACGCGAGCTGCTCGACAAGGAGCTGTATCGCGTCGCCGACTACAACCTGGACGCGAATCGGCTGGTGGCGCTCGAGGTGATCCGACGCACGGCGCCGGGCGCCAAGATCTTCGTGTGGGGGTTCGAGCCGGGGATCTACTGGCTGGCGGATCGGCCCGCGGCCACGCGCTACGTCTACGACGTGGCGCAGCGCGTGTCGTGGGGGCGCGAGCGCGCGCAGCGCGAGCTGTTGGCCGACCTGGCCAAGAGCCCGCCGGCGCTGGTGGTGGTGCAGCACGGCGATCGCTTCAGCTGGGTCACGGGCGACGACTTCGACTCGGCCGAGGCGCTGCCGCACTTTCACGACCTGGCCAGGCTGGTCGAGCGCGACTTCCAGCTCGTGACCACCATCGAGGACTTCGACGTGTACGAGCGGCGCTCGACGCCGGCGGGCGAAGCCGGCGCGCCGGCTCTGCCGGTCGACTGACTCGGGGCGGTGGCCCTCGCCCTTCAGCCCGCCACCCTGCGGGCCAGCTCGACCCGTGAGCTCACGCCCAGCTTGCGGAACAAGCAGGCGATCTGATTGGCCACCGTCCGCAGCGCGACGCCGCGAGCGCGGGCGATCTCTGCGTTGCTGAGCCCGCGCCGAACGAGCAGCGCCACCTCGCGCTCGGCCGGCGTCAGCGTCGAGGGCAGCGCCCGCCGCGGCGCCGGGTAAGAGAGCACCACGTACTCTTGGTTTCCGAGGGACATCCGGGACGAGCGCAGCCCCTCGGGGGGCTCGAGGTCCAGCTCGGGCGCGTCGGGCTCGGCCGAGCTGCGCGGCCGGCGTGGGCGACTCATGGCTCCGCGCCCGGCATGAGCATTCGGATGACGTCCGCGATCGAGCTCACCCCCAGCTTGCGGAGCGCGCCTTGAAGCGTGCTGCTGACGGTCGAGATGCTCAACCCGAGCTCGTAGGCGATCAGCTTGAGCGGGTGTCCGAGCATGCGAAAGATCAGGACCTGCCGCTCGCGCATGGTCAGGTTCGGGGGAAACGGCGTCTCGGGGTCGTTTTGACGGGCGACCAGCAGCCGCCGGCCGTCGCTCTCGAACTGCTCGACCAACGACCAGCGTCCCGAGATCAGCCCACGCCAGATCTCGATCGCCTCGTCGCAGTCCTCGCGTCGGAGGCGACCCCGGGCGCGGTCGACGGAGATGGCGGCCCGGCGCAACGTCTCGAGCGCATCGCTCGACTTCGCGGCGCTCTCGGCGTGTGCGACCTTGCCATCCGGGGTGACGATGGCCTCGACGGGGCGCGTGTCGATGGTGCGGCGCAAGCGGAACCCGGCGGCCAGGTGCGCGGCGACCCGCGACCACTGCCGCACCTCGGCGCGGGTCGCTCTGCGGGGCGCGCGCAGGGCCGCGCCCACACCCAGGCCGAAACCGGTCGGATCGGCGCCGACGACTCCCATCATGTCGTGCACGTCGTACGGGGCGAACGCCACTCGAAGCTCGGGGACCTCGAGTGCGGCGGTCCCCACGACCTCGCTCACCGTCTGGCAAGGACCATTCGCGTGGGCGGCCGCCCGGAAGTCACGGGGTTGCCGTCCGGCGGCCTCGCTGGCTGCGGCCATGGCGGTCAGGACACCCGGGTCGTCCCCGGCGAAACCGGTGTTCATCACCACGGTCCGGGTGAGATCCCGCGCGTCGAAGGTCCAGGTGGCCACGCCAAAGCCTGCGTCCAGGTGCGGACGTGCCGCGCGGGCGACCTCCGACAGCCACTCCGCCTCCGAGAGCTCGGTGCGGTACGCGCTCTCGATCACGCCGACCATGTCCATGTCGCCCACGTGCCAAGGCTAGCGGGCCGGCGGGCGCATGGGCATGGTACTTTTTTCACGCGTCGCGCCGGGGCCCGTCGGGACCGGGTGCGCTGGAAACAACGCGTTGTTTTTGTCGCTGGGTTGCAAAATCAACGCGTTGAATTATCGTCTAGCGTCGTGAAACGGCTGATCGAGAGCGATCTTTCGGCCTGGCTCGCGGCGCCCCACCGCCTGCCGCTGGTTCTGCGGGGCGCGCGCCAGGTGGGCAAGACCTGGCTGGTCCGCGAGCTCGCGAGAGCCCACGGAAAGACCCTCGTCGAGCTCAACCTCGAGCGCGATCCGAGTCATCGTCGTGCGTTTCGATCCAACGACCCGCGGGTCATCCTCGGAGATCTCGAGATCGCCCGCGCCCAGGAGCTCGATCCCACCCGCACGCTGCTCTTCCTCGACGAGATCCAGGCTGCGCCCGAGCTCTTTGCCAAGCTGCGCTGGTTCGCGGAAGAGCTGCCGGAGTTGCCGGTGGTGGCGGCCGGCTCGCTCCTCGAGCTCGTGCTCGGCGGGGCCATCTTCAACATGCCCGTGGGGCGGATCCAGTATCGCCATGTGGAACCGATGGGCTTCGTCGAGTACCTGGAGGCGCATGGGCAGCGCCGCCTGGTCACCGCGCTCGCAGGTTGGACGCCGACGAAGAAGCTCTCGGACGCCGTCCACGACAAGGCGACCGAGTGGCTGGAGCGCTTTGCAATGGTCGGCGGGATGCCAGCGATTGTCGCGCTGGACGCCGGTGGAGCCTCCCCACGTTCCTGTCGCGAGGCGCAACGGGAGCTCGCAGCGACGTACCGAGACGATTTCGGAAAGTACGGGACGCGCATCCCACGGGATGTGCTCGATGCCGTGCTTCACGCGGCGGTTCGGTCGATCGGTCAGAAGTTCGTGTACGAGCGGGTCGGAGCCGACTTGAAAGGTCAGCAGGCAAAGCGGGCGCTCGAGCTCCTGGCCGCCGCCAAGCTCTGCCACTTCGTGACCCACACCGCCGCGAACGGGCTGCCTCTGGGCGGTGAGGCAAAGGCGAACGTGCGCAAGGTCATCCTCCTCGACGTCGGGTTGGCCCACGCCTGGCTCGGCACGCCCGCCTCGCGGGTGTTCCCGAACGCGGCCGAGCTCTCGTCCGAGATCCGCGCGCGCCTGGCAGAGCAGATGGCGGGCCAAGCGCTCCGCCTCTTGGAGCCGTCGTCCGGCGACGGTCCGCGCCTCTACTACTGGCACCGGGAGGGCGGTCGGCCCGGTGAGGTCGACTACGTCGTCGAGGTGGGCGGACGGGTGGTCCCGGTCGAGATCAAGGCGGGCAGCAGCGGAGCCATGAAGAGCCTGCACCAGTTCATGGCCGACAAACGCTCGACCCTTGCGGTCCGCGTCGACACGAATCCCCCGTCGGTGATGGAGGTCGACGTTCTGACGACGCAGCGTGACCGTGCCAGGTACACGCTGCTGTCGCTACCGCTCTACTTGCTCCACCGGCTTCCGGAGCTCGCTCCCGGTCTAGGCAGTCGGAGCGGGCGCGGGGCACGGTAACGCGACCCGCCCCTACGGAGCTTCGGGGTTGTGCACCGGCTTCTTCCCCGCGGGCTTCGGCGTGGGCGGTGGGTCGGCGACCGGGGGAGGCGGCGCGGGGGTCGCGGCGGCGGCTCCCGCGTCAGCGGTGGCTTTCGTGCTGGTCGGCTTCGCCGTGGTGGTTGGGCGCTTGGTGTCGTTGCTCGACGGGAGGTCTTCGGGCTTCACGACTGCCTCGGGGCTCGGAGCGGGCGCGGGCGCGGCCGTCGGCGACGCGACGGCGGGAGCGGCGCCCAGCGCGGTGTCGGCAGAGGCAGCGGTGCTGGGCTCGACCGCCGCGGTGGCGCTTGCCCGCGTGATCGCGAACACGGTGCCCCCGATCGCGAGCAGCAAGACCACCGCCCCCGCGGCCACGAAGGGCAGCACCGACCTCTTCGTGCCGACGGAGCCCGAGACCGTGCTGTACACCGAGGCGTTCGACCGGTTGAAGTCGTCCCCGCTCGCGGCTTGCACCTGCGGCGACTGCGCGGTGGGCGCGTAGCCGATGTGAGGCGCGGACGCCTGCACGACCGACGGCGCGCCGTGCGGCGACGATGCAACGACGGGGGGGACCGCGACGCTGGCCTCGGCGGACAGCCCCGCGGGCACCGGCACGCCGAGCGCTTCGGCCAGAGCGCGCACCTGCTCGCCCACGGTGCGGAAGCGCAGCGCGGGATCGCGATCACACGAGCGCGCGAACCAGGCGTCGAAGGCCGGACCGATGGCGAACGGTCTGAGCGACGACGGCGGCGCCATCGGCTCGGCGATGATCTGCACCAAGAGCTCCGCGACGGTGTTCGCGCGCCAGTAGATCTGACCGGTGATCAGGCGATACGCGATCAGGCCCAGCGCCCAGATGTCGGTGCACGGGCCAATCTGCGCTTGCAGGCCCTTGGCCTGCTCGGGCGCCATGTAGAGCGGCGTGCCGAACACGGCCCCGGTCTTGGTGCCGCCGCCGGCCTGCGCGGTGGACCCGAGGCCCTCGCCGCCCATCACCTTGCTGATGCCGAAGTCGAGGATCTTGACGATCTCTGAGCCGCCTTCGCGTTTGTGCAAGAACAGGTTCTCGGGCTTCAGATCGCGGTGCACGATGCCCGCGGCGTGCGCCTTGTCGAGCGCGCGCGCGACCTGCGCCAAGAGGTCCACGACCTGGTCCGGCGGCAGCATGCCGTAGGTCTCGACCAGCTTCTCGAGGTCCTGACCGTCGAGCAACTCCATCACCAGGAACGGCGCGTGGTCGAGCTCCGGCGCGACGTCCGCGTCGGTGACCTTGACCACGTGCTCGCTCTTGATCTTGGCCGGGGCCCGGGCCTCGCGCTTGAACCGCTCCACGGTCTCGGGCGACGCGTTGGCGTGCGCCAGGAGCAGCTTCAGCGCGAGGTGATCCCCGGTGTTGACGTGCTCCACCACGTACACCACCCCCATGCCCCCGCGACCGAGCTCCCGGAGGACGCGGTAGCGGGAGGCGATGAGGGAGGGATCGATCATCGGTTCGTGCTGTGTCAGCGCCGCTCAGAAACAGCCGTTGGCGGTCCAGGTGGTCTTGACGTTCCGGTTGCAGCACGCCTGGAAACACGGAGTCCAGTCGCCGGTCGGCGGCTTTTTGTAGTTGCAGCAGATCGTGTGTCCCGGCGTGGTAACAGTGCCCACCAGAGGGACGGCCTGCCCCATTTGGTTGTTGTTCACGGTCGTGGTGCCCAAGAAGACATAGGGGCCAGCACAGCCAGGCAGCGAGTCGTAGCACTCGACCTTTATCGCCGCGTTGCTGTTGATCCAGCACCCGCCGCCCGTGTTCGTCACGGTGACGCTGCCGGTCACGGACCAAGAGCCAACGGTCGGGATCGCGCCCGAGTACCAGTGCGTCACGAACTCTTGATTAGGCCCGACCCCGCTGCAGTTGTGGCAGCCGCCAACGCCGTAATCGCTGTAGGGCCCCTGACCTCCGGGGTCATCTCCCACCTGCTGAGTCGGACCGGAGTCGCCAACGCAGCTGCCGGCGCAGTCGATCTTCCCCTTGCCGCATGCACCGCAGCTCTGGCCCCAGTTCGCAGGGCTAGGTTTTGAGCATGACCCATCGCAGTTGATGGTGCCGCAGTTGTTGTTGCAGCCACCCCCGACGTTGGATGTGGAGTTGCTGCATGACCCATCGCACTTGATGGTGCCGCAGCTGTTGTTGCAGCTACCCCCGACGTTGGGTGTGGAGTTGCTGCATGACCCATCGCACTTGATGGTGCCGCAGCTGTTGTTGCAGGAGGCACCGAGGTTCGGCGGCGTGACGACAGAACAAGGGCCCCATTGCCCGGCGACGCAGGTTCGATTGCCTCCGCAGTTCCCACAGGGTTCGGACTTGCCCGTGGGGCAGACGCAGCCTGTGTTTGTCGCCCCATCACAGTCGTGATCCTTGCCATCGCACACCGGATAGTCCGGCGACGGGGTGCCCGGAGTGGCCGAGCACCCGGAGTAGCTCCCGTCCTTGCAGGTCTTCACGCCGGTCGCTTGGCATTCCCCCACGCCGACCGTGCACGGGTCCGTCAGGTTGGGCGCGTCTTCGTCGGTCTGCCCGTCGCAGTCGTCGTCCTTGCCGTTGCACTTCTCGGTCCCCGAGCCCGGGTAGATGCTCGAGCTCGAGTCGTCGCAGTCATCTCCCGTCGCAACGGCTCCGCTGCCGATGGCCGTGCAGTCCTTCGCCGTGTGCCCATCCCCATCCGCGTCCTTCGCCACGAAGTTGCACTTCTTGAGTACCAGGTCGCACTTCGCTTCGGCGCAGTCGGCCGGGTTGGTCGCAGGCATCTTCGCCGCGCAGTCGGTGTCGGTCGTGCAGTCGACCGCCGCGCCGCCGCTACCGCCCGCCCCCGAGCCGCCCGCTGCCGAGCCGCCCGAGCCGCTCGAGCCGCCCGCGCCGCCGCCGTCAGCGCCGCCAATCCCGCCGCCGCCGCCAGAGTCGCCGCTGCTGCACGCGGCGGTCATGACCGCCGCCGAAGTCACGACAAAGAGCACGCCGATGATTCGTTCCATGCTTGTTCCTCCCAAGTCAGTCACGTCTGCCCGCACGCGCCCGGCACGAACCAGAGCTCGAGCTTCTGCCCAGACGTCGACTGCGACGCCTTGAGCAGGAAGAGATCGCCGAGGGGGCTCGGCTTCGCGCCGACGAACCCGGCGAGATCGGTGGCCGGGCCGACCCGCTTCCCGCTCGCGTCGAGGCGCTGGCTGCGGATGGCCGGGCCGTCGGCGAGCCAGGTGACGAGCCACTCTTTCGAGCTCTCTTGCCACGCCACGTGCGCCCCGGTCTGGAAGCCCGCCGAAGCGGCGGCGACCTCCGCGACCTGTGGCGTGCCGAAGGTGCCCTGCGCGGCGTCGAACGAGAACAGCGCGATCATCAGCTTCTGCGGGGTGCAGCCGATCTCGGCGACGAGCGCGACCTGCTGGGCCGCCCCGTCCGCGCGTGCGAAGCCAGAGACCGCCCGCGCGCCGGCGAGCCCTGGCACCGTCGCGCTGGCGATGGTCGCGAGGGCGCCGCCGTTCGGCTCGACCAGCCACACGCCGACGTCGGCGCCCGCGGGTGATGCGACCAGGGCGCGCGTGCCCGCCGCGAGCACCAGCGGCGGACGAACGCTCGTCGCGTCGGGGGCGAGCGGCTGGGGCGCGCTGAGGGATGCGGTGTTGCTCTTGGCGTCGTTGATCGGCACCACGTGCAGCGGCGCGGGCGCCGCGCCGGCGCAGCTCGCGAGCGGGTCGTTGCGCTTCGGGTACTGCACCTCGTAGTACGCACCGACGCCCTGGTCGCCGACCCCGAGCGGCGCGAACGCGGGCAGCGAAGCGCCGGCGGTGATGCAGCCGAGCGTGGCCTTGCCGGCCTTTCCCGACCCCGCGAACCGATACAAGAGCTCGCCCGGTGTGCAGGGGCTGGTCGCGATCACCAGCGCCGCGGTGCCTCCGACCAAGGGGCGCGCGAACGGGTGCCGCGGCTCCAGGTTCGTCTCGTCCGCCAAGAGCGCACAGCCATCGCCGCCCGACCCCGCCGGCAGCGACGCCGCGAACAGGCACTTGCCGCCGGAGGACTTGGCGCCCACCCACGCGCCGAGCATGCCCGGTGCGTCCTCGCCCGTGATGATCGGATCGGTGGCCTTCTCTCCGATGTCCTTCACCTGCTTCGGCGTCTTCGCGTCCACGTTGTCGTCGGGCACGCCGTTGCAGTCGTTGTCCTTCTGATCGCACCACTCGGTCAGGCCCGGCTTTCGGTCCCGGTCCTGGTCGTCGCAGTCCGGCCCCCCGCACGCCCCGCTGGGGAAGCCGTCACGGTCGTCGTCCCGTGGCCGCAGCGCGCAGCGCCGGGTGTTCGGATCGCAGAGGTAAGCGGTGCAGCTCTGATCCCTATCGGCGTTGAGAGCGTCGCAGGGGTCGTCCGCCTTGGTCGCGAGGGGATTGCACTCGCCGATCTCGTACTCCGCGAGCCCGCCGAAGGTGCACGCGCCAGCCAGCGTGACGAGCCCGGCTCCGAGGGCGCGACGCATCAGAAGCTCCCCCGCGCGGCGACGCCCGCCGTGCCGACGCCCAGCCACGGCGCGACCGCCGTCGCCTTCGCTTTCTCTCTCTCCTTCGCGCCGCCCCACTGCGTGGTGAAGGCCAGCACGCCGGCGCCGACGGCGAGGGCGCCGCCCGCGATGAAGAGCAGGTTCGCGGTGCCCGAGAGCGAGTCGACGCGATCGCGCTCGGCGGGGTCGCGGAGGAACTTGTTCTTGGCTTGCTCGTCGTCCGAGAGCGACTTGGCCTGCACCGCGAAGTACGAGCCCGCGCCCAGCGCGACCACGCTCGCGCCGGCCACCGCGTAGAACATCCACTTGGGCGTCCCCTTGGCTGCGCCCCCGGCCACCTTCTGCGCGACCAGCTTCACCTCGACGGTCGCGCGCTCGCCGTCGGCAAGGACCTTCTTCCAGACGAAATCCTTGTGACCCGGCGCGCGCACCAAGAGCTCGAAGGCCCCGGCGTCGACCGCCTGCTCGCTGCCGAGGGCGCCGGTGTCCAGCGGCTTGCCGCCGAGGTCGATGGAGAGCCCCGCCGGTCGGCTGGTGAGCTTGATGCTGACGAAGGCCGTCGCCAGCTTCGCGAGCTCTACGTCGACGCGCTTCTGCTGCCCTTCGGCGAGCTCGATCTTCGATGCGAAGGGCTTGCGACGCGGACCCGTCGCGGTCACCTCGTGGGGGCCCGGATCGATCTCGGTGGCGACGCCCCAGCCGCCGCGCGGAACGACCTCGCCGTCGAGCTTCACCTCGGTGCCGTCGGGCGCGTCCGAGGGCAACGCGAGGGTGATGCGCGGCACCTTCGCCTCGAGCTCCCCCGCTTCGCTGATCGCCGAGTCCCGCGTGGCGGTGTAGCGCTTCTCGCCAGTTGCGGCGAGGCGGTCCTGGGCCTCTTTCGAGGCCATGCGATACATGGTGTAAGCGCTGGCCGGCTTGCCCAGCGCGCGATAGCAGCGCGCGATGTACAGGCGCGTGTTGGGGCTCGCGAGCAGCTCGAGGCTGCCCTTGAACGCGAGCAGCGCCTCCTCGAACTTGCCGGCGTCGTACGCCTTTCGGCCCTCTTCGAATTTCTTCAGCGCGGCGGCGTCAGCGGCGGGCGCGGCGTGGGTCACGCGCGCGGGCAACGTGACACTGGTCGCCGCGACGACGGCGAGCAGCACGCCGGCGCAGACACGTGTGGTGGTCGGCCCCATGAATCCATCGACAGAGCTACCTGCGCGCGCTCCGACGGGCCATGGTCACTTCTGGGTGCGACTGCGGCGGATTTTCCGCGACGCGCGGCGGCGAGCGCGGGCTCGCTTCGGTGAGCTCCGAGATTCGGGCGTAGTCAAAATCCGCCCGCGCGGACCGTAGTCATTTGTTCGGCGCGGGTCTGCCGCCGCTACCGCCGTTGAGCACCGCGATCAGCTCGGCTTGGCTCGCGAGGCCCAGCTTCCCGAGCGCGCGCTTCAACGCCTTGCCCACGGTGGACACGCTCAGGTTCAAGTCGGCTGCGATGTCTTTCAGTGGCGCCCCGCCCGCACGACGCTGAACCACCGAGATCTCTCGAGCCGTCAGACGCCTTTGGTGCGTGCCGATTGTGCGTCGAGCCACCACGAACGCTCGGCCGTCGCGCTCGAAGCGCGCCACGACGCACACTCGCCCCTCGACCAGATCGCTCCAGGCTTGGTGCGCCGTGTTACCGCTTTCGGCCGGGGCGCGCGCGCTCGCGCGATCGAGGGCGACCGCGACCTCGCTGACCCACTCGCGCCCGTGCTCATCGCCGGGCGGCGCAGCCCGCACCATGTCGCACAGCTCGTAGCAGCCGAGCCGAGCGGCGTTCCATGGTCATTCTTTCGGGTCGCTCGCGCCGCCGCGATCGGCGACGGCGCTCAGACCGCGTGCTTGCGCGCGAGCTCGAAGCGCGATCGCACGCCGGCCTTGCGCAGCACCGACGCGACCTGGTTGGCCACCGTGCGCACCGCGACCCCGCGCGAGAGCGCGATCTCGCGGTTGCTGAGACCTGCCAGCAGGCCCGTGGCGACCCCGCGCTCGGAGGCCGTGAGGCCCGCCGGCAGCGACTGCGGCGCGGCGGGAAACGAGAGCACCAGGAACTCTGCCTCGCCCACCGCGAAGCTCGAAGCGCGAAGCCCGGGCGGCGGCGGCAAGCTCGACGCTCCAGACACCGGCGCTGCTTGCGACTCCGACGCGAGCGCCACCCCAACCCCCGAAATACTTCCCCGCATGATCCGTCAGGCTAGGGCCCTGGACGGGGGGCAGACAATAGTCATTTCTTCATGGGACGGGGTGGGCTCGTCCGAGCGCGTCGCGTGGTCTTCGACCGCGGTGGCTCGGAGGGCTCGTTCGTGGGACTGGACGCGCAAGCTGTGCCGGCCCCGCGCCCCAGCACCGCGACCAGCTCGGCCTGGTTCTCGATGCCGAGCTTGAACAGCGCGCGCTGCAGTGATTTCGCGACGGTCGAGATGCTCACGCCCAGGGCCGGCGCGATGACCTTGAGCGGGGCGCCGAGCACGCGGTGCTCGACCGCCGCCAGCTCCCGCGGCGTGAGCGGCGCCACGCCGGCCTGGGTGGGGGTTTCGGTGCGACGGGCCACGATGAACCGTCGGCCGTCGCGGTCGAAGCGGCTCACGACCCGCAGCCGACCGGAGATCAGGTCATTCCAAGCGTCTTCGGACGACCGCTCGCGGCCGCGCCGAGCGCGGGACCCTTGGTGGTCCACGGCAACCGCGAGGTCGCCGATCCACTCGCTCTTCGGCTCTGGCGGCCCTGGGTCGCGCACCATTGTCCCCCCCGTCGGATAGCAGGGGGGGCCGGGCCCCTTCCATGGTCATTTGTTCGATGGCGGGCGGTAGCGTCACCCGTTTGGGTGACCGGCTCAGCGCTCGGGGATCCAGCCATCGACGCATGCGACACGCGGTGTCGCATCGCCCGTGCTCACAAGGATCTCGACGTCGTGCTCCGTTCCCGAGAAGGCGGCCGTGTCGAACACTGCGAGCCGAGTCCCGGGGAGATTCGGCAAGCGCAGCCGTCCGAGGGGCTTGCCGTCGACCGCGAGTCGAACGACCGCAGGCCTGCGACCGTAGGCGACGCTGCCGTCTTCGATGCCGGCGACCACGATCAGCTGCGGACCCAGGCGCGCGCGCCAGCGCTGCGCGGCTGGGCGCCCACGCGCGGGGCTGACGGACGTCATGTTGCGCACCGCGCCGCCCAGCCTGCACGGCCGAGTTGCGGGCCCCCCCGGGGTTTCGCTCAGCTTCGACGCGATGCGCGGCTGCTCGACGCCGATCAGGCGATAGTGCCCGATGCGACGGTCTTCGATCTTGTGGGGCAGCGATCGCAGCGCGCGGCTCAGATCGTTCTCGCGACCGTGACGCAGCACGAACCACGCCCGATCGTGGTCGAACGCGCCGTTCGGACCGAGCGCCGGGTCGAGCACCTCGCGCGCCGCGGGCACCGGCGGCGGCCGGCTGCCAAACAGCGGCCTTCCCTGCACGAAGGCCAGGTTCCAGTCGCTGCGATCGATCAGCGCGTCACCCGGTCGCAACGTGCTCGACAGATGACTCGCGAGGGCGTCGGCGCCTGCCCGACTGCGGGCCACGAACAACGTCCACCCGAGGTAGCCGCCACAGGCGCCGGCGAGCGCGAACGCCACCGCCGCGACGCGCAAGCCCCGACGCGACGGCGACCGGGGGGCTGGGGCCCGCGCCAGGTCGTGACCGCCGGCCACGGCGAACGCCGCGAAGAGCGCGCAGCCCAGGTAGAAGCTGTCCCAGATGATGCCGTTGAACATCACGAACAGCACATACGCGGTGCCGAGCGGCGCGATGGCGCGCCGACGCCCGCGCACCAAGAGCGCGACCAGCAAGAAGAGCGCGGGCAGCGCGACCTGCGCGCGCGGCATCCATTCGGTCTTGTCGGCCTCGTACAGCGGACCCGAGAAGCCGAACTTCTGCCAGAACCAGCTCTCGTGCACCGGCCCGTACTCGACCAGCCAACGCAGCGTGCCGAACCAGAACGTGTCCGGGTTGCGGATCACGAACGGCACGAGCAGCGCCGCGGTCACCACGCCGCACAGGGCGACCCTGCCGAGGGCCCGCCGCCAGCCGAGATCGCGCAGCATGGCCACGAGAACGAAGGGCGCGACCACCGCGGCGAAGTGCCGAGTGGCCAGCGCCAGCCCGAGGAAGACCGCGCACAGCCACCAGCGCTTCTGCGCCGTGGCCGCGAGCAAGAGCGCCAGCACCAGCCACCAGGCGTGGGGCTCGGCGTAGATGCCGTTCCAGGCCAGGCTCGGCGAAAACAGCCAAACGGCCCCGAACGCCACCGCCGCACCCCGCGCACGCTCTCGCACCGGCTGGCGTACGGCGCTGGCCGCCCAGAACAGGCCGAGCACCACCGCGGCGTCGGCCGCGAGCCCCATCAGCCGGAAGTCGGTGGCGCCGAGCAAGCGCGGCAGCCCCCAGACCAGCCACATGCCCGGCAGGTAGGTCAGCGGCACCACGCTCCCGCCCTGCATCTGGTGCAGCCCGTAGGGGTCGTCCCCGGCGAGGAACGCGTCTTGCGCGCTCTTCACCAGCGGCAGCATGTCGCGGGTGGCCGGATCGATCTTCCAGGTGTCGAGCCCGACGTAGCGCAGGCCCAGGCCCGCACCGAGCAAGGCCAGCATTCGGATCAGCGGCGGCACGCGGGGCACGAAGAGCAAGACGGCGAGCACCACCGCCGCCGAGAGCGTGATGGTGTCGAGGTCGGGCCGACCGTAGGGCAAGACCGGCAGGCCCTGCACGCGCAGCTTGCCGACCTGGTGCGCCAGGAGCACGAGCGCGATCAAGAGGCCCAGGCGCTCGACGTCGCGCCCCGAGCTGCGCCCGATCAGCAAGCGCCACCCGAACGCGACCGGGTAGGCCGCGAGCACCGGCGCGTACAAGAAGACCTCGCGCTCGCGCAGCGTGGCCGACGGCAACATCGGGTAGCGCTTGGGCCAGAGCAACGGCCCGAGGTAGCGCGCTGCGAGCCACAGACCAGCGGCGACGGCGGCGAGCCCGATGGCGCGCCCGACCCAAACCAGCCAGCGCGGCGGCTCGGTGGCTGCCGCCTCGGGCGTGGGGACCCAGAGCGCGCCGGCGAGCAGCGCCAGGAGTCCGAAGCTGGCGCCCACGGTGTGGCCGAAGGTGGTGCCGACGTACTCGGCGACGACGACCAGCGGCAGGAGCCAGACGAAGAGCCCCGCCAGTGTGCGCTGCGCCGACACGATCATGGTCGCGCGCCGGACGCTATCAGATCTCGCCGCGCAGCGCCGCGAGGCGGAGCTTCCACACCATCACGATGGCCTCGGCGAAGATGCGCCGGTTCATCTTGCTCTGCCCCACCCGCCTATCCACGAACACGATGGGCACCTCTTTCACGCGCAAGCCCCGGAGGAGCGCCCGGTACGTGGTCTCGATCTGGAACGAGTATCCGTTCGAGCGGATGCTGGCCAGGTCGATCGTTCTGAGCGCGTGGGTGTTGAAAGCCTTGTAGCCGGTGGTCAGGTCCTTCACGCCGACCCCCAGGATCAGCCGCGAGTAGAGCGAGCCGCCCTTCGAGAGCACGTGCCGGCCGAGCCCCCAGCCCTCGACGTCCCCGCCGGGGATGTTGCGCGAGCCGATCACCACGTCGTTGCCTTCGGCCAGCGCCGCGAAGAACGCCGGCAGGTAGCTCGGATCGTGGGAGAGATCGGTGTCCATCTCGAAGAACCAGCGATACCCGTCGGCCAGCCCGCGCTCGAAGGCCTGCACGTAGGCGGTGCCCAGGCCCTGCTTGCCCGGGCGGTGCATGACCCGGATGCGCGGGTCGCCCTGCGCCAGCTCGTCGGCCACGGCGCCGGTGCCGTCGGGCGAGGCGTCGTCGACCACCAGGATGTGGGCCTTCGGTGCGACCGCGAGGGTGGCCTGCACGAACAGCGGCAAGTTGTCCCGCTCGTTGTAGGTCGGCGTGACGATCAGGGCGCCTTCACCCAAGAGCTGGTCTTGGTCGCTCATCGGGCCAAGGTCACTTCTTCTTGCGGTTCTTCCAGGCGTCGTTGAACTCGGCGATGGTGGTGTCGGTGCGCGGGTTCCACAGCATCTTGCGCAAGATGGGTGGGGGCACCGTCACGATGTGCGCCCCGTCGATCAGCGCCTCGTTCACGTCCATCATGTGGCGCACGCTGCCGACGATGATCTTGCTCGGCAGGCCCTCGCGGTCGAGGATGGCCCGGGTCTCGCGCACGATCGGCCGCACGTCGTAGCCCATGTCCTTCACGCGCCCGCTGAAGATGCTGACGTAGGTCGCGCCGGCCAGAGCCGCCAGGTAGGCCTGGTTGAAGCTCATCATGCAGGTGACGTTGGTGGGGACGCTCTTCTCGGCCAGCTGCTTCAGGACCTTGAGCCCGGTCTCGGTGAACGGCACCTTCACGCAGATGCGCGAGCGGTCCCAGTCCCAGTAGCCGAGCGCTTCGTCGAGCATCTCGCGCTCGGTCTCGGTGGTGAGCTCGACCGAGACGTGCCCGGTCGAGACGGCCACGACCTCGAGGATGCGCTCTTTCAGGTCGGCGTCGGGTGCCTCGCGGCTGATGATGAGCGGGTTGGTGGTGACCCCGGAGACGACGCCCCACGAGAAGATTTCGCGGGTCTCTTTCGGATCCGAGCTGTCCAGGAAAAGCGCCATTGAGCTCCTGCCGCGGCGGGCGGCGGGGGACATATACGGGATCCCGCCGGCCTCCGCGAGGGCAATTCGGTTTGGCCGCGGAACCGCGCAAAGGGCGCGCGTTGCCCTGTGGCCATTGTCGCTCACAGCGACACCGACCACGCCGATGCGGGCCGGAGCGGAGCTGACGGCGACACCGACCACGCCGACGCGCACCGGAGCGGAGCCCACAGCGACACCGACCACGCCGATGCGGGTTGCGCTAGCCCGCGGCGATGATGGCGCGGGCCAGCTCGTCGAGGCGCGCGGCCACGAGGTCGGGGCCCACCGGCGGCCCGCCCTTGAGCGGACACAGCTCGCAGCGACTGAGTGGAAACACCAGCCCCGCGCGGATGCCCGCGCGGCGCGCCGCTTCGACGTCGCCGGGTGAGTCGCCGACCATCCAGGTCTGGGCCGGGTCGAGCCCGGCGTGACTCATTGCTCGGACGAGCAACCCGGGCGCGGGCTTGCGGCACTCGCAGCGTGTGACCAGGGCCGGATCGCCACCGGGCCCGCCGTCGGGGTGGTGCATGCACACCTCGAGCGCCGCGATCTGCACCCCGTCGCGAGCGAGCAGCTCGACCAGCGCCTGGTTGGTGCGCTCGACGGCCGCGGCCGAGAACTGGCCCTTGGCCGGGGCCGGCTGGTTGGTCGCGATGGCCAGCGTGTACCCGGCGTCCCGGAGCAGCCGAAGCCCCTCGATCACGCCGGGCAAGAGCGCCAGCTGGCTGGGGTGAAAAGCCACGCTGATCGCCCCCGAATCCTCGTCGCGCACCACGTCGATCAACGTCGCGTCACGATCGACGATCACGCCCTTCTTCAGCTCTGTCATGGCCCGAAGGTCGCGGACCGTAGCACGCCCTTTCTTGCTCTGCTAAACGCCTGGGGGTCATGCGACCCATCCCGCTGGACCTCGACGCCACCGCGTACTCGTACGTCGAGCGCCCGAACAGTGTGCTGGTGGGGCTGGTCGAGCGCCACGTGATCGCGCAGCGCTCGCGGCCGCGGATCTTGGACATCGGGTGTGGCGCCGGCGCCAACGCGCGCGAGCTCAAGGCGCGCCACGACGGCGTGTTCATCCAGGGCATCGAGCCCAACGCGCACGCGGCCACGCTGGCACGGCAGGCGTGCGACGACGTCTTCGTGGGGCTGTGCGACGCGTGGCTGGCGCAGGCGGGCCCCGAGCCCTTCGACGGAGTGATCTTGGCCGACGTGGTCGAGCACATCCCCGACCCGGTGGCGTTCTTGCGCAACCTGGCCGCCGCGCCCTGCCTGGCCCAGGCGCGCTTCGTGATCTCGGTGCCGAACTACGCCGTCTGGTACAACCGCCTGCGCACGCTGGCGGGGCGGTTCGACTACGCCTGGTCGGGGCTCTACGATCGCACCCACCTGCGGTTCTTCACCCAGCGCTCGCTCGAGGGCGTGATCGAGTACACCGGCCTACGGGTGGTGGAAGAGCGCTGCACGCCCTCGCTGGTGCAGTCCGCGGCGCCGGCGCTGCGCAAGCTCTTCGAGAAGGACGTGGCCGCAGGCGATCACCTCTCGCTGGGCGAGTCGTCGGCGTTCAAGCTCTATCGACGCTTCGTCGAGCCGGCCGAGACCCGAGTCTGCAACGCGTGGCCCGGCCTGTTCGGTTTCCAGATCGTGTGCGTCGCGGAGCGCGGGTAGCTACGGGCACGGGCTCGCGCTGCACTGGCAGAACCCGGCCTTGCAGTACTCGCCGGGCGGGCACGTCCCACACGCGACCGTGCCGCCACACCCATCGGGCTCGCTGCCGCAGTCTTTGTAGTCGCAGTACTGCTTTGGCACGCAGCCGCACTTGTTGGCGCCACCCCCACCGCAGGTCTCGGGGGCCTGGCAGCTGCCGCAGCTGACCGTGCCGCCGCAGCCGTTCCCCAGGTCGCCGCAGTTCGCCCCCAGATCGGCGCAGCTCTGCGGCGCGCACCCGCACACGTTGGGCGTGCCGCCGCCGCCGCAGCTCTCGACGCCGCTGCACGACCCGCAGCTGACCGCGCCGCCGCAGCCGTTCGAGACCGTGCCGCAGTTCTTGCCCAGGCTGCTGCAGCTCTGGGGCGAGCAACCGCACACGTTCGGCGTGCCGCCGCCCCCACAGCTGTCGGCGCCGCTGCAGCTGCCGCAGTCGAGGGCCTTGCCACAACCGTCGGAGATCGAGCCGCAGTTCTTGCCCTCGCCGGCGCAGGTCTTGGGCACGCAGGGCGCGGTGCCGCACTTGTTCGGCCCGGCGCCGCCGCAGACCTGGCCCCCCGAGCACCCGCCGCAGTCCACCGACCCGCCGCAGCCGTCGGGGATCGTGCCGCAGCCTGCGCCCGCCGAAGCACAGGTGACCGGTGTGCAGCCGCACTTCCCGTTCGCGCCGCAGGTCTTGGGGGTGACGCACGAGCCGCACTCGAGCTTCGACCCGCAGCCGTCGTCGCGGGTGCCACACTCGGCGCCTTGGTCGGCGCAGGTCTTCGGCTTGCACCCGCAGACGTTGGCGACGCCGCTGCCGCCGCAGGCTTCGGGCGCGGTGCAGGTGCCGCAGTCGAGAAGTTTCTCGCAGCCATCCGAGACCGTGCCGCACTTGGCCGCGAGCGCCTGGCACGACTTGGCGATGCACGGCGTGTCGCCGCACCTGTTCGGGCCCTCACCGCCGCAGAACAGACCCTCGGCGCACTTTCCGCAATCGACCACGCCGTTGCAGCCGTCGTCGATCTGCCCGCATTCGGCGCTGGCCTGGGCGCAGGTCTTCTTCTCACAAGCGCCGCCGTCGCCGCCAGCCTTCCCGGCGCCGCCGTCGGCGCCGGCGGTGCCGCCGCTGCCCTTCAGCTCGTCCATGTTGCCGAGGGAGCAGCCGGCCACCAGCAGCAAGAGCGCGAGGCACGACCGCATCGGCGAAGTCTATCCCGCGCCGCGCGCCGGCACCACTCGGCGCGGCGACGGTGCTAGGGTTGACGCATGCGTGCGGGCTCGTTCTTGCTCTTGGTCGCGATGGGTCTCGGCGTGGCGTTCGCGTGTGGGGGCGACGACGGCGGGGGCACCGCATCGAACTCGGGCGGGGCGGGCGGCACCAACACCGGTGGCAGCGGCAACGCTTCGGATGGCAGCGCTGCCACCGGCGGCGGGCTGGTGATCGATGGCGGTGACGCCAGTCTCTCGCTGAGTATCGAGCCCGCCAATCCGGTGCTCACGGCTACCGGCGGCCCAGTCACCCAGCAGTTCACCGCCAAGCTGTCGAACGGCGGCTCCACCAGCGCAGCCACCTGGGAGATCGACGACGTGGTGGTCGGCACCGTGGCGAAGTCGGGCGTGTTCACCTCGCCGGGCTGGGTCGCCGGCACGGCGGTGGTCAGCGCCAAGCTCGGCAACCTGACCGCCAGCACCAACGTCACGGTGAAGGTGCAGGTGAGCGACAACCCCGGCAACGTGACGGCCGGCGATCAGGCCTTGCTCAAGGCCGGCGGCAGCGCGGACTCGGCCTTCAAGTGGCTCTACCCGTACGACAAGACGGTGTTCCCCCGCGGCGTGCCCGCGCCCACGCTGCAGCTCGGCGGCGCGGCGGCCAGCGCGACCTACTTGAAGATCAGCGTGAAGGACTTCAGCTACGAGGGCTTCTTCGCGGGCTCCGCGCCCACGCGCGTCGACGTGCCGGCGGCCGTGTGGAAGGGCCTCGCGCTGAGTGAGGGCGCAGACGCCGGCGTGAACGTCGAGGTCAGCAAGCTGAGCGGCGGACAGGCGACCGGCCCCGTGAAGCAGACCTGGAAGATCGCGAAGGGCTCGCTCTCGGGCATCATCTACTACAACAGCTACTTCTCGAAGCTGGCGGGCACCGGCGGCGTGATGCGCATCAAGCCCGGGCAGAACGCCGAGGTGTTCATCGGCAACTGCACCGTGTGCCACTCGGTCAGCTCGAAGGGCACGGTGATCGCCGCGGGCGTGTCATGGGCCACGGACAACCCGGTGGACAGCGCGACCTGGGACATCGCCGCCGACGGGAGCGCCAAGCAGCGCGTGAAGGACCCCGACGGCCGCAAGATGAGCTTCGGGGCCCTCACCCCCGACGGAAAGTGGCTGCTCTCGAACGGCTCGATGGCTGGCACCTCACCGGTACGGGGCCTGTCGGGGGACTTCCCCTCGAAGCTCTGGGACACGATGAACGCGGCCGAGGTCGCTACCCCGAGCTTCACCAGCCAGATCAAGTACGCGCTGACGCCGGTCTTCTCTCACGACGGCAAGCTGCTCGCGTTCAACCGCTGGGAGCAGGGCGCGGGCAAGACGCTGAGCGTGATGGACTTCGACAGCTCGCAGTCGCCGCCGGCCTTCACCAACCTTCAGAACGTGGTGACGGCGCAGGGCGCCGTCGCGGGCTGGCCCAGCTTCTTGCCCGACGGCAAGGGCCTGCTCTATCACGACGGCGAGAAGTTCGACACGGCGGGCTTCGGTGCCACGCCGGCCTTCGCCGAGCTCCGGCTGGTCGATCTGTCGAGCAAGACGGTGAACAGCATCGAGGCGCTCAACGGTCGCGCGGGTGGGTCGCTCTACTTGCCCTACGGCGAGACCGAAGAGGGCAAGCTCAACTACGAGCCCACCGTGCTGCCGGTGGCGGTCGGCGGCTATTACTGGGTGGTGTTCACCAGCCGGCGCGCGTACGGCAACACCGTGTCGCCCGGCGGCACGGTCGCCGGCGGTGACAACAAGTGGGGCACCTACGTCGGCGGCGCCGAGAACCCCAGCCCGCGCAAGAAGCTGTGGGTCGCCGCCATCGACGTGAGCTGGCAGGGAGCGCCCGATCCGAGCCACCCGGCCTTCTACTTGTCGGGGCAAGAGCTCGACGCCGGCAACATGCGGGCCTTCGCCGCCCTCGAGCCGTGCAAGGCCGATGGCGCCGATTGCGAGTCCGCGGCCGAGTGCTGCAATGGGTTCTGCCGGCCGACCGACGAGACCAACGACGCCGGCGGCCCGGTGACGAAGTGCGTGCCGCCGCCCCCCGGTTGCTCGAAGGAAGAGGAAGCGTGCAAGACGGCGGCCGATTGCTGCGACGTGGCCGCTGGCTTCTTGTGCGTCAACGGTCGCTGCACCAAGCCCACGCCGAAGTGAGGTCCCCCGTGTCATTGCCACGCTTGCAGCTGTTCGAGTTCAACGACCTGGACTGGGTCGGCGCCGACCTGCGGGACACCATCGTCGAGTCACTGAGTCGGGGCCTGGACTGGGGACGCACGCTCACCGGCCTGGTGGACCCGTTCGCCGAGTTCCTGGCGGCGGCAGGCACCGAGCGCGTGCTCGATCTGTGCGCGGGGGCGGGTGGCCCGGCGCAGATCTTGGTCAACGAGTTTCGTCGCGCGGGCCGCGAGCCGCCGGCGATCTTGCTCACCGACCTCTTCCCGCGCGAGCGCGCCTGGCAGCGCCTCTCGGGGCGCGAGCCGAAGATTGCGGCGCACCTGGCGCCGATCGACGCCACCGCCATTCCGGCCGAGGTGGGCGCGGGACACGCGCGGGCCATCATCAACGCGTTTCACCACTTTCCGCCCCACCTGGCCCAGAACATCTTGGCCGACGCGGTGCGCTCGCGTGCGCCGATCTGGGTCTCGGAGCCGTTCGGCAGAAGTCCGCTCGGGTTCTTCCCGTTCGCGCCGTTCGGGCTGGCCGCGCTGCTCGCGAACCCGGTGCTCACCCCCGACAAGACCGTGGGCAAGGCGGTGCTCTCGTGGGGCGTCTTGCCGCTCACGCTGAGCATCAGCGCGTGGGACGGCATCGTCAGCACGCTTCGCGTCTACGAGCACGCCGATCTTTACGCCATGGTCGACGAGCACGGCGCGAGCTACCGCTGGCGCGCCGGCTCGTATCGCTACCCCCTGGGCGGGACGGGCTACTGGTTCTGGGGCGTGCCGGCGTGAGCGGGTGGAGCCGTTGCCGGCGCTGCTGACTGCGACTACGATCCGTCTTGCGTGATCGACGTTCCGCCTAGACTGCTCTGGGACTACGACGAAGCGCCCGAGGACGAGCTCTGGCGCCTGCAGCGCGTCATCGACTTCTTCCCGCAGTTCGGTCGCGAGCGGCGCACGGTCCTCGCGCTCGTGCGGCGGCTTCCGGAGCTTCGCGCGCCCGACGAGGTCAAAGAGTTGGTGCGCCTCTACGCACGGCACTACGGGGACCCTGGCACGTGAGGCCTCGGGATGGGGCAACTCGTACGAGACGACGCCGAGCCGTGAGCTTTGCTCACACGCACTGACCCGCGGTGCACGTCTCGCCGCCCTTGCAGGCCTTGCCACAGGCGCCGCAGTTGGCGGTGTCGGTCTGCAAGTCTCTGCAGCCCGCCGGGGTCTGGCAGCACGTTTGCCCGGGCACGCAGGCCGCGCCGCCATTGCACGCGCAGACCTGGTTCGCACCCACCTTCTTGCACGCCTCGCCGGCAGCGCACTCGGTGCCGGTGCAGCTGCACCTCCCGTTGCCGTTGCAGGTGGCGGTGCCTGCGCCGCCGTCCTTGCACTGGTCGGGGCTGGTGCAGCGGCAGATCAAGCTGGCGCAGGTGAAGTGCGTGGTGAACCCCTGCAGCGTGCAGTTGTTGGCGCAGCTGCCGCAGCTCGGGTTGTTGCTCTTGGTCAGGTCGACCTCGCAGCCATTCGCCGACTGGTTGTCGCAGTTCGCGAAGGTGCCCTGGCAGACGTCCACCTGACACGCGGGACCGGTGCCGCCGCACTTGGCGGTGGCGTTCGCCAGCGAGCACGCCGCACAGCTGGCGCCGCTGCAGCCCGTGGCAGGATCGGTGACGGGCACGCACTTCGCGCTGCACAGCTTCTCACCGGTCGAGCAGCCACCGCCCGCTCCGCCACCGCTGGTGGTACCGCCGCCGCTGGTGGTACCGCCGCCGCTGGTGGTACCGCCGCCGCTGGTGGTACCGCCGCCGCTGGTGGTACCGCCGCCGCCGCCGCTGGTGGTGCCGCCGCCGCCGCTGGTGGTGCCGCCGCCGCTGGTGGTGCCGCCGCCGCCGCTGGTGGTACCGCCGCCGCTGGTGGTACCGCCGCCGCTAGTGGTACCGCCACCGCTGGTGGTACCGCCGCTTCCGCTGCTTCCCGCGGCGCCACCACTGCCTGCGGCACCGCCGGGGGCCTGGGTGTCGAACTGGTCGTAGTCGTAGCCGCAAGCGGCGACGCAAAGCACCGCGGCGGTCGCGCTCAGGATCCGTCGAGCGTTCATCAGAAGCGCCCTCCGAGGGCCGCGTAGCCAGGTGCGACGTGCACCCGCAACGCCGCGGATTTCTCGGGCTGTTTCTTGTCACCCGAGAGCAAGAACAAGGTGGTGCCGGTGCCCACGCCGAGGATGCCGACCGCGAGCCCGATGTTCGCGATGGTCTGGTAACGACGACCCGCGTCGATGTCGCTCTGCCCGTCGGGGCCGCAGTGCCCTTCGGTGCAGCGCGACTCGAGGTCGTCGAACTTGGACTTGTTCATCAGGCCGAAGATCGCGAAGGTGGCGAAGCCCGCCACGCCCACGCCGCCGGCCACGTAGGCGATGGGCCGAAGTGAGCTCCCCTTGTGCGGGGTGGGACCCGGGTCGCTCGGGGTCGGCGTGGGCGCCGTGGGCGCTGCTTGGGGCGGGGGCGCCGCCGACGCGTCGGCCGGGATGTCGAGCTCGACCTTCTCGGTGGCGCCCGCGGCCACGCTGAGCTCTTTGCGCACCGAGCGGCCGTCGGGCAGCGCAGCGACGACCACGATGTTGCCGGGCGTCACGACCACGGGCTTGTCGAGGTCCAAGATCGCGATGGTGCGCGGACCGACGTTGACCTTCGCGTCTTTCGCCGAAGCCGCCAGCACCAGCTCGACGCGGCCCACTTTGGGTTCCATCGCGGCCAGCTCGGCCTCGGCGGCCTTCAGCGTGGGGGCGTACTTGCTGTCGGCGGCCGCGGCCGACTTGGCGTCGTTCACCGCGCCAATCAGCTCGTAGTACGCATCGTCGAGCTGCCCCAGGGCGGCCAGCGAGCGCGCGATCATCAGGCGCGAGTTGGGGCTGGCGACGATTTCGTTGGAGGCGCGATAGGCCGTGATCGCCTCTTTGTAGCGTTTGGCATCGAACAGCCCGTCCGCCGCCTCGAAGGTGCGCTGGGCGGCTTTGAGCTGCTCTTTGCTCGCCTTCTCGATGGGGATCCCCGCGGCCAGGGCGGCCTGGGGCACGAGCAGGCCGAGGGCGAGCAACGCGACCGGAAGCAAGCGAGCCATTTCGCCCGCAGCGTATCACGCCCCGGGGTCAGATCCCCTTGGGGCGGAAACCACCCTGGGCCGAGGCCTTGGGGGCAGGGCGGTCGTCGCGCGGGCGCGGCCGCGTTGCCGACGCGCTCGGCGCCGCCGCGGCGCTGGCCGACGCCGGCGGCTCGGGCTCCGGGGCCGTGGTGCCGCTCGCGGTGACGGTCGGCTCGGGCACGGCGCTCGCTGTCGGCGCAGGCCCGGCGCTGGGCGCGACAGCCGGCGCCTCGCGGTCGCTTCCGGAAGAGCGCATCAGCACGGCGAACCCGATCGCGATCACGCCGACGGCCACCACGATCAGCGGCGCGAAGCGACGCGCCCCCGAGCGCGGCGCGCCCAGCGGCTCTTCACTGACGCTCACGCCGCTGGCCGTCGACTCGCGTGCGCGCGGCGGGGCCTCGGGCTCGGCGGGCTTGGCCGGCGGCAAGCCCTCGGGGATCGGCAGCGACGCGGGCGTGAGCTTGCGACGCGGGCGCGTGGGAGCCTCTTGCAGGGTGAACGTGTCGATGGACGGCGCGGGCGATCGGGCCAGGGGGGGCATCACGACCTCCATCGGCGCCTCGGGGCTGGCGGGGCGAGCGGTGGCACGGCTCGACTCGGTGCTGATGCTCAGACGCCCGTCGCCCATCTGACCCAGCGCCGCGCGCCGTGCCTCGAGGGTGTGTCTTGCCAGGCGCTCGAGGGTCACCGCCACCTGCTCGGGCGCCGCGACCGTGTCGCGCGGCAGATCGTCGAGCGCCTTTCGAAACGCCTCGAGGCCCGCGTAGCGCTGGCCGGGGTCCCGCGACAGCGCGCGGCTCACCAGCACCACCAGCGACGCGGGCAGTGGCGCGCCCTGCCGTGGAAGCTCGTCGAGCGTCGGTGCCGCCTCGGTCATGATCTTCCGACGCAGCTCGGCCTCGGCGTCGGCCTCGCCCTTGGCCGTGCTGCGGTAGAGCCCACGGTTCGCGAGCATCTCCCAGAGCAGTGCTCCCAGGCCGTAGACCTCGGTCTTCTCGTCGCGCCCCGGCGGAGCGCCTAGCTGCTCGGGCGCACGGTAAGGAAGCGCGCTCAGGCGCACCGCCGCATCGCCCAGCGCGGCCAGCACGCCCGGCTCGGTGAGCATGGTCTCGCCGAAGGCCGCCACCGTCAGCCCGTCAGGCACCAGGCCGCCGAACGGATCGGGAGCGCCCGGGCTCTTCGCGAAGTGGTCGCGCATCGCGATCAGCCCGTCGGCCGCGTCGCGCACGATGGCCAGCGCGACTCCGGGTGGGATCGGGCTCTTGCTGCCGATGGCGTGCTTCAGCAGCGCGCCGAGCGACTCGCCGTCGACGTGCTCGCTGACCACGACCAGCTCGTCCTCGAGCTCGACGACGTCCAGGACGGCCGCGACCTTGGGGTGGCGCAGCCCCCGCGCGATCTCGGCCGCCTTGGCCGAGTGCGCACGGAGCGCCGGAACCGTGCCGCCGAAGCGGACCCGACGAACCGCGACCACGCGACCCTGCTCGACACCCTCGGTCGCCGCGCCGGCCCAGAGCTCGCCCAAGGGGCCAGCCGGCAGGGCGAGTGCCAGCTCGTAGCGTCCGATCCGGACCGGAGCGTCAGGAGAGCTCGTCATCGCTTTCACCCCCGCAGTGACAGAGGGGCAGTGAGCTAGAGTATCAGCGCCGGCGGCCCCGCGACGAAAAACGGTCAGATACCGCGCGGGCGATAGGTCTTAGTGGGACTTGGCGCCTGAGGTTTCGGTCGCGATTCCGGCACGGACCGCGGTTTGGCGGTCTCGGGCACGGCGGCAGGGGCGCCCGCGTCGGGGTTGGTGCTCGCGTGAGCGACCTTTTCACTGGGGGGCGGTGCCGCGCTCGGAATGCTGCTCTCTGTGGCGTGGGCGCTCGGGACCGAGGCCGGGCCGCTGACTGAGCGGAACCAGAGGGCCCCGCCCGCGAGCAGCAGCGCGACGCCTGCGCTCGAGGCCATCCAGATCAGCCGACCGCGCCGGCCGCGCTGGCTCGCGGTGAGGCTGAGGCCAGAGACGGAGTGGCGGGAGCTCTGGGTGACCACGGCGCGAGTGGGCGTGACCGTGGGCAGCGAGGCTCGGGCCGCGGGGCGATCGCTCGAGCCGACCACCGTCGGCGCCAGTGACGCCGGCGGCTCGGAGACACGGCCAAGCCAGCCCGCCCGCAGCGAGACGTGTGACGCGTCTTCACTGACGCCCTGCCCGATCAGCCACTCGGCCAGCGCTGTGCCCAAGTCCTTCGCGGTGGCGAAGCGCCGCGCCGGGTCCTTGCTGAGGCCGCGCTCGACGATGGCCGCCAAGAGGTCGTCCCCGCAGCCCAGCTCGGTCAGGCTGGGGCACTCGTCCTCGATGATGCTGCGGAGCACCGCGTGGTAGTTGTCGCCGGAGAACGGCAGGTCGGCGCTCACCAGCTCGAACAGCACGACCGAGAGCGCCCAGAGATCCGTTGCCGGGCCCACCTCGGACCCGCGCGCCTGCTCGGGCGACATGTAGACCGGGCTGCCCAGGATCGCGCCGTGGGTGGTGCGGCGCGCGGCCACTGCCTCGGCGAGCGCGATGCCGAAGTCGAGCAACTTGGGCTGCATGCGGCCGCCGACCTTGGCGAGGAAGATGTTCTCGGGCTTGATGTCCCGATGGACGATGCCCGCCTCGTGAGCGGCGCGCAGGCCGTCGACGATGGGCAACAGCAACGAGACCGCTTCGACCGCCGCGACGCGGCCCCGTCGAACCATGTGATCGGCCAGACTCTCACCGTCCAGCAGCTCCATGGCCACGAAGGGGTCGCCGTGCTCGGTGCGACCGCAGTCGTGCACGCGCACCACCGCCGGGTGCTGCAACCGTGCCAGCATGCGCGCCTCGGCCAAGAGCCGGTGGGCGGCGTGGGTCTCGCCGAGCTCGGGTCGCAAGAGCTTGAGCGCGACGTGAACGTCGAGATCGACGTTACGCGCGGCCCACACCGCGCCCATGCCGCCCTCGTCGAGCTTGCGCACCAGCTGGTACTTGCCGGCGATGTGGTCTCCCGACCGATAGCGTTCGCTCTCCGTCACCGCTGACCCCCCGACGACCCAGGTCGGCCGAAGCGCGCGGAGCATAGCGCAATTTACCGGAGGTGCCGCAACCCCGTCGAAGGTGTGGCACACCAGGCGGGTCATGCTGCTGGAGCTCCTGGTCATTTTGGTTCTGGTGCTGGTCAACGGGCTGTTCGCCGGCGCTGAAATCGCGGTGGTCGGCTTCGAGCGCGCTCGCCTGGCGCCGCTGGTCGAGGCCGGGGGACGGCGCGCACGTGCAGTACAAGCGCTCCGCGACGACCCCGAGCGATTCTTCGCCACCGTCCAGATCGTGATCACGGTGGTGGGCGCGACGGCCGGGGCCTTCGGAGGCGCGACCTTCGCCCGCGATCTCGCGCCGGTGCTCGCCCCGTGGCTCGGCGCCTACGCCGGCGAGGTGGCGCTCGCTCTGGTGGTGGTGGTCGTCTCGTTCTCGTCGCTGGTGCTCGGTGAGCTCGTGCCCAAGTCCCTGGCGCTCCGTCAGCGCGAGCCCTACGCGCTCTTCGCCGCGCCGGCGCTGCTCTGGCTGTCGCGGGCGGTCCGGCCGCTGGTGTGGCTCTTGACCAAGGCATCGAACTTGGTGCTGCGCGCGTTCGACGACAGCACCACCTTCAGCGAGGCACGCCTCTCACCCGAAGAGCTGCGCACGTTGGTGGAAGAAGCGGCCGACTCGGGCACGCTGGACCCCCGGGTGGGCGAGATCGCCACCCGGGCTCTCGACTTTGCCAAGCTGACGGCATCGCACGTGATGATCCCGCGCACTCGGGTGGTGGGCATCGAGCGGCGCGCGCACGCCGACGAGATCCGCCGGGTAGTGCTCGAGCACGCGCACTCGCGGCTGCCGGTGTATCACGGCGACCTCGACGCCATCGTCGGCTACGTGCTGTACAAAGATCTCTTGCCGCTCGCCTGGGAGGGCCGACTCTTGGTGCTCGAGGACCTGATCCGTCCCGCGATCGTCGCCAGCGAGGCGATGGAGGCGTCACAGGTCTTGCACGAGATGCGCGCCCAGCACACGCACCTGGCGGTGGTCGTGGACCCCGAGGGGGGAACCGCGGGCATCGTGACCTTCGACGATCTGGTGGAAGAGCTGGTGGGCGACGTGTTCGGCGAGCTCCACAGCGCACCCGCCGATTCCATGCGTCCCGAGGCCGACGGCTCGATCCTGGTGCGCGCCGAAGTCCCGATCCGCGACGTCAATCGCGCGCACGACCTCACGCTACCCGAGGGCGATGGCTTCTCGACCGTGGGTGGCCTGTGCTTGCGTCGAGCCGGTCGCGTGCCGCAGGCGGGCGATCGGCTGGCGCTCGACGACGGCACCCTCTTGGTGATCGAAGAGGCCTCCGAGCGCGCGGTGGTTCGAGTGCGGCTCGTGCCGAAGGGCTGATCAGGCGCGGCTCGCGCGGCGGCGGTCTACGGCACAGGCGATCACCCAGAAGTACACCAGCAGCTCGAGCAGCGAAGCGACGCCGAAGAGCGCGGCCACCACCACCGGTGGCCAAGCGCTCGCGACCCGGAACTTCGGCACGAACTCGGCGGGGTAGTCCGGGTCGGCCTTGAGGGGGACGCTCTGCGGCGGTGCGACCGAGTCCCAGAACGGCTCCTTCACGTCGTAGTCGTCCTCGTAACCCTTGTATTGCACCGCCACCTTCAGGGTCGTGCTGTCGTCCCCCTCGACGATCCATTTTCGCGACAGAACCCCGGTGGCATCCACGCCGACCATGTCCAGGTAGTGCGCGCGCAGATCGTAGGCCGAGATGATCAGCGCCGCACCGGCGATCCCCGCGCCCACCGCCACCGCCCAGTCTCTCACGTCCCAGCCGCCCCGGCCGAGCTTGATCAAGAACAGCACACCCAGCGCGAGCGCCATCGGCGCGACCTGCCCCATGGCGAAGATCACGAACCATGAGATGGGTCCCGCGCCGTCCACGGCGTCGAGCGTGCCAGCTCGCGCCGGTTTGCGGAAGGGCTAGGCGCGACGGCGTCGAGTCGACGCCAGCCCGAGGAGCGCCAAAGCGAGCCACGCCGCGTCGTTGACTCTGCGCGGTGTGCTGGCGCAGCCGCCCGAGCTGCCCGAGTCGTCCCCGGTCGTCTGCGGGTTCGCTCCCGTGCCCGCGCCCGCGCCGCCGGTGCCGGACCCTCCGCTGCCCCCCGCGGGGGTGCCTCCGGTGGCGCCGGCGCCGCCTGCCCCACCGCCGCCCGCGCCAGCAGCGCCGCCCGCGCCGCCGGATCCGGTCAGGCACATCTGGGCGCAGGGCGTGGCGCAGTTGGTGTTGCACGCGCAATAGGCCAGGGCTTCATACGCCGCCGCGCCTTCGGAGGGTGGGCCCTTGCAGGTCGCGATGCACGCGGCGTCGGTGCACTTGTCAGCGCAGGTCAGGATGGTCTTGCACGCAGCCAGCCCCAGGCAGTCGCTGGCGACGCTGGGGCACTCGGTGTTGCGGCACTGCTCGCAGGCCGTCGACCCACCGAGCGGGGCGCACGCCTTCACCGGCTGCGTGAACATCGGGAAGCTGGTGTCCTGGCAGGCCATGCCGCTCGGGCACGACATCGAGTTGCAGAAGTCGGTGCAGAAGCCCGCCGGCGCGCACAGGAACGACGAGCACTCGGCGCCGGTCTTGCACGGGCTCTGACCCACGCCTTTCGGCGCTGGGTTCTGGCCGGTGCCGGTCTCGAGGGTGGGTGACGCCGCCGCCGCGGCGAAGGCCTGGTTGATCAGATCCTTGTGGTAGTCGAGCCGCACGTACTTGGCCGAGGCGTTCGGATCGGTGCACTTCGAGACGCGCGACGCGATGCCGATCACCGCGCCGCCGGCCGAGAAGATCGGGCCGCCCGAGTCGCCCGAGCACACCGCCTGGGTGGTCGAGAGCTCGCCGGCGCCGTTCAGCTCGTTCCAGTCCTTGCCCACGCTGCGAACGGTCACGTTGGCCCGCATCCGCCGCTTGCCCGAGCCCTGTTGGTTGTCGTTGACCGCGCCGTAGCCGACGGCCGTCACCAGCTCGCCGATCACCGGCGGCGCGTCACGCCGGATCTTGAGCGGCGGCGCCACGGTCACCGCCTTGTTCAGCACGACCAGCGCGATGTCGGCGTTGCACAGGTTCTTGGTGTTGACGGTGAACAGCTGGGTGCCAACCGCGGCGGGCGTGCTGCCCCACGGGTTCGGCTGTGCCCCGGTGAACACCTTCAGGCTCGAGGCTGCGTAGTTGGCACCGACGTGATCGCCGTTGCTCGACTTGCCGTTGATGTCGCAGCCGATGCCCTGGGTGATGTTCTGCGCGACGCAGTGCCGCGCGGTGAGCACCAGGTTCGGCGCGATCAGCGACGCCGTGCAGTTGCCGCCGGGGTTGTTCAAGAGCACCACCGCCGGGTGAGTGGTGTCGTCCACGCCGCCGACGATCTCTTCCGCCGCAGTGCCCGGATCGGGCCGCTGCGGGTCGTGGGCGGAACAGGCGAGGGAGGTGAGCGCGAGACCAAGCAAGTGAGCGCGTCGGATCATGGTGGGTACTGCTTCTCGAAGGCCGGCCCCCGCTCTGCGAGTGTCGCACCTCGGCCCGGCCTGTGCGAGGTAGGTGCTCGGCACACCTCGGCGCCTGGGGCCGAGTGAGCTATCATTCGTGATCTGATGAACAGACTCACGGGCTGCCTGGTGATCGCGGCGCTGATCGGCGCGCCTGCCTCGGGTGCCTGGGCCGCACCCAGCCAGAAAGAGCTGGCCAAGGCGCGGGCGCGCTTCCAGCAAGCGACCGAGCTCGAGCAGGCCGGCAACTACACGCAGGCGCTCGAGGCGTTCCGCGAAGTGGGTCAGGTGCGCATGACGCCACAGGTGCGCTACCACATCGGCGTCTGCGAAGAGAAGCTCGGCAAGCTCTTGACCGCGCTGGGCGGTTACGAGCTGGCATTGCAAGAAGCCACCAGCGTGGACCCGAGCTTCGCGAAAGAGGTCGAGGCGCGCATCGGCCAGCTCAAGGCCCGCATTCCCAAGCTCACCGTGAAGCGTGGCGAGAGCGCGAAGAGCGGTCGCGTGGAGATCGACGGCGTCGCCGTGGGTGAGGGCAGCCTGGGCGCGCCGTTGCCGTTCGACCCTGGGCCACGCCTGGTCGAGGTGAAGCTGGGTGAGACCACCAAGTTCTCCGAGAGCGTCACCCTGGCCGAAGGGGACTCGAAAGAGCTGGTGATCGAGTTCACCCAGGGCCCGGTGTCGACCGACCCTGCGGGGCCCGCACCGGTGAAGGACCAACCCCCGCCAGCGAAGTCCGGCGGAGCGCTGCCCTGGATCATCGGCGGCGTCGGCGTGGCTGGGCTCGCTGCGGGCGGAGTCTTCTTCGTGATGAAGAACCAGCGGGTCAGCGAGCTGGAAGACGCCTGTGGCCCGGACAAGAACCAGTGCCCGGCCGGCAAGAAGGGCACCTACGACGACGCCAAGACCTACAGCGCGCTGTCGATGGTCGGCCTCGGGGTCGGCGTGGTGGGCATCGGCGTCGCGACGACGATGCTGCTCACGCAGAAGTCGTCGAAGCCCAAAGCCGGCTACTTCGTCACGCCCGCCGTCGCACCGGGCGGTGCGGGCGTGGCTGCGTTCGGGCGCTTCTGATCAGTTGCAGGTCCCGCTCGAGAGCGAGACGTCGTCGATGTTCCAGCCGCTCATGATCCAGGCGGGCAGGGCGCCCTGCTTGGCGGTCTTGTGGCTGAAGCGCACGCGGAAGTTCGCGTTCTTGTGGGCGGTGACGTCGTACTCGTGCCGCGACCAGCTGCCATCGGTCACGAACACCTTGCCCAGCGTGGCGTTGGTCCACAACACCACCCAACTCGTGCCGTTGTAGACCTCGACGGTGTCGGTCACGAACGGGTCCCAGTCGCAGTTGAGCCAGCGCCAGAAGGTGAGCTTCACGGTGCCGGAGGCGGCGCTCAGGTTCACCACCGGGCTGGTCAGGTAAGCGGGGCCGCCGACCGCGTTCGAGTAGTTGCCGCCGAGCACGATCCCCGCAACGCCGTTGTCGCTGGTGGTCGAGTGATCGCTGGCCGGGTCCGACCCGCCCTGTTGCTGTCCCGAGCTGGTGGCGGTCGGGCCGATGGCCCACTCGGCCTGCGTGGCCCAGCCCTTGGCGTTGTCCGAGAAGTCCTCCGAGAAGTAGACGGTGCCTCCGCTGCACGCGCCGGACGAGCAGCCGCAGGTTCCATCCGAGCCGCACTTGGTGCCGCACCCGCCGCACGCGTTGGGATTGGTGGCGGTGTTGGCCTCGCAGCCGTTGGCGCCGTTCTTGTCGCAATCGAGCACGCCCGAGCCGCAGTTCGCGCAGGCGCCGCTGCTGCAATATTGACTCACGCCACACACGGTGCTGCAGCCGCCGCACTTGTCGTGATTGGTGCCGGTGTTGGTCTCGCAGCCGTTGCCGGGATTACCGTCGCAGTTCGAGAAGCCGGGCGGGCACGCCGACACGCAGAGGCCCCCCACGCAGTTCGGCGTACCCGAAGGGCACACGGTGCCGCATGCGCCGCAGTTCAACGGGTCCGACAGCTTGTTGATCTCGCAGCCGTCCACTCGCGCGTTGTTGTTGCAGTCCGCCCAGCCCGTCAGGCACACGATCGAGCAGTCGCCGCCGGAGCACGACGGCGTGCCGTTGGCGTTGCTGCAGCCCGAGCCGCAGCCGCCGCAGTTCGCGATCGACGTGCCGATGTTGGTCTCGCAGCCGTCGGCGCTGGTGCAGTCCCCGAAGCCGGTGGTGCAGGCGATCTGGCAGACCCCACTGTTGCAGCTGGCCGTGCCGTTGGTGGTCGCGCAGGTCTTGCCGCACGAGCCGCAGTTCGAGGTGTCGGTGTTCAGGTTCTTCTCGCAGCCGGTGCTGGCCTGAAGGTCGCAGTCTTGCCAGGGCGTGGCGCAGGCGCCCATCTTGCAGCTGCCCGAGGTGCAGCTGGCGGCGGCGTTGGCGTACACGCACTTGTTGCCGCAGGTGTTGCAGTTCTGATCGTCGGTCTGCAGGTTCTTCTCGCACCCGTTGGCGGCCGAGGTGTCGCAGTCGCCGAAGCCCGCAACGCAGGTACCGACGGCGCAGGAGCCGTCTTTGCAGACCTCGTAGGCGTTCAACAGATCACAGACCACGCCGCACGCGCCACAGTGGTCGACGCTCGATTTCACGTTCACGCACTGCTTGGCACAGCACTCGAAGTTGGTCGGGCAGGTGGCCGAAGCCACGCAGCCGGGCACGCAAATGCCGCTCGGCTTGTCGCAGATCGTGCCCAACGCGCAGCCCTGATCGTCCACGCAGCCGGTGCACAGGTTCTTGGTGGTGTCGCACTTCAGCGCGCCGCCATCGGCACCGGCGTCGCCGCTGGCGCAGTCGTCGTCGCCGTCGCAGCCCACCTTGCACACCGTGCCGGCGCAGTAGGTCCCGGTCGGGCACTTGTTCTTGGTGGGCAGGCACTCGACGCAGTTGCCAGTGGCGGTGTCGCAGTACGCCAAAGTCGGCGTGGCCGTGCAGTCCGTGTCTTCTTTGCACCCGGGCACGGCGCCGTCGCCGTCGGTCGGGGCGTCGGTGGCTGCGTCGCCCGACGAGCCGCCGGTGCCGCCGCTGCCGCCGGCGCTGCTGTCGGAGCCGCCGGTTCCGCCCGTGCCGGCGAGCCCGCCGGTCCCAGCGCTGGCGTCGGTGCCGCCGGTGCCGTCGACGAAGCCGAACTCGGGCACGCCGCAGGCCGAAAAGTAGACCGCGACGGTGGTGACTGCGAGGGTGAAGCGAAGCTTGCGCATGATCTAGAAACCAGGGTCGTGCTTCCAGCCGGTCTTGGGAGCGGCCGTGGGCGTGGCAGTTGGCCACGGCTTACCGGCGCCGCGTGGGCGCGGGGCCTTGGTGGGTGCGGCAGATGGCGCCGGAACGGGGTCGGTTGGGGGGTTCGGCGCAGGCGCCGCCGCGACGGGCTCGCTCGGTTTCTCGGGCGCTGGCGGGACCGCTGCCGCGGGCGGTACCGGCGCGCTGGCAGCGGGTGCCGCGGTTGGCTCTGGCTTCTTCAGCGCGAAGAACGCGGCAGTCGCGGCCAGTCCCAACGCGACTGCGGCCGCGATCATCACCGGCGCACGGCTCTTGCCCGGAGGCGCCGGCGCGACGACCGCGACGCCCTCGCCCGGCGTCGGCGCCAGACCGCGGGAGCCGGAGGGGTCGCTTCCCAGCTCGGCCAGCGAATCGATCGAGGGTCGAGTGACGCCACTGATCTCGGTCAGCGACGCGACGCCGCTTCCCGTCTGAAGCGACGGCGGCGGTTGCGAATCGAGCAGCGCGCGCAGCGACTCTTTGGGCGGCGCGGCCCTGCGATCTGCGGTCTCGAGCGCCGCGGCCAGGGCCGCAGCCTGCTGCTCGCGCCGCTCGCCGAACAGGCTGCGCACGAACCCCGCGACCTCTTCGTCGGTGCTGGCTCGGAGGTTGCGCGGCAAGCTCTGGTCCAGCGCCCGAGCCAGATCGTTCGCGGTGGGGTAGCGCTTGGCCGGATCTTTGGCCAGGGCCTGCATCACGATGCGCTCGAGCATCATCGGGTAGGCCGGCACCAGCTTGTGCGGCGCCAGCGGGGGTTTTGGCTCGCAGATCTTGAACAGCGTGGCCGCCTCGCTGTCTTGCCGGAAGGGGTGCTTGCCGGTCGTGAGCAAGTACAGCACCACCCCCATCGCGAACACGTCCACACGCCGGTCGATGGTCTGCGCCTTGATTTGCTCGGGCGCCATGTACGCGGCCTTGCCTTTGACCTGACCTGCGGCGGTCGCGCCATCGCCGTGCGCCGTGGCCTTGGCCACGCCGAAGTCCACGACCTTGGCCACGCCGTCGTAGGTGACCAGGATGTTCTGCGGCGAGATGTCCCGATGCACCAGCCCGACCAGCTGGCCCTTCGGGTCACGCAGCTCGTGCGCGGTGTGCAGCCCAGAACAGGCCTGCATCACGATCCGCGCGGCCACCGGCAGGGGAATGCCGCCGGTCTTGCGCGCCTCCTTGATCAATTGATGCAGCGGAACGCCGTCGATCCACTCCATCACCATGTAGAGCACGCCGTCTTGCTCCCCGAGGTCCAGGGTCTCGACCACGTGCGGGTGACGAACCTGGGAGGCCAGGGACGCCTCGTCCAGGAACATCTGCTCGAACTGGGCGTCGTCGCTCAGCTTCGGCAGCATGGTCTTGACGGCGACGATCTTCTGGAAGCCGCGGGTGCCCTTGAGTCGTGCGGCCCAGACCATGGCCATGCCGCCGCTCGCGATGGGGAGCAGAAGCTCGTACCGCCCGAGCACGTGCCCGGCCCCGACGTCCCCGGCGAACGTCGCACTAGTGGGTGCCATCGCAGCAGACACTTCGACTCCTCGAGTGTCGCAGACTGGGACGGTCGGCTCAACTGAACGGCAGAGTCAGGGAGGTGGGCCGCGCACCTTCGCCTACCTCAATCTGCCAGTCGCAGCCCGGCCGGGATCTCTTCGCCGAAGAACTCGGCGCGCTCGCGGTCTTCGACCGGGACCACCTCGCGGACGGCCTGGACCCAGGTCGGGTCGGCGTTCGCCGCAAGGAGCGCGCGTACCGTTTTCTCCCGTAGGTCGCCACTCACGTCGCGGGTGCGGTCACCGGTGGCGCGCGCCAGCAGCGTGGCCGCCCGCGGCGCGGTGGCGATCGCGCTCCACTTCTCGCGGAGCAGATGATCGAGCCAGCTCTCGGCGACGCGGGTCGCGACCACGTGGTGCAAGCTGGCGTAAGCCGGAGCTCGAGCACCCAAGCGCCCGAGGGCCGCCCAGAGCCGCGGGTTCTGTTCGGTCCACGTGCGTTCGAGCAGCCAGTCGCCGAGCCTCGCGCGGCGCCCGGGCTCCACCCGCTCGAGCGAAGACGCGAGCTCGAGCATCTCGTCGAGCGCCTGCGGCTTCATGCCCTTCGGCTTCTTCCCGGCTTGCCCCGCGGGTGCCAAGAACGGATCGACTCGGTCGCGGATGTGCGCCTGCAGGTTCTCGGCCAGGCCCCCGGCCATGCGCCGCCACGCGATCCAGAACTGCTGCCAGCTGCGCGCTTCGTCCTGAAACACCAGCCCCTGCTCGAACAGCGGCGAGAGCGCGCGGATCCGGCCGGGGTCGAGCGGGTGGCCGTAGCCCGGTCGCAGGCAGTACCCCGCCAGCATCCAGAATACGCGCTCGTGATCCGGAGACCGCCGGCGCGCCTTGGCGTGGGGCGACAGCACGTCGAAGAGCGCGCGGCACAGCTCGCCGCCCCAGCCCTGGCGCTCGCCCAGGACGCGCGTCAGCTCGCGCCACAGGTCCTTGACCTCGCGCTCTTTCACGTCCGACGTGGCCTTGCCGAACACGCGTTCGATGGCCGCGCGAGCTTCGTCGAAGCGTGGGCTCTGGGGGCGCACGCTGGGCTGGGGTCGTCGCGAAGGCAGGCCCGACGGTTCTTCGCTGGCGCGCAGCTCGAAGGCCAGCTCGAACCGCCGCGGCGCCTTGACGCCGGTCTCCAAGCAGCAGAGCTCGAGCGTGCCGACCGGTGAGAGCTCGCCGACCAGCGCCACCCTCACTTCTTCGCCCCCATCTTGGGCCTCGAAGGTCGAGGCGACGGGCGCCAGCGGCGCCAGCTCGGCCACGTCGACCAGCTCGCCGGGTGCGTGCGCCGCGAGCTCGGAGCTGTAGAGCTCGAAGCGAACGGGTCGGCCGACGCGCAACGCGAGGGGCGCACTGGCCGCGACGTGGCGCTCGCCCTCGCGAGCCCCACGGGGGACCACGCACACGGCACGCTGGGCGTCCCCGCCCTCGATGCCCAGGTAGAAGCCCTGGGCCGAGCCGCCGCCGATCAGCACGCCGTGACCAGCCAGCGCCAAGCCATAGGCCACGGCGCCGCGGGCCACGGCCAGATCCGGGTCGCGCTCGGGCAGGCGCTCGCAGGCACCTTCACCCCACGAAGCGACGACCTCGAGCAGACGCTCGGCCAGTCGCGGACCACGGAACACTCCGCCGTTGAGCAGCACCGCAGCGATTGGATCGTTGGTGTGCGCGGCCACGAACTTCGCCACGTGCCGGGTGATCGCCGCGTCGTGCTCGTAGGGCAGACCGAAGGCCAAGAGCCCGCTCTTGCCGCGAGCCGGGGCGCCCGAGCGCGCGCAGCGGGGGAAGAAGCCGTCGAGCACGATCTGGTTCACCACCGTGCGCTCGAGCTCGGTGCGCAGCGTGCTGCCGACCAGCTGCGAGCCCGCGCCGGCCACGGCGATCGGCTCGGTCTCGGGGGGATCGCCGGCGAGCAGCCTCTCTTTCGCGGCGCGGCACGCGAGCACCAGCTGGCCGAAGCGCCGCGCGTCGAGGCGCGCCGGCGGCGTGACCCAGCGCGCCTCGCACGCGTGGGCCAGCGCGAGGTCCATGTTGTCGCCGCCCAAGAGCAGGTGGCGGCCCACCGCGACGCGCTCGAGCACCCCGCCGCGGCCCACGCGGATCAGCGTCAAATCCGTGGTGCCCCCGCCGACGTCGCACACGAGCACCAGCGCCGAGTCGCGCTCGCGCACGAGCCCCTCGAGGCGCGAGAGGCCGAGGTGCCCCATTGCGTCGTAAAATGCAGCTTGGGGCTCTTCCAAGAGGCGCGGCGAGAGGCCCGCCGCCCGCGCTGCCTGCACCGTGAGCACGCGCGCGGTCTGATCGAACGAGGCCGGCACGGTGAGCACCACCTCTTGCCGGCAGAGCGGGTGATTGGGGTGCGCCTCGTCCCAGGCCCGCGCGACGTGGGCCAAGAGGCGCGTGCTGGCTTCGACCGGTGAGAGCCGCGGCGCCTGCTCGTCGTCTGCGCCGCCCCACGGCAAGATCGCGGCCGTGCGGTCCACCGCGGCGTGGCAGAGCCAGCTCTTGGCCGACGAGACCACGCGGCCCGGCACCTCGCGACCGCGCTGTCGCGCGACCTCGCCCACTGCCCACGGTGCGTCGCCGAAGGGATCATCGGGCAGCTCCCCCGGCAGCGCTGCGTACAAGAACGACGGCAAGAGCGGTCGCGCCTCGGTGGCGCCCAGCGTGACCCACTGCGAAAGGGGAAAGATCTGGACCTCTGCGCCGGCCTCGCGCTCGGCCCAAGCGACCACCGAGTGGGTCGTGCCCAGATCGATGCCGACGACCCGCTGGCTCATCAGCGGCTGCCGTAGTTGTGCGCCGACTTCTCTTCGTTCCGGTCGGTGGCGGGAGGCGGCTCGGGCGACAGCGCGCCGATCCGGGCCAACACCTCGGCGCTCAGCGTGAGGCTCGCCGCCGCCAGACACGGCTCGAGCTGCTCGAGGCTGCGGGCGCCGATCAGCGGCGCGGTGACCCCCGGCTGAGCCGCGACCCAGGCGATGGCCAGGGTCGCGGGGTGATGCCCGAGCTGGTGGGCCAGGGCGGTGAACGCCTCGGCGATCTCGAAGTTCGACGCGGCGCCGTAGCGCGTCTTGTACATCGCGTTCTCGACCACCCGCCCCTTGGCCGGCGCCTTGCCCACGCCGTACTTGCCGCTGAGCAACCCGCCTGCGAGGGGGCTGTAGGTCACGACCGCCAGCCCTTCGCTCACGGCGTGCGGCAAGATCTCGACCTCGGCCTGGCGCTTGACGAGGTTGTACATCGGCTGCGACGCGACGATGGGGCACAGGCGACGGAGCTCCGCCACCGCCAGCGTCTTCGCCGTCTGCCAGGCCGAGAAGTTGCTGACCGCGGGGTAGAGGATCTTGCCTTGCTGGATCAGCGTCTCGAGCGCCGACAACGTCTCGTCGACGGCGGTCATCTCGTCGAACCGGTGAAGGAAGAAGAGGTCGATGCGATCGGTGGCCAGGCGCTTCAAGCTGGCCTCGACCGCGCGCACCAGGTGGAAGCGCGACGAGCCGCGAGCGTTGGGATCGGTGCCGGTCGGGAAGTAAGCCTTGGTCGAGATCACCAGCTCGTCGCGGCAGCCCGAGACCAGCTTGCCCAAGATCTCCTCCGAGCGCCCCTTGGCATAGACGTCGGCGCAGTCGAAGAAGTTGATGCCGGCGTCCCGGGCCCGCGCGAACAGCGCCGCGCTGGTCGCGTCGTCGGCGTCACCGCCGAAGGACATGGTGCCCAGCGCAAGCTGCGAGATTCGGACCCCGGTTCTTCCCAGAAAGCGGTACTCCATGGCGCCCCCGGTCTCTCGCGGGGCTTGCTCGCAGCGTCAACGACAATCGGGTATGAGCCGGGGACCCGAGCATGGCCGGCGACAGCGACCCCACGGCGCGTGACCGCCCCCCCGAGGCCGACGCCGCCCCGACCGTGTCGCTCTCGCCCGGCGCGTCGACCAGCGCCACCACGCCCGACGTGGCTTTGGCCACCGCCGGCGGCTCGCTGCGCACTGCCGAAGCCACGCTGATCTTGACTCGCGAAGAGGCGACCCGCACGCGAGCGCTGTTCCGGCTGGTGGCGCCGCTCTCGGCGGTCGGCATGCTGGCGCTCTTGGTCCCGGCCAATCAGGCGCCGTTTCGTGGGCTCGCCGCCGTGGTCTTCGGCTCGACGCTGATCGTGACGCTCTGGCTGATGCTGCGTTTTCGCGAGCCCGAGCGCTACGACGCCCGGCTGGCGCTCTTGCACGCCATGTTCTGCGTCGCCTCGGTGCTCTCGGCCACGCTCTATGTCGGGATCTTTTCGCCCACCATCATGGGCGGCTGCGTCGGGGTCTACTTCTTCGCTCTCAGCGACTCGAAGCTGGCCGCGTGGTCGGTCTATGCCGTGCTCAGCGGCGGCTACCTGCTCTTCGCGGCCCTCGGCATCACCGGCGTGCTTCCGCTCGATCGGGCCATCGTGGGGATCGAGACGCCTGACGTGCGCGGGCTGGTGGCCCTGACGGTGATCGCCGAGATGTTCTTGGGGCTCACCTTCGGCATGGCGCGGCGCAGCCGCAAGGCCACGCGCGAGGCCTTCGAGCGGCTCGAGCAGGCCGCGCTGCAGATCCGCCAGCGCGAGGCGCTGCTGAACGAAGCCCGCGCCGACCTGGACGCTGCCCGCGGCGCCAACCTGGGTCGCTTCAGCGATCGCACGGTGGGGGAGTGCGTCGTGGGCGAGATCATCGGGCGCGGCGCCATGGGAGAGGTCTATCGCGCCGAGCACCTGCCCGCGCGCCGGCCCGTGGCGCTCAAGTTCCTGAACCCGGCCATCGTCCGCGACGCCGAGCTGCTCGAGCGGTTCTTTCGCGAGGCCGAGGTCGCCAGCCGGCTGAAATCACCCAACGTGGTCGACGTGATCGGGCTGGGCCGTGCCGACGACGGCTCGCCGTTCATCGCGATGGAGCTCTTGCGCGGCATGGACCTGGCCGACCGCCTGCGCGAAGAGAGGCGCCTCGAGCTGCCCGAGGTGCTCGAGCTGGTGAGCCAGGTCGGCGAGGCCCTGGGCGCGGCCGACCGCGCCGGGATCGTGCACCGCGACATCAAGCCGCAGAACCTGTTCGCGGTGGACGACTCACCCCGGCGGACCTGGAAGGTGCTCGACTTCGGCGTGTCGAAGGCGCGCGAGCTGACCAGCCAGCTGACTCAAGGTGCCATCATCGGAACGCCCAGCTACATGTCCCCCGAGCAAGCCCGGGGGCTCGACGTCGATCATCGCAGCGACGTGTTCTCGCTCGGCGTGATCGCCTATCGCTGCTTGACCGGGCGCCCGGCGTTCACCGCTCCGGACAGCGTGCTGACCGTCTACAACGTGGTCCACGTGCAGCCCGCTCGTCCGCTCGCCGTCGCGCCGCACCTGAGCGAAGACGTCGAGCGTGTGCTGGCGCTGGTGCTCGCCAAGGACCGCGCGCGGCGGTTCTCGACCGCCGGCATGTTCTCGGCGGCCCTCGCCGATGCAGCCCGCGGGCGCCTGGACACGCGCCTCCGCGCCGACGCCGACGCGCTGATCGCGGCCGAGCCCTGGGGCGAAGAGCTTCCGCGATGACGGATTCCTTCTTGATCGACCTTCGCCTCGGGGCCGAGCGCGTCACGCTGCTCGCCGAGCCCGATCCCGATCGCAGGCAGCGCGCGCTGGCGCACGGTGCGGGCTTCGCGCTGTCGCACCTGGATCTCGCGCTGCCGCCGGCCCTGGGCCCTGTGGTGCACGAGGTCGCGCGGCGCTTCGCGGAGGCGCCCGCGGGGGACCCGCTGGGGCTCTTGGCCGTGATCGCGCCCCGGGTAGAGCCCCTCGCCAGCGCGGTCTTGCGCCGGCGCGTGCTCGACGGGCAGCGGGCGCCGGCCTTCCCTCCGGCCCTCCGCCGCGGTCGCCCGACCCCGGGGTCGCTCTGGCCCTTCGACGCCGAGAGCACCGCGCTCGAGCTCGGCCTTCGGCAGGTGATCTACCGCGAGGGCGAGACGGACGCGACCTACCTCGAGAGCCGCGGCTTCGCCGTGAAGCTCACCCCCGGGGGCGTGATCGCAGCGCGTGACCGCGCCGTGCTGGAGGAGGCCGCGCTGGTGCTCGCGGCGTCGCGAACCGTTCGAAGCGACTGGGCCGAGCACGCGCGGCGGGCGGGTCAGCTGCTCGGCTATCCCGAGTGCTGCACTCAGGCGTTCGTGGCCTGCCGTCGCCGCGACGACGTCACCTTGTTCGCCATGGGGCTGCCGCCGCCGGCCGCACCGGCGAGCCCGCTCGAGTGCCTGTTCTTGAACACCGCGCTGGCCGTCATCTCGCACCTGCCGTGCTGCCCCGATTGCGACGCGACCGCCGAGATCGGCGCACGGGTGCTCGCAACGCTGGAGGCGCAGTGCCCCGGCTTCGGCGCGCTCCACTCGCGGCTCGGTCGGCGACTGCACGCCCTCGATCGCCAGGGCCGCGCCTTCGCGTTCGAGGTGGACGAAAGCCTCGTGGTGAAGAACGCGCTCGAGGTCCAGGCGCCCGCGCTGGTCGAGCGGCCGGACATCCGGCAGCTGCGTGTCGATCGAGCGCGGGGCCTCTTGCTGGGCGACGGCTTCGAGTCGAGCTTGTTCGCCAGGCATTAGGCTCGAGTCGCACGGCGCTTCCGCGCCGCCGCTCGGGAAGTCGCCCCAACCGGTGGGTTGATAAATCTAAAGTTCTAATTTAAATTTCTCAAATGCCCCTCTACCCGCGCGAGATCGTGCCGGTGCTGCAGCGCGCCGCGCGCAGCTTCGGCGCGGTGGTGCTCACCGGGCCGCGCCGGGCCGGCAAGACGTTCGCGCTGCGCAAGACGTTTGCGTCCGCGTCCTACGCGCTGCTCGAAGACCCCGACGTGCTCGCACGGGTGCGCAGCGATCCGCGTGGTTTCCTGGATGACCTGCGCCTGCCAGCGATCCTCGACGAGATCCAGAACGCGCCGGAGCTCTTGCCCTACATCCGCAGTCGCATCGACGCCGCACCGTCGCAGAAGGGCCGCTGGATCTTGACGGGCTCTCAGACCTTTCCGCTCATGGCGGGCGTGACCGAGTCCATGGCGGGCCGAGCCGCCGTGCTCGAGCTCCTGCCGCTCTCGGCTCGCGAAGCGGGCCGGTGGGACCTGCTCCTCGGGGGGTACCCAGAGGTGCGACTCCGCCCGAAAGGCGCGGCGCTCTGGTTTCGCTCCTATGTCCAGACGTACCTGGAGCGAGACGTCCGCGCCGTGACCCAAGTGCGCGACCTGACCACGTTTCGGCGCTTCCTCGGGCTGCTCGCCACACGCAACGGTGCGCCCCTCAACAAGTCCGAGTTGGCCGCGCCGCTCGGGGTGAGCGTTCCGACCCTGACGCAGTGGGTGAGCGTGCTCGAGACCACCGGGGTCGTCGCGCTCGTGCCGCCCTACTTCGAGAATCTGGGCAAGCGCCTGCTGAAGGCCCCGAAGGTCTACTTCTTGGACACCGGCGTGCTCTGCCATCTCCTGGGGTTGGACTCGCGGCAGGCACTGGCGCGTTCGCCGCTCTCGGGGTGGGTGCTCGAAGCGTTCGTTGCCGGCGAGATCCTCAAGCGCCAGATCTCGGGCGGGCGCGCGCGCGAGCTCTACTACTTCAGAGACCAACAGGGGCTCGAGGTGGACTTCATCGTGCCCGCCGAAGACGGGAAGGTTCGGCTCATCGAGGTCAAGCAGAGTCGAACCGTGCACCCCGCGGACGCGCGCAACATCGCGGCTCTTCTGCCGCGCATCCAGCGCGGGGCCAGCGGCCTCGTGTGCCACGTCGCGGCCCGCGGCACGCCGGGCGAAGCCGCCCTCGTGCCGGGTGTCCGCCGAATGTCGATCGATGCCTTCGTCGGCGCGCCCGAGCTCGGAGCCTGACCCGGGCCCGACCGATCGCCACTCACTCGCTCACAACCTGGCCCCGAGCTCAGCGCCCTGGGCGATGGCGCGCTTGGCGTCGAGCTCGGCCGCCACGTCGGCGCCGCCGATCACGTGAAAGCGCGGATCGGCCGCGGCCAGGTCACGGACCGACTCTTGGCCCGCGCACGAGATCACGTGGTCCACCTCGAGCACCTTCACCGAGCCGTCGTGGCGAATGTGCAGGCCTGCGTCGTCGATGCGCAGGTACTCGACGCCGCCCAGCATCTGCACCCCGGCGCGCTTCAGCACCAACCGGTGCACCCAGCCGGTGGTGCGGCCCGGGCCGGTGCCCATGTTGCGGGCGGGCTTGCGCTGCAAGAGCCAGACGCTGCGGCGCGGAGCGGCGTGGGTCGGAGCGACCAGCCCCCCTTCGGTGGTGCTGGCCAGATCGACGCCCCAGTCGGCACACCAGGCTTCGATGCTCGCGTTCGGCTCGTGCAAGAGGTACTCGCACACGTCGATCCCGATGCCGCCGGCGCCGATCACGGCCACCTTGGCGCCGACGGGGCGCTTCTCGCCCAGGAGCGCCGCGTAGCTCAGCACCTTGGGGTGGTCGATGCCCGGGATGCGCGGCACTCGCGGGACCACGCCGGTGGCGATCACCACCTCGTCGAAGCCTTCGGCCAGATCGGCCGACCGCGCCCGGTGCCCCAGCTTCAGCGTGACCCCGGTGCGGGCGACCTCGTGGTGAAAGAAGCGGATCGTCTCGCGGAACTCTTCCTTCCCCGGCACCGCCGCGGCCATCCGGAACTGGCCGCCGATGGCGTCGGCGGCCTCGAACAGCGTCACGTCGTGACCGCGCTCGGCCGCGACCGTCGCGCACGACAGCCCTGCCATGCCTGCGCCCACCACCGCGATGCGCTTCGGGGTGGAGGCGCGAACGAAGACCAGCTCGGTCTCGCGACACGCGCGCGGATTGACCAGGCAGCTCACTCGTTTCATCGCGAAGGCGTGATCCAGGCAGGCCTGGTTGCACGCGATGCAGGTGTTGATCGACTCGGGCTTGCCCGCCGCTGCCTTGTTCACGAACTCGGCGTCGGCCAAGAGCGGCCGCGCCATCGACACCAGATCGGCGTCCCCGCTGGCCAGGATCTCTTCGGCGACCTCCGGAGTGTTGATCCGGTTCGAGGCCACCACTGGGATGCGCACCGCCCGCTTCATCCGGGCCGTCACCTCGCGGAACGTGGCCCGGGGCACCGAGGTGACGATGGTCGGCACGCGCGCCTCGTGCCAGCCGATGCCGGTGTTCAGCACGTCCACGCCGGCCGCCTCGAGCGCCACGCCGGTGGCCTCGATCTCGGGCCAGGTGTTGCCGCCCTCGACCAAGTCGAGCAGCGAGAGCCGGAAGACGATCAAGAAGTCGCGCCCCGCTGCGCGACGCACCGCGTGCACGACCTCGACCGGCAGCCGCATTCGCCCCTGAATGTCGCCACCCCAGCCATCCGTTCGCCGGTTGACGCGCCGACACAGGAATTGGCTGAGCAGGTAGCCCTCGCTGCCCATCACCTCGACCCCGTCGTAGCCTGCCCGCCGCGCGAGCTCGGCCGACCGGGCATAGTCGTCGATCGTCTCTCGGATGTCGGCCTCGGAGAGCTCGCGGGGCTTGAACGGGTTGATCGGCGACTTGACCGCCGACGCGGACACCGACAGCGGGTGATAGGAGTATCGACCCGCGTGCAAGAGCTGCATCGCGATCTTGCCGCCGTGCTCGTGCACCGCGTCGGTCACGCGCCGATGGTTGATCACGTCGGTCGAATGGTTGAGCGTCCCGGCGCCGGGGGCGAGCCAGGCACGCCGGTTCATCGCGATGCCGCCGGTGATGATCAGCCCCACCCCGCCTTTGGCCCGCTCCGCGAAGTAGCGCGCGAGCTTGGGGTAGTTCCAGAAGCGGTCTTCGAGACCGGTGTGCATCGACCCCATCACCACGCGATTTCGGAGCGTGGTGAAGCCGAGGTCGAGGGGCGAAAGGAGGTGCGGAAAGGCCGACACGCGGGCCAGATACCACGCTCGGCGCCCGGTCAGCGATCGAACAGCCGGGCGCCGGCCTCGAGCGGGCTCGCGACTAGGCCGAGATCGGCGGCGCGGGCTGCGGCTTCCAGTTGGCCGACCGCGATCCGCGCCCGAACGAGCTCGCCGAGCCCGAGCGCGTCGAGCGTGGTCTCGACCCGGATGCGTCGAACCCCGATCGCGGTCGCGAGCGAGACGAAATCCGACAGCGAGCCCAAGCTGCGCGCGTCGAGTCGCACGCGCAGCTCGAGCTCGGTGCCCAGCCGAGAGAGCTCCGAGATGCCTGTCAGGCTCTGCGCGAACCCACCGCTGTCGCGCGAGATGGCGTCGGCGGCCGCGGCGCTCGGAGCGAAGAGCTTGACGCTGGCGTGAGTCAGGCCCGCGCGCGCCAGCTCCCGCGCGTACGCGGGGTACGCGCAGCGCCGGCCGTTGGTCACCAGGCCCACGCGGCGCGCGTCGTCGCCCCGCGCCTGGGCGATCAGCGCAGGAAGCTCGGAGTGCAACGTCGGCTCGCGTCCCGCGAAGATCACCGGCAGGCCCGAGGCTCGTGCGGCGCTCACTCGCGCGCTCAGGTCGCGGTCGTCGCGCCAGCGCTCGAGGTTCGGGCAGTGGGCGCAAGCGTTGTTGCAGGCGCCACCCAGCTCGACCCCGCGGCCGGAAAGCTCAGTCGGATCGCCCACCGACGCGCGGGGGTGGCTCGGGCCCGCGAGCCCATCGAGCACCAGCCCGAGGGCATCGAGGTCGGTCATCACTCGGTCGACAACCGCGGCGTCGAACGCGTGGCCGCCGGCGAAGGTCGCGGCCGCCTCGAGCTGGGCGAGCTCGGTCTCGAGCCCCAGGCGCTCGCGCAGTCGCCGCGCGAGCTCCCAGGCGGTGCGCGAGCGCGCGTCGGCGAAGCGCCACGGGCGCTCGCGAGCGTAGCCCTTCTCGCGCCCCGCGCCCTCGTCGCCGGCCTCCCACGCCTCGAGCACCAGGCCGTCGCGCTCGGCGGCGCGAGCGATGGGCAGGTCCGCGTACAGCCGCAAGCGATTGCGGCCCAGCTCGTCGAATAGGTCGCGAAGCCCGTGCGCGCGCAGCTCTGCGACGGACTCGAGCAAGTCTTCCGGGGTCGTCCACGGATTGAACAGCACCAGGCTGTGGCCCCGCGCTCGCGCGTAGTCGAACGCGCCGGGATGCGCCGCCGCCAGCTCGCGCATCGCGTGAACCGCCCCGAGCACCTCTTTCACGCTGACGCCCTTGTTGTAGCGGTGAAGCTCGCGGTCCGAGAGCGCCTCGAACCCCGAGAGGTACAGCTCCAGGGCGTGACCGCGGCGCTTTGCGGCCACCACGGCGGCTTCGATCGCGGGGCGAGCGCGCACGAAGGCGTCCACGCGAGACGCGAACAAGAGGCGCAGCGGTGGCAGGTCGGCCAGCGCCTCGACCAACGCTTCGAGGTAGGAAACCGGATACTGATCGATCAGAGTGAGCTCGCGGACGGGGGTGTGCTCGACGAAGAAGCGGGCTTGTCGGGCCACGTCCGCCACGACCTCGGCGTCGGCCCGCTTCTGGTAGTCGCCCCCGACGTGGCAGAACGCGCAGCCCAGCCGCGAGAGGCCGCTCGAGGGCGCCAGATCGAGCCGGGCATAGTGAGGGTTGTCGGCCGGGTCCAGGGCGAAGGGGCAACCGGAGTTGCCGAACACCGCCCGGCGGGTGATCGCGGGCGGCGCTCCGAGGCTGATCACCTCGGCGTCGAGCGCCGGCTCGAAAGGTTCGGGCAGCGGGGCGAGCGGCAACGCTGGCCCGGTGTGACCGCCCTTGACCCGGGTGAGACCCGGGACTCGAGCGAGATCTCCGTCCTGAGCGAGGGCGTCCAGCACGCGTCGAAAGCCCCGCACCAGATCGCCGGCACCTGGCGAGCGTCGCGTGCGACCGGCGGGGGTGATGCCCGCGGCCAGCCCCAGCACCCAATCGACGCCCTGGTCCACGTCCGCGTCGCCGGTCGAGATCAGAAGCACGCGTCGCCCCGAACGACGGAGCGGGTCCGGATCGAACACGCGCTCCACGACGACCAGCTCGGCGCCGGCTTGGTCGAGAAACCGTGCGAGGGCTTCGCCGATCTTTTTCGCGCCGTCGCGCTGATAGTAGACCCGCACCAGCGTGGCGTGGTGCCCGGCGCGCCGCGCCTCGGTCGTGCACAGCTCGAGCAGCGTGTCGGGGAAATAGCCCTCGCGCGCGTCGCCGTAGGGGATGACCAGCGCGATCGACAGCGGCCTCACGCCCGAGAGTGTCTCACCCAGCGCGGCGGCGTGCACGGCGGTGCGAGGGTCTCGCGTCGAATCAGTCCGGTTCCCGCTCGAAGTGACGGCGGTCGCGGCCGTCTGCTAGCTTGTTCCGCGATCGTGACAGACCGTCTCGCTCAGCGATTCGAGCGGGTGTTGGCCGCCATGGCCCGCACCTCCGATCCGCTGGGCGATCCGCTAGCGCTCGACTTCGAGCCCTGCACCGGCGAGTGGCACGCCGAGCAGTGGCAGCGCTTCGCCGAGCGCGCAGCGACCCCCGGCCTGGTGCTCTACCTGCACCTGCCGTACTGCGCGAAGATCTGTTCCTACTGCCTGCTCAGCGCCGAGCGGCCGGCCGGCGCGGGCGCCATCGAGCGCTACGTCGAAGCCATGGTTCGGGAGCTCGACCGTCACGGCGAGCTCTTGGCGGGCCTGCCTGTCACTCGCCTGCACGTCGGCGGCGGCACGCCCACGCTGCTGGGTGCCCCTGCGCTGGGGCGGATCTTGGGCGCGGCGCGAGCTCGGTTCGGCCCATCTCCCGGAGCCGCCGAAGCGCACCCGAGCACCACCACCCGAGAGAAGCTCGAGGTGATGGTGGCCCATGGCATCGAGCGAGTGAGCTTCGGCGTCGAGTCGCTGACCCCCGAGGTGCTGGCGCGGGTGGCCCGTGCCGACCAGACCCTGGCGCGCGTCGGCTCGGCCGTGCGCACCGCCCACGAGCTCGGGATGCGCGTGAACGTCGACCTGCTCGCCGGCTTGCCCGGCGAGACGGTGGAGTCCTTCGAACACTCACTGCGGACGACCCTCGAGCTTCCGATCGACGCGCTGAGCGTCAATCGCTTTTTGGTCGATGGTTCGCCCCTCGGCCGCTCGGGGCTGTCGCTGTCACCCGACGACGTTCGCGCGGCCAGCGAGATGCTCGCGCGCACCGACGCCATCGTGCGTTCGGTGCGGCCGCCGGACTTCCCCCCGGCGGCGCCGGCGGACGTGCGCTTCGGCGTGCAGTACCAGTGGCAGCGTCCTCTGCTCGAGCCCGGGTACTCGCAGCAAGACATGATCGACCCCGGCTCGGTGCTGGCCGTGGGCGCTGGCGGGATGGGCAAGATCGCCTCCGGCTATCACTACGTCGCGCGGGGGAGCGCCGCACGGTGGGCCGAGACAGTGCTCGCGGGCGCGCTGCCCGAGCAGATGGTCTGTCGAACCGACGCGCGCTTCGAGCAAGCGTTTCGCGTCGCGGATCTGGTCTGCCGTGGGGCGCTCGACGAGAGCCCGGTCGCTCGCGCGTTCCGCGCCGAGCTCGACTTCCTCGAGAGCACCGGCGTGCTGGTGGGCTCGCGACTGCCGCCGGGTTCCGCGATCGGCGCGGCCCACCTGATCGCGTTCCTCTCGGGGCGCACGGGCAGCCCGCGGGACGAGCCGGCTGTCCCCGAATACGACCTGATCGGTGGCCCGCTGCCGCCGTCGCTGCTCTGGTGCCGGTTGGCGATGCGAGCGGCGGCGGCGGCACGAAGCGGCCCATAGCCCGCTCAGTTACATTTGCCCGAGACGCAGTGCACGCTCGGCATCTGGCATTCCATGCCGTCGGCGGACGCGATGAACTTGGGCGCGCCCGGGACGATTTCCCCGTCCTTGCAGTAGTCGGGGGACAGCGGCGAGAGCTGCGGGCAGGCGCTGGCGTCGTTGGTCACGCAATGCACGCTCGGCATGCTGCACTGCTTGCCGTCGGCTGAGGTGATGTACTTGGGGGCGCCCTGCACGATGGTGCCCTTGGGGCAGAAGGTCGGGGGCAGGGGCGAGAGCTGCGGGCAAGCGCTGGCGTCGCTGGTCACGCAATGCGACAGCGCGGTGGTGCACTCGAAGCCGTTGCCGTCGTCCTCGAACGTGGTCTCGGACACGAGCTTGCCGCCTGTGCACGAGGGCGGCGGCACGCACGCAGCCGCTTGCTTGGTGACACAGTGGACGTTCGGCATCTTGCACTCTTTGCCGTCCGCCGAAGGAATGAACTTCGGGGGGCCCTTGACCACAGTGCCGTCTTTGCAGAAGTCGGGCGGCAAGGGCGAGAGCTGCGGGCAGGCGCTGTAGTTCTTGGTCACGCAGTGGACGCTCGGCAGCTTGCATTCTTTGCCGTCGGCCGAGGCCACGAAGGTGTCCGCGCCCTTCACGACCGTGCCGTCCTTGCAGAAGTTGGGGGGCAACGGCGACAGCTGGGGGCAGGCGCCGTAGTTCTTGGTCACGCAGTGCGCGACCGAGCTCTTGCACTCTTTGCCGTCCGTCGAGTCCGAGAAAGAGTCCGTGCTCACCACGGTGCCGCCGACGCACGCGGTCGCCCCGTCACAGATCGCCGGCTTGTCGCTGCAGCAGTCTCCGAAGGTGGCGCACTTCGAGTCGCACCAGCAGTTGCCGCCGGACTTCCCGCCGCAGAAGTTCTGGGTGGCGCCCTTGCACGATCCGGTCAGGTCGGCCTTGCCGATCGGGGCTCGGTCTTCGGTCTGGCTCGGCTCACCCGGCTCGTCCGAGGTCTCAGCGCTGCAGGCGAACATGAAAAGCGGCAGAATCACTGCGAATTTTGCGAGTTTCATGATGACCACCTTGTAGGAAACTGGCGCCTGAACGCCGACATGTGCCTACACCATCCTACGGTGTAGGTGCGAGCGTCAAGCGGAAACGCCCGCGCGCCCGAAACCGGCCGTTTTCCCGGGTCGCGACCAACGCGACCGGGCAATCCGCATCGGCGTGGTCGGTGACGCTGAGGGCTCCGCTCCGGCGCGCATCGACGTGGTCGGTGTCGCTGAGGGCACCGGTCCGGCGCGCATCGGCGTGGTCGGTGTCGCTGTGGGCTCGGCGCCGGCGCGCATCGGCGTGGTCGGTGACGCTGAGGGCTCCGCTCCGGCGCGCATCGACGTGGTCGGTGTCGCT
>JACPVJ010000168.1 GCA_016191785.1 Myxococcales bacterium | reverse complement strand
GGGGCGCCTCGAGCGCGAGGCCGACGCCCAGGCCCAGAACCTGCGCGAGCAGGTCGAGAAAGAGGCGGCGTCGCTCGACAAGTTCGCGAGCAACCTGGACGAGCTCGACGAGCAAGCCCGGCTCTTGGTGGGCGAGCTGGCGATGAAGAACTTCGGGCTGGTCCGAGACCGCCTGAAGAGCATCGTGCTGCGAGCCGACGTCGGCATCGTGCAGCACGCGTGGGAGCTTCGTGAAGAGCAGCTGATGCGCGTCCGTAACCTGCAGCGCGAGCGCGCTCGCGAGGAGCAGAACCTCAACGACGAGCTGCGCGAAGTCCTCGACGACGCCGGAGGTGACCTGTGATTCGCCGAGTTCCCCGCAACTGGCTCTTGCTGGCTTCGATCGCCGGCTCGCTGATCGCCCCGTCCGTCGCCGTCTCTCAGCCGGGCAAGCCGCCGGCGCCGGCCAAGCCCGGCGCTCCGGCCGCGCCGTCGGCGGGCGCACCTGCCGGTTCGGCGGCGCCGGCCAGCTCGGGAACGCTGCCGACCGCTTCGGCAGCGCCCGCCACGCCCGGGGCCCCGGCGTCCGCACCGCCCGACATCAAGATCAAGAAGGGCGCGCCCCCGGCGCCCCCGCCCAGCGCCGGGCAGCTCAAGGCGTACGAGGTCCTGAAGCAAGAGGCCAAGGACTACGAGAAGGGCGCCAAGGAGTTCCGCGACACGCTCACGATGATCGTGCGCCATCACTACGAAGAGCGTCGTCGTCGCATCCTGAATGCGCTCGATCGCGACATCGGCGTCGAGAAGAAGGGGCTGAAAGAGGCCCGGGCGGAGGCGATCAAGCGCCTCGAGGCCTTCATCGCGCAGTACAGCGGCGACAACGCTCACCCGTCGGCCACCCCCGACGGCATGTTCCGGCTGGCGGCGCTCTACGAAGAGCGCGCGCGCGAGGCACAAGAGGGCGATCTCGCGGCCGGGCTCGAGCCGGCCATCGCGCTCTACCGCCGCATCATCGACGAGTACCCGCAGTACGAAGAGATGGCTGCGGTGCACTACTTCCTGGGTCACGCCTACACCGACTCTGCCAAGATCGAAGAGGGGCAGCAGGCCTGGCGCGCGCTGGTCTGCAACAACCGCTATCAGATCAAGGCGGACAAGAAGGACGCGAGCAAGCTCGAGCTTCAGCCGCTGGAGCAAGATCACGACGACAAGTTCTGGAACGACTGGAACAACAAACACCCCGTGCCGCTCGACGGCGGCGCGCTGGGCAAGGGCGCGGCGAAGAAGGCGCCGCCCAAGCCCGCGGCGAAGCCGCCGGCGAAGGGCAAGGGCGCACCCGTCGGCACCGCCGAGGAAGAGCTTTCGTACCGGGACCCGTACCCCCTCGACTGCAAGCCGCTGCCGCAGCCCGCGCGCCCCGGTGAAGACCCGCGCTACCTGGCCGAGATCTGGTGGCAGATCGGGAACAACCACTTCGATCAGGTGGACCCCAAGGGCGGGCCGTACAACTTCAATCGCGCCGTGAGTGCCTACCAGCACTCGATGCAGTTCAAGAAGCCGCCGGTCTACGGCGTCTCGATGTACAAGCAGGCTTGGACCTACTTCAAGCAGCAGCGCTACAAGACGGCGGTCGACGAGTTCGTCAAGCTCTTGCACCACGCGGACGACCTCGAGGCAAAGACCGGCGACCCTGGCGCCGACTTCCGCCAAGAGGCGTTCACCTACATCGCCGGCTCGCTGACCTACGTCGACTTCGAGGGGCCGCCCGGCGAGCACCCGTACATCCCGCGCAACGACGTGCTCGACACCGAGCCGAACCCGCTGGTGGCGGAAGAGAAGATGGCGATCGGCATCGCCCGCGTGCAGGACCCGGCGCTGGTTCCCCAGGACAAGAAGTGGAGCGTCGAGATCTACAAGGCGCTGGCGCAGGAATACATCGAGATCACCCAGAACCGGAACGCCATCGCCACGCTCGAGCTCACGCTCAAGAAGTACCCGATGGATCGCGACGCGCCGGTGATGCAGAACCGCGTCGCCGATCTGTACGATCAGCTGACCCGGCTCTCGCCCGAGGGCTCGCCCGCCAAGGCCGAGGCTTCGGCCAAGGCGCTCGAGGCCCGGACCAAGCTCGCCGCCTACGTCGGCGCGACCCCGTGGACCGACGCGAATCGCGACGACCCCGAGGCGCTGTCTCAGGCCGAGCAGCTGGTCAAGGGCGGTCTGCGCCGCGCGGCCGCCGATCACACCAACGCCGGCCGCATCTTCTACAACAAGGCCCTCGAGCTCTCGAACCCCAGCGAGCAGAAGGTCCAGATCGAGAAGGCGATCGACGAGTATCGCATGGCCGAGACCGGCTGGGCCGGCTTCCTCAACCAAGATCCGAACGCGCTCGACGCCTACGAGAGCAAGTTCTGGCTGGCCGACGCGCGCTACTGGGTGGTGGTGCTGCAGGTCGCGATCAACCGCTCGCCGACCCCGACCGAGGTGCAGAAGGCCCGCGAGGCCGCGGTCGCGGTGCGCGACTCGAACGAAGACGACAAGTACATGCAGCCCGCGGGCTACTACGTCGTCACCATCGCCGAGAAGGTGCTCGAGGACGAGTACCGGAAGCACGCCGACAGCAAGGGCGCGCAGGGCCTGCAGAAGCGCGAAGAGGTGCGCTTCAACGGTGAGGACCCGAACACCCGCACGGTGATCAAGGATCCGATCCCGGCGCAGGTGCTCGAGGCCGTCAAGGCTCGCGACGAGTACAACGCGCGCGTCTCGGCCGAGCGTGACCCCAAGGGCAACGGCCTTTTGTATGCGTTCCAGAACGCCGAGTACTTCTTCGTCTACGGCGACTTTGCCAGCGCCAAGCTCCGCTATCAGGCGATGTACGACCAGCACTGCGGCAAGAACGAGTGGGGCTACAAGTCCTGGGACAAGCTGATGAGCATGGCGCTGTTCGAGCGCGACAACGCAGCCAGCAAGAAGCTGACAGAAGGGAAGAGCTGCGCCTACGACGAAGGCAGCAAGAAGGCCGAGGAAGACAAGCGCAACCCGATCCGCCAAGGCCTGGCCTACCGCGACGCCGCGGAGTTGTTCGACAAGGCGAGCAAGATGCCCGACGGGCCCGAGCGCCAGAAGACCTGGCGTCAGGCGGCGGTCGCGTACAAGACCGCGCTCGACGCGGCGCCTGCCCGCGACGAGGCGCCCGAGGCGGCCATGAACGGCGCCTTCGCCTGGAAGAAGATCGGCGAGTACGACAAGGCCATCGAGATGTACGAGCTGTTCATCTCGAAGTACGGCAACGAAGCCACGCTGCAGAAGCTGAAGAACGGCGACACCAAGGCCAAGCCGCCCGTGGTGGCCGAGCCCAAGAAGTACGAAGAGCGCGTCAAGTACCTGAAGGACGCCTACGACGCCCTGGCCGGCTCCTACGTGCTGTTCTTCGACTACCCGAAGGCGGCCCAGACCTTCGACAAGATCTCGAGCATCGACCACTTTCAGCCCGCCGGGCGTCGCGACTCGGCGCGCCAGGCGATGTCGCTGTACTCGAGCCTGGGTGACCAGAGCGCGATGCAGAAGTCGCGAGACCGGTTCAAGAGCCTGGGCGCGTCACCCAAAGAGATCGCCGAGGCGGACTACATCATCGCTTCGAGCGACCTGAAGAAGTGGGACGAGTACAGCCCCGACACCGGCGCCAACCAGACTGCGCGAAAGAACGCGCAGAACTCGATGATGAACTACTACGACGCCAACAAGAAGAAGAGCGAGGCGGCGCAGTACGTAGTCCACGCGGCGTATCACGTGGCCAAGACCAAGGTCGCGGCGGGCTCGGGCGACACCGACAAGTGGTGGAAGAGCACGATGGAGGCCTGGGAGGCGTACAAGAAGGTGGCGCCGACCAAGGACGGAAAGAACGCCGCCATGGGCTCGCCCGAGGCGACCATGGCGGCCCAGGCCGAGTACACGATGCTCGACCAGGAGATCACCAAGAAGTTCGACTACGAGTCGGGGCACAACCGCTTCAAGGGCACGCCGGTGCAGGTGATCGAGGCCTATCGCAAGCAGGCCGGCGTCGCCAAGCAGTGGTACGACAAGCTGCAGGTCATCATCGACAAGTACGTGTCCCCCGAGTACTCGACCGTCGCCATCGCGCGGCAGGGCACGCTGTACGACTCGCTGCGAACCGGCCTCTACAACGTGCGGCCGCCCGAGCTTCAGATGTTCGACAAGAAGCAAGAGGCGATGCTGAAGAAGGCCGAAGAGAGCGACAACCCCGATCTCCAAGAGAAGGTCGACGCCATCCGCGTGAAGGTGCAGCAGGCCTGGCGTGACGCCCGCGACAAGGAGATCAATGGCGCCGACGAGATCATGGTCGACCGCTACGGCAACTCGATCATGCTCTCTCGCCGCTACAACGTGTCGCACCCCGGCGTGATCCACGCCATCCGTCGGCTGGCGTTCTTCACCGACGTGATCGGTGAGGCGAAGATGAAGCAGTTCACAGCCAAGGTGAAGGACCTCAACTACACCGAGGGCATGTTCCTCAAGATGCGCCCCGGTCAGGTCACCCGGCCCGAGCCCGAGGGCATGCCGCGGCCGCTGCCGGTCTTGCCGCAGTGAAACAGGAGCGAACCATGAGCCTGAAATTCGGATCGGTCCTGGTCATCAGCCTTTCGCTCGGCAGCGTCGCGTGCGGCGGCAAGGACAAGGCTGGCGCGAAGTATCCCGGCGGGGCAGGGAAGATCGATCAGTCGGCGCACGGCGGACCGGGCGCGGTGTTCACCCCGCAGGGCCAGCAGTTCGCGGTCACCGATGCGCCGTCGAGCGGCGAGTCGGCCAGCGGTCGCCCGAAGATGAACGCCTCGGCGGGGCAGGCCTACGCCGCCGGCATGGACGCCTTCAAGGCCGGGGACCTCGCGGCCGCCCGCGAGCAGTTCACCAAGGCCACGGAGGCCGACTCACAGGCCTATCAGGCGTTCTACTCGCTGGGGGTGGTGAAGGAGCGACTGAACGAGTCCAGCGGCGCGGCTTCGGCCTACAAGAGCGCGATCTCGGTGGTCGGCGACTACGAGCCCGCGATCTACGCCCTCGGCGTGCTCTTGGCGCGGGACGGCAAGGGCAGCGAGGCCGAGAGCTTCCTGAACGGCAAGGCGAGCAAGATGCCCAAGAGCGCAGCCGTGCCGGCGGCGCTCGCCGAGGTGAAGTCGATCCAGGGAGATTCGAACGAGGCCCAGCAGTTTGCCAAAGAGGCGCTCAAGAAGAACCCCGACTTCCGGCCGGCGATGGTCACCATCGCGCGCGACCACTATCGGAAGCGTCGGCTCGATCTCGCGCTCTACACCCTCAAGGCCATCTTGGACGGGCACGGCGAAGAGAACCCGGCTCGCGACAAGAACAACGCCGACGCGCGGCTGCTTCGCGGCCTGATCTATCGCGAGCAGAACAACAAGGCCGGGGCCCTCGACGACTTCAAGCGCGCCGTCGAGACGCGCCCGGATCTGGTCGAAGCTCGCGTACAGCTCGCCAGCTACGTGCTCGAGGCCGGCAACGCGTTCGAGGCCGCCAACCTGCTGGAGGGCGCTCTCAAGTACGACAAGAACCACGTGCTCGCGCGCCTCAATCTGGGCGACGCCTATCGGCTGCTGGGCAAGGCCGAGCAGGCCAAGAAAGAGCTCGAGTGGGTGGCGAGCAAGGACAGCTCCCTCGCGCAGGTGCACTACAACCTGGGGCTGCTCTACTTGTTCAGCGACAACCTGCCGGGCGTCACGCCGAAGAGCGCCATCGACAAGGCCATCGGCGAGCTCGAGCTCTACAAGAAGATGAAGCCGAAGGGGAAAGCCGGCGAGCGCGACGATACCGACGAGCTGATCACCCGCGCCAAGACCCGGAAGGCCGTCCTCGAAGAAGAGGCGAAATCGAAGAGCAAGCCGGCCGCCAAGCCCGCGACCCCGCCCGCGGCCGGGACCAAGCCCGCCACCGGCGGCATGCCGCCGGCTGGTGGCACCACCACGCCCAAGCCGCCCGCCGGCGGCACCTCGACCGGAAAGCTTCCGGCGGCGGGAGAGAAGAAATGAAGAAGCTGATTCAGGTCGCGCTCGTTGCGCTGCTCCTCGCGGCGTCTGCCTCGGCTTCTGCGCAGGGCAAGAGCCGCGTCGTCACCATCAGCGAGGTCACCATCGTCGGCCGGGTGCAAAAGCCGATCGCTGCCGTCGACGTGAGTCGCATCCAGCCCAAGCTCACGCTGGCCGAGCTGCGGCAGCCGTTCCTTCATCGGATCGAGAAGGCGATCTACCAAGATCCATTCTGACCCGGGGGGTCGCCGCTCGGCGCTCTTGCGCTCTGGGCGGCGCCTCGACGGGGGCGCATCGTGCTGGCACTGGCTCTTTCCATCATCGTCGCGGGGGCGTGCGTGTGGGTCAGCACGAAGCGGCTCGCGCTGGTGAGGCGCGTCGCGAGGGAGGCCATCCACAGCGACGGCCTCGAGCGAGCCGGTCAGGGCCGGCTCTTGGCCAAGCTGCCGGCGGACGGCCCGCTCGCACGCACTGCGCGGGAGGTGCTCGACGCGCCGAGTCGCGCTCAGGCCATCGCGACCTTGAACGAAGCCCTGGGGGACGTGGCGCGGGAGCTCGACGTGAGCCGCGAGGTCCCGAAGAGCGCCACGCGGGTGGCCTTGGCCTCCGGCGCGCTTCTCGGCTTGGTCGAGCTCGGGCGCCGCCTGCCCGACGGGGGCGGGGTGGCGGCCCTGGCTGCTTCGGCGCCCGCGGTGGTCGTGGGCGGCGTGGGCGCGGTGGTTTGCATGATCTCGGCCCGGGCGGCAGAGGAGCACGGCCGGCGGGCCAGGGACGGGTGGGATCGCCTGGGCCGCATCCTCGAGCGGCTTCTCTCGGAGTCGGGCAATGTGGGCGGAGGCGAGGCGCAGCAGCGAGTGGACCCGGAGGCCCCCGCCGACTAGTCTTTGTGCGCCCGGTGGGAACCTAGCGACCCCGCCGGTTGTCGGACGCTCACACCAGGGGTCTTCCTGGGCGAACGCCGCGGAGAGCCGAACTCGATGTCCCAGCACCAGCAGCCGTTCCAGCAACCAGGGAGCCAGAGGCCGGGTCAGATGACGGCCGTGATGCGGGCCGTGGCCCAGAGCGGGCCGAAGGTGCTGCGTATCGGCGTGGTGCAGGGCGGGCGCATCCTCGAAGAGCGCATCGTGAAGCAGCGCATCCACGTCACCGTGGGTCCGAGCGAGAAGGCGATGTTCGTCGTCGCCACCCAGAACCTGCCACCGACGTTCCGGCTGTTCGAGCTGATCGGCAACGACTACTGGCTGAACTTCTTGGACGGCATGGCCGGGCGCATCGCGCTCCCGACGGGCATCTCCGATCTGTCGATGCTCAAGGGCCAAGCGCGGCGCACGCCGCAGGGCGCCTATCAGATCAAGCTGACCGAAGATTCGCGCGGCAAGGTGGTGGTGGGCAACACCACCATCCTGTTCCAGTTCGTCGCGCCGCCGCCGGTGCAGCCCAAGCCTCAGCTGCCGGTGTCGGTCACGCAGGGCGCGACCAGCATCGACTGGGGAACGACCATGATCGCGGCGTTCTCGTTCTTGCTGCATTTCCTGGCCATCGGCTCGGTGTACTCCGACTGGCTCGATCCCGTGTTCGACGAAGAAGTGAGCGTCGCGGGGCTGGTCGACTCGATGAAGTCGCTGCCGCCACCGCCGCCGGTCGAGAACAAGGAAGAGGTCACCGACGACAAGGCGGAGAAGGCCGAGAAGGCCGAGAAGGCAGCGCCCAAGGCCGCCGGCGGGAAGGCGGGCGGCGCGCCGGGCAAGGCGGGCCCGATGTCGGGCGCCCAGGCTGCGGCGCTCAGCAAAGAGCTCGACAACTTCGAGATGGCCACGATCGGTGCGCTGTCGGCCCAGGGTCCCGCGACGGCTGGCGTGCTGCGCGGCGGTGAAGTGCCGACCGGCGCCCTCGACGCGGCCGCAGCCAGCGGCGCCGGCGTTTCTGCCGGCGGCATCGGCGGCCTGAACCTGGGCAGCGGTGGCGGCACGATCCGACCCGGCATGGGCGGCTCGGGCTTGGCCGGCATGGGTACCACGGGCAAGACCGGCGGCACCGGCGGCACCGGCGAGGTGAAGAAGGTCGAAGGCCCGAAGGGCAGCGCCAACGTCGGTGGTGCCTCGGTCAGCGGTGGTCAGGTCAGCAACGCGGCGCGGGTCGTGGCCGGGATGCGCGCCGGTTTCCGCTCTTGCTACAACCGTGGCCTGGCCGAGAACCCCGATGCCCAGGGCAGCATCCGGCTCAGCATCAAGGTCGGACCGGGCGGCGAGGTCCAGGGCGTGACGGCTTCAGCCAGCGGCAACCTGCCGGGCTCGGTGACCAGCTGCGTCCAGGCGCGCGCTCAGGCTGCCCAGTTCGACCCCCCCGAGGGTGGCAGCGCGGTGGTCGTGGTTCCGGTCAGCTTCGTCAAGCAGTAGCCGGCGCTGCCGTACTGGGCGCTGAATGCGCCTTCCGCCACGGGCAACGAACCGGCTGGTCGTCCGGGTTTCGGGCGCCAAAGCTGGCGGAAACATGACACTTATCCCGAGGCGCAGGCTCGTTGACAGGGGTGGACCCGGTTTCTATACTGGCCCGACTTTGACGGGTAGAGGGAGGTTCGCCTCGATGCTTTCCAAACGGCTCTGGGGGATGGCGATCGCCACTGCGATCTCGTTCGCCTTTGGTGTTGCGCTCGCGCAAGAGGCCGCGCCTGCGCCGCCTCCGGACGTGACCACGCAGCGTGACGTGAAGCTGTCCGCGACGCAGATGCGTGACGAGGCAGAGGGCTATCTGCCCGAGATGGAGCGGGGCGCCAGCACGGTGCGCCGCCAGCTCAGCGAGTCGCGCGAGAAGCGCGACGTCGTCAAGGTGCTGTGCCTCAACGACAAGCTCAACCAGATCGACGTGGCCACGCGCTCTGCGCGTGATCGCATGCCGAACCTGCGAGGCGCCGCCGAGAAGAACGACGCCGATCGCTCCCGCCACGAGTTCACCGTCATTCAAGTCCTCCGTGATCGCGTCCGGAGCCTGGTCGCCGAAGCCAATCAGTGCATTGGCGAAGAGACCGGCTTCGTGGGTGAATCGCAGGTGACAGTTCAGATCGATCCGACCATCCCCGACGACCCCTCCGCGTACCCGACCGACCCCATCGTCTCCCAGCCCCCCGTGATCGCCAGCCCGACCCAGTAGTGAAACTGGGGCTAGGAACGGCTTCATCGATCGACTATCACCTCCCGAGACCTTCCGGACGCTGACCCTAAATGCGCTTTCGTGCCTTTCTTGCGACCTCGCTGGTCGTCGCGACAGCAAGTCTGTCCGCGTCGGCTCAGAATCAGCCGTGGATCAAGGATCGGAAGTACGCCGAGGGCATCGGCTACCGCACCGGTAACCTCGAAATCCACCCCGGCGTCAGCGCCGAGCTCGGTTACGACTCCAACTACTTCCTGAGGGCGGACGACGAGGATCCCGTCATCAGCGTGATGCGACTTCGCGTGACGCCGTCCCTCTCGCTCTCGACCCTCGGGCCGCAGCGCCGCGAGGGCGGCGGCGATCCGCCGAAGCTGAACTTCCGCGCGGGCACCTTCCTCTCGTACAACAAGCTGTTTGCCACCGATTCGGCCCAGAGCGACGCGGTCAGCGACAACGACAACGTGGTCAACGCCGGGGTGAACTTCTCGCTCGACGTGCTGCCGCAGAAGCCCTGGGGCTTCGACATGTACGGCGACTTCGTGCGCACCGCCGAGCCATCGAACAACATCGTCGAAGACCTGGCGTTCAACCGTGACAGCGTGCGCCTGGGCGCTGGCATCAACTGGCGGCCGGGCGGGGGCCTGTTCGAGTGGCGCCTGGGCTACGAGCTCAACTACAACTTCTTCGAGCGCGACGCGTACAAGAACCTCAACAACTACCAGCACTACCTCCTGACCCGGGGGCGCTGGCGCTTCTTGCCGCGCACCGCGCTGGTCTACGACGGCAAGTTCGGCTTCTTGAGCTACACCGACGGGCAGAACACCAACCACAACGCCCAGACGGTCAACAGCAAGATCGGCGTGAACGGCCTCATCACCCACCACTTCGCCATGCTGGCCATGGCGGGCTGGGCGGCCAGTTTCTACGAGGCGAGCGGCGGGGTGCCGGTCCACAACTACGACGGCCCGGTCGGTCAGGCCGAGCTCAAGTGGTTCCTCTTGCCGCAGCCGTCGCTCGCGCCCGATCAGGCCACGGTGGGCCTGTCCAGCATCGCGGCCGGCTACGTGCGCGACTACACCAACAGCTATCTGTCGGACTTCTATCGGCGCGATCGCGGGTACGCGAACTTCTCGTACTTCGTGGCGGGTGCGTTCCTGGTCAGCCTCGAGGGCGGGTTCTCGTACCTGACGCATTCGCCCACGTACTTCGCCGACGGCACCCCTCGGAAGACCAGCTTCGGCCAGAGCCGCGCCGATGCGACGCTCTTCGCCGAGTACCGCCCGAGCGACAGCATCGGCATCAACACCACCCTGCGGTACGACGCGTCGCTCGGCAACGAGCGCATCCCGCTCGACAACACCGGGACGGCTCAGGACAACCTGCAGTACAACCGCTACGAGCTCTGGCTCGGCGCGCGCTGGTTCATGTGAGCGTGACCGCCCACCGGGCGAACGATCTCCGGTCGGCGCACAACCCATGACGGCGGCGCCCCCGCTGATCTCAGGTCTCATGCTCTCGCTCTTCCCGCTTCGATTCCGGTTCGCCGTCGCGACCCTGCTCCTGGCACTGTTCGGCGCGCTGTCGCTGCTCGCCGGCTGCTCGGCCGGCCAGGACAATTCCCAGGTGAAGCTGCCGGCCCCGGTCGAGAGCACCACCATCGGCCCCGGGGACGTGTTCACCATGCAGGTGGTGGGCGAGAAAGAGCTGCCCTCGGAGTACCAGGTCGCCTCCGACGGTACCGTGGATTTCCCCTACGTCCACAGCACCAAGGTCTCGGGGCTCGAGCCGCAACAGATCGCGCGCCTGCTCCGCAAGCGGCTGATCGAGGCCAAGATCTTGAGCGACCCGAGCGTGATCGTCTCGGTCAAAGAGTACAACAGCAAGCGCATCACCGTGCTCGGCCAGGTCGCCAAGCCCGGCAGCTTTCCCCTCACGCCGGGGCTCACGCTCTTGCAGGCCGTGTCGCTGGCTGGTGGGTTCACCGCGATTGCGAATCACGACCGCGTGAACCTGACCCGCCAGGGCAAGAACGGGCGCACCACGGTGGTGCTCAACGTCGACGCCATCACCGATGGCCGCTCGCCGGACCTGGCGCTCCAGGCCGGCGATTCCATCTACGTCCACGAGCGGGTGTTCTGAGCGCCATCCACCGCCCGCGGCTCACGGCTGGTACCGAACCCCGAAGAACAATCGGAACCTCGGGGTCGTGACCCCGGCGAAGCGCTCGTGGCTCGCGCCCGTGGCGGTCTCTCGCGTCTCGCTGGACAGCGGCAGGCCCGTGCCGCCGCCGAGCGAGAGCGCGACGTTCGCGTCCCGCGAGGGCACGGTGCGGAGGCTCGCGAGCCACTCGGCCGGAACGAGCACACCGTCCGTCACGCGAGAGGCGGCGTCCTGACGGCCCGGCTGTGACACCAGGGACGGCAGCGCGAAGGCCTCGAGCTCGACCGAGAGGCGCTCTTGCCAGAGATCGGCGCCGACCCCGAGCGCAGCGAAGCCCTGGGAGCCCACGCGCGCGGTGGCGAACGGGACGGCGCGGCGCAGGCGTACGCCGAGCTCGAGGGCGGCGTGGACCCTGCCCACCTGCCAGCTACCCGAGACCCCGGGGGCCAGCGTGAGCCCGCCGGCGCCAGCGTACTGCCGGGCATCGCCCAACGGCAGGGCGAGCTCGACGCGGGCCGTGGCCGCGAAGGCGCCCTGGCGCCACGGCACGCCGAGGCCCACGCGCGGATCTCGCACCGCGACGGCGGTCAGCGGCGGCGCGCTCTGCGAGGTGATCCCCTCGGCGCCCGCGCCGGTCTGGTGAAGCACCAGCGGCGTGGCCAGGCTGAGCTCGAGCCCGTCCGAGAGGCCGTAAGCGTAGGCCAGCGTGAGGCCGACGGCGCCGCGGACCACGTTCACTTCTCGCCCCTCGGGGTCGGGCGAAGGCACGCTCAAGAGGACCGGCCGATCGAGGTAACCGACCATCGCTGCGAAGGTCAGCGAGCCGCGACGGGGCGTGGTCGTGGCGGCGATGCTGGTGAAGCGAGTCGAGCCCGCCGACCACCACAGGTTGTCGGCGTCGAGGCAGGTCGAGACGCCCGAGTCCGGCGCGCACTCGGCGGCCCTCCCGCTACTCGTGACGAGAAGCGCGGCCCAGCTCGCGAGCAGGCCGAGCACGACGGTCCGGGCTCGTCTCGCGTCGGCGGCCAGCGGCATGGTCGCCCCGTTATATCGGACTTCGAGCGGGCCTTGCACCCGAGCATCCGTGTTATGCGGGGCTCGTGATCCGCACCGATCGGCCTCTGGTCCTGGGCTCCGCGTCGCCGCGCCGCCGGCAGATCCTCGGCGATTTGGGCATTCCGCTGCTGCAGCGCCCCGGTCATTCCGACGAGACCCAGCGTTCGGGCGAGGGGCCGCACGCGTTCTTGGAACGCGTGGCCGAAGGCAAGCTCGCCGGTGTGCTTCCGCTGGTCGCAGGCGAGAGCTTTGCGGGGGTGATCGTCGCGGACACGATCGTGGTGGTCGACGACGAGATCTTGGGCAAGCCCAGCGACGCGACGGACGCGGTTCGCCTCCTCGGGCGCATCGTCGGCCGCACGCACACGGTCTACACGCGGTACCTGATCGCCAAGGCCGACGCGGCCGACCAGATCGCCTGCGCGCGTACGGTCCGGACCGAGGTCACGATGCGCGCCGCCAGCCGCGACGAGGTCGAGGCCTACGCTCGGACCGGCGAGGGACTCGACAAGGCCGGCGCGTACGCCGCGCAGGGCATCGGCGCGTTCTTGATCGCGCGCATCGAAGGTTCGTACACCAACGTGGTGGGCTTGCCGGCGTGCGAGGTGGTCGAAGATCTGTGCCGGGTCGGGCTGCTCGAACGCTACCCATGACCGACCGAGCGCCGCTCCGCGATGCCTGGATCATCGGCGCGATCGGCGCGGCGCTGCGCGCCGGCGTGGTGGTCTGGGGTGCCGGGCGCTTCCCGCCGGTCGAGGACGCCCGCTTCTATCATCAGCTGGCCACTCGCATCGCAGAGGGGCACGGCTACACCTGGCGCTGGCCCGACGGTGTGGTCACCTTCGTCGCGCACTATCCCGTCGGCTACCCCGGCCTGCTCGCCGGGCTCTACGCCGCATTCGGTCCGAGCCCGGTTCTGGGCATGCTGCTGAACGCCGCGCTCGGAGCGGCGAGCGTGGTGGCGGTGCACCGGGTGGCTGCGACCAGCACGGGCCGAGCAGGGGCCGCGCTGGCTGCGCTGGCGGTGGCGCTCCATCCCGCGCTGGTCGCGTACACGCCCGCGCTGATGACCGAGGGGGTGACGGGCGCGCTGTTCGCGCTCGCGGCGTGGCTCGCGGTCGTCGCGCGTCGGGCGTCTCGCCCCGTCGGGATCTGGCTCGCCCTCGGCGCGCTCTTGGGGCTCACCACGCTGGTGCGTGGCCAGAGCCTGCTGGCGTTGCCGCTGTTCGCGCTGGTCGCGGCCGGCAGCGGGGCAGGCATCCGAAGGCTCGGCCTCGCGTCGGCCGTCGTGGCGCTGGCCGCGGCGTGCGTGGTGCTCCCCTGGACTTTACGCAACTGCCGCCGGATGGACCGGTGCGTGGCGGTGAGCGCGAACCTGGGGTGGAACCTGCTGATCGGGGTCACGGAACACGCGAATGGAACGTTCGTGCCCATCGCCGGTGACAGCGTGCCCGAGCGGTGCCGGACGGTGTTCGGAGAGGCCGACAAGGATGCGTGCTTCGCCACCGAAGCATTGAAACTGGTCCGTGAGCGACCGGCGCGCTTCCTGAAGTTGATTCCGAAGAAGCTCGCCCACACCTTCGAGTACTGCGGGGCGGCGGGCTGGTACCTCCGGGCGTCCGCGCCCCACGGCTTCTCCGAGAGCGCCAAGCTCGCGCTCGGCGTGATCGAGACGGTGTTCCAGCGGCTGCTGGTGCTCCTGGCGCTCTTGGGCGCGGCCCGGGCGCCGGGCGCGCTGCCCCGCGCTCGGTGGGGGCTGGCGGGGGTTGCCGCCGCGTTCGTGCTCTCACCGTTCTCGTGGGTCTCGTACGTGGCCCTGGCGGTGGTGGTCGCGCTGAGCGGGAGGGCGGCGGGAGCGCGGCCGGCGCTCGTGCTGGGCGCCGCCGTGCTCGCGACCTCGGTGCTCACCCACGCGGTCTTCTTCGGCGCCGGACGCTACTCGCTGGTGGTCTTCCCCCTGGTCGCGGCCATGGCAGGGACGGCCCTCTCCGGCCGGCGCGCCCCCGGCCGGATCGGCGAATCGCCCGCGTTTTGACATCCCGCGAGTCGCCGGGTGATACTTCGCTCGGAGGACGCCCCGAAATGCCGCTGATCGAGACCGAAGAAGCCGCTCGCCGGCTGGCCCGCGCCATTGCCAGTGATCTCTCTCTCTACAACGAAGAGAAGATCGTGCGTGGGATCGAGGGGGATTCGCTGTTCGACGAGCTGGCGGAAGAAATCGAGGAAGGGCGCGCCCTCTACAAGAGCCGCGTGGCCCCCGATCTGTACCAGCGGAACTTCTACGACCGAGCCCTGGTCGACATCCTGATCAAGTCGAAGGGCCACATCAAGAGCCCGATCTGGTAGCGGGCGCGGATGCGCCGCTTCGAGATCGATGCGGCTCGAGTCGGTGAGCGCGTCGACAAGCTGCTCGTTCGGCTCTTGCCCGGCACCTCGCGGGCCACGGTCCAGCGCTGGATCAGCGAGGGCCGCGTGACGGTGAACGGCACCGTGTGCCGTCCGCGCGACGTGCCGGGGCTCGGCGCGGTGGTCGAGGTCGAGCCGGGGCCGCCGCCGCCGTCCGAGGCGATCCCCGATCCGACCGTCCGATTCGCCGTCGTCTTCGAGGACGAGCACCTGATGGTGGTCGACAAACCCGCGGGGGTGGTGGTCCACCCGGCGCGCGGGCACTGGCAGGGGACGCTGGTCAGCGGGCTCTTGGCGCGGACGAGCTTCCAGGGCGCGCCCGCCGACCCCCGCGACCCCGCCGGCGCGCTGCGCCCGGGCGTGGTGCATCGCCTCGACAAGGACACCAGCGGCCTTCTGGTGGTGGCGAAGGACGAGCCGACCCGCGAGGGGCTGAAGCGGCTCTTGGCGCAGCACGACGTCGAGCGCGAGTACCGAGCCTTGACCCTCGGTGTGCCCACCCCCGGCCGGATCGAGACGCTGCACGGCCGGGATCCGCGCTCTCGGCTCCGGTTCACCTCCCGACTCGAGGAGGGTCGGCGGGCCGTGACCCACGTGTCCGTGGTCGAGCGGCTGGCCGGTGGCCGGGCGGGCTACGTGGCGTGTCGCCTCGAGACCGGGCGCACCCACCAGATCCGCGTGCACCTGGCCGAGCGCACCCAGACGCCGATCTTGGCCGACGCGCTCTACGGCCGGCGGTGCGTCGACCCCGAGCTACGCGTGGTCGAGGAGCGGCTCGAGCGCCACGCGCTGCACGCGATGGTGCTCGGCTTCGTCCACCCGATCAGCGGCGAGCGGCTGCGGTTCGAGTCTCCACTGCCCGCCGACATGCAGGCCGCGCTCGAGGCGCTCGGTTCACTGCGCTAGCACTTCGTCCGCGCCTTGGCGCATCAGCTTGGGGAAGCGAGCGCGCAAGATGGCGAGCGCCACGAACCCCACCACGACCGCCCACCAGAGCGTGGCGAAGCGGATCAGCAGCATGGCGCTGGTCGCCGCGCTCTGGGGCACTCGGCCCAGGCGCACCAGCTGCTCTTGGATCATCGCCTCTGCCACGCCCAGCCCTCCGGGCACGGGAATGACCGCGCCCGCCAAGGTCGCCGTGGCATAGAAGAACATCGCGAGGGGTGCGGGGACCTCGACGCCGAACCCTCGCACGAGCAGGTACAGCGCCAGGCCCTCGCCGCCCCAGCCGAGCACCGAGAGGAAGCTCGGCCAGAGCAGGGCGCTCGGGCTGGCGACGATCCGGAGGCTCTCGAACGCCTCCTCCAGCTTGGGCGCAAACGCGGCCAATCGACCCGGACGGCGCTTCAGGGTGGCGATCAACCACTCGCCGGGGGCTCGCCAGATCACGAGCAAGAGCCCGCACAGCACCGCGGCGGTGCCGACCCCCGCCCAGATTAGCCCGCCGGAGAAGCCGAGGCTGCCGATCACGATCAGCGTGATCACGCCGATCACGTCGGTGATCCGCTCGGCAAACACGATCGGTGCGGTGCGAGCCGCGGGCACGCCGTGGGTCTCTGCCAAGACGGCGCTCTTGAAGACCTCGCCCACCTTGCCCGGGGTCACGGTCAGGACGAAGCCCGAGAGGAAGACCAGCAGGCTGTCGAGCTTCGGCACGCCCCGGATCTCGAGCCGAGCCAGGTAGTACTCCCACTTCGCGAAGCGGAGGCCGTAGTTCGCCGAGGCCAGGGCCAAGGCCAGGGCGAACGCGCTCCAGCGAAAGCGCCCGAGGGACGCGCCGATGTCGCGGTAGCCCGCCCAGGCCACGAACACCCCGTAGACCACGACGCCGAGAAGCATCGCGATCACCAGTTTGCGGAGGAAGCCCTTCATCGCGCGCGGCGCCGCCTCGCGAGCACGACGAAATAGACCAGACCGACGACCAAGATGCCGACTCCGAGCACGCCGATCCCCCAGGCGGGCCAGGGGTACTTGCCCCGGGCAAGTCCCGGCGGGGGCCGCTCGATCACGATGCGGCTGGTCTCTGCCGGCGCGGCGCCGGCGTCGATGGCATCGGTCTGCACGAGGAGCCGGCTACCACGCGCGCGGGCGTCGGGGCAACCCTCGTCGCGGCCACAAACCCGGCGCTTTGCGCGCCCGGGGACCGGCGATCCGAGTATGCTCGCGGCCTTCCGTGGCTGGATCTTCCTCGAACGATGCCGAGCTCCTCGAGAGCTGCGCACGCGCCTGCGGGCGGCTGACCGAGCAGGTGGCGCGGGTGGTGGTGGGCCAGGAAGCGGTCGTCGAGGCCATGCTGATCACGCTCCTGGCGCGCGGTCACGCGCTCTTGGTGGGGGTGCCCGGGCTGGCCAAGACGTTGCTCGTCTCCAGCGTGGCGCAGGCGCTCAGCCTGAGCTTCGGTCGCGTGCAGTTCACTCCCGATCTCTTGCCGGCGGACATCACCGGGACCGACGTGCTGAACGAGGTCGAGGACAAGGGGCTGGTGCGGCGCGAGGTCCGCTTCATGCCAGGGCCGATCTTCAAGCACCTGGTGTTGGCCGACGAGATCAATCGTACCCCGCCCAAGACCCAGGCGGCGCTCTTGCAGGCCATGCAAGAGCGGCACGTGACGGTGGGTGGCGCCACACACCCGTTGCCCGACCCGTTCCAGGTCTTCGCGACGCAGAACCCCATCGAGCAAGAGGGGACCTATCCGCTCCCCGAGGCGCAGCTCGATCGCTTCTTGCTCGAGGTGCACGTCGACTACCCGAGCGAGGGGGAAGAGCGCGAGATCGCGCGGCGCACGACCTCCGGGGCGATGCCGCAGATCGAGGCGGTGCTCAGCGCCGACGAGATCCGGACGTTGGGTGCGCTGGTGCCGCGCATCCCGGTGACGGACGAGGCCGTCGAGCTGGCGGTCCGACTGGCGCGCGCCACCCGTCCGGAAGGTCCCGACGCCCCGGAGGCGGTGCGCACCTACGTGCGCTTCGGAGCAGGCCCCCGCGGCAGCCAGGCGCTGGTGCTGGCCGCCAAGGCCCGGGCCGCGCTCCGCGGCGAGGCCGCGGCCGACGTCGACGACGTGGTGGCGCTGACCCTGCCGGCGCTCCGTCACCGCATGGTGCTTTCCTATCGGGCAGACGCCGACCGGGTGCGCGACGCGGACGTGCTCGGCGCCGTGAAGAAGAAGCTCGGGGTGTAGCTCACTTCCCGCGGAACACGGGCTGGCGGCGCTCGGCGTGAGCGGTCAACCCTTCCCGAGCGTCATCGGTGGTGAAGAGCTCGGCCGCGAGCGCCCGCTCGAGGGCCAGCCCCTGCTCCAGGGGCAGCTCGAGGGCAGCATGAACGGCTCGCTTGATCCGCCCCACGGCCAGCGCGGCCTTGTCGGGCGGCGTGAACTTGTGGGCGTACGCGCTGACCTTGGCCTGGAACGACTCCAGGGAGTCCGTCTCCCACAGGTAATGGATGAGCCCCCAGCCGAGCGCCTGCTCGAGGCTGAAGTCCTCCCCCTCGATCATGATCTGCAGTGCGCGTGCCGCGCCGACCAGGCGCGTGAGGCGCTGGCTGCCGGCCGGCAAGAGCCCGAGCTTCACCTCCGGCGAGCCCAGTCGGAACGGCCCCTGGCGCGCGACCCGGATGTCGCACGCCATCGCGAGATCGAACCCGCCACCGCTGGCGTGGCCGTTCAGCGCGGCGATGCACAGCTTCGGAGTCTCTTCCAATCGCTTCAGCGTTTCGCTCACGTGCATGCTGAAGTAGTACTTGAACGTGGGGTCCGATTCGCGCAAGAGGTCGAGATCTGCGCCGCTGCAGAAGTGCCGATCGCCCGAGCCGGTGAGCAGCAACACGTGCACGTCGGGGTCGAACCGGGCCTCGACGATCGCGTCGTCGAGCTCCCGCATCATCTCGTGGGTGTAGGCGTTGGACGGCGGGTCATCCAGCGTGATCCGCGCGACGCCGTGATCCGTCTTGTAGCCGATCAGGTTGCTCACCGCCGTCGGTACTCCCTAGGATCCGAACCCTAGCGCACAATGAAAGCGGAAGCTTCAGTTCCCCCGAGTTCGCGCTATGCTGCGCTCTCTCAGGCCCCCCCCGTGGATCACGAAGAACTCAAGCGAGCCATCAAGCAGATCTTGGTCGAGGAGCTGGACCTCCGCGGGACGGAGCCGGCAGAGATCGCCGACGATGCGACGCTGTTCGGCGCCGGGCTCGGCCTCGATTCCCTCGACGCACTGCAGCTGGCCCTGGCCATCGAGGAGCGCTTCGGTGTGCGGCTTCCGGAAGGGGAGGCCGCGCGGCCGGTGTTCGCATCGGTGGCTGCGCTCGCGCGCGAGGTCGAGCGCCTGCGCTCGGGCTGAGCCATGACGAGCAGCCGGCAGCGGGTGGCGGTCACGGGAGTGGGCATCGTCTCGGCGCTGGGAGGCACGGCGCCCGAGACGTTCGCGCGCCTCTGCGCGGGCGAGCACGGCTTCGGGCCGGTGACCTTGTTCGACGTCTCGGCCCAGCGCTGCCAGCTGGCCGCAGAGGTGAAGTCCGACGCGGCGCTGGCGCCAGAGGCCTCGACCGACGGCTGGTCGCGGACCGATCGGATGGCGCTGGCGGCTGCCCGTGAGGCGCTGGCACACGCCGGCATCGACCGTCCCGACCCCGATCTGGCCGTGGCGGTCGGCGGCACCACGGCGGGAATGCTCGAAGCCGAGGGCCTCTTGGCCGGGCAGACGCAGCTCTCACCCGAGCTCGCCGCCGAGCGGCTGTTGTCCTATCCCCTGTCGACGCCCCTCGATCGCGTGCGAACCGCGCTCGGCGCAGAGGGCCCGCACGCGACGGCGTGCAGCGCGTGCTCCAGCGGTGCCAACGCCATCGGGCTCGGTGCGAGCTGGGTCGAGAACGGTCGCGCCTCGCGGGCGCTGGTCGGTGGGGCCGATGCGCTCTGTCGCCTGACCTTTGCCGGCTTCGACGCGCTCGGGGTGATGTCGCCGGAGCCGTGCCGGCCGTTCGATGCGGCCCGGAGGGGTCTCACGCTGGGCGAAGGGGCCGCGTTCTTGCTGCTCGAGTCCGCCGCGGTCGCGGCGGCTCGCGGGGCGCGGGTGCTCTCCTGGCTCGACGGTTGGTCGCTGGGTGCCGAGGCCCACCACATCACGCACCCCGAGCCCTCGGGCGCGTGTGGGGCGCGCCTGATCACCCGTGCGATGGCCCGCGCTCGGCTCGACCCGCGCGAGCTCACGTGGGTCAACGCCCACGGGACCGCCACGCTCCAGAACGACGCGGCCGAGGCCCGCGCGCTGGCGGTGGCGCTCGGGCCCGAGCTTGCGCGCGTGTTCGTCTCGTCCTGCAAGGGGCAGATCGGGCACACCCTCGGCGCATCCGGCGCAATCGAAGCGGCCCTCACCGTGCTGGCAGTCGAACAGGGGAAGGTCCCGCCTACGGTCGGCCTCGAGACCCCCGACCTCGAGCTCGGGCTGCGTCACGTGGTCGGTCGCGCAATGCCCCTGCCGATCCGCGCCGCGCTGTCGCTCTCGTTCGGGTTCGGCGGCGCCGGCACAGTGCTGGCGTTCTCCGAGCGCGCCCGTGAGGGTGTCCCGGCCAAACCGACGACCGGGCCGTCTCGGGTGCGCGCCGCCCTGGCCCTGGCGACCCCGCCGTCCGAGCCCTTGGTCGATCGCCTCGACGCCCCGCGCTCCCGTCGCTTCGATCGCGCGTCCGCGTTGGTCACGCTGTGCGCGTCCGCGGTCCTCGAGCGCGCCGGCGGCTCGCCCGGCGAGGTCGGCTTGGTCGCCGGCTCGGCATTCGGCAACGTCGACCGAACCGTGGCGTTCTTGCGGCGGTTCTTCGAGCGCGGTCCCCGCTTCGCGAGCCCCGCCGATTTCCCCCATCTGTTGCCCTCGGCGCCGGCGGGGAATGCCTCGATCTACCTCGGGCTCACCGGGCCGGTGCTGGCGACCGCCGACCTCGCGACCTCTGCAGAGGCCGCGCTGTGCATTGCGCTGGCGCTGCTCGAGGACGACCGAGTCGATGCCCTATTGGCCGGCTCGGCCGAGCCTCACGACGCCGTTTCAGAGCGGCTCTTGTCGCCGCTCCATCGGCCCAGCGACGCGGCCAGCGAGCCGCGGGGAGAGGGGGCGGCGTTCGTGCTGCTCTCGCGCACGGGCAGCCGCTCGGACCCCTCGGTCGTGTTCTGGTCCGACTGCGCGCGTCCCGACGAGCTGCCGGTGCCCGAGGGCCGCGCGCGGGCGTTCGGATTCGGCGGAGCCGAGGCGTTCGTACGGGCATCGAGCTGGCGGGACGTTCCGCTCGAGCAGCCCTCCTTCGTCGGCGTTCCGCGTGAAGCTTGGGGCGGGTTCGCCCTGGTGCGCGCGGTCGAGGCGCTCTCGTCCGACGCCGCGGACCAGACCCTGGTCGTGTCGCCGAGGGGGCCCCACGCCTTCGCGTTCGTCTTCGAGCGGCGAGCCACCGGGCCATGACCGCGTCGGTCGTGGCGTTCGGCGCCGTCTCGGCGCTCGGGCGGGGCGAAGCCGCGACGTCTCCGGGTCGGGTGGGCGCGCCCCCCACCTGCGCCGTGTGCCACGACTCCGACCTGGCGGCGGCGGGGCTCGTGAAGCCGTTCGCCGCCCGGGTGCGGGGCGTCGCGCTCGCGCCGGGGGCGGACCGTGCGGCGGCGCTCCTCGCCCTCGCCGCGGCCGACTTGCTCGAACGGCTCGAGCTGGCCATGCCGGACTTCCGGAGCCGCCGCATTGGCGTTGCGCTGGGGACCTCGGGCGGCGGCATGCCCAGCTTCGAGCAGGCCATCGCGCGCCTCGACGCGGGGCAGCCCCTCGATCGCGAGCTGGCCCGGCGCTGTCCTTACTTCGGGCCGGTCGGGGCGCTCGTGTCGCGGCTCGGCGCTCACCCCGAGGTGACCACGCAGCTCCTGGCGGCCTGCGCGTCGTCGACCTTCGCCATCGGACAGGCGTTGATCTGGCTCGGCACCGGCGCCGCGGACTTGGTCATCGCCGGCGGATACGACGCCATCTCGCCGTTCATCGCTTCGGGCTTCGAGTGCCTGGGCGCGACCTCGGCCGCGCCGGCGCCTTTTCGCGCGGCGCGCGCGGGGCTCGCGCTGGGCGAGGGGGCCGCGCTCCTGGCCCTCGTTCGGGACCCTCGCGCGACCCACGGAGCCGTCCTCGGGTTCGGTGCCAGCAGTGACGCCCACCACGTCACGGCGCCGGACCGAACCGGGAGCGGCCTGGCGAGCGCTGCGCGGCTCGCGCTCGACGACGCGAAGACCGCCGCATCGGAGATCGGTCTGGTGAGCGCACACGGCACGGGCACCAGCTACAACGACGCGGCCGAAGCACGGGCCATCGACGCGGTGTTCGGCGAGACTGCCGGGCGGCTGGTCGTGCACGCTTTCAAGGGCAGCCTGGGTCACGCGCTCGGTGCCGGCGGCGCGCTCGAGACGCTGGGCGCGCTCTCGGCGCTGAAGCAGGGCTTGGCTCCGGCCACGGCGGGCGACGGTGAGGTCGAGCCGTTCTTGCGGGCGCGCCTGCTGGAGGTGAGCGAGCCCTCGGCCGCGGGCGCGTGTCTGAAGCTGTCGAGCGCGTTCGGCGGAGCGAACGCGGCGCTGGTCCTGGGAGCCGACGCGGCTCCCGCAGCCCCCGTCGCGTCGCGTGAGGTGAGGCTGGCGTTTTGCGGCGAGCCGGTGCTGCAGGCCACGGGCGCCGACCTGGCGGGCCGCGTGCTCACCGATCCGGTGAAGCTCGGCCGAATGGACGCGCTGTCGGCAATGGCAGTGACCGCCGCGGTCGCAGCGCGAGCGCACGCCGCCTGGAACGAGCGCACCCTCGTGGTCGTCGGGAGTGCAGCGGCCACGCTGGAGATCGACGCCGACTTCGAGCGACGGAGAAAGCGGCGCGGTCCCGAGCCCCGGCGCTTCCCCGCGACCTCGCCGAACCTGTGCGCCGGCGAGTGCACGATCGCCCTGGGCTCGCGGGGTCCCTCGTTCAGCGTGGGAGCGAGCCCCGCGGCAGCCCTCGAGGCCGCGGTCGTCGCGTACGACTGGATCGCCTCGGGTCGCGTGGACGCGGCCATCGTGATCGCCGCCGAGCACGTGGGCGACACCGTGCGGGCGGTCTGGACCGCCGCGGAGTGGCCGCTCCCTGCCCAGGGGGCGGTGGCGGTCGTGCTCTCTCTGGCCGGGCCGGGGGCTCCGCTGTACCGCGCCCGGCTCGTCGCGGATCTGTCCGCGGCTCTGGCCGGCGCGGGCGCGCTCGGCGCGGAGGCTCCGGGCTGGCCATCGCTCCTCGCTGCCGTGCGCCAGACGATTTGAAGGTTTCTCGGAAGGTCTTGCCGGCCGAGGTGGCGTTTGGCAGTGTGGCAGGCCGGAATGCGCGCGCGGCCTCCGCGCGTTATGCGAAAAGCCCCTGACATGTCCTCGTTTGCCTCACTCAGCTGGCTCGGCGTGCTCTTGCCCCTGACCCTCGCGGGGTGCGCCGGTCACACCATTCCGAACACCGACGTCGAAGACACCACCGACAACCGCAAGGTCGTCGACTTCTGCGAGGAGTACCGGCGGGCGGTCGAACAGCGGAAGGTCGGGCGGCTGCTGCAGCTCGCCGATCCCACCTATTACGAGGACGGCGGCAACACCGATGCCGCCGACGACCTCGACTACGCGGGCCTGCGCAGCTACCTCGAGGACCGCTTCGCCAAGACCAAGGGGATCCGGTACGAGATCCGCTATCGGCGAATCGCCAAGGGCCGGAACGCTGCGGTCACCGTCGACTACACCTACAGCGCCAGCTACAAGATCCCCACGGACGCCGGGGACGTCTGGCGCCACGTCGTCGCCGACAACCGCCTCGAGCTGGTCCCGTCGGGAGAGGGCTTCCGCATCGTCTCGGGCATGTGAGCCGGCCTGACACGGTGCGTTAGTCCGGAAGTTGGTGCGAGGGGCCGTCGTCCATCAGATTATGGGTGCAGGCCCAAAGCCGCCTCGCAGTCCGAGAGAGCTCACATGAAAAAGCCCACCGTGGCATTCGTCGGGACGGGGGGAGCCGCACGCGGAATCGCACACCTGGGTGTGCTCAAGGCCTGCGAAGAGCTGGGCATCGTCCCGAGCATCTTCGTCGGCGCCAGCGCCGGGGCCATCGTCTCGGCGACCTACGGGCAAGGGATCCCGCTCGACGTCTTGCTCGACGGCTATCGGCTGCCCTGGAAGCGCCGGCACGACGGCCCGCGCTTCCACCTGGACACCTTCTTCGGCCTGCCCTCGCTGCGGCAGCTGTTCGATCCCGGATACCTGACCAGCGGGGTGTTCTCTCTCGACAAGCTCGAGCGCTACTTGCGACGGCATTTGCCGGTCAACGACTTCCGCAAGGTCGAGAGCCGCATCATCGTGACCTCGGTCGACGTCGATCGCGCCGAGCGCGTGCTCTTCGGCAAGGGCTACGACGCCGAGACACCCATCAGCCGAGCGGTCGCTGCGTCGTGCGCCGTGCCGGGGCTGTTTCGCCCCTACGAGATCAACGGCCGCTATCATCTCGACGGCGAGGTCGCGCGGACGCTCTCGGCGGACGTGGCCGTCGAAGCGGGAGCGGACATCGTGATCGTCTCGAACATCTACCGCCCCGCGGAGGGCGAGCGATACCCGCGCAGCATGGCTCGACGCGGACCGCTCTCGGTGTTGAACCAAGCGTTGAACATCATGCTCACCGAGAAAGAGCGGCGCGGGCTCGACCTGTACTCGCACACTCACCCGCGCTGCACGTTCATCGACGTCGCCCCCGACATCGGCCGCTTCGGCTATCTGAACCGCTACGCGGCCCGTTCGCTGGTGCTGCGTGGCTACCGCGCCGCGCTGCAGACCCTCGCCCAAGCCAAGGAGCGGGGCGTGTTCGACGTGCCCAAGATGGGGGCGCTGGGCCGGCTCAACTGACTCAGGGCAGCGTGAACTCTTCGGCCATGTCGACGATCGAGTAGCGGTTGCCTCGGGGCCGCAGCACGAACACGATCTCGTCGCCGAACAGGCGCGTCTTACCGGACTTTGGCGCGGTGATCGGCACGCGCACCACCACGTCGTCGGCTTGCGCCGCCACGCCCAGCGCCCGCGGCGGCCGCAGCGCCCCGAGGTCGGCCGCACGGTAGGTCTCGATCTCGCCCTCGCGGAACACCGCGGCGCCGGCCAGCGCGCCGTAGTCGAGTCGCGAGAGCCGCGTCTCCCAGTATTGCAGGGCCTTCTGCCGCCCGGCCATCGCGCCGGCGCTGAGCCACGCGTCCTCGGCGACCAGCGGCTTGAGCTCGTCGATCGCGCCGTGCCCCACGGCGCGGAAGAAACCCCGCACGACCTCCCGGGCGGCCTCGGGGTCTTGGGGTGCCCGGAGAACCACGATGCCTTGCTCGGGGTGGGCCGAGCGGGTCGGCGCAGGAAGCTCCGGTGCCGGATCGACGGCGACCCCCGGCGCGCGGCGCGGCGCGGCGTCGAGGGCGGTGGTCGTCTCCATCGACCCGCGCTGCGAGCCGCAGCCGATCACGACCAGCGCAATCGGCAGCCAGGGGAGCCTGGGGTCAGAGGGCTTCGACCAGGGGATCATCCGTCCGCGTGAGCGTGACGATGCTCGGGCTGTCGACCGCCGTCCAGCCCACCGGCGTGGAATCGAGCTCCGAGGCGACGAGGGTGAAATGAGTGCTCTCGATCGCCGGGATTTTCAGGTGCATCCGGCTCTCGGCGCCGAGCAGCTCCTCGATGTCGTAGCGGCCCCGGAGGACCCGATAGGCCATGCCCCCGTTGCGGTGGAGGGCGACCATCTGCTCCCCGTTGGTGACCAGGGTGTCGCCGCTGTTGTGCCCATGGCCTTCCTCGGCGGACAGTCGATCGACCAGCGTGATGCACGAGCGGAGCGCCGCGACCACGTGCTCGGTCGCCACGTTGCCGTCGCCCAGCTGGCCGGCGTCGTGCAAGAACGAGAGAAACAGGTGGAAGAAGAGCTCGCTGTCGGTCTCACCGCGCACGTTCCGGCGCAGGAACTCGGGCAACGACTCGAGCAGGCGCCCGCGCAGTCGATCGAAGCCCTGGATGGTGCCGGTCTGCGCGAACAGCCACGAGCGGTAGCGGAAGGGGTGGGTGTTCTCGGTCCGCAGTGCCCCGACCGTCGCGCGCCGCACGTGGCCCACCAGCACGTCGGTGCGCAGACCTTTCGCGGCCTCCGTGATCTCGATCAGCGGGCGGTCGTCGATCGGCCGGCGTCGCAAGAGCACCTCGCCGGCCTGATAGAAGCCGATGCCCCAGCCCAGGGCCTCCCCCGGGACGGAGCGAACATTGAGCACGCTCGTGTGCAGCTCGAGGACCCGAGCGCCCAGGTCGGCGCGGTTTCCGATGAAGCCGAACATCCTTGCCATGGTGCTCTACGTTCCAAGCATGGGGCGTCTGCTCGAGCTTGTCACACTTTCGTTCGCGCGCGGGTGGTCGGGCCGGCCTAGTGGCCGAAACCTTGGGGTTCAGCGCACGCGTTGCGCGCGGTCCGGCGAGCGCTCCCACGCTTTCGCTGAGCGCGGATGTGGTAGCCTACGCGCCCAAGATGCCGCACCGCCGTCCGTGCTCTCTCGCACTCGCACCTCTCGGGGTGCTGGCCTTGGCGTGTACTGCCGTCTACCCCGAGGTGGCCACGCCCACTCGACCGGTCGCAGCGGGTCAGGCCCTGTCTCCGCCCGCCCCCGACGACCTGTTCTTCATTCGCATGAAGGGCGCGACCATTCCCGAGATGACTCGCGACGGTCGAAAATGGGACTCGGTCGGCGGCGCAGCCCCCGACCCCTTCGTGAAGTTGATCGCGGGCGACAAAGAGCTGCTCCGCACGCCCATCCAGCCCGACACGCTGACTCCGACCTGGCCCGACGCGCCTCGTGCGAACTACCGCGTCCCGAAGGGCGTCACCGTGCGCGTCGAGCTCTGGGACAGCAACCCGATCAACAACCACCCGATCTGCGTGAAGGTCATCCGGGCGTTCGCCGCGGAGGCCCGCGCCGGCGCCATCGACATCGAGTGCGAGAGCGGCGCGAAGATGTCGGTCGTCACCGAGCCGGCCCACGCACGCATCGGCCTCGGTATGCGCTACGAGTTCCGAACGCAGAGCATCTACCTGACTCGCGTGACGCTCGAGTCCCCCGCGGCGCGAATCGGGCTTCGGACGGGGGATCAGATCGTGCGCATCCAGGGCAAAGAGGTGAAGACCATGGAAGATGCCGAGGCGCGGAGCTTGATCAACGCCCACTCGCCGGCGGGGCTCGCACTCAGCGTCAAGAAGGCAGACGGCTCGGTCGTCGACCTGAGCGTGAAGGACGGCCCGGTCTACCCGACGCTCGAGGACGACATCCCGCTCGAATGAGCGCCGACACCGCTGCGCGCGCCGCCGTATTGGTGGTTCCCGAGCCCGAGCGCGGCACGCTTGTGGTCGTCGGTCCCGATCGTGCGACCTGGCTCAACGGCATCGTGACCTGTAACCTGGCCGATCTCCGTCCCGGCGGCGGGGCCTTCGGCCTCTTGCTCAACAAGACCGGCAAGATCGTGACCGATCTCTGGTTCGTGGCGGGCGAGGGCCGGCTCTTCGTCTCGGCAGCGCCGGGCACCCATCGAGACCTCGCGGTCACCCTCGACCGCATGCTGGTGATGGAAGACGCCGAGCTCGCCGACGTCACGGACGCGCACACCTGGCTGTCGCTCCACGGTCCGGCGGCCGTCGTGGCTGCGTCGAGCGCTGCCGCGCGCACCGGCGGGGCGGTGGGCGCCCTCGACTTCACCGGCCTGGGGGGCGCGGCGCTGGTGATCGACAAGCGCCGTGAGGCCGAGGCCCTCGAAGCGCTGCGCGCGGCGTCGCCCGAGCTCACGATCGCCGGGGCGGCGGACTGGCTGCGCTTACGCCTCGAGCGGGGCGTGGGCGCCCACGGCGTCGACTACGGCATCGACGACAACCCTCACGAGGCGGGGCTCGATCAGCGCGCAGTGTCGTGGACCAAGGGCTGCTACCTGGGGCAAGAAGTGGTCTGCATGCAGGGCATGCGCGGCAAGGTGAAGCGGCGGTTGGTCTCGCTCCGGGTAGCGGGCGCCGAGGTCCCGGCGGCGGGCACGCCGGTGCGACTCGTCCGAGACGGTGCCGAAGTGGGGCGCGTCACCAGCGCGGCTTCGAGCCCGCGACTGTCGGCGGTGGTCGCGCTCGCGCGCCTGCACGGGCCCGCGCTCGACGGCGCCGAGGCCCTCGTGGTCGGCGACAGCGCGGCGGAAATAGTCGAGCGCCCCGAGCCCTGACCTCGCGAACGGTCGCGCGTTGAGGTAGCTTCGTCGCCGATGGGCGAGCGGTCGAAGACAGACGAGCCGAACCGGGCTCGCCGTACGGCGAGCGGGTTTCGGGTGGCCGACGACGTGCTCGGGCTGGTGGGGGCGACCCCGCTGGTGAAGCTCCGGCGCGTCAGCCCGGAGGGCGGCGCCACCGTCTTCGCCAAGTGCGAGCTGATGAACCCAGCGGGCAGCGTGAAAGACCGCCCCGCGCTCGGCATGGTGCTGGGTGCCGAGAAGAGCGGCACGCTGCGCCCCGGTGCCACGCTGATCGAGGCCACCAGCGGAAACACCGGCATCAGCCTGGCGATGATCGCCGCGGTGCGTGGCTATCGCTGCGTGCTGGTGATGCCCGAGGACATGAGCCTCGAGCGCCGGTACATCTTGCGGGCGTACGGCGCAGAGATCGTGCTCACCCCGGCGCTCGACGGGATGAGCGGCGCGGTGCAGAAGGCCATGGCGCTGCTCGACGAGACCCCGGGCGCGTTCATGCCCAGCCAGTTCGACAATCCGGACAACCCGGCCAGCCACGCAGCCACCACGGCCGTCGAGATCCTGGAGCAGACCGACCGCGGCCTTGCCGCGTTCGTGGCCGGGGTCGGCACCGGCGGCACGGTCACCGGCGTGGGGCGGGTGCTGAAGGCCGAGCTCCCGGCGGTGAAGGTGGTCGCGGTCGAGCCGCAGTCGAGCGCGGTGCTGAGCGGCAAGGCGCCGGGCATGCACGGCATCCAGGGCCTGGGCGCCGGCTTCGTTCCCGAGATCTTCGACCGCCGCGCGGTCGACCAGATCGTGACCGTGAGCGACGTGGCGGCCGAGCGCATGGCCCGGCGCATCGCGCGTGAAGAGGGCCTGCTCGTGGGTCCGAGCTCCGGTGCCAACGTGCACGCCGCTTGCGAGGTGGCGGCCACCCTGGGCGGTGGTGTGGTCGTGACGATCCTCTGCGACTCGGGCGAGCGCTACTTGTTCTGACGCCGGTCGCTCACTTCCCCTTGAACTCGGGGGGTCTCTTCTGCGCCCAGGCCAAGACGCCCTCGACCACGTCGGCCGAAGCCAAGAGGCCCGCCTGGCCGGCCTTCTCCCGGGCCAGCGCGTCGTCGATGGTGCCGCTGAAGCTCTCGCGCACCGCCGCGCGGATCTGCGCCAGGGCTAGCGGCGGCCCCTTGGCCAGCGCCTCGGCCAGCGCAGTCGCGGTGGCGGTCAGGTCTTCGGGCGCCACCACGCGGTGGGTCAGCCCGAGCTCGAGGGCCACGCTCGCGTCGATCCGCTCGCCCAAGAGCAGGTACTCGAGCGCGCGTCCCATGCCGATCAGGCGTGGCAACCAGAACGTGCCGCCCCCGTCGGGCATCAGGCCGATCTTGACGAACTTCTCCTGCAAGTAGGCGCGCGACGACATCACCCGCAGATCGCAGGCCAGCGCCAGATCGGCTCCGAAGCCCACCGCCGGCCCGTCCACCCGGGCGACGAACGGCTTTTTCGAGTGGACGATGGCGCGGATCGCGGCGTGGAACTCGTCGATCCGGGTCTCGACGCTGACCTCGCCGAAGTCCGCCATGCCGGCCTTCAGATCGGCGCCCGAGCAGAAAGCGGCGCCGGATCCGGTCAGCACGACGGCCCGGACCGCATCGTCGTCGTCGAGCCGGGTGAGCTCCCGGCCGAGCGCGACGATCAGCTCGCGGGTGAGCGCGTTCTTCGACTCGGGGCGGTTCAGGGTGACGGTGGCGACGGCGCCTTCTCGGTCGACCAGGAGCACGGGTTGCATGGACCCAGAGCTTAGTCTAAAGCCCCGCCCGAGATGACCGACGTTCCGCCGAAGCTGCCCCTCAGCGAGCAGCGGGGTCAGACCTACCCCAGCCTGGTCGCGCTGATGCAGCGCCTCTTGGCACCTGGGGGCTGCCCCTGGGACCGCGAGCAGACCTTCGACTCGCTCAAGCGCTACGTGCTCGAAGAGGCCTGCGAGGTGATCGACGCGATCGAGGCCGACGACCGTGAGCTCTTGGTCGAAGAGCTGGGCGACTTGGCGCTGCAGGTCGTGTTCCTGGGCGAGCTCCTGCGTCGCGAGGGCCGCTTCGGCCCGGACGACGTGGTCCGCGGGATCATCGCCAAGCTCGTGCGGCGCCATCCCCACGTGTTCGGCGACGTCGAAGTCAGCGGTTCGGACGAGGTGCTGCAGAACTGGGAGAACATCAAGGCGAACGAGAAGCAGGGCCGCGGGATCTTGGACGGCGTGCCGCGCGCGCTGCCGGCGCTGTATCGCGCCCAGCGCATGAGCGAGAAGGTCAGCCGCGTGGGCTTCGACTGGCCCGACCCTTCGGGCTCGCGCGACAAGGTGGGTGAAGAAGTGCGAGAGCTCGACGAGGCCATCGCCACCGGCGACGCCGACCGCATCGAGCACGAGCTGGGGGATCTCTTGTTCGCGTTGGTCAACCTGGCGCGCCATCAGAAGGTGGACGCGGAGACCGCGCTTCGCAAAGCCGGGGATCGCTTCCGAGAGCGGTTCGCCCACGTCGAGGCGCGCGTGCGCGAGAAGCACGGGGGCTGGCCGGTGGGCGAAGACGGCAAGCCGGGCCACGGCCTGGGCTTGGAAGAGCTGGACGGCTACTGGGACGAAGCGAAACGGGGCGGCGCGTGAGCGCGAAGGGCGAACTGGCCGCTCGCGCCGAAGGGGGCGTCACCGGCGCGCGAGGCCCCGACGCGATCCACCCCGTGGCGCGCCTTCCGGAAGAGTGGCAGGCGGTGATGGCGGCGCTGGGCGAGCGCCCGTACCGCGCGGGCCAGATCTTTCGCGCCATCCACGGGCGCGGCGTGCTCGAGCCGGGGCAGATGACCGATCTCTCGGCGCCGCTGCGCGCGAGGCTGATCGAGGCGGGATTCACCGCTCCCGCGCGGGTGGGAGACGTGCACCGCGCCGCCGACGGGACCCGCAAGCTGGTGCTCGAGCTCGGCGGGGGCGCGCGCGTCGAGTGCGTGCTGATCCCGATGACGGGCTCGGCCGAGCCGGACGCAGATCTCGGAGCGCTGGCCGACGACGACGACGACGAGGTCGAGCCCGAGACCGAGACCGAAGAGCCCAGAAAGCGCATCACGCTCTGCGTGTCGACGCAGTTCGGCTGCGCCATGGGCTGCGTGTTCTGTGCCAGCGGCCAGGCTGGCCTCTTGCGTGGGCTCGGCGCGGCCGAGATCGTGGCCCAGGTGCTGATCGCCAGACAGTACCTCGAGCCGCGCGAGTATCTCCGAAACCTGGTGTTCATGGGCATGGGCGAGCCCTTGCACCACTACGAAGAGACCGCTCGCGCCATTCGCCTGATCACCCATCCCGAGGGTCTGAACATGGGGCCCCGGCGGATCACCGTCAGCACGGTCGGGCTCGCGGCCGGGATCCGACGCCTGGGGGAGGACTTCGACGGCAAGGTGGGCCTGGCGATCTCGCTGCACGCGCCCGACGACGCCACCCGCGACCGGATCATCCCGATCAATCGTCGCTACCCGCTCAGCGAGCTGCTCGATGCGTTGCGCCGGTATCCGCTGCCGCGGCGGCGCCGCATCACCATCGAGTACACCTTGATCGAAGGCGTGAACGACTCGCCCGAGCAAGCCCGCGCGCTCTTGCGCACGCTGCGTGGGCTGCGCGTGAAGGTGAACCTGATCGCGATGAACCGCATCGCGGCTTCGAAGCTCGGGGCCCCCGCGCCGGCCCGGGTCGAGCAGTTTCGGTCCGTGCTCACCGACGGCGGCCTGTCGTGCTTCGTCCGGGCTCGGCGGGGGGACGACGTCTCTGCTGCCTGCGGGCAGCTGGCGCTGTCCGGCGATCTGGCGCGGGCGCGTCGAGGTTGATGCATTTAGGCATCAGCTCGGGGCCGGCCGGCCGTGGCTCGAACCTTCTCGCGGGGCGAGCTTGCCACTATGCTCGCGAGCATGCAGCACGCAGCGGAGTCGAGCGTCGAGGCAGCCCGCCGGTGGATCACCCAGGATCCCGACCCGGAGACCCGGGCCGAGCTCGAGCAGCTGATCGCCTCCGGTGACCAGGCCGAGCTCCGCGAGCGCATGCTGGCTCCCCTCGAGTTCGGCACCGCCGGGCTGCGCGGCGTGGTGGGCGCCGGCCTCGGCCGGATGAATCGAGCGGTGGTGATCCGCGCGACCCGCGGCCTGGCGGACTACCTGCTCGCGCGTCACACCGACGCGCGCACGCTGCCGGTGGTGGTGGGGTTCGACGGGCGCCTGTCGAGTCGCCGCTTCGCCGAAGACACGGTGGGCGTGCTGGTCGCGGCGGGGATCCCGGTGCGCTTCTTCGCCGAGCCCGTGCCCACCCCGATGGTGGCGCACGCGGCCCGTGAGCTCTCGGCCAGTGCCGCCATCGTGATCACCGCCAGCCACAACCCACCCGAGTACAACGGCTACAAGGTGTACGCGGCGAACGCGGCCCAGATCGTCTCGCCGGTGGACCAGGAAATCGCCGCTCGGATCGCAGCGGTCGCGAGCGCGAGCGAGGTGCCGCTGGTCGAAGGCGCCATGAGCGGCGCCCATCCGCGAGCCGAGCCCGTTCCGGATTCGTTCTTCGATCGCTACCTGGCCGAGGTGGACGCGCTCCGGCCTCGGATCGAGCGCGACCAGCAGCTCGCCATCGTCTACACCCCGATGCATGGCGTGGGCTGGCGCTACGTGAAGCGCACCTTCGAGCGGTCGGGCTACCCGAACGTGCACGTGGTCGCCGAGCAAGCCGAGCCCGACGGCCACTTTCCCACGGTCAACTTCCCGAACCCGGAAGAGCCCGGGGCCCTCGACCTGGCGATGCGGCTCGCCGAACAGACGAAGGCGGATCTGATCGTCGCCAACGACCCCGACGCGGACCGGTTGGCGGTCTGCATCCCCAGCGCCACCGGGCGCTATCGCCAGCTGACCGGCAACCAGGTGGGCCTCTTGCTCGCGGATTTCCTGCTCGAGCACGCCCTCCGGGCCCCCCGCCCACTCGTCGCATCGAGCATCGTCTCATCGCCGATGCTCGGGGCGATCGCCGCCGCGCACGGCGCGCGGTTCGAACAGACCCTCACCGGGTTCAAGTGGATCTGGAACGCCGCGCTCGATCTCGAGGCACAAGAGGGCGTGCGCTTCGCCTTCGGCTACGAAGAAGCGCTGGGTTACTCCGTCGGTCGCATCGTCCGCGACAAAGATGGCGTCAGCGCAGCGCTCTTGCTCGCCGACCTGGCGGCCCACGAGAAGACCCGAGGCCGGGGCCTCGGCGACCGGCTCGAGGGCTTGTACCGGAAGCACGGGCTCTGGGTCAGCGTCCAGAAGAGCATCACGAGGCCGGGCAGCGACGGCCTGGCCGAGATCGAACGCGCCATGCAGCGGCTCGAGGCCGCGCCGCCGAAGTCCGTCGGCAGCACCGCCGTGTCCCGCGTCACCAACTTCCGTGCGGGCGCCGAGTCACGCCCGCGCTGGCTGCCCGCGACCCCCCTGGTGTCGCTCGAGCTCGAAGGGGGCGGGCGCGTGCTGGTTCGGCCGAGCGGCACCGAGCCCAAGCTCAAGATCTACGTGGACCTGTGCGTGCCACTCCGCGACGCGGAGCGGCTGTCGGTGAGGGAAGAAGAGGCCCTGGCCGAAGCACGGGCGCTCGCGGACGAAGTTCTGGTGCAAATCGGGTTCGGATGAAAGAAGCGGAGGCTACATGCGTAGACTGATCGGTGTTCTGGCGTTCTCACTCACGACCTTCGGCGCCACCTCGGCGTTCGCTCAGGCGGCCGGCATGGGGCAGTCCGGCACGGTCGCGTTCGGCGCCGAGCGGCTGTTCGCGTTCTACAAATCCAACGTGTCGTACGAGCAGCCGAACGGCGACGAGGAGGACTGGGATCAGTCAGGCCTCGGGTTCGGCTGGAACGGCGTCGGGTTCCAATTCCCCTTCAACATGGCCCGGCTCGGCTTCGACTACTTCATCACGGACCAGTTCACCGTCGGCGGCGCGCTCGGCTACGCCAGCGTGGACGACGAGGATGACGGCCCGAGCGGCGACTATGAAGCGTTCCTGCTCGCGCCCCGCGCCGGCTACTTCCACGGGTTCAACGAGACCTTCGCGATCTGGCCCCGCGCCGGCCTGACCTACCACTCGCTCGATCCGGACGGTGACAGGAACAATCAGTCTGGACTGGCGCTCACGCTCGAGGCCATGTTCACCATTTCGCCGGCGCCCCACTTCGCTTTCATGGCCGGACCGACCTTCGATTTGGACTTCATGGGCGAGGTCGAGTGCGGCAACCAGAACAACGAAGAGGATTGCAAGCTCCGCTATCGGTCGTTCGGGCTGCAGGTCGGACTGCTCGGCTACTTCTAGGCATTCGGCGTCCGGCCGGGCGCCGGCCCGGCCGATACGCCGAACCCTCAATCCGCGTCGTGGGGCACGATCTCGTGGGCACCGAGGTCGGGGATCGCGGCGCGCACGTCGGCCTCGATCTCCCCGGCCGTGCCCACCACCGCGACCACCAGGTTCGTCGGATCGATCCGGGCGCGGATCGCCGCGTTCGCCCGCTCGAGGGTCACCTCGGCGATGTGATCGAGGTAGCCCTCGTAGTAGCTCGGGGGCAGGTCGTAGACCAGCGCGTCCAATGCGAGCCCCACGCGTTTGGTCGCGGTGTCGATCGCGAAGGCGTGGCTCCGCGTCAGGTAGCGCTTGGCGCCGGCGAGCTCGCGCGCCGTGATGCCCTTCTCGCACCAGGCGGCGAGCAGCTCGAGCTCGAGCTTGATGCAAGCCGCTGCGTCGCTGGCCTTGGGGAAGGTCCACATGCTGAAGGCCTGCCGGTGTCGATCGTAGGGCAAGCTCGAGTAGGCGCCGTAGGACCACCCGCGCTTGCTGCGCACCTCTTTCATCAGCCGCGCGGTGAAGGTGCCGCCGAGCACGGTGTTGGCCACGTGGAGCGCGATGTGATCGGGGTCCCTGGGGTGCGAGCCGAGGCCGCCGATCAAGATCTGGGTCTGGGTGCGCTCGGGTTTGTCCACGAACACCAAGCTGCGGCCCAAGGGTCCGGTCGGATCGGTGACGCGGTCCGGGAGCCGCTCACCGCTGCCCAGGGCGTCGAGCAGGCGCTCGGCTCGGGATCGGGCCCGCGCCTCGTCGATGTCACCAGAGAAGGTCGAGAGCACGTTCTGGCGCGTCCAGGTGCGCTGGTAGAGCGCCCGCGCGTCGGCCGCGGTCATCCCCGGCACGGTCGCCGTGCGACCGCTCACCGAGCGGCCGTAGGGGTGCCCCGCGAACATCTTGCGCGAGAACCAGCGGCGCGCCAGCGCGCGATCGTTGTCTCGTGCCTCGATCAGCTCGGCTTCGGTCTCGCGGCGCAAGAGCGCCACCTCTTCTTCGGAGAAACCTGGGCGGGCCAGGACGTCGATCACCAGGTCGACGAAAGCGTCCAGGTTGCGTGCGATCACCGTGCCGGTGAACGAGACGGTGCTGTGCGAGACGTCCGCGCCCAGCGAGCCGCCCAGCGAGTCGATCCGCGTGTCGAGCTCTTGCTGACTCAGCCCGCCCCCGGTGCGGCGCATCGCTCGCGCGGTCAAGCGCGTGAGCCCCTCTTTCCCTTCCGGGTCTTCCAGCGCGCCGCTCGACAGCGCCACGGTCAGGTGGACGAGCGGCAGTGCTGGGCTCGATTCGAGCAAGAGGCGACTATTTCCGATGTCGATGCTTTGCACGGTCACGCCGCCGCTTCCTTCTCGTTGCCCTGCGCCCGCACGAAGATCACGCTGCGCTGTCTCTGGACCAGGTAGCGTCGCGCCACGCGCCGGAGGTCGCTGGCGGTGACGCGTGCCAGATCGTCGAGCCGCTCGAACCCCGCCGCGGGGCGCCCCAGCACCGTGTCGTAGAAGCCGATGGTGGACGCCTTGCCGTCCGCAGTCTCGAGGCCCGCGATCAGCGAGAGCTCGGTGCGGGCGCGAGCGCGCTCGATCTCGTCGCTCGAGATCGGCTCTTCGCAGACCTTGGCGATCTCGTGGTCGATGGCGGCGAGTAGCTCTTCGGCGGTGTGGCTGCCGCGCGCCGATGAGAAGATCTCGGTCAGGCCCGGGTCCCGGAACGGGCCGACGAACACCCGGATCTCCGAGGCAATTTCCAGTCTGCGAACCAGGGCCTGGTGCATCCGGCTGGCGCGCCCCCCGAACAGCACCTCCGAGAGCAGCGAGAGGGCGGGGTGGTCGAAGTCGCCGATCGCGGGCGTGTGGTAGCCGATGGCGAGCTTCTCGGTGGCGGTCGGCTTGGACAGCTCGCACCGGCGCTCTTCGAGCTGGGGCGGCTCGGGGTGCACGTCCTCGAGCGGCAAGGTGGACGGGGGCAGGTGGCCGTAGGCCTCTTGCACTCGCGACAAGAGGGCCGTCTCGGTCACGTCGCCGACCACGACGATGGTGGCGTTGTTGGGCGCGTAGAAGGTCCGGTAGAACTCCTGGCAGTCCTCGGTGGAGAAACCCTCGATATCCGCCATCCACCCGATGGTGGGCCACCGGTAGGCGTGCTTCTCGAACGCCATCGACCAGAGGGTCTCGCTGACCGAGCCCTCGACGTCGTCCTCGACCCGATACCGCCGTTCGTTCGCGACCACTTCCTTCTCGCTCTTCACCTGCGGGTCGCGCAGCACGAGCCGCGACATGCGCTCGGCCTCGAGGCGAATCACCAGCGGCAGCTGCCCTCGCGGGATGGCGATCGTGTACTGCGTCCAGTCGAGCCAGGTCGCGGCGTTGCTCTCGGCGCCTGCCTCTTCCAGCTTGCGGTCGAACTCGCCGGCGGCAAGCTTCTCGGTCTCGTTGAACATCAGGTGCTCGAACAGGTGGGCGAGCCCGGTCTTGCCCGGGCGCTCGTGGCGCGAGCCCACGCGGTACCAGGTGTGGTACGCGACCACCGGCGCCGAGTGGTCCTCGCAGAGCAGGACCTCGAGCCCGTTGCCGAAGCGGAAGCGCTCGACGGCGAGCGCCGGCCCGAAGGCGGTGGTGCCGGCGTGCCGGATCTGGTTGAGCGGCGTCGCGCCTTGGTTGAGCTGGGTGAGGCGCTTTTCGCGCGCGCGGCTGAGCATCGACCGAAACATAGTCGAAGCCGGCGGGTCGAGAAGGGGCTATCACCCGGCGACGCGAGCGGGCGGTTCGGGATCGGCGGGGCTTTGGCGGCGGAGAAGCGCAGAAGTCGAGTCAGGCGTCGTCCAGCTTCAAGATCGCGAGGAACGCCTCTTGGGGGACCTCGACGCTGCCCACGGCCTTCATCCGACGCTTGCCCTCTTTCTGCTTCTCGAGGAGCTTGCGCTTGCGGCTGATGTCGCCGCCGTAGCACTTGGCCGTCACGTCTTTGCGCAGCGCGCGAACCGTCTCGCGACTGATCACCTTGCTGCCGATCGCCGCTTGGATGGCCACCTCGTACTGCTGCTGCGGCACCAGCTCTTTCAGCTTCTTCGCCAGGGCGCGGCCCCGTGAATAGGAGTTGGCGCGGTGGACGATCACGCTGAGCGCGTCGAGGGGCTCGCCGTTCAGGAGCATGTCGAGCTTGACCAGGTCGTCCCGCTGGTACCCCACGAGCTCGTAGTCCATGCTGGCGTAGCCTCGGGACACGCTCTTCAGCCGGTCGTGAAGATCCAGGATGACCTCGGCCAGCGGCAGCTCGTAGGTCACCACCACGTGGGTCTGTGCCGCGAAGTGGATGCCCTTCTGCACCCCACGCCGCTCTTCGCACAAGGCGACCACGGCCCCGACGTAGTCCGCCGGGGTGTGCACCGTCACCTTCATGATCGGCTCTTCGATGTACTCCAGGTCGCCCACCGGGGGCATCTTGCTGGGGTTGTCCACCATCACGATGTCGCCGCTTCGCTTGCAGGCGCGGTACACCACGCTCGGCGCCGTCGTGATCAGGTCGAGGTTGTACTCGCGCTCGAGCCGCTCTTGGATGATCTCCATGTGGAGCAGGCCGAGGAAGCCGCAGCGAAAGCCGAAGCCGAGGGCATCGGACGTGTCCGGTTCGAACCGGAACGACGAGTCGTTCAGGTGCAGCTTCGAGAGCGCGTCCCTCAGGTTTTCGTACTCGGCCGAGTCGGTCGGGAACACCCCGGCGAAGACCATCGGCTTGACCTCTTTGAAGCCGGGGAGGGCCGTCTCGGTGCGGCGGCCGGCGTGGGTCACGGTGTCGCCGATCTTGGTGTCTTCGGTGGTCTTGATGTTCGCCGCGACGAACCCGACCTCGCCCGGACCGAGGGCGTCGAGGGCGATCGGGTGCGGGTTGAAGCAACCGAGGGCCGTCACCTCGTAGGTCCGACCCGTGGCCAGGAACTGGATCTTGTCGCCCTTGCTCAAGACCCCGTCCACCACCCGGACCATCACCACGGCGCCGCGGTAGCTGTCGTACCAGCTGTCGAAGATCAGCGCGGCCAGGGGTTTGTCGGGGTCGCCCTTGGGGGGCGGGATGCGGGCCACCACCGCCTCGAGGATCTCGGGGACGCCGAGCCCAGACTTGCCGCTCGCCATGATGGCGCCGCTGCAATCCAGCCCGATCACCTCTTCGACCTCCTGCGCGGCGTGGTCCACGTCGGCTGACGGCAGGTCCACCTTGTTCAAGACCGGGATGATCTCCAGGTGGTTGTCGAGGGCGAGGTAGACGTTGGCCACGGTCTGGGCCTGCACGCCCTGGGTCGCGTCCACCACCAAGAGCGCGCCTTCGCACGCCGCCAGGCTCCGGCTCACCTCGTAGCTGAAGTCGACGTGTCCCGGAGTGTCGATCAGCTGGAGCTGGTACTCCTCGCCATTTTCGGCGCGGTACTTGAGCCGCACGCTCTGGGCCTTGATGGTGATGCCCCGTTCGCGCTCGAGCTCGAGCTTGTCGAGGAACTGCTCGACCTTCTCCCGTGCGGTGATCGCCCCGGTCACGTCCAGGATGCGATCGGCCAGCGTCGATTTTCCGTGGTCGACGTGGGCGATGATGGAGAAGTTCCGGATCTTGTCGGTCGGAGTGGGCATACAGCGCTCGGATGGAGAGCGGACCCGGGCCTGTAGCTCGCCCTGGGCCCTAGGACCAGCGCTAACCCGCGCCCGCTCAGCCCTTCTTGCTGCTCTTGGTCGGCGGCGCGTCGGTCAGGTTCATTTGACCGGGCAGCGCGTGCTCGTAGCGCTTGAGCACGAGGTCGATGCCTTCGCGGATGTACACCGCGACGGGCACCTTGGTGCGGTTGTGCAAGAGGTGCAGGCGCTCGTTCTGCTCGGGCGTGATGTAGACGGTGGTGGAGATCTTCTTGCGCGACATCGTGCGAAACCCGGGCGCGAGTGCCAGCCGTTACAATAGATGCCAATATGTCGGTTGTCAATGCGGGCAGCCGCGATCAAGTGCTGGAAATTGAACGGCAAAAGTGCGATTTGTGGGGTCCGGATCGAACTCCGTCGATCGCCCGCTCGGCGGGCCCGAATGGGTGTTCCGGGCCGGGACGGTGAGGTAGGATGACCCCCGCCTCGTGGCCTGTCGCGAGGCGGTGTGCTTGGCGTTTCTGAACGGAACTCGAACATGAAGAGCATTGGGCGGGCCGGGGGCGTGCTTTGCGCGCTCACGCTGCTCGCGTTTCAGTCGGGCTGTAGTGAGTCAGTCCAGGTTGGTGCCAAGAGCGCCGAGGGCGGTCCCCAGAAGCGTGACGTGCGCGTGGTCCACGAAGACTGCGCGATCGGCTCCGCGGAGAAGCTCGACGCCAACGCCGACGGCAAGCCCGACGTGTGGCTGGTCAAGAGCGGCGGCAAAGAGGCCTGCCGCGCCGTGGACCTGAATTTCGACGGCAAGATCGACGGCTACTCGTACTTCGACGCGTCGGGGCAGCTCCGCCGCCGCGAACGCGACTACGACAAGGACGGTCAGATCGAGGAGATCCAGATCTTCCAAGCGGGCGTGTTGGTCGAGCAGCAGCGATCCACGATCATGGCCGGGCGGCTCGACACCTGGCAGGTCTACCAGGCCGGCAAGCTCGCCCGGACCGAGCGCGACTCGGACGGCGATGCGATCGTCGACCAGTGGTGGGAGTTCAAGGCGGACAGCGACAAGTGCCCGATGGTGCATTCCGATGTCGACGGGGACGGGCGTCCCGACCCCGGCGCGACCATCGACTACTGCAAGCAGACCGGGTACGTGCCTCCCTCGCGCGCGGGGGCATCCGGGCCGAAGCACACCTTCGAGCGGCCCGGCGGGCTGCCCGAAGAGACCGAGAACAAGGAAGCGCCGGACGCGCCGAAGAAGGAGGAGAAGAAGTGAACGCCCTCCATCGCATCGGCATCGCGCTCGGCGTCTTCGGCGGGCTCGGAGCGTTCCTGGCCTGCGGCGGCTCCGAGGCGCCGAAGCCCAAGGCCGTGGGCGACCGCGGGGTCGCGGTCGACAAGCGCAACCAGGACGATCGCTCCCAGTGCGACTTCAAGGGTCGCAAGGATCGCGAGGTCCAAGAGACGACCGGGCCGGGCGCCATCCAGCCCAACATCCGTCGCGTGTTCGCCATCATCGGCATCGGGGAGGACGCGCGCCGCGTGCTGCTCTGCCGCGAGGTGGACACCAACCTGGACGGCGTGAAGGACGTGGTTCGCACCTACAACGACAAGGGCGAGGCCATCTACGAGAAGGCCGACACCAACGGTGACGGTCGGATCGACACGTGGATCCAGTTCGGTCGGGGGCGCATCGCCAAGGTCGAGCACGATCGCAGCGGGGACGGCCTACCCGACGAGGTCCGGTTCTACATCGACGGGCAGCTCAGCCGCGCGCAGCGGGACACCAACAACAACGGCAAGCCCGACGTGTGGGAGATCTACGAGAAGGGCCGCCTACAGCGGATGGGCGTGGATCTGGACAACGACGGCCACGTCGACCGCTGGGACCGCGACGAAGAGGCCGCCCGCGCCGCCGAGCAGAAGGAGCGCGAGGAAGAGGAGAAGGCCGCCAAAGAAGCGGCCGCCGACGCCGGCACCGACGCGCCGAGCGACGCTCCGACCGACGCGCCCGTCAGCGCCCGCAAGAAGAAGTGACGTTCTTTGGGGGGCGACCGACCCCAACCGTGGACGCCCGATGAGCAAGCTGGAACGACTGCAAAAAGTGCTCGCGAGCGCGGGAGTGGCTTCGCGCCGCAAGGCCGAGGAGCTGATCGTCGCCGGGCGCGTGCGGGTGGGCGGGCGCGTAGTGACCGAGCTCGGCACGCGGGTCGATGCCGAGCGCGATCGGGTCGAGCTCGACGGCAAGCGACTGATCGCCGAGCACAAGGTGTACATCGTGCTCCACAAGCCTCGGGCGGTGATGTGCACGATGAGCGACCCCGAAGGTCGGCCCACGGTCGCCAACCTGGTGCGCGGGGCCGGGGCGCGGGTGGTGCCGGTCGGGCGCCTCGATTTCCATACCAGCGGTGTGCTGCTCTTGACCAACGACGGCGACTTCGCCGCCGCGCTCGGCCACCCGAGCAAGAGCGCCCCCAAGACCTACGTCGCCAAGGTCCGGGGCGTGGTCGACGACGCGGCGCTCGCCGAGCTCGGGGAGAGCATCGAGATCGACGGCCGTGCGACCCGCCCGGCGTCGGTGCGGTTGCTCCGGCTCGAAGGCGACAAGAGCTGGATCGAGGTGACGCTGCGCGAAGGGCGAAACCGCCAGGTCCGGCGCCTGGGCGAGAGCGCGGGCCTGCCGGTGCTGCGGCTGAGCCGCGTCAGCTTCGCGGGCATCGAGGCTCCCGGTCTGCGCCCCGGCGAGTGGCGCCACCTCACCGCCGACGAGCTCACCGAGCTCAAGCGGGAGTTCGGCGTGCCCAAGCGGGTGCGGGGCGTCAGCACCGAGCCGGGAGTCCACGGCAAGCTCGCCTCTCGGGCGCCGACCGGTGAAAAGCGGAGGAAGCTGGAAGAGCGGGGGCGGTTCAGGCCTTCCGAAACAGAGCGAACAACTGACAGCCGTGGGAAGACGACGGCGCGTTCAGGAAGTTCGCCAGGTACAGCGCGCCGGACACCAGGATCTGGCCCGCACCGTACCGCTCGACCGCGAACTTCCGGAGGGCGAGCTCGGGGTTCACGTTCGTGAGCCACTTGGTCAGCCGGTAGACCGGGAAGCCCCAGTTCTGAACCCGGACCAGCTCGAGCCCGGCGCCCCGGCCCAGTGACTCGAGCTCTGCGACGGTGGGGTGAGTGGTGTGGCCAAAGTGTTTCTCGGTGGCGAACACCTTGCCCGTGGGGCAGGTGACGACCAGCGAGCCGCCGGGTGCGACCATCCGCGCCAGGTGAGCGAAGGCGGCCTCGCGGGTGTCGAGGTGCTCGATCACCTCGGCACAGGTCACGAGCTCTGCCTGGAGGGGCAGCGCGGCGTGCTCGATGTCCAGGACCTCGAAGTCGAGGTCGGGGTGAGCACGACGATTCTGTTCGACCACCGCGTCGGACAGGTCGGCGCCGGTGGCCTGCTCGATCTCGGGGTAGCGTGCCCGGAGCAGGCAGAGCAGCTCGCCGTTCCCGCAGCCGACGTCGAGCACGCTCCGCTTCGGCAGATCGTCCACCAGCTGGAAGAGGATCCGGCGTCGGTGGCGGGCCCCGGGGTTGTAGCGGATGAAGGGCCCGAGCTCGCTCCACAGCCGGTTGTGGATCTCTCGATTGTTCCGGGCGGCGTGGGTCGTCATCGCGGAGAGGAATGCTAGCGCGGGCCGGCTTCTGGATCGGCGATCTCGGCGGGCAAGCGCCAATCGGAGCCGAAAAACCCACCGGCTAGCGCCTGGGCGTCCCGGCCGAGCACGATCTCGGCCGCCGCGGGGCCGAGCCGCTCGTCGTAGATCAGGAAGTCGGGCAAGAGCTGGGGCAGCGAGAGCGCGCGCCAGATCCCCGCGGCGTCCACCCCGGTCACGACCACGAGGTAGCGGCCCTCTGCCAGCGGGCTTTCGTGGATGAAGATCGCGCCGGTTCCGGGGCGGTCGAAGCGGCGGCTTCCCGCGACCAGCGCCGCGCCGTCGTGGCGGATCGCGAGCTTCGCGTCGACCTTGCCCAGGAGCAGGTGATCGCGCGGGGTGCCCACGGCGACGATCGCGTGGGTCGCCAGCGTGGGCTCGTCGAGATCGGTGTCGGGCAGCACGCGGTAGCCGACCTCGGGCCCGTGGCGCCGGGACAGCGCGACCGCGACCTCGCGATTGGCGCGGGCAGTGCGACCGTCGCCCGTGCCGTAGCTGAAGACCAGGGGCTCGAGGAAGGCGTCCCGGATCGGACCTTCGAGCCCGGCGCGTTTGCCCCGGGGCTCACCCGTGCCCCGGGTCCAGGCCCCGGCCTGCTTCCGGGCGGCCACCGGCTCGGTGGCGGCGAACGAGAGCGAGGCGCCGTCGATCTCGAGCTCGATCGCTCCGGTCGCGGGCAGACGCGGACCGCGCTCGAGCTCGAAGGCGTCGACCGCTTCGGTCTTCACTCGCACCTTGGCGGAGGTCGCGTCCACGTCGAGCACACCGGCCTTCCCTGACGCGCTCAGGCCCCGCACGGCGGCCCAGTGCAGCTTGCCGAAGCGCAGCGAATCGGTCTTGATCGTGATGCGGCTCGGGCCGGGGTCGCGCCGCGCCCGAGCGAGCCAGGGGAAGAGCCGCGCGCCGGCGTAGGCCTTGGTCCAGACGTCGTGTCCGGTGTCGGGCCACTCGTCGGTCATCGCGTACCCGAGCGCCTTGTAGCGGTCGACCAGCACCCGCGAGTTGTCCAACGGGAAGTCCTTGGTGCCGTGGGCGACCCACATCGGCAGGTTCCGCCCGCGCTCGGCGAAGCTGGCCGGAGACCAGTGGTGCATGCGCGCCGTCTCCCACGGCCGGATCGGGCGCCCTCGGGTGTCTCGCCGCACGAAGTAGCTGTGGTAGCCGCAGAGCGGCGCGGCGGCGGAGAACTGGTCCGCGTACCAGAGCCCGAGGTGACCGGTGCCGGTTCCGCCCATGCTGACCCCGCTGATCGACACGCGTGCGGGATCGATGGGGTAGGTGTCGAGCGCCCACTTCACCGCCGCCATCACCTCGAGCTCACCCGGTCCGCGATAGAACGCGTTGCCGTGGGCGTGGGGCGCGAGCACGAAGCCGTCGACCGACGGCGTCCGCGCCTTCGAATCGAGGAACGCCTCGGTGATGCTCTGGGGCGAGCCGTTCAGCCCGTGCAGCACCACGACCAGCGGGAAGCGCCGGTCGCCCTTTGGGACGTAGCCCCCCGGGACGTGCAGCATCGTCGGATCGGGCTCGCTGTCCACGCGCGCGCGCCGGGCGAACTGCACCACGCCCGGACGCGCGAGGGGATCGCGGCCGGCCTCGAGCTCGGCGAGCCAAGCCGCGAGACGCCCCTCGGCGCCCACCGCGCCGCGGGCCAGGCCGTCGGCCTCGGCCTCCAGGGTCGCGTCGAGGCTCGCGACGTCGAGGAAGGCCGCGCGGCGCCCCGGAAGCTCGGCGCGAGCCTTCTCTGCCCGCGCGAGTAGTAGAGGGGCCGTTGCGCGGAGCGGAGCCGACAGTTTCCGGGTCGACCCGCCGAGCCGAACCTCGACGTCGAGTGTGGTGGCGCCCCCGAGCGCTTGCGAGTCGAGCCGAGGAAGCGTGGCCTCGAACGGCGGCACCCCGTTCGGGCCGAGGGGCAGCCGTCCGAGGGAGAGCTCGTGGCGCACGCTGCCGGCGTTGATCAGCGCGCGGATCGGGGTGGGGGCCGAGAGCGGCGTGCCGCGCGCGAAGGTGATGGCGAGCTTCGGCGTGAACCCGTTGGGCCCGGCGCCCGCGTCCAGACGGACCTCCGCCAGGTTGCGGGTCCGGCGCTCG
>JACPVJ010000010.1 GCA_016191785.1 Myxococcales bacterium | reverse complement strand
TTACCTTTGGCTCGTCAGACGACGCGAGCTGAACGCCGGGTGACGTCAGACTTCTGCGAAGAGCGAGGCGGGAAAACGCGATCCCGTGCTGGCCCTCTTTGACAGAGCGCTACCGGGTCAGTCTTGGCGAGCGCCCAAGCAATCGGCCCCATGGCGCACTCACTCGCACGGGTTTCGTGGTTCGGCGTCTGGCTCGCGATCGGCGGCTGCGCAGGCGCCGGTCCGGTAGCGCCCGTGCCAAGTGCGGGCACGGGCGCGAGCGCTGCTCCGCCTGCTGCCCCGAGAGCTGACGACGTGTGCCAACGCTGTGCGACCGATGCGTCGTGCCAGGGGCACGGTGCGGAGCGCTTCTGCGAGTGCAAGCCGGGATTCTCCGGGGACGGCGAGCGCTGTGTTCGGGTCGCCACCGCGCTCGATCGGCTCCGCTGGGAGATGCCGTGCGAGCCAAAGGAGCACAAGGACACGTGCAGCCCCGCCGACCCGAACCCGCGGGCGAGCTTCGTGCTCGGGGGTGACCCCGCGGTGGTGTACCAGCTGACGCTTCAATTTCGGGGCGTGGTGGAGCAAGAGAGCTACGCCGGAGGTCAGGCAGACGACTTCTGGTACACGGGTGGGAAGCCCGACAACGGCAGCTACAACGTGTACCGGGTGGAGATCTCCGACCCGCCCCAGACCTACTTCATCAACGCCGGCAAGGCCGGAATCCGCCGCACGTTCGCCATCGACTACGTGCGCACGGTGCGGGCGAAGGGTGGCGCGAAGCTCGACCTCGCTGCCGACGCGCAGGACGGGCGCCTGATCGCGAACTTCGACGACAAGGGTGTGCCCATCGTCGTCCCCGAGATCCCTCCGGCGCCGAAGGCGTTCGACGGGCAGTTCGTCCAAGTCGACGTCGTGTCGGTCGTCGCCGGCGAGAGCAGCCGCTTCGTCCTATCGGGCGAGGTCCTCTTCGAAACCGACCAGGCACAGCTCCGACCAAGAGCGGCCGAGGCGCTGGACGCGCTTGCCGCCAAGCTTGCCGCGCTCGACGGGCGCGTCGTGGTCGAGGGGCATACGGATGCCCAGGGAACCGCGGCGCACAACCGAGAGCTCTCGCTGAGGCGTGCGCGCGCCGTCGTGGAGCATCTCGCAGCGAAGGGCATGACCCGGAAGCGCCTGGTCGCCCGGGGGCGAGGCGCCACGCTGCCGGTTGCTAGCAACGACACTGCCGAAGGGCGAGCCAGGAATCGGCGCGTGGAGATCGAGGTTCGCCAGGCGAAGTGAGCGCGCAATTGACGTTTGTCAGTTGCGCTCATCCCGACCGCTCGTTTCAAGCCCACCAGCGAGCGCCAGCTCGAGCAGCAGCTGCTGCCGTCGGGGCAGCCCAAGACCAAGGTCTGGGGCTACGGCAAGCCCGGCGCGCCGGATGAAGTTCCTGAAGTCCCAGGGCACGAAGCCCAAGGTCGAGTACTTCATCACCGGCTCACCGGCCCCGGCGCTGGCGTCCGAGTCGGGGTTCAAGGACACCGTGATGGCGAACCCCGGCGAGATCACCCGCCTCATCGCGACGTTCGACCTCGCGGGCAACTACGTCTGGCACTGTCACATCTTGGAGCACGAGGACAACGAGATGATGCGCCCCCTGGTGGTCAAGCCCAAGTCGCGCGCCGACGCGCGGGAGCTCGGGCGTTGCTCACGCCAACGCCTTTGGCCGGAGGCTCGCCCGCGGTCCGATCAAGACATACGTCTTCATCTCGCCCTTGCCCTTGACCTCGATCGTGCCCCGCGGCTCGAGGTGGAACTGCGTGCGCAGGCGCTCGTAGGTGCGCTCGGTGACCTGAATCGTGTCGGGCTCGGCGTGCGCTTCCATGCGGGCGGCGGTGTTCACGGTGTCGCCCCAGAGGTCGTACGAGAACTTCTTGGTGCCAATCACCCCGGCCACGACCGGGCCGCTGTTGATCCCGATCCGCACCCGGATCGGCTCGCCGGTCGGCGCGCGGAAGCTGGCCGCCACGTCCCGGAGCTCGAGTGCCATGTTGGCCACGGCGACCGCGTGGTCCTTACGCGGCGTCGGCACACCCGCCACGGCCATGTAGGCGTCCCCGATGGTCTTGATCTTCTCGAGGCCATACTTCTCGGTCAGGGCGTCGAGCTTCGAGAAGATCTCGTTGAGCATCTCGACCAGCTTGGTCGGGGCCATCTTGCTGGCCAGGGGCGTGAAGCCGACCAGGTCGACGAACAGGACCGTCGCGTCCAGGAAGCCCTCGGCGATCGCCGCCTGTTCACGCTTCAGCCGCTCGACGATCGACTCGGGCAAGATGTTGAGCAGCAAGTGCTCGGCGGCCTCGCGCTCGCGCGACAGCTCCCAGCGCGCGCGATGCTCGCGCCGCCGGAGCTGATCGGCGAGGTGCGTCCCCACCGAGGTGATCACCGCGGCAGTCGTGACCAGAAAGAGACCCTCGACCAGCCACCCCGCGTCCTCGCGGCTGACGCGGGCCAGGCCTGCCGCCAGGTACATGGCGAGCACGACCCCGAGCACGCTCAAGACTTGCCTGAGCGTGTAGGGGAAGGCCCAGCCCGTGAACACGATGAACAGCACCAGCATTCCGACGTCGGACCCCCCGGCCACCCCGTAGCGCAGGATCGGCAGCACGGTGTAGGCCGCGTTGCCGATGGTCAGCGCGACCGAGAGCGGAACGGCCCAGCGCTCGAGGCTCCGCGCGTAGGTGAGGGCCGCGAAGCCGAGGGCGAAGGCCACGGCGATGGATCGCTGGATGGCCGCGTCTTTGACCGAGCCGACGCCGAAGGCCACGAGCACCGCCAAGGCCAGGCCGTGGATCGCCGCGTAAACCGCGCCGGCGATCCGAAGCCGGCGGAAGATCAGCGCCCGGATGTCGTCGTGGAAGCCCGTGACCAGGTCCCGAGAGGCCTCGGGACGCCCCATCACCGACCGCACGGACGCGGGGAACAGCTCGGAGACGGGGGGGCGGGACACGATGACGGCTCGACTCCTCGATTATCACAGGGTCCAAAACTTGGCCGATTTGCCGGGGACCTGGAAGTAGAGGACTCGCCCCGCGTGTCCCCATGAGCAGCCGAATCGAGCCCGAGCTGGTAGCCCTTCGCAAGGTGGCGGAAGAGGCCGCCCAGAGTCGAAAAGAGCGGGTGACCACCGCGCATCTGCTCGCGGCCATCGCCTCGCGACCGAGCGTTGCCGCCGAGTTGCTCACCGAGCGGAGGCTGAACGACGAGACGCTGCTGCGTGCGGCGCGGGCCGCCACCGACGACCAGAACGATGCCGTACGGCGGGCCGTGCAGCGCGCACGAGAAATCGCGGTGCGAATGGGCGGGGCCGAACCGGGGGCCTTGCACCTCTTGCTCGCGCTGATCAGCGACCGCCACACCGCGGCGCACCGAGCTCTGGATCAGCACGGCGTCGACCTGGCGCGTCTGCGCGCCGCGGCCATGAGCGTGGGCCTCGGCCTGGTCGGCCGGCGTCGGTCTGCGCCGCGGCGCGAGAACGACGAGGAGCCGAAGCAGGCCCAGGCCGCGACGCGTCGGATGCCCAGCGGGACGACCATTCCGTTGTTCCCCCCGTCGGAGAAGAAGCCGATGTCGCGGGGTACGGCCACGCTGGTGCGAGACCCCACGACCGTGCTTGAGCCCGCCGAGCCCGAGAGTCCGCCGCGCGTCAGCAGCAAGAAGCGCGCGCAACCGAGCGCCCGCGAGCGGTTCGTCCTCGACCCCCAGAAGTTCCCGACCCTGTGCGGCATCGGGAAGAACCTCACGCTAGCCGCCGAGCGGGGCGAGATCGACCCGGTGGTGGGACGGCAGGCTGAGATCGAGCGCGCCCTCGACGTGCTCGGCAAGCGCCACGGCAACAACCCGTGTCTGGTCGGCGTCGCGGGGGTCGGAAAGACCAGCGTGGTGCGCGGAATCGCCCAGCGCATCGCGCAGGCGGACGCCGTGGCCTCCCTCGACGATCGCATCATCGTGGAGATCCCCCTGAGCGAGCTGATCGCCGGGACCGGCGTCCGGGGCGCGCTGGCCTCGCGCCTGGGCGCCATTCGCAAAGAGGTCGCCGCCTCGGGCCACCGCGTCGTGCTGTTCTTCGACGAGCTGCACCAGCTCTTCGCGGGGGACGCCGCCGAAGAGATCGGCGCCGAGCTGAAGCTCGCGCTGGCCAAGGGTGAGCTGCCGTGCATCGGTGCGACCACGCGCGAGGACTACGCCAAGGTGATCGAGAGCGACGCCGCCCTGGCACGCCGCTTCAGCCTGATCGAGATCGACGAGCCCAGCCGCGAGGACGCCTATCTGGTCCTCGAGGCCGCGGCCGAGAAGCTCTCGGTGCACCACGGTGTGTCCTACGACGACGCGGCCCTGGCGCTGACCATCGGCTGGAGCGTGCGCTACCTGCCGGGGCGCGCGCTGCCAGACAAGGCGGTGAGCATCGTGGACCTCGCGGGCGCGCGAGCGCACCGACGCGGTCTCACCCTGGTGAGCGCGGAGGCGGTCGCCGAGATCGTGGCCGAGCTGGCCGACATGCCGGTCGAGCGCTTGCTCGAGACCGACAGCGATCGCTTCCTGCGCATGGAAGAGATCCTGGCCGAGCGCGTGGTCGGACACGGCGAGGTGATCCGGCGCATCGCGCGCATCTTGCGGCGCAACGCCGCGGGCCTCGGCTCGAAGCGCCCGATCGGGACCTTCTTGCTCCTCGGGCCCACCGGTGTGGGCAAGACCGAGACCGCCAAGGCGGTGGCGGAGGTGCTGTTCCACTCGGACTCGGCCATGACCCGGCTCGATCTGTCCGAGTTCAGCGAGCCCCACTCGATCGCGCGCCTGATCGGTGCCCCGCCCGGCTACGTCGGGCACGACGCCGGCGGCTACCTGACCGAAGCAGTGCGTCGCCGCCCCTACCAGGTGGTGCTGCTCGACGAGATCGAGAAGGCGCACCCGGAGGTGCTGGTGGGCTTTCTGGCGGTGTTCGACGAGGGGCGGCTGACCGACGGCCGCGGGCGAACCATCGACTTCACCAACACCGTGATCCTGATGACCTCGAACCTCGGTGCGAACGAGGTGGGGGCCGCGCCCAAGCGCCGCGTCGGGTTCGGTGCCAGCGGCGGCGGGGACGAGAAAGAGGTCGAGCAGCGTGTGATCGCGGCGGCGCGGGCGGCGCTGGCCCCCGAGCTCTACAACCGGATCGACGAGGTGCTGGTGATGAGCCCGCTCGGCCGGGCCGACGTGCGCGAGATCGCGCGGCGCCTGCTGGAAGGCGTCGGCCGCACGCTCTCGGCCCAGCGCGGCGTGCGCCTCGAGGTCGAGGACGCGGCCATCGACCTCTTGCTCGACGCAGGCGGCTTCGATCCCACCCTGGGCGCGCGCCCGATGAAACGAACCATCGCTCGTCTGGTCGAGGCGCCGCTCGCCGAGCAGATCTTGCAGGGGAAGCTCGGTTCAGGGGACGTCGCGCTCTTGACCGCGGACGATGGCGAGATCGGCATCGACGTGCTCGCCGGCCGCATCAGCGCCGCGGAGTGAGCTCAACGGCGCGCCCTGCGCGCCAGCAGCGAGAGCGCGGCCAAGAGGCCCAGCCATGCGCCCGTGACCCGTGCACGGGGCACGCCGCAGCCGCAGCCGCCGTCGTCCTCGCTGGCGCTCGTCCCACCGCTGGCCGCGCCGGACCCGCCGCCGCCCCCTGCGCCGCCTCTC
>JACPVJ010000158.1 GCA_016191785.1 Myxococcales bacterium | reverse complement strand
CCCCCCGCGCCGGCCGCGCCGCCGCTCCCAACTGCGCCCACGCCCCCGCTGCCCGCGTTGCCCGCGCTCCCGCCGGCTGCGCCACCGGTCGCGGGATCGGCCTCACCGGAACAGCCGAGGGCGGTGAGGGCGATGGCCAGGGCAGAGCAGCGGAGAGCGTCGAGAAGCAGCATGGCGCGAGAGAAGTCGCCGGACCGCGGAGGTTGATCCCCACTCCAGGTCGATTTTCGACTCACCCCGGGATTCTTCAGGGTTTTCGTTCGAGCCCGGCCTCGGCCCGGGCCGCTTCGTCCGCCGGGGCGAGCTCGGCCAGCGCCAGGCGTAGCTTCTCTCTCGCGCGCGCGAGCCGACTGCGCACGGTGTTCTCGCCGACCTCGAGCACCTGGGCGATGGCGGCACCCGACAGTCCCTCGAAGTACGACAGCTCGAGGGCGATCTGGTCGTCCAGGGGGATGGTCGCCAGCGCACGGCGCAAGAGCTCGGCCTGCTCGCGGCGACCGAGCTCGGTGGCGGGCCCCGTCCCGAGGTCGGTGAGCGACGAGACCGAGAGATCCACGGTGGGCATGCGCGCGCGCTTGCGGAAGTGGTCGGCCAGACGGCGCCGCGCGACCGCGAACAGATACGCCTGGACGTCGTCGATGCGGTCGCGACCCTCGACGCAGGCCAGGAAGGTCTGGGAAATCAGATCCGCGCCGTCATCGCCCACCTTGGATCGGAAGAAGCTCGCGATGCTGGCCCAGTGGCGCCGCACGAGCTCTTGCCCCGCCGGCGCGTCACCGCCGCGCCACCTCTCGAGCAACTCCGGATCCGAGCGCACGAGCGGAGCATAGTGAAAGACCGCGCAGGTCGCGAGGGGCCGCTCGCCGAGCTCACTCCACGTGCACCCAGCGGCGCACGCCCTCGCTGGCCAGCTGCAGCGTTCCGCTGACCAAGATCACCGCGACGGCCCCGACCGTCAGCACGTGCGGCGCGCGCAGCATCGCCAGCGTGCCCTGTTCGATCAGCGAGCCCAGGCTCACGCCGTCGGGCGGGCCGAGGCCGACGAATCCCAGGGCCGTCTCGCCCAGCACCACGCCCGCCGCCGAGGTCCCGATCTGCACCGACACCGGGCCGAGCAGGTTCGGAATCACGTGGACGAGCACGATGGCCACGCCCCCAAGGCCCAGCGCGCGCGCGGCCTCGACGAACTGCGACTCGGACAGCACCCGCGCCTGCGCCGCAGCGACCCGCGCGAACGGCGCCCAGGCGGTCACGCAGAACACCAGCCCGATGTGCAAACGCGAGGGCGTCTTGACCGCCGAGAGCACAGCCAGCGCCAAGAGGAAGGTGGGAAACGACTGCACCAGATCGCAGGCTCGGAGCGTCCAGCGCTCGAAGCGACCGCGGAAGATACCGGCGGCCGCCCCGAGCGGCGTGCCCACCAGAAAGCCGACCAGCGAGACCACCGCGGCGAGCGCCAGCGCGCGCACGGTGGCGTGACTGACCAACGCGAACAGATCGACGCCCGCGTCGCCGGATCCGAACGGGCGCGACGCGCTCGGTGGCGCCCACGCGAGATCGAGCGTCAGGCGGGACGGCGATCGTTCCGAGAGCGCCGCGATCAGCGTGGTGACCAGCGCCAGCGCCGCGGCCGGCAGCATGGACGAGATCGCTCGGTTTCGGCGCCGCCGCGCGCGCGGGTCGACGCTCATCCTTCCCTGCCCCGCGGATCGATCGCCGCGTGAATGAAGATCGCCAGCGCTTGCACGGCGACGAACAAAAGCCCCGCGGCGACGACGCTGGCCTCGAGCACCGGGATGTCCCGCGAGGCGTAGGCCGAGAGCATGAGCGTGCCGAGGCCCGGCCGCTCGAACAGGCGCTCGAGCACCACCGCGCCGCCCAAGAGCGCGCCGAGCTGCGCGGCGATCACCACCGAAATGGGCGCGGACGCCGCGGGGAGCGCGTGCACCACCCACACCCGCCAGGGCGAGCCACCCTTGGCCGCGGCGACGTCCAGGAACTTCGCGTGCCCCAGATCGAGCAACGCCGCGCGACCAATCCGCGCCACCTGCGCCGCCAGGGGCAAGGACAAGAGGCCCGCTGCGAAGCAGAGGCCACCGGCGCCGCTCTCGGGATCTCCAGGCAGCGGCACCACGCGCAGCCGCACCGCCAGCACGTAGGTGGCGAGGGGCGCGAACGAGAGCAGTGGAGTCGCGGCCACCACCAGCACCGCACGGTGTAGCCACTCGCGACGCGCGCCGAGCCACGGCCCGACGCACGCCACGGCGGCGACGATGCCGAGGAGCGCGCCCAGCGCGACGGCGAGCCCGGCGAGGGCGGCGGTCGGTCCGAGCGCGCGCCCGACCTCCGCGAAGGCCGAGGTCCCCGGCCGCGCCAGCGAGTCGCCCAGATCGAGGCGCGCGAGCCCGAGCAGGAACGACAGGTACTGCGCACCCAGCGAGCGATCGAGCCCGAGCTTGCCCCGCAAGAGCGCGCGGTCGGCCTCCGACGCTTGCTCACCCAGGACCAGCGCGGCGGGATCACCTGGCAAGACGCGGAGCGCGAGAAACACCAAGCTCGCCAGCGCGACCAGCGTCAGCACCGCCCCACCCGTGCGGCCGAGCACGGTCGCGCCGAGCCGAACCAGCGCGACGATCGCGTCCGTGGGCCGCGAGCGTGAGCCAGCCGCGGCGCCCCGCCCACTCATGCGTCGGTCGAAGCGTCGGTGCCCGCGTCCCCCGCCCCGGCATCGGCGTCGGACCCATCTGCGGCGTCCCCCGCGTCCCCGCCGTCGGCCGCGTCGGTGCCGCCATCACTGGCGTCGGGCGTGGCGTCCGGGCCCGAGTCGGTCGGAGGCGTCCACGGGTTCACGTCGAAGCCCGCGTCGGTGCCGGTGCACACCTCGGTGTTCGGCTTCTCGGGCAGCGGCGCCCCAGAGTAGGGGACGACGCACACCTTGCCGCTCGGCCCGCCGCGCTCGACCAGCTCGGCGCCCCACGGGTTGTCTTTCGCCCCCAGGTCCTCGCAAGAGTACCCACCGCGGCAGTCGCCGTCGCCGTCGCAGCTACGGAGGCAGTAGGTCCGACGCAGCCGCGCTTCGGCTTGCGGGTCCTGGCAGACCCGGCTGTCCGAGTTCGAGAACGCGATGCACACTGCCTCTTCCGGGCAGGTGCCGGGCTCGCAGTTGAAGATCGTGCAATAGCCGCCAGGCTGGGTGGTGTCGCACAGCCGGTCGCCGACGTTCGAGCAGTCGGTCGACACCGAGCACTCGTCGCCGATCTCGGGCTTGCAGCCGATCAGCGCGAGCGCCGACAGGGCGACGAGCACTTCCCAGCGATCGAGGTTCAGCCGCAGCATGAGAGCGCGCGGACAATAGCCGTCGCCGACCAAAAGTCACGACGAAATGGGGCAACTGAGTTCCATCGGGCACAAATTGGCTCTATGAGCGAGCCGGGTCGCTCTCGGTCATGGCCACGTACATCACCGCCGACTGCATCAACTGCGGCGCCTGCGAGCGCGAGTGCCCGAACGACGCCATCGAGCCGGGAGACGAGCTCTTCGAAATCGACCCGCGGCTCTGCACCGAGTGCGTCGGTTACTTCCCGCGGGAGGCCTGCCAAGAGGTGTGCCCGGTCAAGTGCTGCCTCCCCGATCCGCGCCACGAAGAGTCGGAGGCCACTCTGCTCGCGCGGGCGCTGACGCTCCACCCGAACGACTCGGACCTCTCGGCCCGAGCCGAGCGCGGCGACATCCCGTCGCGCTTCCGCCGATGAAACACCGGCGCGCTCTGACCGTCCCGGGCGCGCTGGCGCTCGTCGCTTGCGGCGGCGGCGCGCCGCTCTTGCACCCGGTGCACCCGCTGCCGCGCGAACGGGTGACCATGGGCGCCGGCGTCAGCGCTCAGATCGTCGCGGGGGACGCCAGCGGGCGGATCGACACCGCACGGCAGGCCATGGGCGACGGGGCCGTGGACTCGGACGCCGAGCGAGATGCGTGGGTCAGCGGGGCCGTGGCCTATAGCTTGCTCGCGCCGGGCCTCGCGCCGTGGGTCGGGGCGCGCGTCGGGCTCGGGAGCTCGGCGGAAGCGGGCATGACCTACACCGCTCGCGCCGTGCGGCTCGACGGTCGTTACGCGCTCGAGGGTGAGAGCTTCGCAGCGAGCGCGGGCCTCGGTGCGAGCGGCGTCTTGGCCCGGCCCGGATCGGATCCCGCCAGCGACACCCGCGTCGATCGCGGGGACCGGATCCCGGGCCTCGACATCGGTGGAGTGTCCGGCTTCGGCCTGGACCTGCCGCTCTTGGTCGGCTGGCGAAGCCGCGGGGGCCTGCTGCACACCTGGCTCGGCGCCCGGGGCGGATTCGAGCGGCTCCGCGGCACCGCGGTCGTGCGGATTGGGCTCGACCCCACCGAGTCGGACGAAGCGCGATTCGAGGCCGAGCGCTGGTACGCCCTGGGAGTGCTCGGCTTCGCCCTGAGCCTGCACCCGGTCACGATCGCGCTCGAGCTCGACGCGGGCTACCAGCGCGGGGCCGGCCTGCTGATGCTCGAAGGCGGGCGGACCGACGGGAAGGCCGAGGGCGCGACCGTCACCCCCGGCGTCGCGGTGGTCTTCGACTTGTGGAAGTGAACCTCGAACCTCCATGCATTTCGGCGACTTGCCGCTGGGCGCGGGTGCGCCCCGGCTTGCTCGCGCCCGGGCCAAGGCATAGGATAGCCGCGTGAACCCGGTCGCCGGTCGGTTTGGTGCATTCGCGCTCACGGGCGCGCTCGCGCTCGGATGCTCGGCCGAGGTCGGGAGCTATGGCAGCGATGCCGACACGGGCTCGAGCGCCCACGCCCTGGTGACCGTCGAGCGCTCGGTGAACGTCGACGGCACGAGTGCACGCGCCGACGTGCTGGCTGGGTTCGTCCGGGTGCCGGCCGACGTCGACGCCCGCCCGATCTACGAGCTGATCGGCCTTCGATCATCGACGCCCGCCGTCGGCCAGTGTCGGGACACCACGCTCGGAGCCGGCTCGACCCCCACCGTTACCGGGATCGGACAGGTCGAGCTGCTCGAAGCCGGCGAGGTCTGGGTGGGCGCTCAGGGCAGCGAAGGCACGCTCGCACCCCACGCCTTCCCGACCGTCACCGACCAGATCGCCGGCGTGCTCTACGCCTCTCGGGACCGTTCGGCGTCGGCTTTCCCCGCCGCCAGCTCGTACTCCCTGCGCACGGCGGGCAGCGCATCGATGCCGAGCCTCGCCATCACGCGCGAAGCGCCGGTCGAGCTCGACACCGTCACGGTCGGCGGCGTCGCCCTCGCCGAGGTGAAAGAAGTCGGGATCGGCACGCCCCTCGACGTGACCTGGGGCGTGGGGGCCAGCGGCGACCTGGTGATCGCCGAGCTTGCCACCACAGATCGCATCGTGGCGTGCGCGTTCCGCGACGACGTCGGGGCAGGCACCATCCCCGCCGGCAAGTTCGACAAGCTCGGCACCGGGCGCTTCTCGCTGATCCGGCTCCGAACGGCCTCGTTCCGGGCGCCCGAGGTCGATTTCGGCGAGCTCGCGTTCCAGTTCGAGCTCGCCGCGAACGTCACGTTCAAGCCCTGAGGCGCATGGCTCGGGCGTTCATGCGGACGAGCGTTCTTCTGCTCGGCGTGTGCGTGCTCGCGTTCTGCCTCGAGGCCGGCGCGAAGCCCAAGGTGCGGCCCGCCCCCCGGCGCGCGACGGGCGCCGCGTACCAGGCCCACGTCAAGAAGTGGCACACGGCTCCGCCCGACGCCCGCGCCCCCACGGACCCGAGCGGGCGGCCGCGGCTGGTGCTCGAGAACGTCAACACCGGGGCCCGCGTCGAGCTCGACGCCGGCTCGGACGACGGCGGCTTCGGACCCGCCGAGCTGACGCGCGCGACCAGCGTGCTCGGCGACTCGCGGAAGAATCGCGAGCGCGAGATGGACTCCGCCCTGCTCGATCTCCTCTACCGCCTGCAACGTCACTTCGACGCCCCGTGCGTTCGCGTCGTGAGCGCGTTCCGATCCGGCGGCGCGTCCCAGCACGCCAAGGGCCGGGCCGCCGACATCGTGATCCCGGGCGTGGCCGACGAGAAGCTCGCGAGCGTCGCGCGCGGTCTGGGCAGCGTCGGCGTGGGGCTCTATCCGAAGAGCGGATTCGTCCACGTCGACGTGCGCGAGCGCCCTCACTACTGGGTCGACGCAAGCGGCCCCGGCGCCCCGACGCCGCACAAACCCCGCGCGCGGCGCAAGAGCAAGAAGCCCGGCAAGGGATGACCACCGTCCGCGAGCTGGAAGCACGAGACCGGCTCGACGAGGCGGCCGAGCTCGCGGCGAACCTGGGCGATCACCGAGACAGTGCGCGACTCTGGGAGCAGGCGTGCCAGTTCGATCGCGCTGCCCTGGCGGCGCTGGCGGCGGGGGACGCCGCGCGCGCCCTCGATCTCGCGATTCGCTCGGGCCAGCCCGAGCTCGAAGCGCGCGCCTCTGCCGAGCTGGCGAAGACCCCGCGCGAGGCCGGGCTCTCCGCGGCGCGCCTCGGAGATCAGGGGCGCCACGCCAGCGCCGCGCGCCTGTGGCTCGCCCTGGGCGACCTCGCCGCCGCCGCAGCGGCCTTCGAGCGAGTCGGCGCCTGGCTCGACGCCGCCCGGGCTCACCGTGCCGCGGGCGAGCCGCGACGGGCCGCGCGCGCGCTGGAGCAGGCGGTGGACACGGCGGACGGGAGCTTCGAGGCACACGTGCTACTGGGCGAGCTGTACGTCGAGCACGCGCGGCACGACGCCGCGGTGCGCGTGTTGCAGAAGGTCCCGGCGCAGGCACCGGAGCGCGCGCGGGCACTGGCCCCGCTGGTGCGGGCGCTGGCGGCGCTCGGGCTCAGCGAAGGCGTGCGAGCGCTCGAACCCGAGCTCGCCGCGCTCCGGGTCGAGGCGGCGCCGGAGCCGCCGGCGGCGCCGGCCGAGCCCCTGCCGGACGCCGTGCTCTTCGGCCGCTATCGGGTCGTGGCCGAGGTGGCGCGGACGCCGACCGCGCGGGTCGTGCGCGCGGTCGATCAGATCGGCGGCCGCGAGGTCGCCGTCAAGCTGTTCTCGGCCGCGTCCCTCCGCGACTCGGGGCGCGACGCCCTCGCTCGCTTCGAGCGCGAGGCCGTGGCCCTGGGTAAGCTGCGTCATCCCGCCATCGTCCCGCTGCACGCCTACTTCCCCGACGGCCCGGCGGTGGTGCTCGAGTGGATGGCCGGTGGCTCCTTGGCCGACCTGCTCGAGGCCGGCACGATCTCGCCCGCGCGGGCCGCCGAGATCGCCTGCGCCGTGCTGGGTGCGCTCTCCGAGGCGCACCGCCGTGGGATCTTGCACCGCGACATCAAGCCCGCCAACGTGCTCTTCGACGGCGCGGGCGCGGCCCACCTGGCCGACTTCGGGGCCGCGCACGTGGCCGCCGCTGCCGCGACCGTCACCAGCGGTGTGATCGGAACGCTGGCATACATGGCCCCGGAGCAGCGTGCGGGCGCCCCCGCCAGTGCCCGCAGCGACATCTACGGAGTGGGCGCGCTGCTCTGGCACGCGCTCACCGACGCCGCGCCCGACGAGGAGCAGGAGTTCCTCTCGGGCGACCTGTCCGAGCGCGCACGCGCGCTGGCGCGCCGGCTGATCGGCCCGGAAGACGGGCGCCCCGAGAGCGCGCTCGAAGCGCGCGAGCTCTTGCTCGCCGCCGACTGGCCTACGACCCAGCCCGCGCGACGACCGGTGAGCGCTGCACCCACGTCGCGCCGACTCGCCGCGGCGGGCGGCCGCCTCACCCCCCAGGGCAGCGATCGCCATCACGACAGCTGGCTCGGCCGCGACGTCTTGGTCTTGCCGCTGTCGAGCCCCGCCGCCGACCGCGCGCGTGCCTTCGCTCGCGCCGCCCACCCGGCGCTGGCCAGCGTGCTCTGCGTGCGCCAGGCCGAGGCCACGCTCTGGGTCGAGGCCCTGGGCGGCGAGCCCGTGACCACCCTCGACCCCCGCGAGCGCGAAGCGCTTCGCGCGGCGCTCACGGCGCTGCACCGATCCGGCGCTCGGCACGGGGCGGTCGATGCTGCCCACGTCCGGCGGCGGGGCGGGGAGACGCGGATAGCCTTCCCCCTCGATCCACGAGACGAGCCCGCCGAAGCCGACTTCGCGCACCTCGACGCGCTCTGCCCCGGGTAGTCTCCGCCCATGCCGACCCACCGCGTCTACTTCGTGCCCGGCATGTTCGGTTTCGGCACGCTCGCCGGCTACGACTACTTTCGGCACGTGCGGGCGGCGCTCGAGGCTCGCTTCGCCGACGCGGGGGTAGAGCTCCGCTGCGAGGTGGTCCCGACACCGCCCACCTCTTCCCTGCGCCACCGGGCGCGCATCTTGGCCAAGGCGATCCGGGTCAGCGCGGACGACACCGGGCCCATCCACCTGGTCGGGCACTCGACGGGTGGACTCGACGTGCGCCTGGTGCTCTCACCGAGCACCGATTTGAAGAGCGACGCCGAGCGCCTGCGCTGGCGTCCGCGAGTCGTGAGCGCGACCAGCTTCAACACTCCGCACTTCGGCACGCCGCTGGCGAGCTACTTCGCCACCGTCTCGGGCACGCGCGTGCTCTACGCCCTGTCGCTCTTGACCGTGGTGTCGCTCAGCGTGGGCGAGCCGAGCCTCGCGGTGTTCTCCAAGCTGCTGGCGGCGCTGGGCGGGGTGGAGCAACTCTTCGGCGGCGACGTGCGCCTGATCAGCGGGGCCACGGACCTGGTCTTGCGCTTCGTCGACACCAACGGAAGGAGCGAGATCTCGGGCTTTCTGGAGAAGATCCGCAGCGACCAGGGCGCCATCGTCCAGATCATGCCGGAGGCCATGGACCTGTTCAACGCGACGGCCGAGGACGACCCCCGCATCCGTTATGGTTCGGTGGTGACCGCGGCGCCGCCACCGCGCGCGCTTCGCTTCGCCAAGAAAGTGCGCTCGCCGTACGCGGCGCTGACGGCGGCGATGTACGCGACCCTGTACCAGTTCACGAGTCAGCGCCACAAGATGTACCCCTATGCCCAGCCGTCGCCGGAACAGACCGCGACGCTCGGCGAGGGCATCCGGGGTCCGATCACCGACGAGTCGAGCGACGGCGTGGTGCCGACGTTGAGCCAGATCTGGGGCGAGCTGGTGTGGTGTGGGGACGGCGATCATCTGGATGTGCTCGGACATTTCCAGGATGACGAGAAGCAGAGCGACCACGTGGACTGGATGACCAGCGGTGCGCACTTCGACCGCAGACGGTTCTCGTCGCTGATGGATGCGGTGGCGACCTTCCAGCTCGGTGCGAAGTGAAGTACGCTCGAAGCATGAACAGGACTTGCCTTGGCTTGAGTGTGGCGGTGCTTCTGGTGATCCCGACCGCCTGCGGCTCGGATGACGGCGGCGGCGCGAGCGGCACCGGCGGCGCGAGCAGCGGCGGCGCGAGCAGCGGCGGCGCGAGCAGCGGCGGCGCGAGCAGCGGCGGCACCGGGGGTGCGGGCACCGGGGGCGCGGGCACCGGGGGCGCGGGCACCGGGGGCGCGGGCACCGGCGGCTCGACCGGCTCGTGCACGGCGACGAATGGTTGCTCGTCGCCGGCCGACCTCGGAACCGTCAGCGGGGACAGCGGGTCGGCCAGCGCGAGCCAGAAGGCCAGCGGCACCAGGTTCTTTCGGGTGAGAGTCACCGAAGACGACAACAGCGTGCTCGGCGCGAAGCTCAAGCTGGCCGCGTCGCTGGCCGTGCCCTCGGGGACGGACTACGACCTCTATGCGTACCTGAACACGACCTCCGACTCGATGCCGTCGTGCTCGAGCCCCAGCAAGTCGAGCGCCGCGGGCGGGGTCGGCGCCAACGAGCAGCTCGGGCTCAGCTGGGGCGAAGGGTCCATCGCCAACGGCAACGACGACGGTCGCTGGGTCGTGGTCGAGGTGCGGCACAAGGCGGGGCCTTGCGGTACCGGCTCGCAGTACACGCTCACGGTTACTGGCAACTGACCGGCGATGAGCACGCTGCTTCTGGTTCGGCATGCGCAGGCGTCGTTCTTGAGCGACGACTACGATCGCCTGAGTGAGCTCGGCATCGCCCAGGCGCAGCAGCTGGGGCGCTACCTGCGGGCGCTGGAAGAGCGCGTCGACGCGGTGTTCGTCGGGCCGCGACGGCGGCATGCGCACACCGCCGAGGTCGCCCTCGAAGCGCTTCCGGGGCCAGAGCCCGAGCGCCTCGGCGAGCTCGACGAGTACCCGGCCGAAGCCGTGCTGACCTCGCGGCTCGGCGCCCTTCTGCAGGCCCGGCCCGAGCTTGCCGCGTTGACCTCGCAAATGGCGGAGCCGGATCTCGTGCGCCGCGGGCGGGCGCTCGACCTGCTCTTGCGCGAAGCGCTACGCGACTGGGTCCTACGCGACGACGGTGGCGAGCCTCACGAGACCTGGAACGCGTTCCGGGCGCGTGTGCGAACGGCGCTCGAGCGCCTCACGCGTGACGAGGGGCGCGGCCGTCGCGTGCTGGTCGTCAGCTCGGCGGGGACGATCGGCGCCCTGGTCGCCGAGGTGCTCGCCGCCCCGCCTGCCACCGCCCTCGACCTGGGCTTCATGCTGAACAACGCGGCGGTGACCGAGATCGCGTTTTCGCCTGGCCGCTGCAGCCTGGCCCGCTTCAACGCCGTGGCACACCTGCCTGACCCAGGTCACTGGACGCGCCGCTGATTCGGTGTTTTCTGAGGCCATGTTCGACTTCGAGGTGTCGGCCGAGATGCAGGCGCTCTTGGGGCGCTACCGTGACTTCATGGACCGCGAGGTTCACGCGCTGGAAGCCAGCGCCGCCGGCCGGTCGTTCTCGTCGCTCGAGCCCGAATTGGCAAAGGTTCGCGATCGTGCGCGCGCTGAGCGGCTGTTCGCGCCGCAGGTGCCCAAAGAGCACGGCGGGCTCGGACTCTCGTTCCGTGAGCACGCCCTGGTGAGCGAGGTGCTCGGGCGAAGCCCGGTGGGTCACTACGTGATGAACTGCCAGGCGCCGGACGCCGGCAACATGGAGATCTTGCACCTGTTCGGCACCGCCGAGCAGAAGGCGCGCTACCTCTCGCCGCTCGCCCGCGGCGAGATCCGCAGCTGTTTCTCGATGACCGAGCCCGAGAACGCCGGCTCCAACCCCACCTGGCTCTCGACCCAGGCGGTGCGGGACGGCGACAGCTACGTGATCGACGGACACAAGTGGTTCACGACCTCTGCCGATGGCGCGACGTTCGCGGTGGTGATGGCCGTGACTCAGCCCGACGCTCCACCTTACGCGCGGGCCAGCATGATCCTGGTCCCCACCGACACCCCCGGCTTCGAGCACGTGCGGAAGATCTCGATCATGGGCCATCAGGGCTCGGGCTGGGCCAGCCACTCCGAGATCCGCTACCGGGCTTGCCGGGTGCCGGTCCAAAACCGCCTCGGAGACGAGGGCGCCGGCTTCATGATCGCGCAAGAGCGGCTCGGCCCTGGTCGAATCCACCACTGTATGCGCTGGATGGGGATCTGCGAGCGGGCGTTCGAGCTGATGTGCCAGTACGCGGCGAAACGCGAGGTCGCGCCGGGCAAGCCGCTGGGCACTCGGCAAATGGTGCAGGACTTCATCGCCGAGAGCCGCGCCGAGATCGACGCCGCCAAGCTGCTCATCCACCACGCGGCCTGGAAGATCGACAAGCAGGGTCAGTACGAGGCGAGGAACGAGGTCAGCGCCATCAAGTTCTACGCGGCGAACGTGCTGCAGCGGGTGCTCGATCGCGCCATTCAGGTCCATGGCGGCCTCGGCGTGACGGACGACACGCCGCTAGCAGCTTGGTGGGTGCACGAGCGCGCGGCCCGCATCTACGACGGGCCCGACGAAGTCCACAAGTCGGCGCTGGCTCGCCGCATCTTGAAGCAGCACGGCTTGGTCGTGAAAGCCGAGGGCTGACCCTCAAATCCCCAGCGACAGGATCCGTTCGCACGCGTCCAGCGCTTCGACGTCCACTTCTCCGAGCTTCTCGCGGATCAGCTGCTGATAGCCCGTCAGCCGCTGCCGGCTGGCGCTCGGCACGAGGCCCACGAAGGGCGTGACTCGATCGATCACGGCGTTCGGCATCGGGACCGCCGCGAGCGTGTACAGCTCGGTCAGAAGGTCGAACCACGTCGGATCTCCGGTCAGCTCGAGCAGCGACAAGCATCGGAACGCCGCGGTGTCCGTCAGGTCGGCGGCGAGGGGCGCACCTGCGCGCGCTTGCTCGAGCCGGCGCGCCAGCTGACCCGACAGCGCGCGTGCCGCCGCATCGGCGTCGCCCCGGGCCAGCATGCGATCGATCACGGTGAGCGCGCCCGAGAAAGGGTCCTGTTCCGACGCCTGCGCTCCCCCCTCTCGGGGCGGCTCCCGCACGGACGGCGGCGACGGCGACGCCGTGGTCGTCGCCGGGGGGGGCGTGATGGACCCCGACGCCGGGCGCACCGCCGGCCCGACCAGCGGTGGGGCTGACGTGCGAGCGCCTGGGAGCGCGGGCTTCGGCGTGATGCGGCCCAGAGTCTGGATCCTCGGAAGTGCGCCGCTCTCAGCGGGAGGCCCGTCACGCCTCGAGGTCGGCGGGGGCTGGGTCTGGACCGGCTTGACATGGAACGCGGACGAGGCCCGCGGCGCCGGGGGACGGCTCCCCTGAATGGTCACGTCATCCCGGTCGAACTCGACTGTATCGACTGACTCAAAACGGATCGCCGTCCGGGTGCTCGAGTCCTCGAGGACCTCTCCCTCCGGCGCCGCATTGCCCTGATCGTCGAAGACGCTGCGCTTCGGTGGGGGTGTCCCATCGGGGGTGCCCAGAAAGAAGGTGAGCTGGGTCGTGCCGATCAGCAAGCTGTCGCCCTCTTCCAGCATCACCGGCGATACGATCCGGGTTCCGTTGACGAAGACACCATTGCGGCTGCCGAGGTCTTCGACGGTCACGCGGCTCTCGCGCGACGTGAGCTTGGCGTGGCGACGTGACACGAGCGAGCCCAGGATCGAGATGGTCGCCTCGGGCCCGCGGCCGATGATGGTGTCACCCTCGGCCAGGGGCACCTCGTGCTCCTTCACCAGCAGGGCTGGGACCGCCGTCGCCTTTCGGCTCTGACCCGGCTTCGGCCCCTGCTCACCCATTGTTTCACGATACCACGGCTCACGGGCCGAAACGCAGTCGTCCGAATCGGCGAGCGCGGTGGAAATTGCCCTGTCCGAGGACCGGGGACCAGGCCAGCGCGTCGCCCTGGCCGTCCCGAAAGCTGAACAGATTCATACGCCAAACGTCTCCTGGTCGGGGCTTAGCCGGAGCGTTTGCGACCGCCAGCGCCTGGAATGGGATGGCCAGCTCGAGCTGGTATCGCCCGCCCTCTGCCCGAACCACCCGCTCGATTTGGCTTCGCCATTCCTGGTGGCCGAAGCGTTTGGCGGCGTCGTCCGGGCCCCCCGTCACTGGCTGGTTGTAGTCGTCGAAGCGCGTGTCCCAGACGGCCCCCGCGGCGTCCACTTGGACTTCGAAGTAGTCACGGTTGTCCCCGCGATCGCCGGGCTGCAGCATCAGCTCCACCCCCGACGCCTTTGCCCAGATGTGGGGGTCGACCTCGTCGCGCGAAAACGGCGAGCTCGCTGCGGCGTCCCAGACCACGATGCCCACGAACAGACGCGAGTCGCTCCAGGCGAGCCGGCCCCGCGCGTTCACCCGCGACCCGACGACAGCCTTGCCGGTGGAAGGGGAGACGAACATGCCGGTGCTCGCTGCCCGACTCCAGACCGGCTCGTCGAGCTTACCGTCGAGGGTGATCTCGGACTCGCCGATCTTCGGAGCCACGACTTCCGGGAGCTGGCCGCCGCTGCGATCCACGAACGGCTCGTCGAAGCTCGGCCGGCGATCGCAGCTCGCCAGGGTGGCCACCGCCAAGAAGAGCGCGGGTTTGTGCATGGGGCGGACCAGGGTAGGCGCGATCGGTGACTCGGGGGTAGACTTCGCCGCCGTGAGCTTCGCGCGTCTGCAGGGTCTCTCGACTTGGGTCCTCGTGTCGCTGTTGCTCGGCGCCTGCGGCCTCAGCGAAGAGGGGGCCGCCGGTGCCGGATCCGGCGGAAGCGGAGGGAAGAGCGGGAGCGGAGGCAGCGGAGGCAACGCGGGCTCCGGGGCCACCAGCGGTTCGGGTGGCGTGAGCGGTTCCGGGGGCGCGGGTGGAAGCGCGGGCTCGGGCGGGAGTGGCGGCGCAGCGGGTGCGGCGGGCAGCGGAGGTGCGAGCGGCAGCGGCGGCGCAACCGGTGGCACTGGCGGCGCGACCGGTGGCACTGGCGGCGCGACCGGTGGCACTGGCGGCGCGACCGGTGGCACTGGCGGCGCGACCGGTGGCACTGGCGGCGCGACCGGTGGCACTGGCGGCGCGACCGGTGGCACT
>JACPVJ010000157.1 GCA_016191785.1 Myxococcales bacterium | reverse complement strand
CACGATCCCCAGCCATGTCGTCCTCCCGCGAGTGCCCCGCCGCTGACGAGAACAGCAGACGATGACCACGTTGAACATGACGCGCGTCAACGCTGTGAAGAGCTGCACGATGTCGACGCGTTGCAGATCACGACCTGCCGCAACGGCAGGTGCTGAGTCTCGAGATGAGACACGCGGGCGCTCGCCCACCGAGCCGTGCGTCAACCCCGCGCCGCGATCACCAGCACGTTGCCGTCCGGATCAGCGAAGTACGCTGCCCGGTCGCCCCAAGGTCGCAGCGACAGCGCCGACAGCTCGCGGGCGCCAGCCGCGCTGAGCCGTGCAATCGCCGCGGGCACGTCGTCGGCGTAGAAATAGAGCTCGGTGGGCGCCAAGGCTCCGTCGGCGATGCGCGCTGGCACCTGCCCGGTGTTGCTTCCGAACGCGACGCGCTCGTACAGCCCCAAACGCATTCCACCTGGCAGCTCGTGCTCGACGTAGACTGGCACCTCCACCGTGCGCGGCCAGCCGAACGCCTCGGCGTAGAACCGCTTCGCGCGTTCGAGATCGCTGACGGCCAGGATGGTGAGCGCGTGACGGACGGACATGGCGCGTCCAGCCTACCCCCGGCTCCGGCGGGTTTGCCATGGGGTTACGCTCGGGCGCAGCCTTGATCGAACCCGAGGTAATGCGCGGGGAGCGTCCTACGACAGTGTCGGTGTCCGGGGTGGGGGCGGTGGGGGCGGCGGAGGCAGCGTGCTCACGGCGCACCCCGGCCATCGCCAGCGCGAGGGGCGTTGACCACGGCTCGGGGCGCGGAGAGCTTCGTCCTTCAGTGAGTCAGCTTCCAGAGGCAGGCGAGCAAGCGGTCGAGCTTTGCCGCGGCGGGCGCGAGCTCGCCCTGGCCGATGTAGCCCCAGCCGACACTGCCGCGCAGCCCCACCAGCACCTCGCTGGTGCTGCCCGCGGCGGTCTGGTAGCGGCTGCGCCGATTGCCAGGATCGGAGTGGGCGCCTTCGCCCAGGTTGAGCAAGAAGCTGTTGGTCGCGTCGCGCAACTGCTGGGCCAGCTTCCGGTCGTGGCGCTGAACCCGCTTGATGAGCGGGGCCACGGCGGCTTGGGCTTCGAGGGCGAGGTCGAGGGTGGAAAAACGCATCGGTGAGCTCCTTTCGTCCGCCCGGCGGCGGGTCGCACGACCCGCCTGCCGCCGGGCGGGCGAAAGGACGCAGCGCGAGGGCTCTGCCCCGGGCGCAGCTCATGCGGGCGCAGTGCCAGCCCACACGGGCTGGCACGAGCCTGCTTCACGCAGCAACGGTCACCGCCGCTCGCGCCGTCACTGGCGCAGGCCCCGCCGCCGTCCCGGCCACAGCCACGGCCACGGCCACCGCCACCGTCCAACGCCCCGCGCCCGCGCTCGTGCGTCCGCGGCGGACCGCTACCCCGCCACGCCCTGGTGATCGCTCACGCGTGCCCCCGCGGCCCCGTCCAGCCCGACTACCGATCCGGGCCCACCTTCGCGCGTTGACGTTTGCCCGGCGATCCCCCACACCTCGGGCCATGAGCGCAGAACGCCGCCACCCGAACGTCGTGCACCAGGGCGAGGTCTCGGTGATGAACATGGAAAAGGGCCGACACCGCATGCAGCTTCGCCGGCTGGGCGCGGCGGCTGGCGGCCAGCTGATCGGTGCCAACCTCACCGAGGTGCCGCCCGGTGCGGTGTCGTTTCCGTTTCACTATCACTGCGCCACCGAAGAGGCGGTCTACGTCCTGTCCGGTTCGGGCACGGCCCGCATCGGTGATGCGCGCGTGGCTGTCGGTGCCGGCGACTGGATCGCGTTTCCACCGGGTCCAGAGCACCCTCACCAGATGATCAACGACGGCGCCGAGCCTCTGGTCTACCTGTGCGTCTCGGCGTCGATCCAGAAGGTCGACGTGGTGGGGTACCCGGACTCGAAGAAGGTCGCGGCCTCCGCCGGCACGTTCGAGAAGCCCATCCACCGGTGGATTTCGCGGCAGGGCGAGAGCCTCGACTACTGGGACGGGGAGCCAGAAGCCGAGTAGCACGCTTGCAGAACCCGGGACTTCGGCGAACAATGCCCGGCGATGGGTAGCTTGGCTTGGTGGGTCGGGCTGTGCGCGGTCGCGTCCTCGGCGACGGCTTGCGGCGGAAACGAGTTCTCGACCGACGGCGAGACCGGCGGCGCGGATGCTGGAAGCGACGCGACGGTCGGCGGCAGCGGTGGCGGCGGTGGGTCGGGCGGGTCCGGTGCGTCCGGCGGCGCCGGCGACGCGTCCTCCGACGGGCCCGTGAACAAGTGCACCAGTGAGCTCTTCAACAAGACCTGCCAAGACCCAGAGGTCACCACCGGCGACAACGCTTGCGACACCTGCGGCCGGGCGAACTGCTGCAACCAGACCAACGCCTGCCTCGCTAACGCGACCTGCGCGCAAGAGCTCAAGTGCTACCTCGAGAGCTGCCTGAATCAGAGCGCTCTGAACTGCGTTCCGTCCGCGTGTCCGGCCTGTCTGGGCTCGAGCCTGATCTTCGTGAGCATGTCGTCTTGCCTTCAGAACAGCTGCAAAGCCGACTGCCCGATGCTGATTCAGTGAGTCACTGCTGGCTCTGCCACGGCCGCTGAAACAGCACCGCAAACACCAGGATGCCGCCGGTCAGCATCAGGCGCGCCTCGGTGCTGAAAGCGTTCAGGCTCAAGATCTTCTGCAGCATCCCCAGGGTGAGCGCTCCCACCAGCGTGAGCCCCACGCCACCGCGCCCGCCCGCGAGCGAGGTGCCGCCGAGCACCACCATCGCGATCGCGTCGAGCTCGTAGCCAGCTCCGGTCTCGGGGTCGCCGTGGGTCTCTTGCGCCGCCTGGCAGATCCCGGCGACGGCCGCGAACGCCCCGCACAGCGCGTAGGCCAGGACCAACGTGCGCCCCACGGGGACCCCCGAGAGGCGCGCGGCCTCGTAGCTGCCGCCGACCGCGTACAGGTAGCGTCCAGCCGTCAGTCGCGCGAGCACCAGCCAGGTGACCAGCAGAGAGCCAGCGAAGATCAGCGTGACCACCGAAACGTGGTCGCCGAGCACCTTGCTGTCGATGGCGCGAAACAGCGCCGGCAGGTCCACGGTGGTGGATGAACCGTCGGGCAGCGCCACGTAGTTGGTGACCTTCTTGCCGCCCGCGAGCAGCTTGGCGAGACCCCGCGCGAACACCATCATCGCCAGGGTCACGATGAACGGCTGCACCCGAAAGCGCGCGATCAGCGCGCCGGACACCAGGCCGAGCGTGGTGCCGAGGACGACGACCAGCGCGGCCGCGGTACCACCTCCGAGACCCAGCGGCATGGTCGCGAGCGAGACCGACACAGCGGCCACCGCCATCACGCTGCCCACCGACAGGTCGATGCCCCCCGCGACGATCACCAGGGTCATGCCGCAGGCCAAGATCCCGAGCACGCTGATCTCGCGCAGCATGGCGCGGTGGGTGCTCCACTCGAAGAACGCTCCGTTCTGGTGGAACACACAGCCGATCAGGACCACGATCGCCAACGGCACGAGGGCGCGCCCCGAGCTCGTGCGGAGCCAGGCCAGGGCCTTCACGCGGCCTCTGCGCCCATGGCCAGGGCCAGCAGTCGCGTTCGGTCGAAGGCGTCGCGCGAGAGCACCGCGCAGCGGCGTCCGCGGAACAGCACCACGATGCGATCGCTGAGCGCCAAGAGCTCGTCCAGGTCCGACGACGCGACGAGCACGCTGGTGCCCCGAGCGGCGGCGGCGCGCACCAAGCGGTGCACGTCGGCTTTCGCCGCGACGTCGATGCCGCGGGTCGGGTCGTCGAGCAGCAGTAGCTTGGGCTCCGCGAGCAGGCAGCGCGCCAGTGCGACCTTCTGCTGGTTGCCGCCCGACAGCACGCCGGCGGGCGCAGCGAGGGACGACGCGACCAGGGCGAGGGGCTCGGTGGCTCGGGCCGCCAGCGCGCGCTCGCGCCGGATCGCGAGCAGGCCCGTCGGAAACAGCCGACCGAGGCTCGAGAGGGTCACGTTCTCGGTGATCGAACGGGCGGGGAACACGCTCTCGGAGCGGTCGCGCGCCAGGTGACACACGCCCTGCGCCAGCGCCGCCCGGGGCGTGTCGGGTGAGAAGCGTCGTCCCTCGAGCGTGAGCTCGCCCTGGTGACGGGACGCGCCACACAGCGCTCGAAGCAGGGCGCTCGAGCCCGAGTCCTGCAGGCCGGCCACGCCCACGATCTCGCCGGTTCGAAGCTCGAACGACACGTCGTCGAGCTCCGGGTGCGACGCCAGGTGGGAGACGGCCAGCGTGACGCCGGCGCTCTCGGGGGAGCTCGCCGCGTTCGAGGCGTCGAGCGGGCGGCCTGCCATCTTCTCCACCAACGACGCTTGGTCGAGCTCGGACGCCGGCCCCGAGAAGCCCACCTGCCCGTCGCGCAGCACGGTGATGCGATCGGCCACCCGGAAGATCTCGTCCAGCCGGTGCGAGATGAACACCACGCCCTTGCCCTGGGCGCGAAGCTCCGCGATCAGCTGGAACAGGCGCTCGGCTTCCGGCTCTGCCAGCGAGCTAGTGGGCTCGTCGAGCACGAGCACGCTCGCGGCTCGACGCAAGGCGCGTGCAACCTCGACCAGCTGGCGCTCCGAGAGGCCCAACGTCTCGACCGGGCGGCGCGGATCGATGCCCAGCCCGACGCGCTCGAGCAGCGTCCGACATTCGGCAACGTGCGCGCCGCCACGCCACGCGCTCACCAGGCTGCGGCGCTCGCCCAGAAGCAGGTTGTCGAGGACCGAGAGCCCGGGGATCAGCGAGAGCTCTTGGTGGAGGGTCGCGACGCCGGCGCGCACGGCCGCCTGCGGAGCGTGGAATCGGACGGCAGCGCCCCCGACCCGCAGGTCGCCCTGAAAATCGGTGATGGCCCCCGACAGGATCTTGATCAGCGTGCTCTTCCCCGCGCCGTTGCCGCCCGCGAGCACGTGGACCTCGCCCGGCCGCACGTCGAACGACACGTCCGAGAGCGCGCGCGTCGAGCCGAAAACCTTGCTGACGTGGACGAGCTCGAGCAGCACCGAGCCAGAGTAGCCAAGTCTGCGGCGAATCGTGGCATGATTGGGGCATGCGGATCCGAAGTCTTGGGCTGGTTCTGGTGCTGGTTTGCTTCAATGCCTGCGGCGACGACGGCGATGACGGGGGCGGAACCGGCGGCGGCAGCACGGGCGGCAGCGGCGGCAGCGCGACCGGCGGCAGCGGCGGCTCGGCGGGCAGCGGCGCGTCGGCGGGCAGCGGCGGCTCGAGCGGAAGCAGCGGCTCGGGCGGAAGCACGGGTGGCGCGGGTGGCAGCACCGGTGGCGCGGGTGGCAGCACCGGTGGCGCGGGTGGCAGCACCGGTGGCTCGGGCGGCGCCGATTCGGGTGCCGACGGTAGCGCGGGCACCGGCGGCGCGGCCGACGGAGGCGCGGGCAAGTGCAGCACCGAGAAGGACTGCAAGCTCTTCTCCTCTTACTGCAGCACCGCCCCGTGTCAGTGCATCGTGCTGCAACCGGGTGAGGCGGATCCGAAGTGCAATGGCACGCAGGTTTCGTGTCTCAAAGACCCGTGCCAAGGCAAGAGCGCGACCTGCCAGAGCGGCACCTGCCAGCTGAAATGAGAGCTGCCGGGCTCGCGATCGCGCTGTGCGTCGTCGGGTGCGGCTCGCGATCGCGCTTGCTCGACTTCGGCACGGGCGCAGGCGGCGCGGCCGGCAGCGGCGGTGCTGCCGGCAGCGGCGGAGTTGCCGGGCAGGGTGGCGGCGGCTTCGGCGGTAGCGTGGGCGGGTCCGGCGGCGTCGCGGGCAGCGACGGTGGATTCGGTGGGGTTGGCGGGAGCGTTCAGTGCAACGGGCTCTTCCAGGTGGGCGAGAGCGTCGAGGTGCAGAAGCCCGCCAAGGACCAGGACACGGCGCCTCAATTGGTGTCGTCCAGCGACGACGACCACCAGATCAGCGTCGCGTTCGTGCGCCAGCCCGTCGAGACGCCGGTGGCCTTCAATCAGATCAAGCACGCCACGCTGTCGCCGTGGGCCGGCTGGCCCGGGGGCAAGAAGCTCGCGCCGATCTACGACAGCTTCTCGAGCCCGCAGCTCTCGGGGAAGTTCCGCGCCGGTGCGGGGTTCGGCGACGCCATCTCACTGCTCGTGGCCCACCAGACCGGCCCGAAGTCGTTCACCAGCTTCGCGCCGCAGGTGGCCGCCCACGCCTCGACGGGCGGCCCGACCACCACCCCCGCGGGGTCGACGCCCGAGCTCGTGGCGCGCGGCGCGAACGGCCTTCACCTGGTCGGCACCCGCGACGACACCACCCTCTACGGTCAGATCTTCAAGGGCACGACCCTGCTGGCCACGAGCACCCTCGGCTGCGCCGGCTTTGCGCCCATCGGCGACGCGGTGCCTTTCGCCGGTGGGTGGCTGGTCGCGGTCGCCGTGGGGCAAAAGACGCCGCCGCTGGGTTGCGGCGACGCGGATCCGGGTCCGCCCACGCGAATCGATCTGGTCTTGGTCCTGCCCGATGGCTCGGCGAAGCCCCTCGGGGAGATCATCGCGGGCGCACCGCTGATGCAGATCTCGATGGCGCCGCACCCCGACGGCGCCTACGTGGTGTACCGCGTCGCCAGCGGCGGGCAGGTCGCCCCGATCCGCTGGCTGCGTTTCATTGCGTCCACGGGTGACTTCGTCGGTCCCCAAGACGTCTCGAGTCCCGGCGACTTCCCCCTCGAGTTCGACGCCACCGCGCTCGGCGATCGCCTGCTGCTGGCGTGGGGCAACGACCCCGCGGGCAACCCGCCGGATCTAACGCTCACGCTGATCGATCCGCTCGGTGGCCTGGTCACCACCCACGCCTGGGAGCCCGGGTTCTTCGGTCCGATCTCGGTGATCGGCGCGCCGTCCGGCCAGTCGCTGGTCGTGGCTTGGCAGGCAAACTCGGGCGCGGGCACGAGCAGCGTGCACCTCGCGCGCTTCGACTGCTTCGGCGCGCGCTGAAGACACGAACGCCGCGGATCCCCGAAGGAACCCGCGGCGCCCGCGTGCCAGATGGGGCTGCGATCAGCCGGTGCCCGGCAGCGTGGCGTTCGACAGCCACTTGAAGCCGTCGAGCAGCACGCTCGAGTCGTAGGCCGTGTCACCCACGTCCCACACCACCACGCGCAGCTCGACGATCTGGCCGGGGACGACGTTGCCCGCCGTGGTCAGCCAGAAGGTGCCGCCACCGACGGTGCACGAGCCCGACTTCTCGAAGCCGGTGCCGAGCAGGCCGCTCAGCCCTGCCGAGCACGAGGCGGCGTTCACGCTGGTGTCCCAGCAGCCCGGGTTGGCAGCCTGGTTCTCGCACACCGCGAACAGGCTGGTGCCTGCCGCGATGTTGATGCCGATTGGCCACTTCTTGCCCACCGAGTCGAGATAGGTCATCAGGTTCTTGTCGACCGGGTTCGGAATCGGCGAGGGCACGCCGCTCGGCGTGTCGACCAGCGTGACCAGCTGGTCGTTGAAGCTCGAGCAGACGAACTCGGGGTACTCCGCGCTCAGGAAGTACGAGTTGAACGAGAAGGCGCGGGCGTTGGTCGGCGCGCGCAGGCGCAGCCGAAGCATGACCGAGTCCCGGGCCAGGTTCGGGCCACCCGAGGTGCCCGAGCCGCAGTTCGGTGCCACCGGCAAAGCGTTGGCGGCCTTGAGCGGCGGGTTCGCGGTCGTGAACCAGTCCTTGATGCAGCGCGCGTCGGTGCAGGTCGAGATGTCGACCGAGCTCGACGGAGCGTGCGGGGTGCTGACATTGCTGCCGCCGGGCGCGCCGCCGTTCGGACCCGGGAGGGTCTGAGTGGCGTCAGACGCAATGCCGCTCGAGAACACCGCCATCGAGCTGCCTTCGATCGGTACGTTGCTGGTGCCGAACTTCGGCCGGATCGACCGGGCGCGTGCGTCGCCCAACGCCGAGCCGTCGGCGCGGAGCAGCTCTGCGCTGATCAGGCCCCAGGTCTTGTCCTTCTTCTGGGCGGGGCTCTCGGTGGTGGTGCGACACAAGCCAATGGCCTTGGCGTAGTCGGTCGCGGTCGCCGAGTTCGACGCCAGCGTCTGGTCGCAGGGCAGCGCGTCTTCTTGGTCGAACAGATCGACCTTGGCGTTGCAGTTGTCGTCGATGCCGTTGCCCACGACCTCGACCGCGCCCGGGTTCACGTACTGCGGTTCGCTGCCGCAGGTGCCCGGCTTGTCGCAGCAGTCGCCTTCCGAAGCGAGCCAGCCGTCGCCGTCGCAGTCGGTGGTAGCGCTGTTACACTGCTGGCAGGCGCCGGTCACGCACTTGGCGCCAGGGGCGCAGGCGTTGCCACAGCTGCCGCAGTTGGCCAGATCGGTCTGGGTGTCGACGCACGAGTTGCCGCACTTGGTGAGGCTGCCGCCGCACACGCTGGCGCAGGCGCCGTTGGTGCAGACCTGACCCGTGGTGCAGGCGTTGCCGCAGGTTCCGCAGTTGGCGCCGTCGGTCTTGGTGTCGACGCAGGTGGTGCCGCACTTGGTGGTGCCGCCCGAGCACTGCAGGCTACAAGCACCCGCCGAGCAGACCTGACCGCTCGGGCAGGCGTTGCCGCAGCCGCCGCAGTTGGCCGGGTCGGTGTTGGTGTCGGCGCAGGTGGTGCCGCACTTGGTGGCGCCGCCCGAGCACTGCAGGCTACACGTGCCGGTCGAGCACACCTGACCGCCGGTGCACGCCGTGCCGCAGGCGCCGCAGTTGGCGCTGTCAGTGTTGGTGTCGACGCACACCGTGCCGCATTTGGTGGTGCCGCCGGTGCAGGTCAGGCCGCAAGCGCCGGTCGAGCAGACCTGGCCGCCCGAGCACGCGGTGCCGCAGGCGCCGCAGTTGGCGGGGTCGATCTGGGTGTCGACACACTTG
>JACPVJ010000173.1 GCA_016191785.1 Myxococcales bacterium | reverse complement strand
GGCGTGATCCTCAGCTGGTGTCGCGTGCGGCGACACGGGGCGCGGATCACGGGGCGCGATCCTCAGCTGGTGTCGCGTGGGGCGACACGGGGCGCGGATCACGGGGCGCGATCCTCAGCTGGTGTCGCGTGGGGCGACACGAAGCGCGGATCACGGGCGCGCCCGGCGTCGCCGGTTTGCCGAGGCCTCAGGCGCCCGAGGTGCAGGCGCTGGCGCTGCAGGTGCCGCCCTCGCACACCGTGCCGCACGTTCCGCAGTTCTTGGGGTCGGTCTTCAAATCGACGCACTTGACCACGCTCGAGCCGCCGTCGCCGGCGTCGCTGCCGGCGTCGCCGCTGCTGCCGCCGCAGGCCGAGAGCCCGGTGCCGCAGGTGCAGACGCCCGCGCTGCAGCTGCCGCCCGGCCCGCACTTGTTGTTGCAGGCGCCGCAGTTGGCGACGCTCTTCTGCACGTTGACGCAGACCGCCGGCGACCCGCACTCGATGTCGCCGGTCGGACACGCGCACTTGCCCGCGCTGCACTCACGGCCGCCGGTGCAGGTCACGCCGCAGGTGCCGCAGTTGGCCTCGTTAGTCTGGAGATCCACGCAGGCGCCGTTGCAGTCGGTGGCCGAGGTCGGACAACTGGCTGCGCAAGCGCTGCCGGTGCACACCTGGGCGGTGGTGCAGGCCTTGGCGCAGGCGCCGCAGTTGGCTGGGCTCGTCGTGAGATCCACGCACACGCCATTGCACAGCGTGAGCCCACCCGGGCACGCGCACGCCCCCGCCTTGCACTCTTGACCGCCGGTGCAGGCATTGCCGCAGCTGCCGCAGTTGGCCGGGTCGACGGTGAGCTTCACGCAGGTGCCGCCGCACTGAACCTGCTGCGTGGGGCAGCCTTGGCTGGTGCACGCGCCGTTGACGCACGCCTGGCCCGCGCCGCAGGCGGTGCCGCACGCACCGCAGTTCTGGAAGCTGATCTGCGTGTCGACGCACTGGTTGCCGCAGGCGGTGGTCCCGGTGGGGCAGGCGCATTTGCCGGCGATGCAGGTCAGCCCGTTGCCGCACTTGGTGCCGCAGGCACCGCAGTTCAGCCCGTCGCTCGAGGTGTCGACGCAGCTCTGGCCACACAGCGTGAGCGGTGCCGTGCAACCCGCCGTGCAGGTGCCCGCGTTGCAGACTTGATTCGCGCCGCACGTGGTGCCACAGGCGCCGCAGTTCTTGGCGTCGGTGGCGGTGTTGGTGCACGTTGCGGCGCAGTCCGTTTGGCCCGCGGCGCAAACGCAGGCGCTGTTGCTGCAGATCTTCCCGCCGCCGCAGGCCGTGCCGCAGGCGCCGCAGTTCTGCGCGTCGCTGCCCAGGTCGACGCAGCTGGTGCCGCACTTGGTGAGCTGTCCGCTGCACGCCGTGGCGCAGATCCCGAGGTCGCAGACCTGGCCGGAAGTGCACGCGGTGCCGCAGGCGCCGCAGTTCGTGGGGCTGGTCAGCAGGTTCGCGCAGGTCGAGCCGCACAGCACCTCGGGGCTGGTGCAGGTCGGAACTCCGCCGTCGCCCGCCGCCCCGTCGCCCGCGTCGCTGCCGCCGGTCCCGGTGCCGCCCGAGCCCGCGGTGCCGCCGCCCGAGCCCGCGGTGCCGCCGCCCGAGCCCGCGGTGCCGCCGCCCGAGCCCGCGGTGCCACCCGTCGAGCCGCCGGCGCCGTCCGAGCCCGCGTCCTTCTTCCCGCCGCTCCCGCCGCCCTCTTCGTCGGAGCTGCACTGGGTCTGCGCCAGCGCCAGCGCGCCGAGGGTGAAGAGCAAGGTGATGGTGCGTGCCGACTTCATGGGCGAGTCCTCCAATGCTCGAAGGTAGCGCCGGGCCGTCCCGAATTGCAACGGATGAGACGCTCGGATTTGCCTCGGTGTCGGACTGGTGACTACCCTTGGCCACTGCCATGAAATTCTGGGTTGGGGTTACGACAATCGCTCTGGCGCTGGGGTGTAGCTCGTCGAGCACCAACCCGGGGACCGGCGGCGGTGGTTCGGGCGGCGCTTCCACCGGCGGCGCGGCGGGCAGCGGCGCAACCGGCGGAACCGGCGGCGCGGCCGGCGCTGGCGCTTGCACCCACGGCTGCTTCAACAAGCACTCCGACCAGCTCACCGAGTTCGGATTGTCGGTGCAAAGCTGCAGCACGGTGTGCTGTTCGGACTGCGACTGCGGCGGCGGCACCACGCCCTTGCCGGCGTGCCTGGCGTGTATCAAGGGCAACACCTGCATGAAGGCCGAGTGCGCCACCGAGGGCTGCAAAGAGATCGTCGAGTGCCTCGCCGGCTGCAGCGCGATCTGAGCCCGCTCAGTCTTTCGCGAGGAACGGGTAGCGCCAGCTGGTGGGGGGCGCGAAGGTCTCTTTGATGGTTCGGGGCGAGACCCAGCGGATCAGGTTCCAGAGCGAGCCGGCCTTGTCGTTGGTCCCCGAAGCGCGGGCCCCACCGAACGGCTGCTGACCCACCACCGCGCCGGTGGGTTTGTCGTTGATGTAGAAGTTCCCGGCGGCGTGGCGGAGTCGCAGGCTCGCCCGCTCGATGAACGCCCGGTCCTGGGCGAAGACCGCGCCGGTCAGGGCGTAGGGCGAGGTCTCGTCGCACAAGCCGAGGGCGTCGTCGACGCGGGCGGCGTCGTAGACGTACCAGGTGAGCACTGGGCCGAAGATCTCTTCGCACATGGTCTTCGACTTGGGGTTCTCGGTCTCGATCAACGTGGGCTGGACGAACCAGCCGAGCTGGTCGTCGTAGGTGCCCCCCGCCAAGATCTTCGCGCCTTCGGCCCGCGCGTGCTCGATGAACCCGGTGTGGTCGCGGTAGGCGTTCTTGTCGATGACCGCTCCCATGAAGTTCGAAAAATCGCGGACGTCGCCCACGGTGAGCTCGCCAATCATCGCCACCACGCGCTGTCGCACGTCGTCGGCGATGGTGGCGGGCAGGTAGACGCGCGACGCGGCGCTGCACTTCTGGCCCTGGAACTCGAAGGCGCCGCGGACGATGGCCACCGCCAGCGCCTGCCGGTCCGCGCTCTCGTGGGCGAAGATGAAATCTTTGCCGCCGGTCTCGCCGACCAGCCGGGGATAGGTGCGATAGCGATCGAGGCGCTCGGCCACGCGCCGCCACATGCCCTGGAACATCCCGGTCGAGCCGGTGAAGTGGATGCCCGCCAGGTGCGGGCTGTCGAGCACCCGGTCGCCCACGGCGGCGCCCGAGCCGTAGACCAGGTTGATCACGCCGGGCGGCAGCCCCGCCTCGGTCAAGAGCTGCATGATGAAGTGCGCCGAGTACGCCGCGGTCGACGCAGGCTTCCAGACCGCGGTGTTGCCCAAGATCGCCGGCGCCGTCGGCAGGTTGCCGGCGATGGAGGTGAAGTTGAAGGGCGAGACCGCGAACACGAAGCCTTCGAGGGGTCGCGCGTCGACCTGGTTCCACATGCCCGGACCGGAGAGCGGCTGCTCGGCCAAGATGCGCTCGGCGAAGTGCACGTTGAATCGGAAGAAGTCGATCAGCTCGCACGCCGCGTCGATCTCGGCCTGGTGCGCGGTCTTGCTCTGGCCCAGCATGGTCGCCGCGTTGAGCACCGGCCGATACTTGGTCGCGAGCAGGTCGGCCGCCTTGAGGAAGACCGCCGCGCGGGCGCTCTGGGGCAAGCGTGCCCAGTCGGCCTGGGCCTTCACCGCCGCGTCGATCGCGGCGCCGATCTCGGCCGGCCCCGCCAGATGGAAGCGCCCGAGAACGTGCGCGTGGGCGTGGGGCATCACCGCGGTCCCGAGCTTGCCGGTCGTGACCGCCTTGCCGTCGATCACCAGCGGCATCTCGAGCTCGGCCCCGCTCAGGCGCGCGAGCTCGGCCCTGAGCGCCGCGCGTTCGGGCGAGCCGGGGGCGTGGCTCAGCACCGGCTCGTTGACGGGGGGCGGAACGTGGGCTTGGGCGTTCAGCATGGCGGGCAGGGTAGTGCACGCCGCTTGGGCCAGCGACAGCGAATTGCGGTGACCGCGCGCCGCAGTCGACTAGGCTGGGCCGCGCGCATGAAGGTCGGGGTCCTGGCCGTGATGCTGTGCGTCGTCGCCGGGTGCACGGCGGCGCGACCGGCGAGCGAGGTCACGCCGCTCGAGCAGCGCGTCGACTCCGGGCCGAGGTCGACGGCGCGGTCCATGAGCGAGATCCGCGGCGCGCCGGGGAGCCGCGGCGTCGACGTGTGGGCCCAGGTCACGCCGCCCGCGTCGTGCGACGACCCGGCGCTGCTGCTCACCAACGCCACCACCCTCGCGGCGGCCGAGGTCGACGGCCGTGCGGTCGACGTTCTTCGCCGACCCTACGGGCTCGTGCCGCTGCCGTCGACGCCGAGCGCGAGCGTTCACCTGGCCCTCCGGGGTCGGGTGGAGCGCACCCAGGGGCGCTTGCTGGTCGGGTGCGGGCGCGACCTGCTCTCGCGCTGGCTCTTGCTCGACGTGGTGCAGTTCGTGATCGGAGCGGCGCTGCTGATCGCCGCGGCGTTCGTCGGCGCCGCCGCGCTGGCGCGGGGGCGGCGCGCCGTGTTCGGTTGGCTCGCGCTGTTCCTGCTCAGCATCGGCTGGGTGTGCTTCGCGCAAAGCCCGGGCTATCGAAACCTGCTGTTCGTCCAGGCGGTGTGGATCAGCTGGTTGCGTGACCTGTTCGCGTTCGTCTACGTGCTAGCGTTCGCGCGCTTTGTCGCGGTGGTGTTCGGTGACACCCGGCGGCGGTTCTTCGCTCGGATTTCTCTGCTGATCGCCGGCGTCGCCGCTGCCGCCGTTGCCCTCGATCTGGCGCGGCTGGTCGGACTGCGCACCAGCTTCGTCGTGTCTCAGCTCTTCGCGCTCAGCCTGCTGCCCGTGGCCATTGCGCACGTCTGGGCGCGGGCCCGCGGCGGGGATCGATCTGCGCGGCGCTTCCTGATCGGCGCCGTGGCGCTCTTGATCTGCGCGGCTCCGGATCTGTTCTGGGGGCTCGGGCTGAGCCTGCACTTCGAGTTCAACACCGCTCCCATCGGGCTCTTGCTCTTCGCCGCTGCGCTCGGCTCCATCGTCCAGCTTCAGTTCGAGGCGCGCACCCTGGCCCTCGAGAGCCAGAGCCGCGAGCTCGCGGCGCGGGTCCACGAGCTCGAGGGCAAGCAGCGCGAGATCCGGGGGCTGTCGGGGGAGCTGCGGCATCAGATCGGGCAGCGCTCGCGCGAGCTGGGGCGCGCGCTGCTCGGGGCGGCGGGGCACGAAGGGGTGGGCGTCGCGCGGCTGGCCCCGGGCCAGGTGCTCGGGCGCTATCGCGTGGTGCGCGAGCTCGGCGCCGGAGCGATGGGTGCGGTCTACGAGGTGGAGCGAAAGTCCGACGGCGAGCACCTCGCGCTGAAGGTGATGTCGGCGGCGGGCAACCCGGCGCTGGCGGCCCGGTTCGCCCGGGAGGCCGAGATCGCCGCCCGGGTCCAGCACCCGAACATCGTGGGCATCACCGACATCGACGTGCTGCCGAGCGGGAGCCCGTTCTTGGTGATGGAGCTCGTGCGGGGCGTCAGCCTGGAAGACCAGCGCTCACGCTTCGGTGACGTGCCCTGGGCCCTGTCGGTGCTCAGCGAGCTCGGGGCGGGGCTCGAGGCGCTGCACGCGGCGGGCGTCGTGCACCGCGATCTCAAGCCGTCGAACGTGCTGCTCGACGACCAAGGCGCGGTGAAGGTCGCCGACTTTGGCATCGCGCGCGAGCAAGAGACGACGCTCGGCGACACCGCGGTGGTGGGCTCGGCCGCGAGCGAGGCCGAGGCCGCGAACGCCGCCGCAGCTCGCGTCCCGTCGGCCCGCTTGACGCACACCGGGGCGCTGATCGGCACGCCGCTGTACATGGCCCCCGAGCTCGGCACCGGGAGCGTGGCGTCGCCCGCCTCCGACGTGTTCGCGTTCGGGCTGATCGCCCACGAGCTGCTCTCGGGGGCTCACCCCTTCGCGAAGCCGCCGGTGCTCTTGGCCATGGCCGGCGTGCCGCTGCCGCCGCCACCCGCGCTGGACCAAGCCGCCGTCCCCGAGGCGGTCCGCGAGCTGGTTGCGGCGGCGCTCTCGCCCGATCCCGAGCGCCGCCCGAGCGCGCGCCTGATCGCCCTCGGCCTCGTGCACGCCCTCAGAACGCCGTGAACCCGCCGTCGTGAGCAGGGTTCGCTCCGCGCACCCCGCTTGGCGTAGTCGAATGACCCGACGGCGACGACAGCCCACCGCGAACCGCGCATGATCGGTCTCCGGAGCCAGCCGTCGGTCACGAGTGGCCGAAGGCCAGACGGCAAACGTCCGGTGTGCCGCAAAGGAGCAGCCTCCCGCCGGGTGGTCGCACATCCGCCCACCGGATTGCGTGTCGCGCCCTTGGCGACCTTGAGACCGCGTTCGTGATCCGCGATAGTGCGAGGCGGGCGCGACGGGGTAACGCGAAACGGAGGGCGACGATGGCGACAGCCGCAGCACGCAGCACGCAGCACGCAGCACGCAGCACGCAGCACGCAGCACGCAGCACGCAGCACGCAGCACGCAAATGGGTGTCGCACTTGCTTGCGCTCGCGGGGGTTGCCGCGACGACGCCCGCCAACGCATTAACGAATGGGGTCAGCGCCCCCGCCGACAAGCACGTCGTCCACGTATCGTTCCCGAGACCCGGCGGAACGGTGACGTTGTGCACCGGGGTTCTGGCAACTCCGACTCGCGTCGTCCTGGCGGCGCACTGCACCAATGGAGCAAAGAACTTCCCGTTCTTCCAGGCCATGTCGGACTTCGGCTACTTCCCCGGGAGCGCCGTCAAGATCAGAAACGAGACCCAATTTCCGGTGGGTGATGCCGAGGGCTCACCGCAACCCGAGATCTTTCGCGCCACCTCCCAGACCCGACGCAGCCGAGCTTCATCCCTCGTGCGTGGGAGACAGCGAGCCCGATGAACTTCGTCGATCCAACCATGGCCGAGCGGGACCTCGCCGTGATCCCGCTGACCGACCGGGTCAAGCAGTCGACTGCTGCGCCGGCCACCATGCCGTTCGATCCCGACGGCACGATCCACGCCTGCAGCTCCTCGTTCTCTGGCCGATTCCTTGGTTACGGGAGCTGGTACTGGGACGGGGCGCAGTCGTATCGAACCCGGCAAGCCGCAACCACAACGGTGTTCCGGTCGAGCCCCAGCAGCTTCGGCGACACCTACCGCGCGGCGTTTGGGCTGGACGACATCGTCGGCGGGTGGTTCTCCGAGATCCCGCTCTTCGGGGATGCGGTGGCGGCGCTCGTTGGCTCGGAGTCCGTGCGCCTGATCGAGCCGGGCGATTCGGGTGGGCCGATGTTCCAGGGGGCGAAGCTTTGCGGTGTCAACTCCGCGACCTGGCTGTCGCTGCTCACGTGCGACTGGACGTGCGACCTCGCGATCCCACCCGTGTGCGGGTACTTCTGCGAACTCACGATCGACAACTTGTGGGCGAGGACCGACAGTGCAGGCGCGGTCGGGTTCCTGAAACCGCTGCTCGTCGACTCCAAAGGTCATTTTCACGGTGCGTGCGGTCCTGACGCGCCGCCGTCCCTCGCAGATGTGGATCAAGACGGGGATCAGATCCCGGACGGCTGCGACCCGTGTCCCAACGTTCCGGATCTCGGTTACAAAGCGTCCGGGGTCGTCACCACGACCCCGGACTTCGATGGCGACGGCGTGCCGGACGTCTGCGACAACTGCCCAGATCGCGAGAACCCTCGCTCGGCATCGACCTGGCAGCAGGCCGACGAGGACTTCGACAGCGTCGGAGACGCGTGCGACAGCTGCGAGCACAGCAACGTGCGTGGCGTCAGCGACTTCGCGTGCTGCAACGCCGATGCGGATTGCGGCAACGAGTACGGAAGCCTGCTCCACTCCCGGTGCCTGCCCATCGGGACGCCGGTCGTCAACGGGCTCACGCTCGCCAATCCGTGCGCGGGGTTCGCGGGCCGGTGCTCCAAGGGCAAGGACTCGGACAAGGATCTGGTCGCGGATGCCTGCGACACGTGCCGGACGCTCGCGAACCCGAACCAGGCGGACGCCGACGGGGATGGCATCGGCGACGTCTGCGACAACTGCGCCGGCAACGAGGGCCCGTACCCGGGGGAGCACGGCGCTGATGCGAACACAGTTGCGAGCCTGGAGTGCACCGCAGACGCGGACTGCGCCGCCAAGACCGGCAAGCCCTCCGTCCTGTGCGGGCCAGCGAAGCTCTTGCCCAAGCCCGGCGGCGGGCTGATCGCGGGCAAGCGCTACTGCGCCGAGTTCCCCGACGCGGACGGCGACGGTCTGGGAGATGCGTGCGACAACTGCCCCGCCGTGGCGAACGCCAAGACGTACATGGCCGGCGTCAACAACCAGACCAACTGCAATCTCGATATCGAGCTCGCACACGGCGAGCCCTACCCCTACGTGGGCGATGCGTGCGATCCGAACCCGTGCACGCGCACGCTGCAAACCGACGCGACGCTCACCGACACGAACCAAGACCTCTGGCTGACTCTCTCCCTCGAGCCGCAGGTGCTCCCGAACAGCCTGGCCGCGAAGAAGAAGCAGCCGGCGAGCCAGCCGTCCTTCGATTCGAAATACGCCGGCACGCCGTTCTCCAGCGTGGGGATGCGGTTCTGCCCCTGCACTGTGCCGGGGATGAAGGTCGGGACGGCTCAGGCGTGTAAGTCGCAGTGCCCGCTCTTCGCGTCGCACTACGGTCTGCCGGGGTCACCGTGGGTAGCCCCGAGCAGCGTCCTCGCGCCCGCGGATCCGAAGACTCTTCCTGCCGCGCCGACCGCGAGCTTCTTCGACCCCGATGCCGAGTACCAGAACCTACCGACCGAAGAGCCGCTGCCCGGCCTCGCGAGCGCGACCGGCACCGACATGCTCGCAGCCTACGGCACGGCCTCTACGCGGGTCAGTTGGGACGTCGGTAGCCAGCCCTCTCCCACCGCGGGGTGGCTCAGCAAGGGCAAGCTCGGGGTCTTGTGGACCGCGGTGCGCCAGGTCCCGCAGATGCCGCCCGCGTCGCCGCCGGTGTTCCAGAGCCACTCGAACCACTACGACGCGGACTTCTTCGGGAAGGTCGCCGACCCCCCGCCGTTGGGCTCCGTCGGTGTCGTCCCGTGCTTCTGGTGTCAAATCGATCCGTGTCCGCACTGCGCGATCTCCATGGACACGGTGAATCTACTCGTCGATCCCACGCAGCAAGTCGTGGTGGCGAATGGGCTGACGCAGAGCGCGGATCTGACCTCGTCGTTCTCCGCCGCGGCAACCAGCGCCCTGGCCGCTCCGGCTGCGCGCTGGCTACAGGCAGCGGAGCGCGGCGGCTGGATGCGCCCTGGCCGCGTGGGCCTGGCAGCGATCTCGCCAGATGGGAGTAGCGTGCAGAGCGCCCTGGCGGACGTCGGCGGCGTCGTGCAGGTTGTCTCTCGTGCGCGCACCGACGGCGTCGCCGAGGTCGCGGCACCGGCGGCGCTCGCATCGCTGTCCGAGCCCGCGGCGGTGGGCCCGCCGGCCCGCAGTGACTTCGGCGCGGTCCTCAGCGGGAGCGAGAACGCACTGTTCGTCGTCGGCGGTAAGCTGAGCGCCACAGGCACGCTCGCCGGAGACGTCTGGCGCTACGGGCTCGACAGCCGCGAGTGGACCCGGCTGACCATCGGCGGCGCTTCGCCGCGCGTGGTGCTCGCGGCGACCTACCAGCCAGAAACCCGGGCCCTGTGGATCTTGGACGCGGGCCCCACCAAGATCTCGTTCGCTCGCCTGCTGCGCCTGGATCTAGGCACCTATCAGGTGAAGGTGGTGGGCATGTGGCTCCGCACCGGCCTGTTCGAACGCGTGGAGCTGTCGGGCGCGCCCCGGGGCGAGTTGCTGCTCACGGGCAGCTCATCGAAGCTGAAGAAGGTGATGGGAGTGGTCTTGCGACCGCACGCAAATCACGTGGCCGTCACGGGCGCGTTCGGCGAGCAGGGGGTGCTGGCGCTCGAGCCGACGCTGACCCCCCGGGGGCTGACCGTGCCGCTGGCGGACGCGGCGGCGCCCGGCGGAGTGAAGAACGCGTTCGCCGAGGCCGGCGACGTCTACTTCGACCATCCGAAGCCGAAGGCAGGCCCGAAGAAGTGGAAGCCGCAGCACGGCGCCGGCGACTGCCTGTGAGGGCCAGCGTGCAGCGGGCGATCGGCATCAGCGGCGCTGTGGTGCTCGGCACGGCGCTGCTGTGGGTCGCGTGTGGTGGCGGCGCCGACGACGCGGCAGGCACGGGGGGGGCCGACGCAGCGGTCGAGGGCGGTGGCGGGGGCACCGGGGGCGCAGCGACCGGGGGCGGCGGCAGCGGCGGCACGGGCGCGGCTGGCGCCGACGCGGGCTGGGGTGCCACCCCGAAATGGGAGTCCACCGGGCAGCAGGCCGCCGGCTGCGCCATCGACTTTCTGGCGAACGCCAGCGAGATCACCGCGCTCACCTGGAAGCCCTGCGCGTGGTCGGCAGAGTGCGAGGAGGCGGTGTTCAACCAGGCGCTAGCGGGCGCTGACGCCGCCTTCAACCCGACGAGCGCCGTTCACGACACGGGGGTCGTCGCTCGGATCGCTCTTGCGGTGGTCTTGCCGCAGCCCCGAGTGATCGTGCTCGATGCTGCGGGAAGCGCGATCGGCGGCTTCCGGACGCTGCCCTCCGCGACCGAGTGCTGGCTGCCGACGGCCAGCGTCTCGGGCAAGCGGCTCGCGGCGATGGCAGGTTTGCTCGGGGCGGAGCACGGTGGCGTCCTGGACGACCATGACGCGCTCGGGAAATCGCCCAAGGTGTTCACCCTCCAGAACCCGCCGTACGGAGGCGCCCAGGAAACCCCGCTCGGCGAGTCTCGTTGGCTTTGGTGGTGGGTGCCCGCGGACCGGTTCAGCACCGTGTCCGCCGTCGACGGCTCGGACTTCACCCTCTTCGCTAAAGCCACCGGGGAGACGGCGATGCTGGGGGGGCCCGTCGCCGCCGGTGACATCTTTCTTTTCGACGAGTGGGTCGTCTTTGACGGCGGCACCTGGCAACGGCGGATCTCGTGGTCTGACGGCAAGCTGCCGCCGGCTCCCTACCTGACCCCGACGGTGGTCGCAGACGATTTCGGCTTCGCTGCCTTCGCGAACTCACACCTTGGGTTCATGCGTGGCATCAACCGGAAGGACATCAACAAGTACGATTCGGTGGAAGTCTGGAGCAGCCCCTTCAGCACGGACCCAAAGCAGCTTCAGCCAGCGCTCCTGGCGAAGCTGCCTTTCACCGGCACTCCGGAGCTTGCCGGGGGGCACGGTGTCGTCGCGTCGCTCTCTCAGATCAGCGGCTCGGGCGAGCACGAGTTCACCGCGTGGAACGTAATCACGAAAGCAGCTCGTTCGCTGACACTGCCGGGCGACCGCGTGTACAAGGCTCATCTCGGCGTCACCCGTCACCACGTCTACCTCGCGGCAGCCAAGCCGGGCATGGGGCCTTCGTCGTACCTGATCCGCTATCCGGTGCCGTGAAGCCGCGGCCGGGGCGCCTGATCGCCCTCGGCCTCGTGCACGCCCTCAGAACGCCGTGAACCCGCCGTCCACGCAGAGCGTCTGACCGGTCACGAACGACGCCGCGTCGCTGGCCAAGAACAGGGCCGCCGCGGCGATCTCTTCCGGCTGGCCCACGCGCCCCAGGGCGGTGTGGCGGTTGGCGTGCTCGACCATCTCGGGGCTCGCCAGGATGGCGGCCGCCAGGCGCGTCTCGACCAGGCCCGGCGCGATGGCGTTCACGCGCACGCCGCTCTGCCCGAGCTCGAAGGCCAACGTCTGCGTCATGCTGCCGAGCGCCGCCTTGGTCATGCCGTACACGCCCTGCAGCGGCGCGGCGCGCAGGCCCGCCACGCTGGTGATGGTCACGATCGAGCCCGTGCCCTTGCGCTCGATCACGTGCTGCGCGAAGACGCGGCTGGTCTCGAAGGCGCCCCGCAGGTTCACCTCGAAGGTCTTCTCGTAGGCGCCGGGATCGATGTTCACCATCGGACCGAAGTAGGGGTTCGTTCCGGCGCAGTTGACCAGGACGTCGACGCGTCCGAAGCGCTCGATGGCGCCCTTGACCAGCGCGTGGCACTGATCGGTGTTGCCCACGTGCGCGGCCAGCGCGTGGGCCTCGGTACCGCGGTCGCGGAGCTTCACCGCCACGCTCTCGACGCCGTCGAGCTTGCGCGACGCCACGACCAGCTTGGCACCGGCGTCCGCGAAGGCGAGGGCGATGGCCTCTCCGATGCCGCGGCTCGCGCCGCTGACGATGGCGACCTTGTCCCGAAGGTGGATGAGCGACATGGCCAGAGCGTGTACGGCCCGCGGCCCGGGGCGGCAAGCCGCGCGATCGTGGTACCGTTCGGTCATGCGCACCCCCACCTTCCTCCTCGCCCTCGTGCTCTCGGCCTGCGGCTCCGACGACGACGGCGGGGGCAAGGCGGGCACCGGGGACAGCGCGGGCACGGGGGGCTCGGCCGGCGGCAGCGGCGGCGTGGCGGGGTCTGCGGGCAGCGCGGGCTCGGGTGGCAGCGGCGCGACCGGCGGCAGCGCGGCCTCGGGCGGCAGCGTGGGCTCGGGCGGCAGCGTGGGCTCGGGCGGCGGCACGGGGGGCACCGGCGGCAACCCGAACTGCACGCCCTCGACCCTCTACGGCAAGACCGGCGAGCTGTGGACCGCGGCGGGGCGGCTGCGCGAGTACGCGTGGGCCGGCTATCGCACCGGCAACGTGGCGCTGCCGAGCCCGACCACGCCGAGCAAGAGCGTGACCGACTTCGGCGCGAAGCCCGACGACGCGGGGGACGACACCCAGGCGTTCCTCGATGCCATCGCCGGCACGGCCAGCGGCGTCCTGACCATCCCCGCCGGCAAGTTCATCATCACCCAGCGGCTCGAGATCAAGAAGCCCAACTTCGTGCTGCGCGGGGCGGGCGAGGGCAAGACCGTGCTCCACTTCCCGAAGCCGCTGGGCGACATCTACGGGCTCACCTTCAACTCGGCGGGCCAGTCCAACTGGTCGTTCAGCGGAGCCTTCATCCAGGTCGGCGGCGGCGACAGCGGCGCGAAGCTGGCCGACGTGACCGCGGCGGCGAAGCTCGGCGACACCACGCTGAAGGTCTCGACCACCACTGGCATCACGGCGGGAATGTGGGTTCGACTCTTGATGACCGACGCGGCGGGCTCGCTCTTCAAGGCGCTGCACGGCGGGCACTTCCCCGGGAACGTGGCAGAAGACGGCGGAAAACAGGTGTTCCGCTTCTACTCGAAGGTGAAGAGCGTGGGCGCGGGCACGGTCGAGCTCGAGCGCGCACTGCCCCTCGAGGTGAGCACCGGGTGGGCGCCCGAGCTTCGCGCGGTCAAGCCCAGCGTCAGCGAGGTGGGCATCGAGCAGCTGACCATGGACTTCCCGGGCACGACCTACCCCGGCCACTTCAAGGAGCACGGCTACAACGCGATCCAGATGACCGGAGTGCTCGACAGCTGGGTGCAGCACGTGACCATCTTGAACGCGGACTACGGCGTGAACATCGGCGGAGCGCACTTCTCGACCATCACCGATGTGACCCTCGACACCACCTTCAACCGCGGCGCGCTGGTGGGGCACCACGGCTTCACCGTGGGCAGCAGCGGCGAGGTGCTCTTCACCCGCTTCGACGTGAAGAAGACCTTCGTCCACGACTTGAGCGTCGACGGCTACACCCGGGGCACGGTCTGGTCGAACGGCAAGGGCGTCGACCTCTGCATGGATCACCACGGGCGCGCTCCGTACGGCACGCTCTGGACCAACCTCGACATGGGCGCGGGCACGCGGCCGTTCAAGAGCGGTGGCTCGTCGAACCGCATGCCGCACTCGGCGGCGTACTCGACCTACTGGAACATCAAGGCGGCCAAGGCCATGGCGCTGCCCGCGAACGACTACGGCCCGCTGCTCAACTTCGTCGCGTATCAGACCAGCGCCACGAGCGTGACCTCGACCTACGACTGGAAGCTCGAGAAGATCGATCCGGCCGCGCTCTGCCAGCCGAACCTGCACGAAGCCATGCTGGTGGACCTGCGGTAGGAGGCCGCTCGAGTAATCGCAAGCGGCCGGGGCTCGTGCTCGCGGTAGCGGCCGCGCGAGTTGTTCGAGCTGATGTTGCCTCCCCCCGCCCATCCTCGGGGCTTCGCCCCTGCGGGTGGGCGCCCCCTCCAAATCGCCGGCTGCGCCGGCTCAGGAGGGGGTGCGAGGCTCGGAGCGCCACCGGGATGGATCCTGGAGGTTGTGGGCGGTCGCGACGAGAGAGAACTCGCCGCGGACCTTGCGCAGGCCGCGCAGCCCGAAAGTCCGAGTCACGGGCCGTGTGCCCCCCAAGAGTTGTCGTGCCCCCCACGACTTGTCCGTCACGTGCGTCACGTGGACAATCCATGAGGGTCACGCCGCGTGCCCCCCATGACTTGTCCGCCACGTGCGTCACGTGGACAATCCATGAGGGTCACGCCGCGTGCCCCCCACGACTTGTCCGCCAAGATGGTTCGCTACCGTGCTGCCGTGCTGAACCTGCAGCGCGCCGCGCGAGCTGCCTTCGACCTCGCGGCGCACGTCGTCGCCACCGACGGGGCGCTGGACCCACGGGTCATCGTCGCCATCGTCGAGCATCGGCTCAGGGACTTTCGCCTGCTCGCCGACGCGGTCGCGAGGCGTTTCGGCTTGCCCTGACGGCGTGCACCGCCTGCTGCGATGGGGCCGATCCGCGTTAGACTGCGCGTCGATGCCCCTCGGACCCCACGACGGCGTGCTCCTGGTCGCCCACGGCACGGTCACCGATCTGGACGACCTGCCCGCGTTCTTGCAGAACATCCGGCGCGGTCGACCGGCACCGCCCGAGCTTCTGAGCGAGCTCCGCCATCGCTACCAGACCATCGGCGGCTCGCCGCTGCTCGAGATCACGCGGGCGCAGGCCGCGGCGGTCTCCAAGCGGCTCGACGCGCCGGTCCTGGTGGGCATGCGCCTCTGGCGGCCCACGGTCGAAGACGTGCTTCGGGGCATCGCCGGCCTGCGCCTGCGGCGGCTCTGCGTCTTGCCGCTCGCGCCGTTCTCCGTGAGCGTCTACTGGGCCGCGGCCCAAGCGTCGCTCGAGGCGGTCCGGGGCGAGCTGGGTCCGAGCACGCCCACGCTCGTGCCCACCGAGCCGTGGGGCACCGAGCCGGCGTTCATCGACGGGCTGGCGGCGGGCATCCGCACGCACCTCGTCGACGACGGCAAACGCACCCGCGTCGTCTTGACGGCCCACAGCCTGCCGACCCAAGCGATCCGTTCCGGCGATCGCTACGAAGCCGAGTTCCGCGCGTGTGCCTCTGCGGTCAGCCAGCGACTCGGCGTCGAGTCGGTGGTGGCCTTCCAGAGCCAGGGGGCCGACGGCGGCGACTGGCTGGGGCCCGATCTGAAGAGCGCGCTCGAGGCCGAGCGGCGCGCGGGCACCGAGCGCGTGGTGCTGGCGCCCATCGGGTTTCCCGCCGAGCACGTCGAGACGCTCTACGATCTGGACGTCGAGGCCGCGGGCTGGGCGAGCGAGCTGGGGCTCGAGCTCACGCGGGTTCGCGCCCTGAACGACGACCCGAGCCTGGTCGCGGCGCTCGCGGCGGTGGCCGAGCGGGCGATGGGATAAAGGGGACGCCGGCTCGGGATCACCCCCCGGGCGGCTTGGTCTCCCCGTGCTCGTCACGCCCCCAGCACGCGACCGTGCCGTCCGCCCGCAGGGCGCAGGCGTGACCAACACCCATGTCCATCTGGACGAACCGCCCCGGCGGCGGGTGGCTGAAGTCGTCGTCGGTGCCCGCGCAGCTGAGGGTTCCGTCGAGCTCGATGACGCAGGTGTGCTTCCATCCGGCGTGGACAGAGTGGGCTTGACGGTTGTGGATGCTGCCGAAGGACTCTTTTGCTCCCCAGCAGGCGACCCTGTTGTCGGCGTTGCGTGCGCAGGACATCAGCGCGCCGCTCGAGATCTGCACGAACCTCCCCGGCGGCGGGCTCGCCTGACCGTAAGCATTGCTCTCGCCCCAGCATGCCAGGGTCCCGTCTGCCCGGATGGCGCAGACATGCGACGGCCCAACGGATACGTCCTGGAACAGGCCGCTGGGCGAGTTGGTCATACCGGCTTCTGGATTGCCCCAGCAGATCAGCGTTCGGTCGAGCCGGATGGCACAGGCGCGCGTCCACCGAGTCGAGACCGCGAGGTACCGGCCCGGCGGGAAGGCGCCGACGTCATTCATCTCGGCGGTGGGCCAGCAGCTCAGGGTGCCGTCGCGCTCGAGCCCGCACCACCTCGCCTCGAAGTCGACGAGCGCGAAGGCCCGCGGGGGAGGTTGGTGGCTGGCGGGTTGCCGGCCCCAGCACGAGAGTCGGCCCGCCGCGTCCAGAAGGCAGCTAGTGCCAGCGCCAACCACCACACGCGGGTACTCGAGGCGCGGCGGCCCCCCGTCGGCTTGGTCGTCGCTGCGGGTGGTCTGACGGCAGCCCGTGGCCGCGAGCAACAGCGCCAAGAGGAGGGGCTTCAGGTGCACCCCGCGAGTCCTTTCGAGCCGCTCGGCGCGGCGGCGTACCAGGCGTTCGGGGAGGACGGAAGCTGTCACCCGTGCGATCCACGAGGGGGGACCCGTGCCTCGTGCTCACCTCGCATCCGTCCACCTCTCCCGCGTGTGCTGGACGCCAACGGAAGGTACGCGAGGCGCCGCAAGCGATCAATGTGGGCATCCGCGCACGGTGTACGAGCTGGTGCTCAAACCGAGCCTCGTCGCCGCGCGCGAGGCGGCGATTGTGCCGGCGGCGGGCGCTCCCGTAGCATGGCACGCATGAGCCTGACCCGCCGCAGCATCGTCGCCGTCGCCCTGAGTACCTTCGCGCTGATGCACGCCTGCGGGGGTGACGAGGGCGGCGGCGTCGCGGGCAACAGCGGCGGCTCGCTCAACACCGGCGGCTCGAGCGCCAGCGGCGGCGGCGGCACCGGCGCCGACGGCGGCTTGATCTTCGACGGCTCGCAGGGCGAGGTCGAGTCGATCAGCGTCGAGCCCGCGACGGCGACGATCGACGTCGTCAATGGCACCAGCACCCCGGTGCAGTTCAAGGCGGTGGGCAAGCTCAAGACCGGCGGCACGAGCGCGGTGGCCGCGACCTGGAGCTTCGATCGACTCGATCTCGGGTTGATCTCGGCGGGCGGTAGCCTCAAAGCGCACGGCACCAAGGGCGGCACCGGCACGGTGACCGCGACCTTCGGCGCGCTCACCGGCACCGCGACCGCCACCATCAACCTTAAGCTCGAGGACGACAGCGCGAGCCTGAGCGCGGCAGACAAGGCGAAGTTCGGCTCGCCCGACAACAATCCCAGCGGCACGCTGCTCTACCCCTACGACAAGACCGTGTTCGCGCGGGGCATCCTGGCGCCCGAGCTGATGTGGAGCGGCGGCGGGGCGGGGGACAAGTACAAGCTCGAGATCGTCGACAAGTCGGTGACGCTCACCGCCTATTTCTCGGCCGATCCGCCCAGCCGCTTCACGATGAAGAAAGAGTGGTGGACGGCGCTCACCGAGAGCAGCGACGGCAGCCCGGTGAGCGTGAAGGTCTCGCGGCTGGACGCCGGGGGCACCGCGCACCAGGCCATGACGCAGGGCTGGAAGATCGCGCCCGGCAGCTTGCGCGGCACCATCTATTACTGGGCGGTGAACCAGGGGCGGATCGTCAAGATCAACCCCGGCGCCTCGGCGCCGGTGCCGGCGTTCGATCCGGGGCCCGCGAGCCAGCTCGGCAACCCGGCTCCGATCGCCGGTCACCAGGGCGAGAACCCGGCGTGGGACTCGGCAGGCGGTGGCAAGCGCTGCGTGGCCTGCCACACCGTGAGCAAAGACGGCTCGACCTTGGCGGCGAGCTTCAGCGCCTGCGAGAAGGCCAAGACCGGCTGCGCGCGGCCGTGGGGCATCGTCGACACCGCCACCGAGACGATCAAGCTGGTCAGCACCTACCAGCCGGCGCCGTGGATCTATTCGGCGCTGAACCCCGACGGCAAGCGCCTGGTGGCCGACACGGTCTCGTTCAAGATGAACATGTTCGACACCGCCACCGGCGCGCCCATCGCTTCGGCGCTCGACGGATACTCCGGGGTCGCGGTGCCGCAGTTCTCGCCCGACGGCAAGCTGATGGCCTTCGCCTCGAACGCCACCGGCGGCTATCCGGTGGAGTTCAGCAAGAGTGATCTGGACGTGGTCGACGTGGACCTGAACACCGCGCCGTTCTTCACCAACCGCAAGAACATCCAGCTCGCCGCGGCGTCCAACGAAGAGATCAGCTTCCCCAGCTTCTCGCCGGATTCGGCCTGGGTGTTCTACCAGCGCGGCAACTACAGCCGCGCCAGCTACCAGACCGTCGCCGGCGGGCCGCTGCTCACCGGTTACAACGACCTCTACATGGCCGACGTCGCCAAGGCCGTGGGCCAGATCAAGCTGGCCCAGGCCAACGGCGAGGGCACGCTGCCGCCCAAAGAGGCGAAGCGCAACTATCAGCCCAGGGCGAACCCCATCGCCGTGGGCGGCTACGCCTGGGTCGTGTTCGTCAGCCCCCGCGACTACGGCAACCGCATGCAGTCGACGACCGACGCCACCACCCAGAACCGCAAGCAGCTCTGGGTCGCGGCCATCGACCTGAACCCGACGCCGGGCGCCGATCCCAGCCACCCCGCCTTCTGGTTGCCGGGTCAGGCTCAAGACACCATCAACATGGACGCCTACTGGGCGATGGAGCCGTGCAAGCAGACGGGCATCGAGTGCAACGAGGGCTACGAGTGTTGCACCGGCTTCTGCCGCGATCAAGGCGACGGCACCTTCAAGTGCGTGCCGCCGCCGACCAACACCTGCGCGCTGGTCGGCGAGAAGTGCACCACCGCGGCGGACTGCTGCCCCAAGCCCGGCTCGAAGATCCAGTGCATCGGCGGCGTGTGCGCGTTGCCCGGGCCGGCCTGATCGCCCCTCGGGGGAGGCCCCGGCCGCGGCGCACGTAAGACACGGGTGTCGCCGTGCGTGGAAAGTCGCGATAGAACGGGCCGCGTGATGAAGCCTCGCCGGTCGCCCCGTGTCGTTCCCCTGCGCCTGCGGCTGCTCGGGCTCTTGGCGGTTCTGGTGCTGGGCGTGGGCTGCCCCTGCGTGAAGGGTCCGGTCAACGCCAGCCCGGGTCTGCGCTGGTGGCTGTTCTCGAACTTCGGCGCCCAGCGCGTGTGCCCCGAGATGACCAAGCGGGGCGCCCCGCTCAAGCTCACCCCGACGGGCAACACCATCGGGCGCTTCTTCCCGACCCGCTGTCAGACCGAGATCCACGACGACCGGAAGAGCATGACCCTGCACTTCGGCGGCACCGGCTTCGCGTGGACACCGGTGGCCGGGCGTGTGGGCTTTTCGGTCGACACGTCGATCGAATACAAGTTCGACTTCTTCATGGGGGACCACGACATCTACGTCTGGGCCAAGCAGCCGCAGATCCTCCGGGGTCCGGACTTCCAGGTGAGCTACGTCGAGAACAAGGTCGTGAACTGGGGCCTGAAGACGCCGGCGGGCTGGATGGTCGATCAGTTCGGGTCGCAGATCGTGTCGAGCCAGCTGGCCAGCGGGTTCACCGTGCTCCACGGCGACTCGGGGGACGACTTCACCCTCGGCATCCTGGTGCCGCCGCAGAAGCCGAAGCACCCGTTCGATACCTCCAAGGGCGAGCGCTTCGTGTTCGCCAACGAGACCACCGAGATCCGCGCGAACCAGATGGACTTCCTCGGCCCCTTCGAGGTCGCCGACGACGAGCAGGCGCTCTTCTTCCGCATGCGGGTCGAAGGGCCGGCGGTCGAGGCCCTGCTCTTCCCGCGGGGCACCGGGGACCTCTGGCGCGAGGCGCTGCAGAAGGGCGCGCCGCTCGGGCCGCCACCGGGGCCGCCCATCACCGGCTTCGCGCTCCAGCCCGGGGTGGACCTGAAGAAGCGCATCCCGGTGCGCAAGGGCCAGTACTACCTGATCGTCGACAACTCGGCGGCGGTCGGCCAGGTCTCGCCGCCGTGGAACCCGCTGGCGGTGGTCGGTGGCGCCGCCGCGGTCGTGTCGTACGTGGCCGAAATCGGCGACGAGGACGACGAATTCTGAGGGCGGTGTATGCTTGGCGGGTGGTGCGTCTCCTCGCCGCGCTGATGCTCCTCTTCGTCGCGCTCTCGTGCGCATCCGGAAGTGACGAGGCCGAGCCCAAGCCGGACGCGGGCAAGAGCGACGCGGGGGGCGACGGGGGATCGACCTGCACGCCCAAGTGCGACAACAAGGCGTGCGGCCCCGACGGCTGCGGCGACTTCTGCGGCAGCTGCTGGGGGGACGCCTTCTGCTCGGCGGCGGGCGAGTGCGATCCGATCTGCACCGGCTCGTGCAGCGGCAAGGCATGCGGCGACGACGGGTGCGGCAACTCGTGCGGCGCTTGCCCCAAGTTCTGCGTGCTGGGCAAGTGCGTGGATGCGTGCCTGCCGGACTGCACCGGAAAGAAGTGTGGGGACGACGGCTGCGGCGGAAGCTGCGGCAGCTGCGTGTCGGGTCAAGCCTGCGTCAACGGGCAGTGCAACGGCACCTGTACGCCCAAGTGCAGCGGCAAGAGCTGCGGTCCGGACGGCTGCGGCGGAAGCTGCGGCACCTGCCCCAGCGGCAAGATCTGCAACACCACCACCGGCGCCTGCGCGGCCAGCTGCACCCCGGTGTGCAGCGGCAAGAGCTGCGGGCCCGATGGCTGCGGCGCGCTCTGCGGCACCTGCCCGGCGGGGCAGGGGTGCAATGGCGGGGTGTGCAGCTGCGATCCCCAGTGTGGCACCAAGAAGTGCGGGCCCGACGCCTGCGGGGGCAGCTGCGGCACCTGCTCGGCGGGCCAGACCTGCTCCGGCGGCACGTGCACCTGCGTGCCGCAGTGCTCGGGCAAGAGCTGCGGCCCCGACGGTTGCGGCGGCAGCTGCGGCAGCTGCACTGCGTCGCAGACCTGCTCGAACGGCAGCTGCGTGTGCGCCCCGCAGTGCAGCGGCAAGCAGTGCGGCGACGACGGCTGCGGAGGCAGCTGCGGCTCGTGCGGCACGGGCAAGACCTGTAGCGGCGGCAGCTGCGTGTGCAAGGCCACGCTTCTGCCGGGTGAATCGCTGGCGGCTGGCCAGTCGCTGACCAACTGCAAGGGCAACGTCACATTGGCCATGCAGGGCGACGGCAACCTGGTGGTGTACGGCCCGCCAGGCGCGCTCTGGTGGACGAGCACCACCGGCACCGGGTCGAACGTGGCCGTGATGCAAGGCGACGGCAACTTCGTGGTCTACGCCGGGAGCACGCCGCACTGGTCATCGAACACCGCGGGCTACTCGGGGGCCTACTTGGTCGTGCAAGACGACGGCAACGTGGTCGTCTATTCGGGGAGCACGGCGGTCTGGTCGACGGGCACCTGTTGCTACTGAAGCTCGCTCACGGCAAGAACCGATAGGTGAACGAGATCCAGGGCAGCACCGCGAGCTCGGGTTCCTCTTCGGTGTCCAGCGGGCGCATCACGGCGAGATCGAGCGACCAGCTCTTGTACGGGAAGCGGAAGCCTGGCGCGACCAAGATGCCGCTGTACTCGCCGATCTCGCCGCCCAGCGGCACGGCGGTGTCGACCTCGAGGAGCAACGCCGCGCCGTCCGAGACGCGCCAGATGGCACCCACCCCGTTGACCATCATCGTGCCCGGGCCGGCGAGCATCACGTGGCTGCCCAGGCTCGCGCTGGACTCGCACTCCCGATCGAAGCAAAGCTCGGCGACCGCTCCGACGCGCCCGAGCACGAAGTTGCCGTGCTCGATCCCGAACACGCCCATGGCCGAGCCCAGGGCCGCTAATCGGAGGGGCCCCTTGCGGACGAAGGCGCCCTTCAGGCTCAGATCGAAGAAGTACACCTGGTCGGGGCCTTCGGAGAGGGGCGGCAGCCCGGTGAGCGTGATCTGCGTCTGGTCGCTCAGGGCGTAGCCGGCCTGGAGCAGCACCAGCTCGTTGCTGCTGAAGTAGAGCGTCCCCTCGGGGTGGGTGTACGCGGTGGGCAAGAGCACGACGCGATCGGCGTGGGCATTGGCGACTCGCGGATCGCGGCGCGGCACGAGCGGCGCGGGAGCGGCAGGGTACGCCGGTGGCACGTAGTACGTCGGCGGGGGAGTCGCGGCAGGCGCGGCGGGCGGGGTGGCCGCGGGCGGCGCCGGCACGGGTGTGACCGCCGGTTCGCTCCCCGGTGTGACCGCGGGTTGGGGGACCGGGGGCGCCGGCGACGGCGGCGCGGGCTGCGCGAGGGCTGGGATCACCGTGGCGAACACCAGGCTCGCGCCGGCGATCGGCCAGGAAATCGTCCGCTTCGTGAAGGGCATCGGGGTGCTCGGGGGCTCGATGGTCAAGGTCCACCCGAGCTGCTACTTTCGCTCATGTCGGGCCGGCTGTGGACTGGTTCCCAGCTTGCATTCACGTCGCGTTCCAAGAGGCCCCGTGATGCCGCACTCCCTTTCAGCCCCGTTCCGGCTCGGAATGTCCCTCGTCGGGGCGGTGGCCCTGGCCGCCGCCTGTGGGCGCAGCGGTCTCGACGCCGACGATCTGGACTGGGTCTCGGGGCAACAGCTCCCGCCCGACGCGGCGGCGCCCTTGCCCGACGCGCAGCCCGGGGTGTGCGCGCCCTCGGAAGAGGTCTGCAACGGTAGCGACGACGACTGCGACGGCCAGGTGGACGAGCTCACGCCCCTGCCGTGCCCTGACGGTGGCGAGCAATATTGCGTGGGCGGGGCGTGGAGCGCCTGCCCCGAGCGCTGCGAGGCGTGCATGCCCGGCAGCGAGCGCATCTGCTTCATGACGTTCTGCAAGCACTGGGCGGTCCAGACCTGCACCGCCGACGGCAAGAGCTTCGGAAAGTGCCACGAAGAAGATCCCCCGCCCGAGTGCGCCAAGGTGGCCAAAGACAAGAAGTACTCGAAAGAGCTCGAGCGGTGCTGCCTGGACAACGGCTACTGCTGCCGCGACACGTTCGATCTGGACGACGACGGGAGCACCGACGAGATGCTCGGTGAGTGCGAGGACGTTCTGTGCAAGCCGTGAGGCGCTGGGCACAGGTCGCCATCACGCTTTCGGCTCTGTTCTTCCAGCGCGGGGCCGACGCGGCGTGCAACCGCCCGGACATCGAGTTTGCCGTGCCGCCCGACGGGGCCGAGGCCGTGCCGCCCAACGCCAAGCTGTTCGCACGGTACAAGTCGAACGCCGAGTACCTGGGCGAAGACATCACCCTCGCCGAGAACGGCGGCGAGCCGGTGGCCCTGACCGGCGAGTGGAGCTCGACCGAGACGCTGCTCAGCGTGGCTCCGGGCCTCGAGCCCGGCTCGAGCTACGACATCGAGTGGCCACGGCTGCGTGGCGTCAACTCGGGCAGCCTCGGCAGGGGCCTCGATCTCGCGTTCCAGGTGGGCACCACGCTGGATGAAGCGCCGCCGGTGTTCGGCGGGCTCACGGGTGTGGACTGGGACGTCGATCGCGAGCGCGACGACTGCACCGACAGCCTCGAGGAGCGTTACCTCTTCGACTTCGAGCTGGGTGAGGCGAGCGACGACGGCGGGCGCGAGTCGCTGGTGGTGCTCTTGTTCCAGACCAAGGGCCCGAAGGTGAAGGGGAGCGCGCCCGAGCCGGTGAGCGTGCAGCGCATGCCCCGCGAGGGCAAGACGCTGCGCCTCTCGCGCACGCTCGGCGACGGCGAGGGCGACGTGTGCTTCGCCGCGGTGGCGCGGGACCTCACCGGCAAGGTCAGCGCCAGCGGCGCCGAAGAGGTCTGCGTCGAGACGGTGGCGCCGCCCTTCTTCGACGGCTGCAGCGTGGGCCATGCGCCGGCGAGCCGCGGCGCGTGGCTGCTCGGTTTGGCGCTCTGGGCAGCGCTCGGGCGCCGACGGAGCCTGCGGTGAGAGGGCGCGCGTTTCTGGTGGCGGCCCTCGCGGGGGTCGTCGCGCACGCGCAAGGCCCTGAGCCCGTCGCGCCTGCGCCTGCACCCGTTGCACCCGCGCCCGTTGCACCCGCGCCCGTGGCGGGCCCGCGGGTCGCGGTGTTCGCCGTCCACGTCGATCCCGGGCTCGAGCCGAGCCTGGCGGCGCTGGTCGAGCGCCAGTTGCGAAACAGCGTGCGCGCTCTCGGCTACCCGCTCGCCGACTCGCCGACCGTGGCTCACGTGCAGGCCGGCGTCTCGGGCGCGCTCACGCCCGAGCGGGCTGCCGCCATGGTTCACGGCGCCGGCTCGGCCCACGGCATCTTCGCTCGGGTGAGCAGCCAGCCGGGGCGCTATCGAGTGAGCGTGCAGGTCGTCTCGCCGGGCGGCCCCGCGAGGGCCGCCGAGGCCTCCGGCGTCTCGTCGGATCTGTACGCGTCCATCGATCAGGCGCTCCGCTCGATCTTGCCCGCACCGCAGCCGGTCGCGCCTCCGCCGCCCGCCGCTCCCATGGCCGCGCCGGCGAGCGCGCCGGTGCGCGCGGCAGACGAGCCGTTCCCCGAGGGGCGGATGCGGCTGGCGCTGGGCGGCGCCGCCGCGTTCGGCGTCTCGCCGGGCCCGTTCCAGAACTACCTGGCCGGCGCGCGACTCGACTGGCGCTTCTCCGATCAGGCGTCGTTGGGCATGGCCGCGTACTACGCCAACTTGAAGGGCAAGGCGGGCCGAGCGCACAACGTCTTGCCCTGGGCGCTGTTCGAGTACCGGATCGACCTCGGCCGAGAGTGGGCGCTGCCGCTGCGCTTCGCCAGCGGGTACCTGCCCAAGAACGGCCCGGTGGTGAAGACCGCCGCGGGCGTGTCCGTGCCCCTCGGCGAGGGGCTCGAGCTGTCGACCGAGCTCTTCGCGCCGACGGTCTGGATCACCCACGAGCGAGCGGTCTTGTCCCTGGACGTGTCGGCCGAAATCGGCGTGACGTTCTGAGCGTCACTCGCTGGGCCTCGGCGCCACCGCCACCGAGTCGATCCGCCAGCCGTCGTTGGTCTTCACGAACCCGAAGCTGACCTTGCGCTCGTCGCGCTCGGGTCCGTTGCCGCGGTCGCCGACCAGGGTGGCACTGCCGCTGACCTTCGCGCTGGTGCCGCCAGCGATCAGCTCGACGCGATCGGCCGAGATCTCGACCTCGGCGCTGCGAAAGAGGGTGCCGGCGCGGGTAGCGACGCCCACCAGCTCGGCCCGCCCGGAAGAGATCGGCGTGAGCTCCGAGACGTCGACGCGCACGTTCGGCACGAACAGCGTCTCGAACGCGTCCTTCATCCGGGTGCCGCGGAAGATCGGGTTCTCGTCCGGGCCGCTGACTCGCACCGTGGTGGCCAGGCGGTCGAGCTGGTCGCGGATCAGCTCTTCATCCGACTTCCTGGAGAAGACGGCATACAGCACGATCGCCAGGCCGAGCACGGCCGCGCCGACAGCGAGCGCGCGCCTGCTCACTCTGCTAGTTCCTTGCGAGCTTGACCCGCCAGTCGACTGGCAGATCCAGGAAGCCTTCGAGGCACAAGAAGTCGTAGATTCCGTCGCAGATCACCTCGGCGGTGTCGCTGAACAGGTGCGGATCGGTGAAGAATCGCACCGTCTCTTCCAGGAAGGTCTCTTCGCCGCTCGAGAGCTTGACCAAGAGCTCGTCCCCGCAGAAGTTGACCATCTGTTCCATGAAGATCCGCTCCCAGTGGGCGCGGAAGTCGGGAAACTGCACGCTCAGCACCTTGTAGTTCACGGCGCCCGGCGTGCGCCCGGTCTCGGCCGCGCGCAGCGTGGCCCGGCACATCGGCTCGAGGCGCGGGGGCAGGTGGTTCTGCAAGAACTCGAGCAAGACCCCGCTGTGGATGTGCATCACGCGGTTCAGCTCGGGTGAGCGCCGCGACAGAAAGCCGACCTGGAGATCCTTCTCCAGCTTGGCCAAGAGCTCGAGGGTGCCGTGCTTGACGTCCGTGCTTCCGTACTCGAAGCCGTCGAGCTCGGCCCGCAGGCGGTTCTTGTAGCGGCTGAGCACGTAGTACACGCCCTGCTCGGGGTGGCGAATCACGCGGTCGCGGTCACCTTGGGATCGCTCGTGCAGCTCGCTCTCGAAGAACAGCTTGGCGATCCGCCGCCCGATGGTCTTGAGGTTCTGCGTGGCGAAGTTGCCGTCGGGGGCGAAGAGTCGGGTGAGCAAGCGCGACATGGTCTTGCATTGCTGCTCTTCCAGCTCGTCGGGCGCGGCGCCGGTCTGGGTCCCGGCGCCCAGCGCCGCTTGCATGCCCTTGATCTGCGCCACCACCTGGGCGGTGATGGCGTCGAGCTCCGGGCTCGTCTCGAGCTCGCCCTTGTAGTGGACGATGCGCGCCTGAACCTGCTCGTTGAGCAGGCCCAGGGCCTGGAACGTCAGCTTCTGCTTGTCGGTCTCGGACATCGACGGCTGGTCGCGACGCGGGGGCGGCGGCGGGCGATGCAGCGGCTTGGGAGGGGGCTTTCGGGGAGGCGCGTCGTCGGTCACGATCGCGGAGCATAGCCGAGGCTTCGTGCGCTGTCGCCGGCGGCTCGCCCCTCTGGTAGCGTCGCCGCCATGCGCCTTGGATCCCTCGTTCTCACCAGCTTGCTCGCCCTGGGCTGCGCCCGCGGCCCCAACGTCTCGACCGACCAGCTGCCCCTCAAACGGGTCGTCGTCTACCGCAACGGCGTCGGCTACTTCGAGCGGTCGGGGCACGTGGACGCCGACGCGGTCACCTTCAAGATGCGGCAGCGGATGGTGGGCGACTTCCTGGCGTCGTTGGCGATCGTCGAGCGCGGCGGCAGCTCGGTGCGCTCGGCGTCGTTCCCCCTCGAGATCGAGAAGGACGACGACACGCCCGAGCTCGACCCGCGCACCCAGAGCATGCTCAAGCCCTGGCCGGGGCCGCCGCCGAAGAAGAAGGAAGACAACCCGCTGCGCGAGGTCATCTTGCAGCTCGACGGCAAGGAGCACGACCTGGCCATCGGTTACGTCTCCGAGACGCCGGTCTGGCGCCCGTCGTACCGCCTGGTGGTGCAAGAGGGCGACAACGCCGATCTGCAGACGTGGGGCATCGTGCAGAACCTCTCGGGCGAAGACTGGAAGGCCGTCGATCTGGTGCTGGTGGCCGGCGCTCCCCTCGCGTTCGAGTCAACCCTGGGCGACCCCGTGATCCCCCAGCGCCCGATCGTGACCGACACCGGCGAGGTGATCGCCGCGGTGCCGACCGGCGTCACCAGCCTCGGTCAGCGCAAGGAGGCGGAGCTCGAGAAGTTCGGCGGCGAAGAGGCCGACGCCGCGCCGGCGGACAAGGCTGCCGAAGGGGGCCTGGGCCTGCGGGGCGCCGGGCGCGGGGGCGGCGGGTCGGGGGACGCGGCGGACTCGGCGGACGAAGATCTGGAAGACGGGGTTGGCGGCCTGAAAAAGGGCGGCAAGGCCGACCGGAAGTCCAAGGCGAAACGACCCGCGAGCAAGCGCGTCGCGGCCACCGGCGCGATGCCGGCGGCGCCCCCGGCCGAGCCCGCCGCCGCTGGTCCCATGCGCCCCAAGCCCAGCCCCGACGAGCGCCGCCGCGTGGCGCTGGAAGAGGCGAAGCGCGAAGGGCTCTCGGCGCCGCGGCGGATGAGCGCGCTGGCCGCGGTGGCGGTCGAAGCGGGCGCCACTCGCTACGAGATCCCGACGCCGATCACCGTGCCGAACGAGAGCGCGACCATGGTGTTGCTGTTGAACAAACGTGTCCCCGGCGAGGCGGTGTTCCTCTTCGCCCCCGACGGCGGCGTGCCCGAGTCGAGCTCGCACCCGTTCCGCGTGGCCCGCTTCACCAACGCGACCAATGGCTTGCTCGAGCGCGGTCCCATCGCAGTCTTCGAGAAGGGCTCGTTCCTGGGCCAGGGGATGCTCGACTCGCTGCCGCCCAAGGCCACCGCGGTGGTGCCCTTTGCCCTCGAGCGCAGCCTGGCCGTGGCCCTCGACCGCAAGTACGACGAGCAGGGCGCGCGCATCTTCAAGATCGAGGCCGGCGAGCTGTGGATCGAACGCGACAGCGTCAGCAAGACGCTCTACACGGTCTCGAACGGCGGCGACAAGCCGGGCAAGGTGCTGGTGAAACACCCCCGGGGCGCCGGCACGCGCCTGTTCAAGCCGCCGGCCGGCACCGAGGACAACGCCGCGCTCGGTCACGCGCTGGTGCCGATGAGCGTCAAGGCGTTCGGCAAGAGCGAGCTGACCGTCGACGAGCGGCGCGCGCATCAGCAGCAGGTCAGCTGGCTCTCGCCGCTGGCCGACGAGGCCGTGAAGGCCTTCTTGTCGGACTCGCGCGCCAACCCCCAGGTCCAGACCCAGCTCAAGAACGTGTGGGCGGTGCGCGAGATCTGGAAGAAGAGCGTGGACGAAGAGCGCAAGCTGACCGACGAGCAGGCCGAGCTCGAGAAGGCCTCGAACGAGACCCGGCTCTCGCTCCGCGCCATCGAGAAGAACACCCAGGCCGGCGACCTACGCGTCAAGCTCACCAAGCGGCTGGACGAGGTCACCCGTCGCATGGAGCAGATCACCAAGCGCCTGATCGAGGTGAAGATGGCGATGAACGAGCAGGAGGTGCGCTTCCGGGACGCGGTGCGCGAGATCAAGCTCCTGGTCGCGCCGCCCCCGAAGGAGTGAGCGGCCGCGCCCGCGCCGACGGCACCCGGGTTGACAAACCTGACGTTGCGTATCATTTGAAGCGCCCATGATGGAGCCGGAACAGGTCCGCGCGCTGCTGATCCAGGCGTTCCCCGAGGCGGACGTCCAGGTCGACGACATGACGGGAACGAGGGACCACTTCGACGCGCGCATCGTGTCCGAGGCGTTCACCGGCAAGAGCCGCATCGAACAGCATCAGCTGGTGTACGCGGCGCTGGGCGATGCCATCCACGGCCCCATTCACGCGCTCAAACTGAAGACCTACACCCCCGAGGCGTGGGCCAAAATCAAGGGCTAGAGACAGACCATGGACGACGCACTCAAGCAAAAGATCCAGGAAACCATCGGCCAGAGCGGGGCCGTGCTCTTCATGAAGGGCAGCAAGATCTTTCCGCAGTGCGGCTTCTCGGCCCGCGTGGTTCAGATCTTGAAAGAGGTCGGCGCCGACTTCCGAGACGTGAACATCCTGCAAGACCAGGAGCTGCGCGAGGGGCTGAAGGCCTACTCGAACTGGCCCACGTTCCCGCAGCTGTACGTGGACGGGAAGCTGGTCGGCGGGTGTGACATCGTGGTCGAGATGCACGAGCACGGCGAGCTCGCCACGCTGCTCGGCAAGGGCTGACGCCCCCGCAGGACGCCGCCCACGCCGCCGGCCCCGCGCCCTGCAACCGATGACCGCGTGGCGGCCGAAACGCGTCGGGGAGCCCGACCGCGTGGCGGCCGAAACGTGTCGGGGAGCCCGACCGCGTGGCGGGGTGGCGGATCCGCCGCTGGGCGCACGCGCGCCACAACTTCTTACTCAACTCGCGCGCCCAGCGACCGAAGAGGCGACATGCTCGTACACCTCGTCGCTCGCGCTCTCCCTGGAAACAAGCCGCTGCTCGAACCAGCATCCGCCTGGTGGTTGATGTGGCGTTTGCGATTCGCGTTTGCGAACGCCCTTGCGGCGTGCCTCATGCCAGACCACCTCCACTTGCTTCTGCTGACGATGTGGCCGGACGCCGAGCGCGCGCGTCTGGGCCGCATTCTCGGCAGTTTCGCCGCCCGCGCTGGCGTCAGCCACCTCTTCGCGCGGGTCCCCGAGGCGCAGCCGGTCGCGATCGGGCAGCACCTCGAGAGATTGGTGCGCTACGTTCACTTGAATCCATGCCGCGCGAAGCTCGTGGACGACCCACTGTGCTGGCCTTGGTCGACGTACCGCGGGCTCCTCGGAGCCGAGCTCGATCCATGGGTGAGCGCGGACCGCCTGGCCGAGGCGCTGGGGCGGAAGACCCGCGACTTCGCAGGGTGGCTGCACCGGTATGTGACGAGCGACCCCTCGGTTCGCGTCGACGGAACCGCGCTTCCGCAGGCTTGTCCGCCCCGAGATCTTCCCGCCGTTCCGCTCGATCAGATACGACGGGCCGCGCTCTCCGCGACGCCGTGGTCCGGGCCAGCCGAGCGGCGCCACTGCATCGTCGAGCTCGCTTCGCAGCAGGGATGGCACGGCTCGAAGGTGATCGCGCGCGCCGCCGGACTGGCGGATCGCAGTGTGCGGCGAGTGCTCGCGGGCACGTCCGACCCCGCAGCGATGCGGGCGGCGCAGCTGTGCCTGGGCGATGTGCGGCTCACCCTCACCGACGCGCTGATCCGGCCGATGACCCGGACGCCTCGATCTCACGACCCCGGCGACGGGGAACCGGCCGCGCCAAAACTGATCCACTCGGTCGCCTGAAGACTCGCGTCGGGCAAGGCGTTGCCCTGCAACCGATGACCGCGTGGCGGCCGAAACGTGTCGGGGAGCCCGACCGCGTGGCGGCCGAAACGTGTTGGGCAACGCATTGCCCTGCAACCGATGACCGCGTGGCGGCCGAAACGTGTCGGGCAACGCATTGCCCTGCAACCGATGACCGCGTGGCGGCCGAAACGTGTTGGGC
>JACPVJ010000172.1 GCA_016191785.1 Myxococcales bacterium | reverse complement strand
TGCCCACCGGCGGCGGTGGCTCCGGTGGCGGCGGTGGTTGCCTCAACGTGGCAGGCAATTGGTCGCTCAGTGGCGCGTGCGGACTGGGCTCGTGCACCGTGACGCAGTCAGCGGGGAGTTGCTCGCTCTCGGTCAGCTGCAACACCGGGACGACCTGCACCGGAACGCTGACAGGCTCGCAGCTCGCGCTCACCTGCTCCCTCAGCGGCGCGAGCGGCTCCTGCACCGCCACCGTGAGCTCGACGGCCTGGACCAGCGGCAGCTGCTCGCTGACCGGCCTCCCGCCGTGCGGGTTCAGCGCGGCGAAGTCCTAAGCGTCTCTGCCGCAGCGAAGGCCTCGATCGCAACCCGGCCCTGGCGCATTTCGCGCCGCGATGGCGCGATCTGCCTCACCCGACTGCGGGCCGACCCGCGTTTCGCCGCCGATTGGCATGGGCATCCGACTTGCTTATAGGCGCCGGCCCCTCAGGGGGGGCACACCAAGTGAGGATCGTCATGGCAAAGATTCGCAAGTCCATCAGCATCCGGGCGCCGCTCGATCAGGTCTACGAGCACACCACGCAGCCCGACAACCTTCCCGAAATCTGGCCAAGTCTGGTGGAGGTCAGTCACGTGAAGCGAAGTGCGGATGGCTCCCACAGCTTCGACTGGGTCTACAAGATGGCCGGCGTGCACTTCAAGGGGCACTCTGCGACGACCGAGGTGGTCAAGAACCAGCGGGTGGTCGTCAAGAACGAGAAAGGCATCCCCAGCACCTTCCTCTGGGCCTTCTCGGGCGAGAACGGGCACACCAAGGTGATCTTGGACATCGACTACACGTTGCCGAGCAAGCTCTTGGACAAGCTCGCCGAGCCGCTGCTTCACCGGATCAACGAGCGCGAGGCCGAGACGCTGCTCGAGAACCTCAAGAGCCGGATGGAAATGGGCGTGCGGGCATCGATGCCCAAGGCCCCACCCGAGATCCGGCCGCGGTGACACCACTGACACGCGTGGTCCCGAGCGCGGGGGGGCGCTCGGGGCCCGCGGGTCTTCCGCTCGGAACGGACTAGTCGGGATCGCTGGCAACGAGGTGGATGGTCATCCCCGAGTAGCCGGCGGCGTCGGCGTCCGTCGGGTGAGACAGAGTGCCGAGCGTCAGCGTGACCTCGAGATCCACGCGTTCTCGATCGGCGCTTCGGTCGGTGTGAATGTCGAGCTGGGCAAGCTCCAGCGTCCCCTCGGCCACGTACCACTCCGAGTCATCGACGAACCCCTTCGAGTACATGAAGAACGCTTGACCCGCGTCGACGCGGCGCGGTGCGGGCTGGGTGGGCGCGCCACTGACGAGCGGAACCGTCGCTGGGTTCTGCTCGGGGCTCAACACCAGACGGAACACGGGAGCCTGCGGGTTCGGCGCGCCGATTCCGCCCGTCTTGGAGCTCGACGGCTGCAGCACCAGGGCCGCACTTGGAGCCTGCCGGAGCAGATAGGCCTCGCAAGCGCCGCCGGGGTCGAGCTTGCAAGCCTTCGAGTCCCAGTAGTGATCGAGCGGGTCGGCGTCGTTGCCACAGCCAGCGGTGACCAACGACGCTACCAAAACGAGGGGCCGACAGTTCATTTGCGCTGCTTCTCCTCTTTCGCACGGATGATGGGCACGACGCTCTTGGCGATGTCCGGCACCCCCAAGATGAACTGCCCGCCGAAGACATGCGCGCGCGGCAGCGGCAAGAAGGTCGACCCGTCGGGAGTGTTGTAGCTGTAGGCCGCACCGACCGAGATCGGCCACCCGACCTTGCCGGGTTTCGGATCGCCGTTCACGCGCACCAGACCCTGGAGATCGACCGAGCCCTCGATCCGTTGGTCGCGGTAGAAGCCGGTGGTTCGGCCCGCGAGGGTGAGCTTGCCCACGTCGCGATAGATGGCCGCCTCGAAGCGCCGAAACACGACCTTGGGCGCGATTTGCGTGAAGGCATGCGCGCGGAGGCCGATGCCCAGCAGATCGTCGGAGCCCAGCTCGACCTCGTAGGGCGTTCCTTCATCCGGGGCCGAGGCCAGCGTTCCGGTGTCCGTGCTCGGGGACGAGTAGTCGCCGTAGTTGTCCTTCAGCTCCGACCAGCGTTGAACCGCAACCATCGGCAGCCCCGCCTCCCGATCGAGCCAGCGGCGCAGCGGCTGAAGCTGCGCGCGGACTTCGGTGAGGCGGGTCTCGCCCGTCACCTTGGACCAAGTGACGACCAGGCTCGCCCCGGTCTCGTGATACATGGTGACGAATTGCTGAAGCCAAGGCTTGCTGTCTTCTGACGTGCCGGCCCCGCCGCCGTCGGGCTCGGTCGCGAAGTTTCCGAAGGCGTCACGCTGGGGCAAGTCGTGGTGTTGGAACGATCCGTAAGTCAGCTGGAAGCCCGCAAATCCGGCGCCCAGGAACAGGATGCCCTCGCCGCCGCCGCTCGGTTGAAACCCCTCCCCGGCCGACGCCTGTACGATGTCGATCCAAGCTCCGCCGAAGAGCGAGAACCTTCGCGGGCTACCGAACCCGAGCCCGGTCATCACGCCCCCGCGCTGGATCACTCCTCTGGGGGTGCGCCCATCGTTCAGAGCAAGGCGCACCGGGGCAGCGCGATGGGTGTAGACCAGGTAGCCGAGCGCCGCGTCGTAGCGGTCTTGCACGGACAAGAACTGGACATGGTCCTTCAGCACGTCGATCGACCGGTTGGCGCCTTCGAAGAGCTGTTGGCCAGTGTACGGTTGAGCGTGCGCTGCCTCCCCCCATAGCACCGCGATCAAGACCGGAGCGAACCGGCAGGTCCGCCACGTGAAGTGAGCCATGGACCCCGCCAAATAGCCGAACGGGCTTCGGCCCGTCGCTGATCGTCGTCAGCCACGGTAGTTGTACGGGGGCCGCACGAGGACCCCTCGGGGGCCCAGGCTACGGCGTCGGAGCTTGCTTCGGCACCGCCGGTTTCGGCAGCGCCGGTTTCGGCCCGCCGTACTTCCGACCGGTGAAGCCGCGACCGCTTCCGCGTCCGCTGCCCACTCCCGCACCACCGCCCTGCCCCCGGGTGCCGAGCCCACCGATGGCTCCAATCCCGATCGTCCCGCCCACGCGGGTACCACTGCCGGCTCCGCGAAGACCGAGCCCTCCAACACCGTCCGCGCGTCCAATGCTGTTCTCCAACGGCTTTCCCCACAGCCCCGCTGCAGCGAAGAGCTCGCTCTCGCGGACGTGCGACAAATCGATCTGAGCGTGGACGCTCGAAGGCGCCCTGGCGAGCACCTTCGGGCCCATGCGGGTCACGCACTCGGTCACCTCGGAAGGCGCGTCGCCGGTCACGTCGACCGTCACCGAACCGTCGTCCTTCACCAGTGCGCTCAGGGTGAGCTCCGAGGCGCCGTCGCGGTGGGTGAGGCGCCATACGTTCGGCTCGAGGCACAGCCGCACGAGCGACGCGACGTTGCGCTTGGCGTCCGCCTTGGCGTCGTCCTTCAGTGCCGCGCGTTCATCGAACTCCGGAGCGCGAGGTTTCCCACCAAGCAGCGCAAGGAGCCCTGACTCGAACGGCATCGACGGGCGGGCCACGCGCTTCTGCTCGCCGAGCTCCGCGACGCGGGCACCGTCGCTCTGCTTCTTGGCGAGGGCGATCAACACGTCGAACGCACCAGCGGATGCCCTGGGGCCGAGCTGAACGGCGCGCTCCGCGAGCCGTCTCGCGCCCTGCTGGTCGTGCCGGTGCAACGCGCGCACGGCCAGCTCGGAGAGGATGGCTGCTTTCCCGTCGGCACCGACGGAAGCTCCCTCGACGTCGATCGCCAGACGCTCGACGACGTCGGCGGCGACGGTGAGCGCGGCTCCGCTGGCCGGGGACGCAGCGAAAGCATGGGCCGGCAAGGACGAGCGGCCAAGCTCGGCCAGCGCGAGCGCCAAGGCCTCGCGGAGACGGCCGGCGCGATACTCTGCCAGGGCCTGGGCGCTCCGCAGCTGCGCGCGGAGCACGGCCTCTTTGGCCATCTCGGGCTCCGCCAAGGCGCGGGCGAACCCACCGGCGGCCTCGGCGTGGCGACCTCGAACGCCGAGGAGCAGCGCTTGCCGCACGAGGAGCTCGAACTTCTGCTCCGCGGGCGCAACCGGCAAGAGCGCGTCGATCTCGGCCAGCGCTTCCGGTGCAGACGCGCTGCGCCAGCGCGACAGCGCCAAGGCGTAGCGCGCCAGGCGCCCGAGGTCGGTGTCGGGCTGGGAGAGGTCGCGGGCGCGCTCGAGCGCGGCTTCCGCCAGCGGGGAGCCGCCGTCGGGATCAGCGCTCAGCTCCCCGTAGACCTCGGATGACGCGGCGGGGCGGTTCATGGTCACGATGTCCGAGTGCCGCGTCGACTCTTGGTGAAGCCGGGCCACCGCCAGAGCCAGCGCCGCGCTGGGCGCCTTCTCGAGCTGAGCATCGAACGCATCGACGGTCTTGTCGTGGGCACGTTGGATGCCATCGGCCTGCCGGTCGAGCGCGGTCCGAAGCTGGGCGTGCTTGGCTTCCAGCGCCTCGCACTTCCCGGGGTCGCAGCTCAGCGCCCGGAAGTGGGCTTCGTACACCGGCGCGGCGGCCTTCTCGAGCTTCCCAGCTGCAGCCAACGCAGCCTCGAAGCGAGCGCGCGAGACCGGCGGCAGCGCGGCGGCCACTAACTTGTCATCGAAGGGCCGCGCCCCGAGCGGCCCCACTCGTACCTCGGCCCAGCGAGCATACGGCGTCACGCTCACCTTCACGACGGGGAGCGGCTTCGCCGTAGGGGGCGCGGGCTTCGGCGGCGTGGCGGGCGCTCGGACGACCGAGACCCGAGGCGGCGGCTCGGCGAGTTTCTGCGGGCCCGAGGTGCAGCCGACCGACAACAGCAACAAACCAACGGCGCACGCCCGGAGCATCCCTGCCTTCTACGCTGGCTGCACGAGCGCCTTCCCCGGCGGGGGTCAAGGCGCGCGGGAGGACGGATGCGGGCGCCCGACGAAAACCCGCTAGACTGGCCGGCGATGAACGAGCGCAGCGCGAGCCGCACGGCGTCCATGGTTGCCGCGTACCGAGCCCGCGCCACCGAGCGCCCGGACGCGTTGATTTCGGACCCTTGGGCCCGGGCACTGGCGGGCGAGGAAGGGGAAGCCATCGCCGAGGCCGTGGACCGCATGATGCCCGATCGCGAGCTGTGGGTCGCGGTGCGCACGGCGTGGCTCGACGAACAGATCCGACGCTTCGTCGCGGGGCCCGGCGGGCATGCGCAGGTGGTGGTGCTCGGCGCGGGCTTCGACACACGGGCGGCGCGCTTGGCGACACCCGGCGTGCGGTTCTTCGAGGTGGACCATCCCGCCAGCCAGCGCGAGAAGCTGACGCGGCTCGGCCGACTGTCGGGCTATCCGGTCGAGGCCGCCACCTACGTCGAGTGCGACTTCGAACACCACGACTTCCTGGAGCGCCTGCTCGCTCGCGGCTTCGACGTCGCGCGGCCGGCGGTGATCACCTGGGAGGGCGTGACCATGTACCTGGCCGAGACGGCCGTCCGGCACACCCTGTCGCGCATCGCCTTCGGCTGCGAGCCGCACACGGTGTTGCTGTTCGATCACCTGATGAAGAAGATCGTCGACGCGAGTCGTCAGCACGAGACCGAGCAGGCCGCGCGCAGGCTGGTTCAAGACCTGGGCGAGCGCTTCGTGTTCGGCGTCAATGACCCGCTCCCCATGCTGTACGAAGAGGGGTTTCGGTGGGTCCAGAGCGCGAGCTTCGACGAGCTGTGCCTCAACCTGACCGGCAGCTACGAGCGCAGCCGCGAATTCCGCTTCCAGCGCGTGGTGGCTGCCAGCCGCAGACCGCCTAGCCGGTGAGCTCGCTCCGCACGATCTGGGTGCCGGCGACCAGGCTCCGGAGCTTCTCGCGGGCACAGGTCCGCGGCAGCTGCTTCAGGCCGCAGTCGGTGGTGACCGTGACGCGCTCGGGCGGGACGAACGCCAGCACCGCGCGGACGCGCTCGGCTACCTGCTCGGGCGCCTCGATCTCGAGCGTCCGCACGTCGATCACGCCGACCGCAACCGACTTGTCTCGAGGCAGGCCCTTCAGGATCGCCGCGTCGCGCATCTCGCGACAGGCGAAGTCGAGCACGAACTCGTCCACGTCGACGTCGTAGTAGTGAGGCAAGATCTCGGCATATCCGCCGGCCGTCAGGCCCTGCATGCGGTTGCCCCAGGCGTTGCCCAGGCAGAAGTGCCACGACTTTCGCACCGCGACGCCACCGAGGGTTCGATTCACGATGCGTTTCACCCAGGCATAGTCCGCGTCGCCGCTCAGGGTCGGGATCCACGCGCCGAGATCCTCGAGCTGCACGTGCTGGCAGCCCGCCGCGGTGAGCTCGGCGATCTCGGCCACGAACACCTCGGCCAGCGCCTCGGAGAGCTGGTAGCGATCGCGCACGGGCCCAGAGCGAAAGTGCGCCAGCGTCGAGAGCTGGACCGGCCCGGCGCCGACGCATGCCTTGATCGGACGGCTGGCACGCGCTTGCGCCAGCGTGAACAGCGCGGCCAAGCGGATCGGACCCCGGGTGATGGGGCCCACCACCTCGACGCCGCCGGCTTCGTCCAGCGCCCACACGTCGCGCCCCTGGGCCTTGCCGCGGGCGGGGTGCGGCACCTTCGCTGTACCGAACCCACCGGTGCGCTCGAGCCAGTACCAGAGGAACGAGCCGATCCCCATGTCGTAGTCGTCGAACCACATCTGGCCATCGGTCATCAGATCGAGGCCCGCCAGCTCTTGGTCCCGGATCACGGCCTGCACCGCGTCCTCGAAGGTCTCCTTGTGGGACGCGTCCTTGAAAGCGTCGAACACGTCCCGGCCCGAGAGCTGCTGCCGAAACCACGAGGGTCGGGGGTACGAACCGACCATGGTGGTCGGCAGGAGGGGGAGAGTCATGCGGCCAGGCTACCTCGACCTTCAGCGCGATGCTTCGTCGAGCAGCTGTTTCAAGGTCGGATCGCCAGGGCGCTCGCCGAGGGCAGCCAGGATCTCGGTCTTGGCCCGCGCCTTGTCGCCGCGCGCCAGGGCGAGCTTGCCACGCCCGACGTGCTCCAGGGTTCTGCCCGCGTGCTCCTTTCGAGCGCGGTCGAGCAGCCGCTCGGCCTCGGCGAGATCGCCCTTGGCCTCGACGAGCGCGATGGCCTTGCCCGCGTGGGCGTCTGCAAGTGACATGTGGACCGCTGGGTAGTCCCTGATCTCGATCGCGCGATTGGCCGCTTCGATGGCCGCGTCGTACCGGGTGCGAAGCACCAGAAACGCCGCGTAGTTGCCCTGGGCCCAGGCCGAGGTCGGGTCGAGACGGGTGCACGCCACGTGGCAGGTCTCGGCGGCATCCCACTCTTCGCGAGCCGCGAAGACGCCTGCCAGGCGGCGATAGGCGAGAAACCGCAGCCCCGCGTCGTCCGAGCCTTCGATCACGGCGCGCCCGTGGAGCAGGGCCTGTTCCGGGTGACCTTCGCGATGGGCAATGTCCATCTCGAGCAGGTGGATCTCGGGGTCGTTCGCTCGGATTGCGCGAGCCGCGTCGGCGCTCGCGTGCGCCTTGGTGAACTCCTTGGCCCACAAGTGCAGGTAGCCGCGCCGAACGTGGGCCTCGGGGAGCTTCGGATCAATCTCGAGCGCTCGGTCCACGTGGCCGTGCGCTCGTTGAAGCGCTGCGGGATCGAAATCGAAGCCCGACCGATACCCCATGTGCTGCTCGACCTTCGCCAGCGCTGCGTGAGCGGGCGCATGCTTGGGGTTCTCGCGGAGGGCTTGGTCGAGCAAGCGCTTGGCCTCCAAAGTGTTGCTTCGCCGTTCGCCGCTGCGGATCAGAGAGCTCGCTTCCAGCGTGAGTCGGGCCTCCGCGGGAAGGTCGCGCGGAATCGCAGGCCTCTCGGGCGGCACCGGAGCCGTCACGGCCGGCGGCCGCCAGCCCGGCTCCCTCCAGCTCCAGAGTTGTACTCCGGCCTGGCCGGTCGCCAGCGCGAGCACCGAGCCGTCCCGGGAGAACTCGGCCGCGGTGTACATGGTCCCAGCGAACACGAACGAGTCCAAGACCGCCCCGGTGAATGCGTCGATCACCCGCACCTCGCCGACACGCGAACCGAGCACGAGCTTGCTGCCGTCCGGCGCGAAGGCCCCGACCCAAACGTCGTGCGAGAACCCCTCTTCGGTCCGGAGCAGCCGCGCCTTGCCGAGCCCAAAAGTCCAAATCCTGGCAGTGCGGTCCGCCGAAACCGTGACCAGCAGCTTTCCGTCGGGCGAGAACGAGAGCGCGCCGACGGTCGACTGGTGCCCCGGCAGGGTTTCGAGCAGCGCCCCGGTTTCCACCTCGAACACGCTGACCTCCGGGTGCGTGCCCGCCGCGGCAACTCGCTTGCCGTCGGGGCTGAAAGCCACCGCTTCGCTTCGGCCGGGTCGTGGGAGCCTCCTGATCTCTTTCCCACTCAGATCGGTCAGCGACACGCCGCCGTCCAAGAGTCCAATCGCCAGCGACTTGTCGTCGGGCGCTACTCTGACCGAGGCAATCCCCGCGGGCGTGGCAGGGATGGTGGCGACCCGCTCCCCTGTTTCGATGCGCCAGCCCAAGATCTCGGTCTTGGTGGAGGTGTAGAGCGTCACGCCGTCGCTGGTCGCGTCGCCGGAGTAGATTCGACTGCCGTGCCCCGCGAAGGCCCGTCTCGCGCTGCCGGTGCCCGGGTCCCAGACTTTCACGGCTCCGTCGCTGGCGGCCGTGGCAAGCTGTTTGCCACCCGCCACGAACGTCGCGACCGACACGATCCCTTGGTGACCCGTGACCTGCCGCTCGAAGCGGAGCCGACCCTTGGCACTTTGCGGCGCTTCGCGCGCCGTCAGGCCGTAGGTGGGCGCCGACGTGGCGGACGAGGTTGCTCGTCGGTTGCTCGCCACGATCGCTCCCACCACGCTCAGCGGGACCACCACTGCGGCCGCGCCCAGCCCCAGGAGCGCAGTCCGGAGGACCCTGCGTCCGCTCCGGTCGACGCGCGCAAGCTCGACCCGGGCGGCGCGGGTTGATTCGAAACGCCGGCGGGGGTCCGGCGCGAGTGCGCGGTCCAGCCACTCGCCGAACCCCCGTGAAACCTGGCACTGTTTGCGGAAGTCCGGACGGTCCTTCCGGCGCGGGATCCGCTCCGGCGAGCTCTGCGTCATCAGGAACACCAACGTGCTGGCCAGACCGAAGAGATCGGTGGCCGGGAGCGCCTGCCCATGCAGCTGCTCGGGCGCCATGTAACCGAAGGTCCCGACGATCGTGCTCCCCTGAGCGGTCGACCGATACGTGTCACGCACCGCCCCGAAGTCCACCAGGTGCAGTGCGCCGGAGTCGTCCCGCAGCACGTTCTCGGGCCTGATGTCGCGGTGGACCACCGGCGGCACGAGCGAGTGCAGGTACTCGATCACGCCGAGGAGGCGATCGCCGAGCTGCCGCACCTCGCTTTCGCTGGGTCGCCATCCGGCTTGCACCCACTGGGCCAGCGAGCGCCCCGGCGCGAGGCTCTGTGCCAGGTAGAACAGCGCGCCTTCGGAGGTGTCGACCTGGAAGTGCGCGAGGTAGCTGGGGATCGCCGGGTGCGTCAACTCGGCCAGCACGCGCGCTTCGCGCTGAAACAGATCGAGGGTCTTCCAGTCTTGCCCGTGCCAGAGCCACAGCTCTTTGAGCGCCACCGCCGAGCCCGTGCTCGAGTCGACGGCTGCGTAGGTCGTGCCGATGCCACCCCGCCCCAGCACGCCCGTCACACGAAACCGATCCCCGACGACCTCCCCAACCTCGAGCAAACGCGCCACGACTCACCCCTCGCGCAGAGCCTACCACCCGCTCCCCCGCACGTTCCACACTGGACGGGGCTCCGAGCGTCAGCACCCCGAGGGAGAAATCACGAACGCCGCATCCCCCAAGTCGTCCGTCACGTTGCCGGCGCCACCGAAGTCCTTGTTGGCCCAGGGGTCGAAGCCGAACAGCTCGGTCTTGGTCCAGCCGTTTCCGCTGGTGATGAAGCCATTCTGGGTCAGATCGCTAGTGAGGGGCTTGCCCGGCTCACCGGCGTTGACGAACGGCGGGGCGTCGGGCGTGGGGTTCAGCGAGCACCCGCCGAAGTCGCAGATCACGTTCAGATCGCAGGTCCCCTCTTCGACGTAGGTGCCGTGCTTGTTCACGCTCGCGAACACCACGGGGAACGCTGCGCCGCTCTTGGTCGCGGTGACGCAGGGCTTGCAGCCCGGAAGTGATCCACACGTGGTCGTCTTCTCGCAGACGGTGCCCTGGTGCGAGATGGCCCGCATCGCTAGCAGGCCAGCGGGTGCCGGTGTCTTCGGATCGACGACGACTCCGAACACTTCGTCGTCCCCGACGTGACTGTTGGCCCCGCAGTCCTCCTCGAACAAGACCACGTACCAGAGAGCGACCTTGCTCCCGTCCGCCGGATGCGGCGCCGCGCGGAACAGCACGCCGTGGCGCGGGCACTTGTCGTTCGGCGCGGGGGAGAAGTACGGGAAGTACTGCTGGGCCAGCGCCAGCTCCGCCGCATCGTCGAGCCCGTCACCGTCGAGATCGGTCGGGCCCGCATCGACGCCCTGGTCCGGTGATGCGTCCGGGGTGCCCCCGCTGCCCGCGCCACCACCGGTCGCTCCCGCGCTGCCGCCGCCACCCGAAGTGCCACCGCTCCCTGCCCCGCCGCCCACCCCGCCGCTGCCGTGCGGCTCGTCGCCCTCGTCCGACCCGCACGAGAGCGCCAAGAGCACGGCCGCGAAGGAGGCCCCGATCACCGCCGCACGCATCGCATCCAACGATACGCCAGAGCGAACGCACGGGAAAGGCGCGCCCGGCGGCGCGCTCGGTAAACCGCCGCGAGCGCTGTCGCAAACGCCGGCGGTGCGGTAGCGTCCCGCCCCATGAGCGAGGGAGGCACCCACGAGCCCTACATTCCGGCAAACGCCAAGCTGCGCGAGCTGACCCCGCTGCCGCTCATCGCCGGGACCCTGCTCGGCATGGTGTTCGGAGCGTCGTCGCTCTACTTGGTGCTCAAGGTCGGGCTCACCGTCAGCGCGTCGATCCCGGTCGCGGTCATCTCGATCACGCTCTTCCGTCTGCTCTCGAAGCTCGGGCTGAAGAACGCCACCATCCTCGAGAACAACGTGGTGCAGACCGCCGGCTCGGCCGGTGAGTCCATCGCCTTCGGTGTGGGCGTGACCATGCCGGCGATCATGATCCTGGGCTTCGACCTCGAGGTGACGCGCGTCACGCTGGTGGCGGTGCTCGGCGGCCTGCTCGGGATCTTGATGATGATCCCGCTCCGCCGCGCGCTGATCGTCGAGCAGCACGGCTCGTTGAAGTACCCAGAGGGCACCGCCTGTGCCGAGGTGCTCAAGGCCGGGGCGAGTGACGAGTCCCGCGCGGCGGCCCACTCGGCCGGCGCACCACCCGACGAGACGGAGGCGGGCGGCGGCAAGACCATCTTCGCCGGCTTCGGTATCGGCCTGGTCTACAAGGCGGCGATGGTCGCGCTTCGGGGCTGGAAGGACGTCCCGGAGAAGGTGTTCGGCTCGACCCTCAAGGGCGGCAGCGTCTCGGCCGAGATCTCGCCCGAGTTGCTCGGTGTCGGCTACATCATCGGGCCGCGCATCTCGGCCATCATGTGCGCCGGCGGCGTGCTCGCCTATCTGGTGCTCATCCCGGCAATCAAGTTCTTCGGCGAGGGCATGACGCAGGCGCTGCCCCCGGGGACCATCCCGATCCGGGACATGACCCACAACCAGATCCGCGGCGCCTACGTGCTCTACATCGGCGCGGGCGCGGTCGCCGCCGGCGGCATCATCAGCTTGGCTCGCTCGCTTCCCACCATCTGGCAAGGGATCAAGGGCGGCCTTCGCGACCTGCGCGGCGGTTCGAAACAGGGTGAGGGCGCGCGCCTGCGTACCGACCAGGACCTGCCGATGAAGACGGTGTTGATCGGCGCGCTGGTCCTGATCACTGCCATCACGCTGGCGCCCTCGCTGCGGATGAACGTGCTCGGTGCGCTGCTGATCGTGGTGCTGGGCTTCTTGTTCGTCACCGTGAGCTCGCGCCTGACCGGTGAGATCGGTTCTTCGTCGAACCCCATCTCGGGCATGACGGTCGCCACGCTGCTGCTCACCTGCGGCGTGTTCTTGGTCTTGGGCTGGACGGCGCCTCCGTACTACGTCACCGCGCTCAGTGTGGGCGCGATCGTGTGCATCGCCGCCTCGAACGGCGGCACGACCTCGCAAGACTTGAAGACGGGCTTCCTGATCGGGGCGACGCCGAAGCTGCAGCAGTATGCCATCTTGTTCGGCGCCCTGGCGTCCGCCCTGGTGCTCGGTCCGATCTTGCTGCGGCTGAACGACGCAGCCACGGTCTACGTGCCCCAGGCGACCTTCGAGAAGGTGACCCCGGTGGCGGTGGCCGACGACGTGGTCACGCGCTTGCCGCGGTGGCAGGGCGCGCTCCCCGAAGCGGGCAAGAGCTACCGGAAGCTCGAGCAGGTGGCCGCGGCGCCCGCCGCGGAGAACAAGGCCGAGAGCGTGCCCGGGCTCGCCCCCGGCTCGTACGTGGTCGACGAGAGCTCGAAGCAGCTCACGCACAAGGTCGAAGAGACGTTCAGTGCGGGCCTGAGCACCAGCGTGGCGGGGCTCGAGAAGCGCGAGGCGCTGACCGGCCCGCAAGCGAAGGCCGATCCGGCGACATACCGGGTCTGGCAGAAGACGGATGGCGCAGGCGGCCCACCCGCCAAGTACCTGGTCGACGACACCGGCCGCGCCGTCTACCTGGTGGACCCGGGCATCAACGGCACGCACAACGTCCGGCCCGACGGCAGCAAGGTCGCCAAGTTCGACGCGCCGAAGGCCACCCTGATGTCGTACATCATCAAGGGGATCTTGAACCGCGAGCTCCCCTGGAGCCTGGTGCTTTTGGGCGTGATGATCGCTGTGGTGCTCGAGCTCTCGGGCATTCCCTCGCTCGCGTTCGCGGTGGGCGTCTACCTACCGATATCGTCATCCACGCCGATTCTGGCCGGCGGCCTGGTCCGTTGGCTGGCCGATCGCCAGATCCAGAAGCGCCTGGCAGCGAAGAACCTGAGCGAAGAAGAGCTGGTGGCCGAGACCGACAAGAGCCCCGGGGTGCTGCTCTCGAGCGGTTACATCGCAGGGGGCGCCATCGCCGGGATCGTGATTGCCTTCGTGGCCGGCGTGATGGGCGACGTGCAAGCCAAGATCGACGAGTGGGCGAAGCACCAGAACCCCTTGTTCGAAGGCCCGAACGCCGACGCACTGAGCATGATCCCGTTCGTGGCGATCGCCGCGCTCTTGTACGTGATCGCCGTCAAGAACGGGAAGGCCAAAGCCGCCGCCGCCTGACGGCGCGTGTACGGCAAGGTACACGCGCCGCCGGCATCCATGAGGGACCCCGGTCGGCGACAATCTCTGCTCGACCTGTGCGCCGGGCGTCCGCTACCGTGCGGGCATGTCGACCGCCAAGACGACGCTAGTTGCTGCCGTTCTGCTCCTTGCAGGCGGTTGCGATGACGAGAAACCCGCGCCGGCCAAGGGTGCAAGCAGCGCCAGTGCCGCGCCCCAGGCGACCGTGGCGCCGCCCACGCCCAGCGCGACCGCCAGCGCGCCACCGCCGGCGCCGAAGCACGACTGCCCGGAGGGCACCTCGGGCGAGGGCACCTTCGAGAAGCCCTGCGAGGCCAAGGGCACGGCCCGCGTGATGGAGGTCACCTGGAACGGGAAGATGGACGACAAGGGTCCCTCGTTCCGCGTGGTCAACACCTCGAAGGTGGACATCACCTACGGGAAGCTCGTGGTCTACTTCTACGACAAGGCGGGCAAGCAGCTCGAGGTGAAGGACGACGAGAAGGCTCGCCCCTCGAAGGTCTGCGCGGGGAACATCTTCGACGGACCGATGAAGGCCGGAGAAAAGGCGGTAATCACCTTCTCGTGCGTGAAGAAGGACCACGTGCCGGAAGGCGCGACGGCGATCCAAGCAGAGCTCGAGATCGCTGGGATGACCGACGAGGGCGGCAAGAAGAACGCCTACTATTGGCGCAACAAAGAGCTGTCGCCCGACGCGCGGCCCAAAGCCAAGAAGTGAGCGTCACGCCCGCTGATCGCGGTCTTCGACGATTTCGCCGTCGTGCATCACCAGCTGGCGGGACGCGAGCGCCGCGAAGTCGCGCTCGTGGGTGACCATCACCACCGTGATGCCCTGCTCGCGCACCAGCGACTCGAACACCGCCATCACGATCTCGCCGTTCTTCGAGTCCAGGTTCCCCGTGGGCTCGTCGGCCAAGATGATGCGAGGGTCGTTGGCCACCGCCCGCGCGATGCTCACGCGCTGTTGCTGACCGCCCGAGAGCTGATTCGGGCGGCGCTTCTCCAGCTCGCCCAAGCCCATGGCGGCGATCACCTCGCGGGCGTGATCGCGGGCGCTCTCGGAGCTGCGACGGCCGCGACGGAGCATCGGCAGCATCACGTTTTCGAGCACGGTGAACTCGGGCAGCAAGAAGTGGAACTGAAACACGAAGCCCAGCTTCTCGGAGCGCAGCACCGCTCGCCCTTCGTCGTCTTCGGCGCTGGCGTCGTGTCCGTCCACCAGTACGCTGCCCTCGGTGGGGCGGTCCAGCGCGCCCAGCAGATAGAGCAGCGTGCTCTTCCCCGAGCCGCTCGCGCCGGTCACGCTCACGAACTCGCGCTCGTGCACACAGAGGCTCACGTTCGAGAGCACGCGGGTCAGGACGGTGGTCCCCAGATCGCGGCTGAGCCCGCGGCACTCGAGCACCACCCGTCCGGGCTCGGGCCAAGGTCGGCGCGGGGGCGCGGGCCGACGCGTCGACGGCGCGCCGGAGCGGCCGCTGCTCGGCCCGACGTCGCTCATCCGAGCTGCCCCCGGAGCACGTCCACCGGCTCCACGCGCGAGCCGCGCCAGGCCGGAATGAAGCTCGCGACGAGGCCGACCGCCATCGCGAACGCCAAGCCGTAAAAGTAGAAGCGCGGGTCGTCGTAGACCAGGAAGTACTCGCTCTTCACCAGGCCCTCTTGCTTGGTCTTCAGCCGACCGAGCGCGACCAGCACCCAGTGCCCGATGCCGTCGCCCAGCAGGCCACCGATCAGCGAGATCAGGAAGCCCTGCAGCAAGAACGCCACCAGAATGTCCCGACGATGAAAGCCCACGCTGCGCAAGATGGCGATGTCGCGGGTCTTCTGCAGCACGATCATGATCTGGATGGCCAAGATGCCGAAGCCACCGACCATCAAGATGGCGCCGACCACGAAGCCGATGATGGTGTTCTGCTGGCGGAACAACGCCAAAAAATTCGCGTTGGTCTCCTGCCAGCTCTCGGCGTCGTAGCCGAACATCCGCTCGACCTGCTCGGCCATCCCCATGGCGCGGTCGGTGTCGATCAGCTTGACCTCGATGCGACCCACGACGTCCGGCTTGCCCAGGATCGTCTGCGCGTCGTGGAGCGAGACGTACACCCGCGACGCATCCACCGGGGGGATCCCCGAGTCGAAGATGCCGATGACCTTCAGGCTCTTCGAGACGCCGAGCGGCGAGCCCACGGTCAAGATGTCGTCGACCTTGGCGCCGATCCGGGTCGCGACGCCGTTCCCGAGCAAGATGCCCTCGCCGTTCGCCAGCGGTCGGTAGGCGCCGACCTTCACGTATTGCGAGATGGGCGTGACCCGGTCCTGCGTCAGCGGCTCGATCCCGCGGAGGTCGACCGGGTACTGCTTCGAACCCAGCGCGATCACCGCGCTGCCGTTGAGCAACGCCGAGGCCGCCGCCACGTTGGGCAGCCGCTCGAGGGCGCGGACGATCTCGTTTGGCCGACTGATCCGGAGCTGACGGTCGCTGGGGCTCTCGTGGGACACGCGCGCCGTGACGAAGTCGTCGGCGTAACGCGCCAGAAGCGGCGCCGCCGGCCGCAGCTGCTTGTCGAAGATGGTGACGTGCGGGCTGATCTTCAGGATGTTGTCCAGGAACTTGGTCTGAAACCCCTGCATGATGCCGTTGATCGCGATCAGCACGATCACGCCGAGCATCACCCCCAAGACGGCGATGCCGTTGAGCAGCTTGCGATCCCAGAGCTGCCGCAGCGCAATGAACAAGACGACGCGGCTCACTGTCACCTCAGGGTGGTCTGGGCGATGTCCGCCGAGTCGGGCAGCGGGTCGTGCTTGTCGGCGGGCCGCACCGTGACACGGACTCGGCTGGCCGGAGCGAGCTGGTCGCGCCCCTCGATCACCACGCTCTCGCCTTCGGCCAGTCCGGACACCACCTCGACCCGCAGCAAATCGCGGATCCCGACCTTGATCGGGCGGCGCTCGACGCGTCCATTCGCCGCAACCCAGACCGACCCGTCGGCCTCGGCAGAGCTCGGTGCGAGCAGCACGGCGTCATGCCGAGCGGTCACCACGTTCACCTCGGCCGTCATGCCACTTCTGAGCTCGGGCGGCGGCGACAGGAAGCGGATCTTCGCGACGAACGCCCGGCGCTGTCGATCGGCGTCGGGCAAGATCTCGACGACTTCGCCGCGAAACACAGTCTTGGCGAAGGCGTACAGGCTGATGGCGGCCTCGGACTTGGGCTTGCCGCTCAGCCCGTCGCTGACGCGAGCGACGTCGGCTTCGTCGACGTTCACCTCGAGCAGCAAGACCCGGGTGTCTGCGACGCGAAACAAGGGTTGGTTCAGGGCGACGACCTCGCCCAGCTCGACGTTCTTCGCGAGCACGACGCCGTCGAGTGGCGCTCGCACCTCGGTGTCCGCGACGCGGGCGGCGAGGGACTTCACCTGGGTCGCCTGCCGCTGGGCGTTGGCCGACAGGTCGATGCGCAGGGCGCGCTGCTGGGCGCGGTTGGCCTCCAGGCTACCCTGCAGCTGATCGACGCGCGCTTGCGCACGATCGACCTCCGATGCGGGCGCCGAGCCCTTCTCGACCAACTTCCGAGTCCGGTCGAGCTCGAGGGTGGCCTGCTTGAGGTCGGCGGCCACCGCGCGAGCTTGCGCCGCCAGCACGGCGATCTGCGGCGCCTCTTTCCCCGCCTGCGCCGACGCCGCGTTCAGATCCGTTTGGCCGCGTTTCAGATCGAAGCTGGCCGTCGGGTTGTCGATGCGCGCCAGAAGCTCGCCCTTCTTCACCCGGCTGCCCTCGCGGACGAACACCTCGGCGATGCTGCCGCTGGTCTTGGCCTTGACCACCACGCGGTCTGCGGCTTCGACGCTCCCCGTAGCGTAGACCGCCTCGACCGCTTGCCCGCGCACGACCGGCGTCACCACGACGGGCACGGCCCGAAGCCGGGTCCAGGCGACGAGCAAGGCCCCGAAGAGGACCGCGACGCCGAGCGCCACCCAGCGCTTGATGGGACGGCGACGGGAGGCAGCCATGCGCGCTCTTATGCGGCGGCGCGCCCAGCGAGTCCATCGTGCCCGTCATTTCCCGGGCATTTCCTGGGCCGAGCCCGGCGCGGCGAAACCGATATTGACAATCATTTTCAATAAGGCATCCTCCCCGCGATGTCTCTCCGCTCCGCCCTCTTCACCGCCGCCTTGTTCGCCGCCCTCCCCAGCACTGCGGCGGCGTCCGAACGTCACTTCACCTACACCTACGAGTCGAACGTGCTCAACCCCGGCGACGTCGAGCTCGAGCCGTGGACCACCTGGCGCGCCGGGCGCGAGAGCTACTACAGCCGCTTCGACCAACGGCTCGAGTTCGAGTTCGGCGTGGTGCCCGATCTGCAGATGGCCTGGTACTGGAACATGACGGCGCTGACCGCCGACGAGACGGACGCCACCTCGGGGCAGACCACGCGCGTGTCGGGCTTCGAGTTCGGCGGCGTGTCGAACGAGTGGAAGTACAAGCTCAGCGACTCGTTCGCCGATTCCATCGGCTCGGCGCTCTACTTCGAGTGGACGGCGGCACCCGCCGAGGCCGAGCTCGAGGCCAAAGTGATTTTCGACAAGCGGATGGGCAACGCGCTCGTCGCCCTCAACCTGGTGGGCGAGCACGAATGGGAGTTCGAGTCGAAGGGCGAAACCAAGCGCGAGATCGCGCTCGAAGCCGATTTGGCGTTCGGGTATTTCTTGACGCCGACCCTGGTCCTGGGGCTCGAAGCGCGCAGCCACAGCGAGCTGGAAGGCGGCAAAGAGCACGAGGTCACGGCCTTCTCGGTTGGCCCTTCGGTGGCCTACGCGCAGAAGGCGTGGTGGATGGCGGCCACGGTGCAGCCCCAGGTGTTCGCCATCAAGGGCGAGGAAGAGGGCGGCGATGACGACAGCTCGCTCGATCTCGAGCACCACGAGCGGGTGAACGTGCGCGTGCTCTTCGGGATGGACCTGTGACCGCGCGTGGCCTGTTTCCGCTGCTCTTGACCCTGGTGGCCGTCGGCTGCGCCGCGGGCCTGCCCGCGCCCACTTCCAGCGACGTGACCCGGGCCGGGCAGCGGTTTCCGGGCGCCAGCGCCGACCGTTTGGCGCGCGGCCGCACGCTCTACGTGCGGACCTGCGCTGGCTGCCACAGCCTGAAGTCGCCCGACGAAGTCCCGCCGGACCAGTGGGCCGAAGAGATCGCCGAGATGCGCCGGGACCACGGGGTGGCGCTGGACGACGACGGGGCGAGCGCCATGACCGCCTATCTCTGGGCGGTCGGCTCGCGCCTGCGAGAAGCGCGGGCTCGCTAGCCGGCTCGCCGCCTCGCGGCAACGAGCAAGAGCGCAGCGAAGATCGCAGCCGGGCCGCGGTGCGCGCCGTGCGGGGGACCGGCAGCGCACCCCGACGACTTCTTGGCGGGCGCCGGCGGCGGCCCCTCGACGCATTTGGTGCACTCGTAGCTGTCGCTCTTTCCGGTAGCCTTGTTCAAGCGCGTGCAGGTGCTCTTCACGCACGTCCCGGCGGTCTTGCCTTCGTTGCCGGCGTTCGGGCACGCCTCGCCGACCTTGGAGCACTGGTCGATCGGCGGCACGTCGGCCCGAACGGGAACCGCGAAACACGTGAACACTGCCACCATAGCCAGGGCCTTGCGCATGCGGCGACCATAAGCGACCGGGCGAGGTCGCTGCAAACTAAGGCTCCAAACCTGCCCGGGTGCAGCTCACTCCGCCAGCCGTCGTGCGGCACCGGCGCACGCTCTTCGACCGCCGCCCGCGTTGGCTGACCGCGATCTCGATCGATGCGTTGGTCTTGGGCGTGAAGTGCGTCTCGCACGGGTGCGCCGTGGCAAACGCCTGGATGCCGTCGAGCTCGGCGGGTTTGATCTCGTCGTACTGCCAGGACAGCGCCCCGGCGTAGCCCTTGTCCCAGAACGCTTGCACCACGCTCGAGTAGGGCACGCCGCTCAGCCCGGTCGGCGGGAATTCGCCCATCACCAACGGCTTGTCCAGCCCATAACTCGAAGCCGCGTTGGTGTGCGGCCACCACTTGTCCACCCAGTCGTAGGAGTGCAGCTGGTAGAAATCGACGCCCACCTTCGTCCACGCCCTGGCCCACTTGGCGGCGGCGCCGCCCACCGTCACCAGCGCGCCGCTCTCGCTCCGCAAGGTGGCCGTCACCTCTTTGATGAACGTCTCCATCTCGGTGAACGACACCGGGGCAAGGTCCGCGTTCGCTTCGAAGGCGGGGTCGCCATACGGGTCGCTGCCGGTCATCGCCCACTCCGGCTCGTTGATCACGTCCCAGGCGATCACCCGCTTGGCGTGGGGGCTGGCGGCGACCGCTTTCGCCACCGGGCGCACGACCTTCTCCATCAGCGCCTTGCGCTTGGTCGCGTCCTTGACCATCGGCGTGATGCCCGGCGTCCAGATGCCGGCGACGTTCTCGCTCGGCCCGAAGTTGTCGAACGAGAACACGGTAAGCATCAGGTAGACGTCGGCCTGCTCGGCGAGCTCGAGCGCCTTCTGGATGTCGGCGAGGGCCGTTCCACCCAGACCGGTCGGAATCTCGCTGGCATCGAAGTCCACGCCGTCGCCGCGGAAGTCTGGGAACATCCACCAGCGGACCACGCTCACCCCGTGACCGCGCATGTCCGCCAGCGCTGCGGCATGCGCGCTGGCCTGCCCGGACACGCCCTGGATGCCCCAGGCCGAGATCCCGCCGAAGTCCCCGGCGAAGTCCTTCCAGGCGTAGTTGATGCCGTACATGAAGCGCTTGGTGCAGCCCCAGGTCACGCCGCCGTTGGGCGCGGGGCAACTGTCCACGCAGACGCCGCCCACGCCTCCACCGCCGCTCGCGCCGCCCGCTCCGCTGGCGCTACCCGACCCGATCGCACCAGCGGCGCCGCCCGCGCCCCCGGTGGTTGTGCCGCCGCTGCCGCCACCCGTGCCGCCCGTTCCCGGCCCGCTCGACGAATCGCCGCTGCCGCACGCCGCCAACACCAAGGCCCCCCCGATGATGCGACCCGTCAGCGCCCGACGCACCATCCGGGGAGGGTACCACGAGGCGGACGGTCGCTCACTTCGGCGTGCTCGGCACGTACACGTTGTTGATCGGCGTGACTTTCTCGCCGGCGGGGTAGGCGTAGCTCACGTCGCAGGTGTTGTCCGGCTGGTTCAGATCGCACGGGTTGTCCTTTCCTGCGCGGGTCTCGGGTGTGCCCCAGCCCCACACCCAGAGCCCGAACGACTCTTCCGAGCTCATCTCGCGCCGACCGTTGTTACACTGGCCTTGGGGCTCGAACTTGTGGCGCGAGAGATCGACCCGCGTGAACTCGTACTCGCCCGAGTTGCCAATGGGCAAAAAGCCGGTGAGCTTGCCCGCGCAGTCCAGAGTGACGTCCGCGAACCCACTCTTGCCCTTGCGTCGCACCACTACCAGGTTCGTCTCGGGATAGGTCGGGTCGGTGAAGAACACGTAGCGCTTCATGTACTGCGGCCCCGGAACGATGCGCACGAAGTCCGGGTCGCCGTAGCCCGCCGGGCCGCCGGCGTTGGCGATGGTGCTCGAGCCGCTCATGTACGAAAACACCATGAACGGATGATCGATGTCCTGGCTCTTGACCACGAAGGGCACATCCGACTCGATCTCGAGCACCGTGCCGAGCGAGAGCGTCGCCGGCGGGCTCACGCTGGGCGGGTCGAAGGTCATCTTGGTGTCCGCGACCGTGCCGATCACCCGGTGACGCCGTTTCTCGGCAAAACCCGGCACGCGGTCCCGGTAGGTCGCGACGGCGTACTCGTTGCCAAGGGCTCGGACCGGAGGGATCTGTTGCTCGGCGTGGTCGCTCCAGTCGCCGTCGTTCGGGATGCGCAGCCCCAGGTGCCCGGCGAACACCCCGATGGGCTTGTCGGACTCGATCGGGCTGCCGGTGATCTCGTTGGTCTCGATGATCTCGATGGTCTCGCCTTTCTGGAGCATCAACTTGGTGGTCTTGCCCTTGGGCATCGCGGGCACGTTCAGCCCGGCCTTGATCTCGGTGTTGGGCAAGATCGTCACCGTGGTGTCGTCCTCGGCCGCGACGATGGCGGTCGAAGGCGGGATCGGCATGCCCTGGAAGTACGCCGTCCCCCAGGCTGCTACGGCCACGTAGTTCTTGTCCCAAGCGCTGGTGGGAAGGAGCAACGTCGCGCCGGTAGTCGCAGCGTGAGCCGCGTTGAACGGCAGCATCTGGTAGGCGACGACCGGCCCGTCGGTCGTGATGTGGAACGCCTTGCTGCGCCCGGTCGAGATGTTCATTCCGTAGTGCACGTGGGCGTCGAGCCCCACCGCCGCCGGGACGGGACAGGCCGCCGGCGCCGACCACGTGCCGTGCTGGACGGGATCGTTGGCCAGGAACAAGATCGCGACCTCGCCTGGCGGTAGGCCTGCCGCCGGATCGTAGGGCTGGTACTTGATCTGCGTGCCGGTCCCTTGGGGCAGCGCCGCGTGCTTCGACAGATCGATGCTCGTCCCGCCGAAGCTGGCCTGCACCTTGACCGCCTGCTTCGAGGTGTTGGCGACGAAGGCGACGAAGCATCCGCCGAAGCCGCCGCTCATGGCGTTCAAGGTGACAGCGAAGTAGTCGCACCCGACGGTCGACTTGTTGGCCTTCGCCGCGTCGCAGGGCGCCATGCATTGCCCGCCCCCGCACAGCTGCCCGCTGGCGCAGGTCTTGGCCACCGACCCGTCGCAGTTCAGCACCTGGGTGCCGTCGTCGGAGCACGGAACGCACGAGACCCCTCCTTCCGAGGTGCCTCCGTCCCAGTTGATGCCGCCTCCGCCGGCGCCACCACCGCCGAGGCCCGTGGAGCCGCCGGCGCTGGCGCCGCCCGCCCCGGCGGCCGTGTCGCCACTCACTCCGTCGCTCGCAGCACAGGCGCCAAGCGCGGCGCTCGAAACCATGGTCCCAATGACTGCCCATCGAACGAAGTGCATGGCGGTCTCCTTCGCAGGGCCCTGGCGCCCGCACCGGCTGAGTGGTGGCCTCTGCCCGGCGCGGGTGGAAAAATCTCGATGGGCCCCGACCAGCTGATTTACGTTGGGGCCCATGCCGGGGCTGCGCGGAGGGTCGAGGACGAAAGGGGGTTGGCGGCTCGCGCTCGCCACCTTGCTCGCCGTCTCGGCGGCGGGGGCGGCGGAGCCCGATCGCCGGGTCGTGCTGTTGCTTTCGAGCGGCGATGAAGCCCGGAGAGACATCCTGGTCGGCGCGATCCGCGCGCAGCTCGGCGACCTGCCGGTCGGGGTGGTCGTCGAGCGCACCGAGGGGCCCACCGAGAAGCTGCGCGACCGGCTCGATCTGGCTGCCGGGGCGTGCAAGAAGCACGCGGCGATGGGCGCGTTCTTTCTCGAGGCCGAGCTCGCCGACGACCTGATCGTGTATCTGATCGAACCCGAGGCGCAGCGCGCGCTGGTACGCCGGATCAAGAAGACGCAGGGTGCAGAGCAGGCCGGCGTCGAAGAGATGAGCCTGGTGGTGCGTTCGACGGTCGGCGCGCTGCTCGAGGGCCGCGAGATCGGGATGGAGCAGGGCCCCGAGATTGCGCCCAAGCCGCCGCCGCCGGCCGTGCCGCCGCCGGTCGTCGCCCCGCCCGTGGCCCGCCCGCGCGAGGCGCCCGCGCCGGGTCCGCGCGACCCGTTCCGTGCCCGGCTCGATGCTCACTACGCCGGCGAGTCCTACGCCCCCGAGGTCGGCTGGCAGAGCGGTCTCGGCGTCGAGCTCAGCGTCTCGCCGGACGGCGTCTCGTTCTTCGGCCTGGGATACGTCGCGAGCGCGCCGGTCGAGGTCGAGCGCGACGCCGCGCGGGTGCGGGTCGGTCGCTACCCCCTTCGCGCCTTCGCGGGCTACGAGCTCCCGATCGATCGGCTACGCTTCGTGGGCCAGCTGGGTGTGGTCGGCGAGCTCGACCGGCGGTCGACCACCAAGACGGCCGGCGGCGTCGCGCCCACCGAATCCGATGACCAGCTGGGTTGGGCGGTGTCGCCGCGGGTGGGCGTGCGCTACGATGTGGGGCAACGGACGAGTTTGGGGCTGGGTGTGGGAGCAGACCTGTTTCTCAATGTTTCCGAGTACGTGGTCGACCTGCCCGGCGGTCGCGAGACGTTGCTCACGCCCTACCGCGTTCGCCCGCGGGCGGCCGCGGGCCTCGCCGTCGATCTCTGGTGAAAAGAAATCCACCCCAAAGCCGTGGCAGACCCCACTCGAACAACGGACCCCGAGGCAGCCGATGCGGTCGGGGAAGAAGCGCTCCACACCGAGGATGTTCGACTGATGTCACTCGTAGCCGCCGCAGATCCCGTCGCCAGTCGCGTGCTGGCGCAGCGCCTGGTGGGGCGCGTGCACCGCGTGTCGAAGTCCATTCTGCGCACGGACGCAGATGCCGCCGATGCGGCTCAACAGAGCTTGATCGAAATCCTGACCAGCGCGGGCACCTACCGCGGCGGCAGCAGCATCGAGCGCTGGTCGGACCGCCTGGTGGTCCGCACCAGCCTGCGACTGGCCCGCTCACGCCAGAAGCACCGCGAGCGCACTTTGGACGACGCCGAGCTCGACGCCATCCCGGTGCGCGACGACACCGGCCCGCCGCTACGCGACGAGGCCCCGCGCGCCATCCAGGCCTACCTCGGGGACCTTCCCGAGGTACAGCGTACTGCCCTCGTGCTCAAGCACGTGATGGGCTATTCGATCGCAGAGATCGCAGAGATCACCGAGAGCTCGCCGAACACGGTGAAAGATCGTCTGCTGCGGGGCAGCAAGGAGATGCGCCGTTTGATCCGCCGTGACGTCGCCATCGGCAAGACGGCCAAGGGGGAGGCATGAGCGAAGACTGCGAACGCTGGGCCGAGCTGGCCGATCGCCGGATGCTCGAGGAGCCCGTGAGCGCCGACGAGGCGCAGTTCCTGGCCGAGCACGCGGAGAGCTGCGCGGCGTGCCGCGCCGAGGCGAAGGCGTGGGACGACTTCGCGGACTCGGAGCAGCAGATCCGCCTCGAAGAGCCAGATGCCCACGCCTTGGTCGCTCGCGCGCTCGAAGCCGTGGCGCAACCGTCGGCGAAGAAGTTGCCCCTCGCTCCCGCTGGAGCCGCGGAGCACCCGGGCGCATCCGGTGCCTCGGAGGTTCGCGGGACCAACGCGGAGGCGCCGATCGCCAAGAAGCTGCCGCTGCGCGACCTGGAAGCGGCGCGCCGAGCCAAGACCCGACGAACCTTGGCGGCGGCGAGCGTGGTGCTGGCTCTGGCGGCGGGCGTCGCCATCACCCTGCGTTCGCCCGCCCCTGGGCCCGCGCCCGCGGCGACGGTGGCGGTGCTCGAATCCGCGAGCGGCAACGTCACCTCGTCCGGCGCACCGGTCGTGGCTGGCGCGGGGCTGGCGGCCGGCGCGCGCATCGACGTCGGCCCGGGCGCCCGCGCGTGCATCGCCTTCGACGGCGGCAAGATCCGCTCGTGCTTGGACCAGGGGGCATCGCTGTCGCTCACCGCCGCGAGCGGCGCGCAGCGCAGGTTGACGCTGCACCAGGGGACGGTGGTCACCGCGCTCGACAAGCTGCCCGCGGGCAGCGCATTCACGGTCGACGCGGAGGACGGCGAAGCCACGGTCACAGGAACCATCTTTTCGGTCACGCGCGCGGCAGGCGACAAGTCGGTCGCGGTGCGCGTGCACGAGGGCTCGGTGCGCACCCGCGCCGGCGCAGCCTCGCGCAGCGTCACGGCGGGCAACGAGCTCGAACTCGGCCCCGACCGCAGCCGCCCCGTCGACCCGAGCGTCGAGCGCCACGAGCTCGAGCTCTTGGGGCTCGCCGAACGCGCTGCTGCGCGTCCGGTCCCCGAAACGACCTCGACCGCAGCGCCTCCCGAGCCCCCGCCATCGGCCTCGAGCGCGGGCAAGGACCTTCCGCCCAAGCCCAGCCCCGCCGACATGCTGGGCGCCGCGCGCAAGCTCAGGGCGTCGGGCAACTCCAGCGGCGCGGCAGAGGCCTATCGCGCGCTGATGACCGCCCACCCCAAGAGCGCGGAGGCGCACGCGGCCCTGCTCTCCCTCGCCGAGCTCCAGCTCGGTCCGCTGGGCGACGCGGCGGGGGCGCTGCGGTCGTACGACGCCTACTTGCGGTCCGGCGGTGGGCTGTCGCAAGAGGCCCGCTACGGTCGCATCCAGGCCCTGGGCCGACTGGGCCGGCGCTCGGAAGAGCGGGTGGCGATCGAGGAGTTCGTCCGCGCCTATCCGAACAGCGTTCAGGCGCGCGCCCTCGCGGCACGGATCGACAAGCCCGACTGACGGGTCAGGGCACCGGCGGGTCGCTGCAGTGAAACTCGCGGTCCTTGCCGCCGATGCCCATGCACATCTGCGTGTCTTTGCAGTTCGGGGCCCCGAACGACACGCGCCCGCCGCAGGCCTTCCGTTCCCGCTGCGAGCGCGCCGCCGACCCCTGCCTCGTTCACTTGGCAGGACGTCCCCGCGCCCCGGCGCGAGCTACTTCTTTCCGCCGCGGGTGGCCATGTGGCACGCGGAGCAGGTTTCCAGCAGCTCCGCGTAGAGCTTGGCGCGCTCTTCCGGCGTCTTCTTGCCGGTCATGGTGGGAACGAGCCCCGTGAAGCGTGACGCCGCGCTGCGCGCGTGCACGCCCCCCTTGGCGAGCACCTCTTTCGGGAACGGGTCCGCCGAGAGGGCATCGGCGCCCGCCTTCCAGGCCGCGTCCGAAGGGCCATACAAACCGTCCCACATGCGCTCCGTCGCCCATGCGTGGCGCTTCATTTGACCGGCGACGGTCTTGTCGGCCGCCGGCGGTGATTCGACCTGCACCTTGGGACCGCCGCCGGTCTTGTGACACGAACCGCAGGCGACCCCGATGTCGGCGATGGCTGCGGCTGCGGCCGGAAGATCGGGGCTCTGGCCGAATCGCTTCGCCGCCGCCGAGAGGGCGTCGAGAGAAGGTTGCCACTTCGGCGGGATGGTTCCGAGCGCCGTCGTGTTCCCGAGCGTCTCGGCGGGGCCGATGGTCGCGGACATGGCGCCGTCGATCACGGCCTTGCGGAGCGCGTTCACTTCTTTGAAGTGCGCGCGCATCAGGCGCTCGCGCGCTGTGCCCGAAGTGTCTTCCTTGGGAGCCGGCTCTTCTGGCTTCACAGAGGCGCCAGCGTCGGGCGCGGGCTCGGCGACGGGGGCGGCGGTCGCGCTGGCGGTGGGCGCGGCGCCGGCGCTGGGCTCGGGCGACGGGGCTACCGGGGCGCTCGGACCACCACAGCCAACGAGCGCAAGAGCAGTGAGGGCGACGGGGCGAGAGATCATGGTCCGTTCTCGGTACCACGAGGTCTCGCCGATCGCGGGCGCAACTATTTCGCCGGCGCTTCGGCCGCTACGCGAGGGCGCGCACTGCCCATCGTCAACCGAAGAGCTCGTCGCCCCCGAGGGACCACCAGAGCTGGAGCGCGTAGCCTGCGAGCGCGACGGTCGCCAGGCCGACCATCACCAGACCGAGGGCGCCGGTCTGCAGGTCGAGTCGAGGCTCGGCCAGGTTTCGAACTGCGGCCGTGAAGCCCAGGGCGCCCAGCGTGGCGAACACGGCCCCTCGGACGATGCAGCTCCGATGGTGTGAAGCGCGCCCACGGCGCGCCTCGAACTGGCCACCCGCCGCGGGCGCTAGCCGGCCGAGCACCGCGAGCAGCAGGCCGGCGCCGAGCAGGGCGAGCCCCGCGCCACCCACGAGCAGCGCAGAGAGCCGCTCCGTGAAGAGGTCGCGGCCGAACAGAGCGCCGAGCCCGAGACCGCCGACGCAGGCGTGCAACAGCGCGTCGCTCAGGCCCGGTGCGCGCGCGCTGGCCCGCGCCCCCAAAAGCGCGTCGCCAACCACCAAGAGCGCGTAGCCGGCGGCGGCGGCGAACAACGCCGCCAGCAGCGCAGTTCCCAGGGGCTGCTGCGCGATTCGCCCGACGGCCCCGGCGCTGGCGAGCTGCATCAGCGAGAGCAGCGCCAGGATGGCATACAGGGCGACCGCCAGCGAGCGCGCACGCCGAGACTCGCCGTCGAAGCACGCGTCGAGCAGGCGATCGAAGCGGGTGGGTTGCACGCTGGTTTCCGACTTTCGCGAGAGTGGGTGGTCCACCTCTATGTCAGGGGTGCGTCGGACACGACCGGTATTCATCGGAACCGCGCCCAACGCGCACACACCTCGAAAACGGCCCGGATCTCGGCGTATGGTCGGTCCGGTGGAAGCAGACGGGCTCTGGTCGGACCTCGAGCGAGCGGGCAGCGCGCGGTTGATCTCGTTCAGCGACCCGCCGACGGGGCTGCGCGCGCTGCTAGTGATCGACGACCTGACGCTGGGGCCCGCGGCGGGAGGGGTACGGACCCGCGCCTACTCGAGCTTCGATCGGGGGCTTCTGGACTGCACGGAGCTCGCTCGCGCGATGACCGTCAAATGCGCGCTGGCCGGCCTGGACGCCGGAGGCGCCAAGCTGGTGGTGTTCGACCATCCGGGGCTGGAGCGGGAGCGCGCGTTCATCCGACTCGGACAGCTGGTGGACGACCTGGGCGGGCTGTTCCGCACCGCGGGGGATCTGGGGACGACGGCTGCAGATCTCGCGGCGATGGCCACCGCCTGCCGGTTCGTTCACACCGACGAGGCGGGCCTGGCCGACGCCGTGGCCCGAGGCATGCTCCGCTGCCTGGAAGCCTGCGCCGAAGTCCGCGGAGCGGAGGTCCGGGGGCTGCGCGTGGGAGTGCAGGGCGTGGGCGTCATCGGCGAGGCCGTCGCGCGAGCGTTCGCCTCAGCCGGAGCGCGGCTGGTGCTCGCGGACGTCGACGGAGCGCGCGCGACCCGTGTCGCGTCCGCTCTGGGCGCCGAGGTCGTCGCGCCCGAATCGATCGTCACCGCACCGGTCGACGTGCTCGCGCCCTGCGCGGTGGGCGGCGTGATCGGCCCGAGCGAGGCCCGCGCGCTCCGAGCCTTTGCGGTGTGCGGCGCCGCCAACAACGTGCTCGCGAGCGCGAGCGCGGCGAGGGAGCTCACCGAGCGCGGTGTGCTGTTCGTGCCCGATCCGGTCGCGTCAGCAGGAGCGGTGATCCGGGGGATCGGTCGCTCGGTGATGGGTCTCACCGATCCGACGCCGCTGATCGACGCGCTCGGCACGACGGCGCGCGAGATCCTGCGCGAGTCGCTGAGCACGCACGAGCCGACGCCGGTCATCGCCGAGCGCCGCGCGCGGCTTCGGATCGAGCAGGCGCGGGCGCGCCGGCTCGCGGGTGCCGAGTAACGGCGACCGCGACTCAGCCGGCGCCCATCCGCTCTGCCACCCGAGCGGCGCGTTCGGCGCCGCGGAGCAGCGCCGTCTCGAGGCTCGCACCACCGAAGTGCGCAACGGTGAAGGCGCCGGCGAACGCATCGCCGCAGCCCGTGGTGTCGACGACGTGTGTCGGAAGTGCCGGTTGGTGCACCACCTTGCCGCGCCAGATGCCGTAGGCGCCGAGCGCGCCGCAGGTGAGCACGATCACGGCGCGCGTCTGGATCGTGGCGAGCGCCTCCAGGTGGCGGACGTGGCCCCCGACGAAGGCCACGCTCAGCGCTTCCAGGTGTGGCTCGCACCAGCGCCGCGGATCGTCGCCCGTGGCGCTGTCGACCGAGAAATCCGCGACCCGCGCCGGCCGCGTGATGCCCGCGAGCAGGTGCTCGGTCTCGGGCTGCATCGGCACGTGCACCACGTCGAACTGGGTGTCGATGCGCCGGCGTTCGTCGTCCGAGAGTCGATAGTCGGGCAAGACGCCCGCTCGAAAGCCACAGAACTGGCGCTCGCCGTCGGCCCGAAGCCGGATCTTCTGCTCCGCCGTCTCCCCCGAGAGCACGCGGATCTGGTGGGGAACGGTCAATCCGGCGATCACCCGCTGGCCCGCCGAGTCGTCTCCCACCGGGGCGAAGAGCATGACCTGTGCGCCCGCCGCCGCGGCCGAGCGCGCGAAGTTGGCCGAGATCCCACCGGCGACGCGGAGCTGGTGGCCGTCGTCCCCGAGGTAGCAGTCCTCGGTGACCTCGCCTATCGCGGCGATGCAGAGCGCCATGCCTCGACCATCTCTCTCGCTCGCTCTCTGCTGACGGCGTCGCCCGCTTTGAGCGCGGTGCCCACGACCGCGCCGTCGCAGAGCGGCCGGAGCGCCGCCGCGTTCTCGGAAGTGAGCCCGCTTCCGACCAGCACTCGAACTCCGCGCCCCAGCGCCAGCTTCAAGTCCTCTTCCCGTGGCGGCTCGCCGGTGACTTTGCCCGTGACGAGCACGGCGGCGGCCCCGCGCTCGGCCGCCCGCCGCACGGACTCGGCGAGGGGGTGCCCGCTGACGAGCTCGGCGTGCTTGACGTGCACGTCGACCCATAGCTCGACGTGCTCTGCCCGAAGGCGACTCCGCCATTCGAGGACCTCCGTCGGGTTCACCTCGACCCGCTGATCGAGCATCCGCACGGCGTCGACGTACACGTCGAGCCGCACGAACTCGAGCTCTGCGGCGGCGGCGACGGCGAGGGTCGCGCGCCAGTCGATGCGCTGTACGCCGATCCCCACCGGGCGTTCGGTGACGGCCTTGGCGGCGAGGGCGGCCCGCGTCAGCCAGGCGACCTGTGCTTCGTTGACGGTCAGGGTGTGCGGCTTGTCGTTGTCGTTCTCGATCAAGATCGCGTCGAAGCCCGCGCGGTCCAGCAGCTGAACCTCGGCCTGTACCCGTGAAACCGCCGCCGCCATCCCGGGGAACTCCGGATACGAGAGCGAGACGGGCAGGTGCAGGCAGGCAGTGAGGGTCATGAGTCGGCGTGCGGGCGTAGCAAGGCGCCAGGGTGTGGGCAATTCCCGAGCGCGGTCGCGCGCGCCGCGAGCCGCAGCCAGCCCTCGTGCTAGCCTGATCACCAGCGAGGGACCCGACATGACGATGCGAACGATCCTTGGCAGCTTGTGTGCGTTCGGTGCGGTGGCGCTGGTGGGCGCCTGCGGCGGAGACGACGAGAGCGACTCCGGGAGCGGCGGAAGCACGAACACCGGCGGCGTCGCGACCGGCGGCGCGTCGACCGGCGGGGCTTCGTCGGGCGGCTCCGCCGGCAGTGGCGGAAGCACGAGCGGCGGCGCGGCGGGCTCTGGGGGTGCGACTTCGGGCGGCGCGGCGGGCACCGGCGGCGCGGGGACCGGCGGCGCAGGAACCGGCGGCGCAGGAACCGGCGGCGCAGGGACTGGCGGCGCGGCGGCGACCTGTCCGGGCCAGGCTCCCCAGGACGGCAACAACTGCAGCTCGTTCGGATTGAACTGTCCCTACGGTAACAACCAGTGCACCTGCGTTTCGAGCCAAGGGCAGCTCGACTGGCAGTGCAACCAGTGCCCGGCGACCAAACCGGCCGAGGACTCGGCCTGCCAGGGCGGCGGCTCGCGCTGCACCTACGGCGCCGACAAGTGCCTGTGCTTCGGCAGCACCTGGAACTGCCCGACGTGCCCCGGATCGGCCCCGGCTGACGACTCGGCGTGCACGGCGCAGCAGTCTGGCCTCCAGTGCGCCTACGGCACCACTCGCTGCTCGTGCAGTACTTTCGGCGGCTCGCCGCAGTGGAACTGCAACGCGCCGAACCCCACCGGCTGCCCCGGACAGGAGCCGAACCCGGGGTCCGCGTGCACGTTGCCGCAGAGCACGCAGTGCAACTACGGCAACACCAGCTGCGTCTGCCTCAACAAGCAGTTCTTCTGCAACTGAGCGCAGGGGCGCCCAGGCACCCCGAGACGGAGCAGACGCTGGACGAGATCAGGGTCCGCGTCCGCGCCGTCCGGGAGTACCTCGGACGCCTGAGCCGCCGGCGGCGAGGCGCGCTGCATCGTCACGGGGGCGGCGGGAGGGCGGGTGCCCTGAAGACCGGGACTGCCGTGTCGTCGACGTAAGCGACACGGACCTGTTCCCAGGCCACGCCAGCGAACCGCGCACGGCCCGAGAGGTCGGTGGGTGCCTCGACGGTGGTCAATCCGGCCCGGAGCGTGAGCGTGACCTCTGGCAGGGGACGATCGTCGCAAATCACCGAGGGGCCCGGCACCGCTCGCTCGCGAAAGCCCAGGTGCTCGCGCTTGGTGCGCTCGCCCAGCATCGGCAGCGCGACCACGAGGGCGCTGGCGCCGAAGGACGCCGCCGCGAACCCCGAAGTGTCGTCGCCCACGGCCAGCAGAGTGCCACCGAGGAGTGCCCAGCCGGCGGCTGGGACCCAGCGGGTCTTGGCAGCGGTGATCTCGATGACGTCGACGTCTTGGAACAGGGTGAGCTGCCGGGAGGGGCAGTTCGACTGCACGCGCGCCTCGGCAAGCAGGCCATCCGGTGTGGGCCAAAGCATCACGTAGGCGCGCAGCGTGCTGCGGAGGGGTGGCCCGACCTGGACGAAGCCTGCGCGCGGCACGCTCTCGACGTGCCGCTGGTGGTCCATGCACCCGACGCACCCGAGCGCCGTCAAGGCAATGGCCAGCGTCGACGGACGCATCACGGTGGCACCCGCTCGAGGAACACGCGACGAACCGGCACGCCGTCGACGATCAGATCACAGTCGACCCGATCGCCGAAGTCGCGCCAAAGCGCCGCGCCGATGGGAAAGCGCGCAACCCCACCCGCGTCCGTGACGGCCGACCAGGAACGCCCGTCTGGGAGCACCACGGTCACGCGGTGGCGGACCGGACGCTCCGTCGAGCAGCGCGACAGCGCGCTCTCGGTCGGGCCCAGGCTGCGCTCCTGGCGGGTGTCGCTCGAGAACTTGGCGAGATCGACGAGCAGGCTCGGGAACCCCACGACGGCGAGCACGACCCCGAAACCGCGCATGGAGAAGGCTGGGTCTTCGGACCGGTCGCCGTACAGAAACAGGAGGCCGGTCGTGCTCATGGCCGCGTCGGCGATCAACCAGCCGGTCCTCGGTTCGGTGGTCGTGTGAACCTCGGTCAGAACCTCCTGCCGCGTGGCTACCCAGCAGGGGCTGTGTCGGTGCACCCGAAGGGCGACTTCGTCCGGGCGCTGGGTGACCGTGACGGCGGTCCGTGCGAGCTCGGGCGCGGGCCGCTCTGCCAGCCGCCGCTCGCTGGACTCGAGGAGGGTAACCTGCCGAGTCTCCCGTATTGGTGAGCAGCCGAGCCCGCCCAGGGCACACAGAAAGCCAAGCAGTCGGGTGCGTGTTTCCCCCGACATGACCTCGCAAGCCTACCACGCCGGGAGCAACTCGGCGGCCCCCGGGCGTCGTACCCGGGGGCCTCCCTTCCTCACTGACCGCTCGTGGGCTCGTGGGTCTTGGCGCTCGGGAGCGCGAGGCCGCGGCCCAAGAGCTCGGCCGGCAAGAGCGCCTTCATGTTGTCGGCGCCGACCACGAGGCGCACCTCACCGATGCTCTCGGCGATCTCCTTGAGCGCGTCCAGCTCCTTGAGACGGAGCAAGATCGGACTCTGTTCCATCACGCGCACGGTGTTGGCCAGCTGGCGGGTCGCCGCCACCTCTTCGCGACGGAGAATCACGTTCGCCGCCGCGGCCTTCTCCGCTTCGATCACCCGGTTCAGCAGGGTCTTCATCTCGCCCGGCAGCACGACATCCTTCACGCCCACGCGATCGACGCGAACGCCGAACCCTAGAGCCTTCGGAGCCACCTCCGCCATCAAGTGGCGCGTCATCGCGTCGCGGCCCTCGAGCAGCTGGTCCAGGGTCACTCCCGCGACGTAGTCACGCGCCGCGAGTTGCACCAGCAAGTAGACCGCGTTGCGCACGTTGGCCACTGCCGTCGCCGCCAGGACCGGATCGGCCACGGCGTGCTCCACCGTCAGGGTGAGGCGCAACGTGACCTTGTCTCGGGTCATCAGCTCTTGCCCGACGATCGCGTCCTGATCGGCACGCATGTCCAGCTTGCTGACGCTGACCTCCGCCTCCGGGTGAGTCCAGAAGGCGTGGCGACCCGGTTCGAGCACACGAGCCAGCTTACCCTGCACGAACAGGAGACCGCGCTCGCTCTCGAGCACGGTAGCCTCCACGATCTCGCGCTTCGGGATCAGCGCGCCGAGCTCGTCGGTGAGCTCCGGGAGCGGCTGTTCCACGTCGAAGCGGCGGACACGAAGCGTCGGGTCCACCGTCCAGTAGCGGTGCACGCCCGGGCGCAAGAACACCAGCGGGCGCCCGTCCTTGACCAAGACGGCGCGCTCGCGCGGGCCCAACTCGAGCTCAGCGAACCAGTCCCGCGGCAGCACGGCACGCACGGCCGGCTGCGCGCGGAACACCAGCTCGTCGGTGTTCCAGACCGACGTGCTCAGGCCGAACCCCCAGACGAAGTGACGTCCCGGGCCCAACGCGCGAAACGGCAGGCCGTTCTTCAACACGACCGCACGATCTTCGAGGCGCAGGTGGATGATCTTGAACATGGTTGGTCCTCCTCTCTGTCCGATGCCGACCCAAAGAGGGTCGCCGTAAAATCGATCACGGCGAGGTCGCCTCGAAGCCGGCGACGGCGCGTGCGGTCTGCCGAGTCGAACGAGGCGACTCGGCGCGCCGCGCGCGGCGCTGCCCGGCGTGCGCTCGCCCGAGGCGCGAGCCTTCCGCCGCGTTCTCCGCGCGGATCCGCGAGCGCTCGCCGCGACGAGGGCTCGCGATCGGCCTGGGAGACGGTTCGGAGACTCGGGTCCCGCGCGAGCTCGCGCCCCGAGCGCGGGGTACGCGCTCCGAGAGCGAGGTCGAGTGCTGCCCCCGCCGTGATCTTCTTCTGCTGTGTACGTGACCTCTTCAGGGTCGGTCTGATGCTCTAACCACTGAGCTAGGAGCGCCTCCTGGCACTCCAAGGGATTCGAACCCTCGACTTTCAGAGTGACGGGCCAGATGGCCCAGGTCGGTCCTTCGCGGGACACACGATCCCCGGACACGCGGGGAAGACCGAGCACGGTTCCTCGCGCGCGGGTGTGCGCCGTTGGTCGAACGACCGGTGGAGACGACCGGGATTCGCACCCGGATCTTCGGCCTGCAACGCCGACGCCCTCCTGTTGGACGATCGCCCCGACTGCCCCCGGCTCGGAGGCTAGATCCGCCCGCAGGCGGTGTTCTGGATATCTCGGGTCACGCGGCAGCCGCTTTCGGCTTTGCGAGACCGATCTTGTGACGAACGATCTTCACTGCTTCTCCTGACGAATCTTCCCGACCCCATGGAACGCAACGGCCGCCTCGCGGGCGGCCTCGGCGCGAACACTGACGTGTCGTGCACGGGCTAGCGCGAGGCTGCCTCGTCTTTCGCACCACCGAGGCGCGTGTGCCGTGGGGACTGGAACATGAGTCGATGCTCAGACGGATGAGCGGGTGGGTTTGTTTCCGGCTTTCTTTCGATTGCGAAATTCTGGGCGTAAACCGCAGCAAAATGGCCAAAATGCAGAACGGCCGCTCGGGGGACGAGCGGCCGGCGCGGGCCCCCGGTGCCGCGCGACCGCTACGTGGTCCCCGCCTTCGAGGAGAACTCCCGGTGAAGCAGATGAGTGGAACCCGCGGTGTGCATGAGGCGCGGATGAGTACGCCTCGAACTCGAGCTTGTCAAGTCGGCACGCGGCCCGCCGCGCGCCCGGTTGACGCGTCGGCACCGGCGCGGCGAAGGGCGGGACACCGAAGGAGCTGAGCCGCGCAGGCTCGAGGCGATGCTATCGTCCGCCCGTGGCGTTCGCGCCATCGAACTGAAGCGAAAGCACACCTGCTGCCCGAGGCGCTCGCGCGCCTACCTCGAGCGGCCGGCCAAGAGGTGAGCGCCTGATGAGCGGCGAAGACAGGACCCACCAGATGCCCGCGCCGGTAGCCCGCGCGACTCGCCGCGCGCGCGACACTGCGGCGGAGACCGACGAACTGCGCGCGGTTCGCCGGGCCATCGGCCTCGGCCTGGTGATCTGGCCGGCGTTCTTCCTGCTCGACGTCTTCATGTGCGGCGTCGTCCACCCCGAGACGAAAATCGAGCGGTTCGCCATCTACCGTTCACTGGGAGAAGCGGGCATCTTCCTGGCCTGGTGGCTGGCTCGCGGCACCTCCCTGCGAGTGGTGCTCGCGGCCAACGCGGCGATGTGCGTCGGCGCCGCGGTCCTCGTCTCGGTGATGGCGCTGTCCCTCGGAGGCCTGGCCAGCCCCTACGTGCATGGCATCTCGGTCATCGTGCTGGTCGAGAGCGCAGCGATCGCCTCGCATTGGAGGCGCTCGGTGCTCGTCGTGCTACCGACGGCCCTCGCCTATCCGGCTGTGATGGCGGTGGCAGCTCCGTTCGACCCGAACCTGTACGCCTCGCTGGCGCGCGCGCGCGACCTCTGGGCCTTCGCCAGCCACTATGTGTTCGTGCTCGCGTCGGCCTTCATCGCGACGGCGGTGTCGCACGCGGTGTGGCGCGCCAAGCGCGAGCTCCGCGAGGCTCGGCGCCTGCACCGCTATCGTCTCGATGCGCCCGTGGGCAAGGGCGGCATGAACGAGGTCTGGCTGGCGTGGGACGAGACGTTGAAGCGGCGCCTCGCGCTGAAGATCCTGCGGTCCGCTGAGCCCGACGCGGTCACCGTCTCGCGCTTCGAGCAGGAAGCGCAGGCGACCAGCCAGCTCACCTCCCCACATACGATTCGCATCCACGACTTCGGCGCCAGCGACGACGGCGTCTACTTCATCGCCATGGAGTACCTGCCGGGGATGGACCTGCGCGAGCTCGCGCGACGCCACGGCCCGCTGGCCCCGGCGCGGGCGGTGCACTTCGCAATCCAGGCCTGCCGCTCGCTGGCGGAAGCGCACGAGCGCGGCATCGTGCATCGGGACATCAAGCCCGCGAATCTATTCGTCACGCGCATCGACGACGACGAGGACGGGCTCAAGGTCCTCGACTTCGGCATCGCGCGAGTGCGGCAGCCGGCAGCGAGCGCCACGCTCTCGCACCCCGGGCTGACGGTGGGCACCCCCGCGTACATGGCGCCCGAGACGCTGGTGGGCTCGTCCGCCGACGAGCGGAGCGACATCTACTCGATGGGCGCCACGCTCTACGATTTGCTCACCGGGACGCCACCCTTTCCAGCGCCCACCATGCAAGCGGTCTTCGTCGCGCACGTGTCGGAGGCGCCAGAACCCCCGTCACTCCGCCGGGGTGAGCCGCTCCCGCCCCGCCTGGAGGCGCTCGTGCTGCGCTGTCTCGAGAAGCAGCCCTCCCAGCGCTACACCTCGGTGCGAGCGCTGACCGAAGCGCTCGAGGGGTGTCTCGACGAGCCGGGCTGGACGGTCGACGATGCGCGCGCCTGGTGGGAGGCGGCGCCGGCGCAGCCGGTCCGCTCCCCGGCGCAGTAGCGTTGCGCCGTGCTCGGCGGGGGTGCGGGCGTCACGACGGCGTCACGGTGCGCGCTATTTGGGCTTGACCACCAGGGGGCGCATCATCTCGTTGTCCTCGTGCTCCAAGATGTGACAGTGCCACACGTAGTTGCCCGCGAGGTCGAACGTGGCGATGAGGCGGGTGATCTCGCCGGGGTTCGCCATGACGGTGTCCTTGAACCCCGACTCGGACGCCAGCGCCGGGGACGGTGAGCCGGTGATGAAGTCCTCGACCTTGGGCTTCGTGCCCTGGGACTTCAGGAATTTCATCCATGCGTCGTGGTAACCCTCGGCGTCGAAGGGGGTGCGATCGAGGACCTGGAACATCACCAGGTGCAAGTGGATGGGATGCGCGTCCGCGGTCAGGTTGAAGACCCGCCAGATCTCGGTGTCGCCGGCCGTGGGGGTCTCGGTGGCTTCGGCGCCCCACTCGAGCGGGCCCTTGTCGGGCGTGCCGAGCACGGCCTCGACGGGGATGTCCGCGGGCTCGTACATCTCTTCGCTGAGCGTGAGGTCGCGGGGCGCGAGCGTGGTGCTGAGCGGCGAGACCACTGGGAGCGAGGTCGGGATGGCTCCCGGCTTGCCGTCGGTCGTGGCGGTCACGACGCGGAGCTGCATCACCAGGCCCGTCGTGGCCGGGTTCGAGACGTCCTGGTCGGCGGCGAGGCCCTTGAACGGCTCGTCCGGACCCCGGTTCAAGAGCGTGATGACCTCACCCGGGCTGCGGTCCGTGAGGTCGACGAGCACGTCGGCGCGCTCACCGGGGCCGAGCACGATTTCGCTCCGCTTCACCGGCGCGCCGGAGAGGAACCCGCCGTCGTTGCCGATCTGGTGAAAGTCGATCTTCTTGTCGAAGGCGAGGCGCAGGGTGCGCGCGTTGCAGCCGTTGAGCAGGCGGAAGCGGTAGAGCCGGTGCTCCACCTCGACGTACGGCCAGACGCGCCCGTTGACCATCATCGTGTCGCCGAACGCTTCCGGATTCCAGAACGGGTGGACCGAGGTCTGGGGCATGTAGGGCCCCTTGTAGCCGTCGAACTCCTCGCGGCTCTTCGGGTAGCGCAGCGATCCGTCGTCGAAGAACGCGCGATCTTGGATGGCGATGGGGATCTCGTAGTAACGCATGCTTGCGCCGTCGCCGGCCTTGGGCGCCGGGCCGGGCAGACCCATCGCGTCCTCTTCCGAGTCGCGCAAGAGATAGAAGCCCGCCATGCCCGCGTACACGTTCAGGCGCGTGATACCCAGGGCGTGGTCGTGATACCAGAGCGTGCTCGCGCGCTGATCGTTCGGGTACTCGAAGAGCACGGCCCCCGCACCCACGTCCTGGGTGGTACCGAAGTGCGTTCCCTTGGTCACGTATCCAGACGGGATGTTCTTGGCGTTCGGCAGCCACCACGCTTCCGGGTGACCGTCGCTGACGGCCGGGCTGTGCCCGCCATGCAGGTGGGTCACGATCGGCACGGGGCCCGTGTACGGCGTGCTCGACATGCTCATGGAGTCGGGGGGGCCTGGCGGGTTCGCCCAGTGCAACGTCGGGTCCACCGTGAGCAGGTGTGGCAAGTAGTTGCCGCTCGCGTCGATCAAGTCGTTGATCCACTTCACCCGCACGGGCTCACCCTTGCGCGCTTCGAGGGTGAAGGCAGGCGTGTGGAAGGTCGCTGGTGCGGTGGGCTTGCCGTAGCCCCAGACCTTGGTCTTGGGTAGCCCCGGGGGCAGCACTTGCTGCTCGAGCTGACGCACCGCGATCTCGTACTCGGTCACGTTCCCCGTCTTCGCCATCGGGGGCATGGCGGGCGGGACCACCAGCGCGTGCTGGAACTTCGGGATCACCAGGGGGTCGAGGATCTCGGGCGCCGCCGAGCCACCGGTGCCACCGGTCGCGCCGCCAGTCCCCCCTCCGCTGCTACCGCCGCTACCGGCGCTGCCGCCACCGGCAGAGGCGTCAGTGCCGCCGCTGCCACCCGTGATCCCGAGACCTTCCTCGTCGTCCGCGCAGCTCGCGCCTCCGAGCGCCAGCGCGCTCAACACGGAGAGAGAGAACACCGCCCCGAACAGCTTGCCACAGAGCGCCGCCATGATTGTGCCAATGGCGAGCACGGGCCGTGCCACGCCGAGACGCGCGCCGTTCTCGCACGCAAGGCGCGCAAGTCTGGCGCCAGGCCGGCAGCCATCCGCAAGCGATGCGACCACGCGCGCCGCCGGCGAGTTGACGATCGCGTGCGGTGCGAGCTGGCGGAACGAGCGGCAGCGGGGGCGCGAGCGGCGGCGCCGGACCCCGAGTCCGCTTCGAGCGACAGCGCGAGCTTGCCCCGCGCTGCAAGGGGTCTTCGCGCGTCCGCCCCCAGTCACCCTTCGCCGAAGCCCGAGTTCGACGACTGAAAGGACTGACCATGGAAGGGGTGCTCTGCTTCGCGTCATCCTCGGGGCATGCACCGTGAGCCTCGTCGGCTGCTCTTACTGCTGACCTTGGCGGTTTCCCTGGAGGGCTGTTGGGCCGAGACGCGGTCCACTCGCACGACGACCGTGACGGTCGCGCAACGAGCCGAGCTGAAGGGGCGACAATTCGTGATCGCAGCGCTCGACGAGGTGGGCGGAAGAGCCCGCGCCGAGGTGTTCGTGGCCCGAACTTGCGAACGATGGGAGAACGTCGAGGAGCGCGGCGTGGAGGTGCGGGAGGTACGGCCCACGGGCTTTGCATTCATCGGCCCGGTGACCCTCGTCGGCGTGGGCGTGGGCGCGGCGTCCAACCAACAGGGAGGGACCCCGGAGGGAGCCGGGCTCTTGCTGGTGGGAGTCGGGGTCGGAGTCGCTGCCCTCGTCGTAGCGCACAGCGGCACCAAGGAAACACCGCTGCCGCCCGAGCAGAAGGAGGTCTACGCGGGCAGCGTTCACTGTTTGCGCAAGCCGTTTCCCCATGTCGACGTCGTCGTCCGCGGTGAGCAAGGAGATCTGGCAGGTCGAACGAATGCGCGCGGCATCGCGCAGCTCGGAGGGAGGCTACGGACGCTTGGCGACGAGCTCGATGTGTTCGTCCAGGGCCGCCGCGTGACGGAGGTCCAGCGGCGCGACAAGGAGTGGCGTCCCTTCTGGGAGCGCTGAAGGGGTGCCCGCGAGACCCGTCGCTCGTGCTCGCGCAGCGACGACGGAGCACAAGCCAGATCCAGGTCTACGTGCCCGTGGCGTTCTGATCGGCGCCTGCCCTCGCGCCGCTCGACGCGGGTGCACGCACCGCAACGAATGACCATGGCTGGGCGCGCGCGGCGAAGGCATCGTGGGGTGCATGGCGGGACGCTTCCTGCGGGCGGTAGGGGTACTCGCGGTGTCGTCTTTCGCGCTCACCGCGCGACCCGCCGGCGCAGCTGCCGCGCCGGCGGCGACCTCCGACGCGGGGGACCACCTGCACGATGGCTTCTACCTGCGCTTTGGGCTCGGATACGGAACGAGCGCTGCCTCGACGTCCGGTGCCACGTATGGCAACGGCTTCGAGGTGCCTGAGGTCCAAGTCGAAGACAGCGGAATGGCCTTCGACCTGCTTCTCGGTGGTACCCCTGCCCACTGGCTCGTCTTGGGAGCCGGCTTCATGGGGAACGGCGGTCACCGTCCAACCCTGGAGGTCAACGGGAAGCGCTACGAGCTGAATGGAGCGGCTACGACCCTCCTCATGGGCGCGTTTGCGGACTGGTTCATCGATCCAGAAGCGGGGTTCCACCTCGACGGGGCCGTCGGCCACGTCCAGTACCAAGTCGTCGATGACGACTCTGCTCCCGCGGAGTCGCCCAACGTCAACACGGGCTGGCTCGCCGAGGTCTGCCCTCCGAAAGAGGAGTGCATCGCGGAGCCAATGGGGAACGGCTGGGGCCTGGCGGTGTTCGCGGGCTACGACGCGTTCGTGTCGTCGAACTGGTCGCTCGGAGGCTACGCTCGCCTCTTGACCTTCGCGACCAGCGAGGGCCCGTTCGGGGTGCGGAGCCGCGGATGGGGCGCCGCGCTCATGCTCACGGCCCTCCATCACTGATCTGGGGCAGCCCGCGCCGGGAGGTCGCCGCCGTTCTGCGCAGGGGGTGAGCTCGTTCGGATGCCCCCCGGTCGCGAGCGTCACGGCGTCGACCTCGCTCCCCAGCTTGCGGAAAACGGCTCGCTGCGAGACCGGCAGAAGAGCGGGGCGTCGTCGAGGAGTTGCTTCGCCCCCAACGTCCGCCGGGCGGGGTGGCCTGGACGACGCGGCAAGCGCCCTTCAGGCCGTCGGCGCTCGCGCACGCAGCACGACGCGCATCAGGTGAACTCGCCGGCTCCGCAGCTCTTGCAGGTCTCCCGCTCGACTGGCGTGAGCGCCTGGCAGAACCTGCAACGGATCACGAGCACTTCGACGACGCGCTCGACGACACGCTCGACGACACGCTCGACGACACGCTCGACGGGGTCTTCGGCGGCGGGCTCGGACGGCGGCGGCACGTCGCTGGCGGGGTCTTCCGCCGCGCGCTTGCTGCGCAGGTATTCGGCGTATTCGGGATACTCGTCGAGGACGTGCTCTTCGCCTTGAGCGCGCAGGTGCGCTGCGAACTCTTCCCAGTCGACCTCACCCACTGCCATGGCGCCGACGGTGATCGCACACGCGCCGCATCGTGTCAGCAGCAAATACGCCCGCGGCGGAAGGCCGTCGTGGCCGACGCGGGTTTCAGTTGCCGGCCTCGAGAGGGCGCACTGAAGTCGAGGCTCAGCGCCGCGGCGGCGCCGCGCACCTGAACCCGTCGGCCAGCGAGAGCGGTTCGGCCGGTGCCCCGTTCGGCGGCGGCGTCGCGCTCGAGCCTTCCCGGGGCAGCCAGACGCTCGCGCCGACGTGACTCGGCTCGAGCTTGCGCCACGCTGCCCGCGCGCCCTCTTCGACGTGGACGCTGGCCGTGCGAGGCCGGCGCAGGACGCCAACGACCTCGCCCCAGGGCTCGGAGTACAAGCACGCGCCGGCCGGGAAGGTCAGGGTCTCCATCGGGGGATCGTTGCGGCCCAGGGAGGCGTAGCCGCGCCCCCAGCTACCCGACTGGGGCGGCGACAGCGCCGACTTCGGCACGAAGCCGCGCACGGAGAGGGTCGGGGACTGGTAGACGATCTCGACGAACCAAGCTGCCCCCTGCGCGAGCGCGGTGACTCGCACCTGCGGGCCCGAGGCGTCGAGCAGCTTCCCGAGGGCGGCGCCGCCGGGCTTGTCGAGGATGGTAACCGTGCGGGACAGCACCCACTGGTCGGAGCCGGGGACCTCCGGGATCGAGGTCGGTAGGTAGACGTGCCCGAGCGCTGCCGCCGGGACGTAGCCTTCCACCCCGAAGGTGTGATCGCGGGCGGTGATCAGCGCGAAGCCGGCCTTCTCGGACTTCCGCTCGACGTAGGCCCCAGGGCCCACGAGGACCCGCTCCTTGGCGCCGGGCTTGGCGGGGTGGCGCGTGAGGGCCGTCACGGCAAGGGGAGTCTCGAAGAGCGCGGCGTCGTCCGCCCAGACCAGCAGGCGCATGCTGGGATCGTCGAAGACGTAGCGCGCCCGGCCAGGCTCCTTGGCCACCACCACGCGCGGCGGCGCGTCCGCCCGTGCAGCGCGGGGCAGCGCGCGTTCGGGGTGGCGCTGCTCGAAGCCGTCGCTGAGGAGCGCAGCGGCGAGAGGCACGATCGCCGGCAGGGGCGCCGCGGTCGCGCCGGAGTCCGCGGTGGCGGCTGGCTCGAGGGCGGCGTCGAGGGGCGCCGGCCCGGGCGCGGGCTGCGGATCGGGGGCCGCTGAGGCTGGCGGCGAGGGTGCGCCGCACGCCACGACGAGCCGGGAACCGACGATGAGGTTCACGACGATGGCACGCAGCGGGAATGAATTGCCAGGATCCACCGAGGCTCAGGGTACGCGTGGCCTGCCCTCGAGTCACGGGGGTCGTGGCACGACGAAGGCCGGCGCGTTCGGCTTGCGACGGCAGCGACGACTGCTCCGACGGGTCGGACGCAGCGATCTGCTCCGCGTCGTTCGGTTCGGTGCTCGAGCGTGACTGCGCGCCCATGGGCTACCCGCCGAGCGGTGGCGGGGAGAGCCCCTGAATCACCGTCGCCGTCCGGCGCCCTGGCGCCGACGCGGTCGGGCATGCTGCGGCTTCGACCCCGAGCAACCGAACGACGTCGGCCCAGCACTCGAGCCCGAGCAGGGTCAGGGCGCGATGAGCGTCGCGTGACACCGTCGCAGCGCTGACGCCGAGCTCGATGGCGATGACCTTGACGGACTTGCCGCGAGCGCGCTCGACCAAGATGCGTCGTTGGCGGCACGAGAACCGCGGCACGCCGCGCCTCGCCAAGAAGTAACGACGTCCATCGTGGACGATCTGCTCGACGACACTGAGCTCACCTCGGATCAGGGCTTCAGCAACGTCGAACCGGCCCTCGTCGGCGAGCGTGGGCACCAGGCCCAGAGCGACCTCGCGCAAACTCACGTTGCAGGTCATCCATGCCCTCCACCGGCGACTGCGTTGATGAGCTCGGCGCGTGAGCCGACTCCCAGCTTGCGGAAGACGGCCGCGAGCTGGTTGGCCACAGTTCGCGTCGACGAGCCGCGTCGAGCGGCGATCTCCCGATTCGTTTCCTGGTCGAGCACTCCGCACACGACGTCTCGCTCGGCGCCGGTGAGCGTGGACAGCGCGCGAGCGGGCGACTGGACGCTGACGAGTAGGAACTCGTCGCCCCCGAAATGGAATGCAAGGCAAGAGCAGGCCGCGTTCATGCTGGTCCTCCCGCTCGCCACCATTGCAAAACGGGTGCCGGAGAGCGTTGGCATCCTCCGTGCGTAGCTCTGCACCCCCATGGCGACTTCCGTGCGCGCGATGGCGGTCATCTTGGCGCTCGTGGGCTTGGCCCATGGCTGTTTTTCCGCGTTCCTCCAGGTGGTGCTGCCGCCGGCGCGCGAGCCGGTCGTCGACGAGGGCGTGGGCGCAGGTCCACCGCTCGGCGGACACCTGCTGCTCGTGGTGTTCGACGGTCTGCGCCACGACATCGCGACCGACCCCGCGATCATGCCCGAGTTTTCCCGACGGATGCGGGGCGGCACCAGCGGTGAGCTGTGGGCCGGCAGGTTCTCGGTGACGAGCGCCGCCGTGCTCGCGTTCGGCACCGGACAGCGCGGACACCTCGAACAGGTGCTGACCAACCTGTCGTCGAGACCACCCCCGTTCAACTCGTGGCTGGAGAATGCGGAGCGTGCGGGCAGGAAGCTGGTGCTGGTGGGCGACGGGAGCTGGGCAGAGATGTACGGCCGTTGGTTCGCGGAGCGGCATCTGAACCCGAAGGGTGTGGCCATGGACGTCGATTTCTCCGCGGACACGCTGTCCGGGCTGTCACGCGCGCTGCACCGCCGTCCGGACGTGGTCGTCGCGCACTTCACGACGCCCGACTTTCAGATGCACGTCCATGGCGTGCGTTCCGCGGCGTATCGCCAGCACATGTCGAAGCTCGACCGAGAGGTCTTCCAGGTGATCGCGACGCTGGACGAGAGCTGGACCGTCGTGGTCGCCAGCGACCATGGCGCGGGGGACAGCGGCACGCATGGTCTGGACACGCCGGAGCAGCGCCGCGGGCCGATTTGGCTCTCCGGTCGCGGGATCCTCCCCGGGGTGAAGCTTGGCCGTCCCGTCGATCAGGTCGAGCTCGGCGCCACGCTCGCGGTCCTGCTGGGCGTAGCCGGCCCCGCCCACGGCGTCGGACACCCGATCGTCGAGTGCCTCGCGCTCGACGGCGCTGGCACGGCCGAGCTCGCGTGCCGAGAGGGTCGGCGAGCCGTTGGGCTCGCGCGCGGCCTCCCCGGCGAGGTCCGCGCCCGCACGCGCGAGGGCGCTTACCTCAGCTGCGCAGTCGAGGCGACGGCGGACGCACGGGTCGCCGGCGCGAGGAGCGCCCTTCGCGCCGTCGACGCGGAGCTCGAGAGCGCGCGGGGGCTCAACACGCCGCTCGGCTTCGGCGTGCTGGCCGCGGCGCTCGTCGTGCTCCTCGGCGCCATGCTGTGCGTGCTGGGCTGGCGCGCCGTGCGCTGGGTCCCCGCTGGGGCAGCCCTGCTCGCCCTGTCGGTGCTCCTCGTCCGCGAGGTCGAGCGGCTGAGCGGAGCATGGCCGACCGTCCTACGCCTGGCGGTGTTCGTCGCCTGTCTTGCGCCGGTCGCCGTGCTGCTCGTGGCGCCTCGGCTCGCGCGCCAACGCTTCGAGCAGCTCCCTCGAGGAGCCGCGCTCCTCCTGCCGGGCGCGCTCGTTCTGTCGTACACGTCGAACACGCAGCCGCTCGCCTACGTGACGGTGGGCGTGGCGAGCGCGCTGTTCGTCTCGACGGGGTGGCTCGAGCCACGCGGGCGGTGGTTGTGGACCGGTGACCTCCGCTTGTCGCGACCCCACGCGCTCGTCGTGCTGGCGTGTTACGTGCTGCTCTACCGCATCGGGACCGAACGCGGCTGGGTCTACCCCGAGTGGCTCCGCCAGGATGCCCTCCTTTCGGGCGCCGCGGGCACGGCGGCGCTCTGCGCGTGGGCGCTCGGTGAGTGGCAACGCGACCAGAGCGCTCGCGGACACGTGCTGTCGGCGACCGCGCTGGGCAGCGCCTCCCTTGGCGTCGTGCCGTGGGTTTCACCCGGCGTCGGGCGCACGCTCCTCTTGGCGACCGGCATCGCGGCGCTCTACGCGCTCGGAACCGGGCGGCGCTCGCTCCCACTGGCGCTCGGGTTCGCGGCCTATGCCTGGGTCGCTCGGCCGTTCGAGCTGCCCGCGCTCGTGGCGCTGATCGTCATCGCGCAGGCCTCGGGCCGAGCGTTGGCGCACTCCGGGACCCGCAACCACACCGCGCTGCTCGTGCTGGCGGCGTTCATCTTCTCGGTGTTGTTCCTCTCGCGAGTCGCGCTCGGCGGAAGCCTGGACTTCGGAAACATGCACTTCGCGGTCGCCGGCTTCGGAGACCGTGACGTTCCACTCTGGGTCGTGACCGCGGCGCTGGCCTGGAAATACGTGCTGGTTGGGTTGATGCTGTCGTGGGCGGTGCTCGGCGAGCTCGACCGGCAAGCGCGCGCGAGCGTGGCGCGGGCGCTGGTCGCCCTCGAGCTTTGCCGCAGCGCCGCGGTCCTGTCCATGCTGGTGGTGTGCAGCGAGAGCTTCTGGACCACGATGCGCACGCTCGTGGATTTCCCATTTTCGCTCCTCTATGCGCTGCTGGCGACCTGCGTCTGGTGGTTCGCGGAGCGTGACGCCCGCCGAGCTTCCGCAACGTCACCCTTGATTCTGTGATTGTCCGCACTGTCCGGGGTGTCACGATGAGCTGGCCGGCAGAAGCCGCGAGTGGTAGCGTCCTTCGGTCGGGGCATGGAGAAGCTCGGGCCGAGGGACACCACAGTTCCGGTGCGATCCGCGGCGGCCGGCTTGGCCCGGAGCCCCGCGCTGGGCATTTGCTGGGTGTTCCCGACGCTCGAGCTCACCCGGCTCGCCAAGAGCCCGCTCACGCTGGGGCGCGGCGACGAGTGCTCGGTGGTCCTTCCGGGCACGGAGACCTCGCGCACGCACGCTGAGCTCCGGCAAGAAGGCCCGATCTGGCTGATCCGAGACCGGGCGAGCACCAACGGCGTCTTCGTGGATGGCCGGCGGGTGGACGAAGCCCCGCTGGAAGTCGGCGCGGTCTTGCGCGTCGGCGAGTGGGTCGGCGTGGTGGAGGCCGGGGGAGAAGCGGGCGCGCTCGAGTGCCCGAAAGAGATCGCGCCCGGACTCGTCGCCGGACCGGGGCTCCGCGCCACCGTCTCGGAGGCGCTGCGGGTCGCCGCCAGTGAAATCTCCGTGGTCATCGAGGGCGAGACGGGCACGGGGAAGGACTGCTTCGCCGGCCTGATCCACGCCGCGAGCCAGCGCACGGGCGCCTACGTCGCCGTCAACTGCGCAGCGCTCCCGGAGTCGCTGGCGGAGGCAGAGCTGTTCGGCTACCGCCGGGGCGCCTTCACGGGGGCGGCGCGAGACAGCTCCGGGTACTTCCGCGCCGCCCACGGCGGCACGTTGTTCCTGGACGAGGTCATCGAGCTGCCGCTGGCGATCCAGGCCAAGCTCCTGCGGGCCATCGAGGCGCGAGAGGTGGTGCCGCTCGGTGAGACCCGCGCCGCTCGCATCGACGTTCGCCTGGTCGTGGCCGCGCAGGGCAGCCTCGCCGACGCGGTCGGAGCAGGGCGCTTTCGCCGCGATCTCTACGCGCGACTGAACGGGGTCACCCTGGAGCTGCCGCCGCTCCGCCGGCGACGAAGCGACGCTGCGGTCATCTTCCAACGCGCGCTGGCCGGTGGCGCCGGAGGTCGCGCGCCGGGGCTCGATCCGAAGCTGGTCGAGCGCATCTGCACCTACGAATGGCCCTACAACGTGCGCGAGCTCGTGCAGACCGCACGCCGCCTCTTGGCGCTGCACGGGGACGCCCCCCGGCTGTCGCTCGAGCACCTGCCGAGCGCGATCTCGGCTGCGACCGGCTCGGAGAGCGTCGCGCCCATTCGTCCGCAGCCGTCGGAGCGTCGACGCAAGCGCGCCAGCGCCCTGCTCGAGCGCCTCGCCGCAGCGCTCACGGTGAACCGCGGCAACGTGTCGAAGGCGTGCGCAGAGCTGGGGATCTCCCGGCAGCGCGCCTACCGGCTGCTCCAGCAGCGGCCCATGGATCTGGAGGCGCTCCGCTTGCCGGACGACCCCGACGAGGGAGCGGAGCGGTGAGCAGAGAGGGGTCCCGCGGCGACGCCGCCTGTGCCGCTCGCATCGGCTCCGTCGTCCTCGGGTGCTACGAGCTTCGAAGCCTCATCGGGCAGGGCGGAATGGGGGCGGTCTACGAGGCGCGCCACCTGCGCCTTGGCCGGCGGGTCGCGGTCAAGGTGGTCCGCCCCGGGCTCGCAGACGACGCGAAGGTCCTGGCACGGTTCGAGCAAGAGGCGCTGAGCGCAGGGGCACTCGAGAGCGAGCACATCCCGGCGGTCATCGATTTCGCACGGGACGAGAGCGCTGCCCCATGCCTGGTCATGGAGTACCTGGAAGGCAAGAACTTGGCTCAGCTGCTGGAGGCAGAGGGGCCGCTGCCGATCGCGCGAGCGGTGGACATCATCCGGCAAGCGTGCCGCGGGCTGGGGGTCGCGCACGCCGCGGGCATCGTCCATCGGGACCTCAAGCCCAGCAACCTCCTCTTGTGCCGGCGCAGTGACGGCAGCGACCTGGTCAAGATTGTCGACTTCGGCATCGCCAAAGTGATGAAGCCTCACGAGTCGCCAGCAGACACCACCACGGGAGCCACCCTGGGCACGCCGCACTACATGTCGCCCGAGCAAGCCCGGGGCGAGAAGAGCATCGACCAACGCACGGACATCTACGCGCTCGGCGCCATCTTGTACGAGCTGCTCACGGCCACCAAACCGCACCCCGGCGACACCTACAACGCCATCATCTACCACATCCTTTCCAAGGAGCCCGCTCCGGTCCGAGAGGTCCGGCCGCTCGTTCCCGAAGGGCTCGCACGCATCGTGCACAGGGCGCTGTCGCGCGAGGCCGACGACCGCCCGAGCTCCATCGACGAGCTCGCGGCGTCCCTCGGCCCGTACGCACCCGATGGCGGCGACAGGCTCGGCAGCAGTGACACCACGCTGCAGAGCTCCGGGAGCGTGAGCGCCTCGTCGCCGGCCAGCGCTTCCCGGACCCGCCTGGCCGCTGCGTTCGTCGCCGGCGTGCTGCTCACCGGAGGGGTCGTGGCCTTGCTCCGTTCGCCGCGCCCGCGCGAGGCAGAGGCCAGAACCCGAGCTGAATCGCCGCAGCCAGAAACCACGTCGCCGGCATCCGTCCCCGCAGCGCACGAGGCGCCGTCCGCGAGGGACGCGCCGGTACCACCGCCGCCGGACGCCTCTCGGAGCGCGCGCGGAGCAGCCGGGGGTCCCGTCGCGTCGCCGCCGCGCACCGCGCCACGCGCGGGCTCGTCGCCCGCCGCCGCCCACACCGTCGCCGCGCCCGCACCGCAGCCGAGCTCGCGTTTCGAGCTCCGGAACCCGTATCAGTGACCCTTCGCCGACACCGTTTTCGCCTCTTGGCCTGCGCCATCGCGCTCGCGCTCTCGGCCGCGGCCACGTCGGTCGGCGCCGAAGACCTCCGAGAGCGCGCGCGCAGCCACTTCGACCGAGCGACGAAGCTCCTCGCCGAGGAGAAATACGCCGAGGCGCTGAAGGAGCTCGAGGCCGCGCAGACGCTGCATCCGCATCCATCGGTGCTCTTCAACATCGGGATGGTGCACGCGTCGCTCGGTGACCCGCTGGCTGCGGCCGCAGCCCTCGAGCAGTACCTGGCCGAGGCAGGCAACACCGTGTCCGAAGACCGAAGGGCCGAGACCCAGCGAACGCTCGACGCGCTCAGCGCGCGGCTGGCGACGTTGACGCTCGACGTGGAGCCCGCGGGCGCACGGGTGAAGCTCGATGGCAAGCTGATCGCCACGGCTCCGATTTCGGGACCGGTGCGGGTGATGGCAGGCCACCACGTGGTGGTGGTGCAGCACCCCGGCTACCGCGACGAGCAGCAAGCGCTGGATCTCCGCGGGCGAACGGCGGCTCGTCTCCAGTTTCGCCTCGCGAGCGTCGATCGCATGTCCGTCGATGTCGATTGCGTCCTGCCGGACACGGACGTGCTGGTCGACGAGGCCGCGGTGGGTCGGACGCCCATGCGAAGCGTGACGCTCCCGCTCGGCGCACACCGCATCGAGTTTCGCCGCTCCGGGTATCGCCCGTCGCGCCACTCGGTGCTCGCGGCGCGCGGCGCTTCCGGTCAGGTGCGCTGTGACCTGGTGCCCGATCCACGGCACGCCCAGAGCCGCATCGAGCTGGTCGGTGCAGCGAAGAACGGCCGTGCCTGGGTCGACGGCCGTCCCTTGCCGGTGGGCGGGCGCCTGCCGGCGGGGCGCCACCACGTGAAGCTCTCGGCGCCGCGCCACAAAGACTGGGAGCGAGAGGTGGACCTTCCCCATGGTCGCACGCTCGCGCTCGGCCACGAGCTCGAGCCCGACGACTCTCTGTTGCGGGCGCGCGAGCGCCAGCGGACCTGGGCCTATGCGCTCGGGGCGAACGGGATGGCGCTGATGCTGGTGGCCGGCGGAGTCTTCTTGTGGAACACGGACCGTTACGGGGACTGGCGCGACCGGCAAGACAGCTTGGACGGCGATTGGGGGAGGCACCCCGTGGCGCAGGACATGGTGAAGCGCCAGACCGAAAACGACGAGCTGCGCGAGTCGATTCAGAACTTCGATCGCGTGAGCGTCGGCTTCGCCGTCGGCGGCGCAGCGCTGGTCTCGGCGGGGGCGATCCTCTACCTGACGGGCGAAGATCCGGACCGGGCGCCCTCCGTTGCCGTCGCGCCGAGCAGCGCCTCGGTCAACTGGCGGGTGCGGTTTTGACGATGCGTGTGCTGACGCTGGTGGTCGTGGCGTGCGCCGCCGTCGGCTGCCGCGACGGCGCGCGGCGCGGGACTCGGCTCGAGCGCCCGGATCCGATCGTCGGCTGCTGGCGCGCCGCCGACGGTCGGGACGTGAGCTTCGACGCGGAACGCTATGAAGGGACCTTGCTCGGCAGCGGAGCCTGGCGGCGGGAGACCGAGGCGCTGGTTTCGCTGGCGAGCGACGACGCCGGAACGCCCGAGACCCTCGAGGCGACCCTGAGCGCTGACGAGCTCTCGCTGAGTGTGGCGTGGCGCGAACTGGGGAGCTGCCGGCGGTTCGAGCTCGAGGAGTGTCCCCCATGAAGCGTGCCGCCATCGCCACGGCGCTGTTGCTGCTCGCGTGTCGGGACGGCGACCCCCGCGGGGACGACGCCATGGTCGGAGCGTGGGCCCGAGTCGACGACCCCGCGCGCACGCCGCTGTACTTCCACATCTCCGGAGCGCTCGACGACGAGGAGCTCGGTGTCTTCCCGGGCAGTCCGCGCGGGTGGACGCGGGCAAAGCAAGGTCACCTGTGGATCTGGAACGGCCCGACTCCGCTCGTGGTCGACGCGCACGAGGTCGGAGCGAGCCGCGTGCGGCTCGAGTGGAGCGGCGGAGGCGTCGAGCTCGAGCGAGTGCCGTACGCGGCGTCCGTCTGTCCGTGAGGGCGCGCTTCCTCTCGCGACGGCAGGACACGACGGCGGCCGGGCAGCGCCGAAGCTCTGCCCGACCGATCCGCTCGCGTCGACCCTAACTTTAGCTCACTTGTACTCGAACGAGTACTTGTAGATGTCGTTCTTCACCGTGCCGTCCAGCGCGACGGTCACGTGCGAGTGCACGTCGCGACTCAGGCCTGCCGCTCGCTATCCGAAGCGCACGAGCACGGCATCGTGACTCGCCACGTCAAGCCCGCGGATCTATTCGTCACGCGCATCGACGACGACGAGGATAGGCCCTGCGGCCCGCCGCGTGGGCGCGGCTGAGCCGTTGAGGTGCGCGTACGAACCCGCTAGCCTGGGCAGATGATTGGCGCGGCACGTAACCGACGCGGCGACCGCTCGAGTCGTGCGGTCGCAATGCCGCGCGGGCTGCGTCTCACGCACGCGGCGGGCACCCTCGGCGTCTGCCTGGGGCTCGCGTGCTCCAGCACATCGACCAACGAGGGCGCGTCCGGGGGTGGCGGAAGCGCGGGCGCGCCGGGCGGCGTTTCAGCGTGCCCCGGGACGTCCATCGGCTCGGCCAGCCAGTCCAACGCAGTGAGCGTGGGCGACGTCTTCGCTGTCGGCGGCTACGAAGTCGTCGTCAAGGAAGTCGCCGCTCCGAAGTACCTAATCGACGTCCGCTGTGCGTCGAGCCAGGTCGTGTTGGTGCCGGGCACGTGGCAAGAGGACGAGTTCACTCTGAAGTTCGACTTCCCGAAGGACGGAAAGCGGCTGGAGCTCATCGACAGCGCCGGGACGCTCACGGGCGTCGTGACCGCGCTGTAACGCCTTAGCCCCGTGGCTCGCCGCACGCCGGCGCGCGCTCGGCTTGCTTCGACATGGAGTGCAAGCAGCCCGCCGCGGATGTTGGCGTCCCTCTGGCGGCACCGGCGCGGAGATGGCCTCCGACTGCGACGGCGGCGCTTGCGCGACCGCGGTTTCACGAACTGCACGCGGGTGCGGAGGGCTCACCCCGCGGCGCAAGCTTCATTCGAGCCGCTTCGCCAGCTCCTGCGCGGGCACGAACCCATCCTTGTGGGCGAGCGCCTTGCGAACCAGTTCCCTCGCGGAGTCCCGCTTGCCGCGAGCGAGGGCCAGCAGCGCGCGACCGTAGAGTTCCTCGGCCGTGTTGGGGGATTCCGAGTAGGCCTCATCGAGGAGCCTTTCGGCAAGCGCTTGCTGCCGCGCGTCGGGTTTGGTCTCGATGAGCTTCGCAGCCTTCATCGCGCTCGCTCGAGCAACTTGGTAGTGCGCGTTGGGATAGTCACGGATCTTGATCGCCTCGCGCCCCCACTTGATGGCCTCGTCGTACCGCTCGCGGGAGATCAGGAAGTTGGCGAAGTTACCTCGCGTCCACGCCGATGCCGGCTCCAGGTTCATGCACGAGAGGTAGGTTCGTTCGGCAGCGTCCCATTCGTGAAGCTTGTTGTAGATCCCAGTCAGCGACGCGTAGATCCTTCTGCGCACGCGCGGATCGTCGGTGCTTTCGAACACCGAGCGCGCGTGGAGCAGCGCCTCGTCGTATCGCCCTTCGTATTCCGCAAGCGTCATCTCGAGCGTCTTGAGACGCCAGGACTTCGGTTCCAACGAACGAGCCTTCGCTGCTTCGGCGCGCGCTTTGGCGAAATCGCGCTGAAAAAGGAAGGCGTAGCCCTTCCTGACGTGGGCGAGGGCCGACTTCGGGTCGAGTTCGAGCGCCTTGTCCGCCGCCGCATGCGCCCGCTGCAGGCTCGGCGGGTCGTACTCGCGGCTCTTGATGAAGCCGAGCGTGTACTCGACGCGGGCGAGCCCCGCGTACGCAGGCGAGTAACTGCCGTCCAGTGCCAGCGCCTTTTCGAACAACACGCGCGCTTCGCGGGCTGGTGCAGCTCCTTCCGTGTCGTCGATGAGCGCTTCACCGCGCAAACAGAGCAGCTCTTTTTGGGAGGCGTCTTCGGGGAACGCTCGCCCCGCGAGCGTGACGGGCGCGTCGACTGGGGGCGGCGTCCACGGAGGCTGCCTGAGCGCAAAGATCATCGCTCCGCCTTCGGCCGAGCCGGTAGCCACGTAGCGGACGTCCGGGGAGATGGCCACCGCGACGATCTTCGGCATCGGAGTCTTCACGGTCTCGATGAGTTCTTGCGAGATGAAGTCGTAGATGTTGACGACGCCGTCCTTGGAACCGCCGACGAGCGTCTTGTTGTCGCTGCCGATGGCTACTGACCAGACCTCGTCGTCGAAACCTCGAATGGTTCGATAGGTCTCGGGCGGCGTGAGGCCGAAGACTCGAAGGGTCTTGTCGTCAGCGGCGCTCGCGAGCACGTTGCCGTTGGGGCTGAAAGCGATTTCGCTGACGTCTCGGTCGGACCCACGGAAGGTCACCTCGTCCTGTCCGGAAGGAAGCTTCCAAACTCGAATCGTCGGTTCCCCGGCAGCGGCGATGCGCTTGCCGTCAGGGCTGATGGCAACGCTGAGGACGTTCTTGGGTTGAGCAAGCACCAGGGGCGCTGTCTCGGCGCTGAAATGGACCTCGACACCGCCGTTTAGCCGTCCAAATGCGAGCACCGTGCCGTCCGGTGACAGCGCGACGAAGCTCGACCCGCCAGCTTTCGCACGCACCTCGCGGACGATCTCTCCGGTCTCGAGGTTCCAGACCCGAACCACCGAGGGGACTGCAGCCGCCACGAGCTTGCCGTCTCCGGAGAGCGCGCAGTTGAACACACGACGTTTCTCGGGCAGGTCGAACGTACGCAGCAGCCGGCCCGTCTGGAACGTCCAGAGCTTCACCGACCCGTCCGCCGCAGCTGTCACCGCCCGGTGACCGTCGGGATGGAACTGGATGTCCGTAATCCCGCCGTAGTGGCCGACCAAACGCTGGACGTATTCCAGGCGACCGCTCCGCACTCTCGGCCACGTCGCGGGCGCTTCAACCCTCGTGGAATTGCCGGTCGAGACCGGCGTCGACCCGGGTGCGCGGTGCGTTCGCCCCGACCAGAACAGCTGGGCGGCTGCGGCCAGCGGCACAACTAAGAACGCGAGTAGCGCCGTGGCGAGACCGACACGCAGCATGGACCTCGCGATCTCGCGGTCGGCCTTGGCGAGCGCGTCTCGGGCAGCACTGGCCGTAGGAAAGCGGTCGGCGATCTCGGGCGAAAGCGCGCGGTCGAGCCAGGCGGAGAATCCGCTGCTCGCTCGCACGCGCTTGCGAAAGTCGGGACGCCCGCGCCGTCGCGGAAGTTGATCTGGGCCGAGGCCGGTGAGCAGGAACACTGCCGTCGCCGCAACACCATACACGTCCGTCGCGGGCACGGCTTTTCCGTAGAACTGTTCCGGCGCCATGTAGCCGAACGTTCCAACAATGGTGCTGCCGTGCACCGTGCTTCGATAGGTGTCACGCACAGCCCCGAAGTCCACCAGGTGCGGGCGGTTGTTCCCGTCGAGGATGACGTTCTCGGGCTTGATGTCGCGATGGATGATCGGGGGGCTCCGCGACTGCAGGTACTCGAGCACCTCGAGCAAGCGATCGCAAATCTCGCGCACGCCCGGCTCGGCCGGTCGCTGACCGGCAGCAGAGAGAGCTGCGAGATTGCTCCCGGCAGCGATCTCCTGAGCAATGTAGAAGCTCGGCCCGTCCGCGCCTTCGGTCGTGAAGTGATGGAGGTACCTGGGAATGTTTGGGTGTGCGAGCGAGGCGAGCGTGCTCGCCTCGCGCTCGAAGAGTTCGAGCACCTTCCAGTCGTGCTGGTGCCACAGCTGCAGCTGCTTCAGCGCGACGCGTCTGTTCGAGGGCTCGTCGTTCGCAGCGTACGTGGTGCTCACACCGCCGCAACCGATGACGCCAACGATGCGAAATCGATCACCAACGAGCTCTCCCGGTTCGTGGACCCTTGCCACCGAGCCTCCCACCGCGAGTGTACCGCGGCTTCGCCGCGGAAGCAGCTCGGAGTGGGTGTACGCAGGGGGTGCACGCCCTGCGTCGGCAGGGCTCGAGAGCTCGGGTTCTGGGACGCCGAACGCGCACTCGTGGAACCGGGACGCGACTCGCGATCGACGCAGCGGCGGAGCGGGTCGCGACCCGTGGGTGGCATGACCCCAGGAGCCTTCGGGTTTCTCCCAAAGGGCGAAACCCGCGTCTCAGCGCCGACGCCAGCCTATTGCTTCGTCCAGGTCGCGACGACCTTGCTGGACGCGTTGATGACCTCGAGCGCGTCGTTCGCGTACGTGTAGCCGTAGTACTCGGTCGAGTTGAAGGGGCATGCGACGGTGGCGGTCAACGTGCTTCCCCCCGTACTCCATGAGCCCTTTCGGCGTGAAATGACGCCCGAGGCCGTCTGCTGTGTCGCCTCCTCATAGCTCGTCGCGCCGAACACGAAGACTCCCCTGGTGGGGGTCGTGCCGGGCGTAGCCGGTGGATAGACGGTCAATGCTGTGAGCACATAGGTTCCGGACGGAACGGCACCACCCTGCGGACTTGGTTGGCTTCCCGTGCCCTGGGTCGGCACAACGAACGCGCCCGACGGAGTCAGCACGTTGCACATTGCACCGGTGCCACCGGTACCACCGGTACCACCGGTACCACCGGTACCACCGCCGCTCCCGCCGCTGCCGCTACTCCCACCGCTCGCACCGCTACCGGCACTCCCACCACTCCCGCCGCTGGCACTCGCGCCGCCAGTGCCAACGCTCCCACCATCGCTGCCGGCACCACCGCCACCGCTTGCTCCGCCGCTGCCGCCGCCGGTAGTACTTGCACCGCCACTGCCGCCGCTCGCCCCGCCGCTCGCGCCCGTGCCACCCTGCCCGCCGACCGCTCCGCCGCTACCGCTCTCGCCGCCGCTCGCACCACCGAAGTGCCATGGGTCGGGCGCGGAATCGCTGCCGCCGCACGCGGCAGCGCAGAAGGCGCCCACCACCCCAACTGCGCAAAAGTACCTCATGCGTCCCGCACCGGCCCATTGCCAGGGTCACATGCTCCGAGTCGGACGTCCAAAGGAAATCCCGACGGGGAGCCCGGCGGCGCGAAGCGGCGACGAGTAGGGGCACCGCGCACCATTCGGACAATCCATGCGGGGCACGTCGCGTGACCCTCACGACTTGTCCACCATTCCGGCAATCCATGCGGGGCACGCGCGAAGCGGGAGTGGAGGCACCTACTTCACCACTGGGATCTCGACCTTGTTGATCAGCTTGGTGCCCATGCCGGCGGGGTAAGCGTAGGAGACGTAGGCCGTGTAGATGTCGGCCGGGCCGAAGGTCACCGAGCCCCAGCCCCAGACCGTGGTGGTGAACGGCGCCTTGCTCTTCATCACCTGCCGGCCGTTGGCGCAGCCCGACTGGCCCTCGAACTTGCCGGTCACCAGCGTGACGCGGGTGTACTCGTAGTCGCCGATCGCCTGCCAGCCGGTGAGCGTGCCCATGCAGGCGAGCTCGACGTCTTGGAACGCCCCCTGGTCGTCCTTCTGTCGCACCACCACCAGGCTGGTCTCGGGGTAGGTCGGGTCGGTGAAGAACACGTAGCTGTCGAGGTACTGGCCGACCGGCACGACGTTGACCCACTCGGGATCGCCCTCACCGAGGAAGTCGTTGCCGCCCGTCATGTAGGCGCCGACGTAGAACGGGTGGTCGGCGTCTTGGCTCTTCACCACGAAGGCATCCTTGGTCCAGAGCTCGACCACCTGACCGCGCGCGAGGGTGGTGGGGGCGCCGGCCGGGGCGGCCGGCGAATAGGTGAGCGTGGTGCCGTCGACCGTGCCCACGAGCCGCCACGGCACGCTCTCTTCCACCGGGTCGAGCCCCAGTCTGCGCGCCTTGTAGCGCACGGCAGCGTACTCGTGGCCGAGCTGCTTCACGGGCAAGATCTGCTGCTGCGCGGTGTCGCACGCCTCTTTGTCGGCCGGCACGTTGATGCAGGTGGCGCCGCCGAACACGCCCACCGGCTTGTCGGCTTGGATCGCGCTGCCCGTGAGCTCGGGCCCCTGGGTGAACTGGACGTATTGCCCGCGATTCAGCTTGTACTCGACGACCTGACCGGCGCTCGAGCCGACCACGCCCTTGCCGGCTTCGATCGCCACGTTGGGCTTGATCTTGACGGTGGTGTCGTCCGCTCGAGCCACGATGTCGAGAGACGGCTTGGCTTGGTCCGGGTGCACCGTGCTCTGCTTGTACGCGTTGATCGCGACGTAGTTGCCGTCCCACGCGCTGGTGGGGAGCAGCAGGGAAGCGCTGGTCGCAGCGACGGCGCCACCGCCGTACGGGAACATCTGGTAGGCGACGACGGGGGCGCTGGTCTCGATGTGGAATGCGTTGCCGACGCCGGTGCCGAAGACACCGCTGTGCTCGGTCACGGCGGGCGTCACCGGGCAGGTCATCTTCTTGGGCGGCGTCCCGTGCGACAGGAACAGGATGGCGACCTCGTTCGGCGGCAGGCCCGCGACCGGGTCGTACTTGTCGTAGACGATGCCGGCGCCTTGCCCCTTCGGGATGCGGATGAAGTCGGTGCCCGTGATGGTGCTGCCGGTGCGCGACACGTCGATCTTCACCGGGGCGAGCCCGCGATTCGCGACGAACACCGCGTAGCACGCGCCCGGTAGGCCGTAGCCTCCGTTCGGGTCGTTGATGGTGTCCACCTGCAGCGCGTAGTACTCGCAGCCGTAGCTGTTCTTCGCGGCCATCGCCTGTTCGCAGGTCTCACCCACCGGCGCATCGGTCAGCGGGATGTCGAGCCCGGCGTCACTCGGCGCGGCACCGCCACCGCCGCCTCCACCCGCACCGGCAGCCCCGCCGAGGGCCGCGTCGGCGCCGGGGTCGGTCTGGGCCACCACGTCGTCGGTAGCCGCGCAGCTCGAAGCGAGCGCCAGCGCGACGCCGGCCGGCAAGAACCACATCCCCAGATCGAGACGAATCTTCATGACTTCCTCGCAGGAGGCCGGGTCCAGACCAGCCTCGTGCTTGCCGAGTGGCGACGCACCCCTCGAGCGGGTGGAAATTTATCGCGAGCGACCAGCGCGGTCGAACGCCCAGGATTTTTCCACCCGCTTTCCGCGGTCGCACCCACTCACGGGCCAGCCAAGGGAGGCACGGGATGAACGGGATTCGGCGAATCGGTCGGCGGCTGGCACAGGGGGGCGTGATCCTCGGAGCGGTGGGGCTGGTCGGCGCGTGCGCCTGGGCCGAGGACGACCTCGGGGCCACGCCGGCGGCCGCTCCGAACATCAGCCTGTGCCCGACCGGGGGCGAGGGATTCACCTGCAACGGCGACGTGGCAGTCAGCTGCTCCGATCCGAAGGTGAAGCGGAACTGCGCCGACAGCGGCCAGACCTGTCACCAGGGCGCGGGCTGCGTGAGCTGCGTGCCGGGCACGGGCACGTGCGAGAATGGACAGGCCACGGTCTGTCGACCCGACGGCACGGGCTACGAGCAGTACACCTGCGATGCCGCGCAAGGCATGACCTGCACGCCCCGCGGCTGTCAGGGCGCCTGCTCGTGGGGCGCGCTGGGCGAGAGCTACGTCGGTTGCGACTACTACCCCACGGTGACGCTCAACAACGGCATCTGGAAGGGCTTCGAGTTCGGCATCGCGCTGGCGAATCTGGGCGAGACCAACGCCGAGGTGATCGTCACCCGCGGCGACGAAGAGGTCGCCAAGCTGGATGTCGCGCCCAGCAAGCTCGAGGTGGTCAAGCTGCCGTGGGTGCCCGAGCTCAAGGGGCCGGACCCGAACTTCATGGGTCAGCCCCAACCGCCCGGCGACAGCAAGCTGGTCAAGCACGGCGCATATCGCGTGCGCAGCAACCGACCCATTGCGGTCTATCAATTCAACCCGCTGGACTACAAGCTGGCGCCGCCGCCGGCCGAGTGCCCGGACCCGAACGACACCGGGTGCTTCTCGTACTCGAACGACGCTTCGCTGCTCTTGCCCGCCCACGCCTTGCGTCGCAAGTACCGGCCGATCACCTGGCCGACCCTCGGCTGCAAGCCCGCCTTCTTCACCATCACGGCCGTCGCCGACGACACCGAGGTGAAGCTCTCACCGCAAGGGACCATCTTGCCCGGTGGGGGCTTCGATTCGACCGGTCAAGGCTGGGCGAACCTGAACCGCGGCGACGTGGTGCAGGTGATCGCCAACATGCAAGGCGGCCCCTTCTGCTTTCAGAACCCGGGGTCGGACATCAGCGGAACGTTGATCGAGGCGACCAAGCCGGTGCAAGTGATCGCGGGCAACGGCTGCGCGAACGTGCCCGCACCAGAGACCCAGGCCTGCGACCACGTCGAAGAGGTCGTGCTGCCGATCGAGACCCTGGGCCGAGAATACCTGGTGGCGGTGCCCTCACCTCCCGCCGGCCCCAACAAGAACGCCCAGCACACGCTGCGGATCGCCGCCGTCGAGGACGAGACGACGATCGTGTTCGACCCGCCAATCCACGAGCCCGTGACGCTGGGCGCCAAGTCCCCACCCCTCGAGATCCGCTATGTCCGCGAAGACGTGCACGTGCTGGCTAACAAGCCGCTCTTGGTCGCGCAGTTCATGCACGGCACCGACGCCAACGCCGACGACAGCGTGCGGGGCGACCCGGCCCAGTCGATGGCGATTCCGAGCGGGCAGTACCGCAACGAGTACACCTTCCTCGCGCCCGACAACTACGACGTCAGCTGGGTGGACGTGATCGCGCGGGTCGGCGAGTCGGTCAGCATCGACGGCGAGCCGGTCGCGGGCTTCGTGCCCATTGGCAAGAGCGGCTACGCCGCCGCGCACCACAAGCTCGGACCGAACAGCGTGCACCGCGCCACGGCCGGGAAGCCCTTCGGCATCACCGTCTACGGGTACGGGGACTGGACCAGCTACATGTACCCGGGCGGGCTGAACCTGGGCACCCTCAACCCGACCGTCTACTGACGGCGTTCTTCTTCTTCGCGAGGCGCGCCCCCGCTTTGGGAGTGGGGCGCGCCTTCGCCTTTGGTGCTCTGGCTCCGCAGCCCAATTCGCCCGCGAGCAGGTTGGCATCGGGGTGGGCCTCGGGCATTCTTCCCACGAAATGCTGCACGGAGACCGCGCCTGGGTGCTGCTCTTCACTGCGCTGGTGACGGCCTGCGGCGGGTCTGACGACTCGCCCGGCAGCAGCGCCTGCGCCGACACGTCGAAGGTCTTGGCCTTCCCCACGCCGGCTTGGCACAAGGGTGCGAAGCTCGCCCCGCCCGAGAACGACTTCGCCGTGGCGATGGTGTCGGAGGTGAAGCCCCAGTGGGCCGAGCAGCTCGCGCTGATCGACGGCTGGCCCGCGCGGCCGACCCTCGTGCTCCCGCTCGCCGGGTCGGCGTCGAGCACGGACGCGACCGCGCTCTCGCTGTTCGGCAAGCGCGACGGCGGCGACTTCGAGGACCTGGGGGCGACCTTCAGCGCGACCCTGTCGGAAGAGGGCACGACGCTGGTGGTGCAGCCGCGCGATCCGGTTCCTCCCGGGGTGGACGAGGTGATTCTGGCGGTGAAGGCCCCCGCCGACGCCCGCGTGCTCGGCGCGTGCGGTGAGCAGGCCGCCTACGCCGAGGCCAAGGCCGCGTTGCCGGACAGCGCCGATGTGACCTTGGCAGTGCCGTTTCGCATCGCGACGACCCCGCGCGATCTGGCGCGCCTGTACGATCGCGTTTTGAAGACGCCAGTGCTGAAGGTCGCCAAGGTCGAGGCGCGGACGCTGGCGTCTTTCGGAGAAGCGGCGCCCCCGGCCGACGTCGTCGCAGCGCTGGCCCCCGCCGCCGCCAGCGGGATCTTGGAGTTGCCAGCGTACGCCAACGCGAGCGGGGTCTTCGAGAACGGCGACGACGAAGCGCCCAAGCCAGTCGGCGTCACGAAACCCGGCTTCGTGGTCGCGCTGCCGGCCAAGGGCACGGCCCCCTTTCCGTTCGTGCTCTTTCAGCACGGTGGCGGTCAGAAGAAGACCGACTTCTTCCAGCTGGCCCGACCGCTGGCGGAGGCCGGCTTCGCCATCGTCGCCATCGACCTGCCGTATCACGGCGATCGGGCGCTGGGCGCGGGCGGCACCGACCTGGATTTCGTGAACTTCGACGACCTGGCCAAGACCCGCGACAACTTCCGCCAAGCCGTGGCCGATCACATGGCGGTGTTCACCGGCATCGCGGCGCTGAACGTCGCGCTCGAGCCGGCGCTGGGCAAGGGCGCGCTGGACGCAACGCGCGGCTTCTACATGGGGCTGTCACTCGGCGGCATCTCCGGCAGCATGACGTTTGCCACCACCAAGAGCGTGAACGCCGCAGCGCTGTTCGTAGCCGCCGGGGGCTATCCCGAGATCGTGTCGAAGGGTCTGTTCTCGCTGATGGTCTCGAACATCGTGAATCGCCCCACGCCCGAGCGCGAGACGCTGCTCGGCCTGGCGGAGGTCATCTTGGACGGCGCCGATCCGCTGGCCTATGCCCAGCGCGTCGAAGATCGGGGTCAGCGGCCCCGCCCCGCGATGTTCTGGCAGGCCATCGCGGATCCGGTGATCCCCGAGCCTTCCAGCGATCAGTGGGCCCGGGCCTTCGGCGCGGCGCTGGCCAAGCCGACCCAGCACCCGGTGCCTGGCATGACCGAGGTCACCCTGCCGACCAAGGACGGCTTCGCCTTCGACGCCGCAGGCAAGAAAGCGACGCGCGTCTTGCTCCAGTGCCCGATGGATGAAGTTCCGGCGGGCTCGCGTCACGGCGCGCTGATCGTGCAAGAGTATTCGCAGAAGGCAGTGGCCCACTGCTTCTCGACTTGGCTCGCGAGCGGCAGTTGCGAGGCGATCGACACCGGGTTCGCGCAGCACTGAGCCGGCGGGACCGGGTCAACCGCACTGGCCGTTCTTGCAGGTCGTGACGCCCGGGCACTGCGCGTTGGTCTTGCAGCCGGGGACGCACTGACCGGAGACGCAAATCAGCCCCGAGCCGTCGTTGCCGGGATTGCACGCGCCGTCGCTCGTGCACTTCTGGCCGCCGCCGCCGTTGCCGCCGGACCCGCCGCTGCTCGAGCCACCCGTGCCGCCGGTCGAGCCACCCGATCCGCCGGTGCCGCCCGAGCCGCCGCCATCGTCGGTGCACGGGCCGAGCGGGGTGCCGTCGGGCACCTCTTCGACCGTGACCTTCTTCCGATCGGACCAGCCGAGGCTCTTGGTCCCGAACAGGTGCTTGCTGACCAGCGGCGAGACGTCCATCACCGGCATGCCCACGGCCTTCTCGACGCACACGTCGGGACCGTAGTCGTCGGTCTGGGCGACCACGCACTTCCCGTTGGCCTCGATGGCAATCCGCGCTCCGCACCCGTAGCGCTGCTTCGACGCCGCGTAGTACCAGCTACCGGACTTGGAGTGACCGCCGCACGCCAAGGGTTGAGGCTCCGACGGACCACCAAACGTGGTGAGCACGTAGACCCCCGAGGCGGGGATGCTCGACGCCGCCTTGCCGTGGCAGCCGCTCAGGTTCTCGCCGGCGGGCGTGACGAGCTCGGGCTCTTCAGCCAACGAGTCTTCGGGTGCCGCCGAGCAGGCCAGGCCGACTGCGCCGAGCAGAGCGAGCAGCGCGCGTCCGGATCGATCCAGACGGGATCCGGAGGGCCCCGCCAACGCCGAAGGAGACTGGCTCTTTTGTCGGGTGTTCATCACGAGGAGCAGCACACTGCACGCCCCGTGCCGCCTTGGTCCGACCTCAGGGCGCCTTCCAGGCGACCTCGGCCACCAGATCGGCGCGAATCGAGTAGAGCGGCGTGCGGAGCCTCAGTCGGACCTCACCGGGCGAAAGTCGCCCCTTGGCGACGGTCACCTCGGGACACTTGGCATTCGGCGGGCAGTGCCCGCGTTCGTAGCCGACCAGCTGCGGATCGATCTCGACGGTTGCTTCGGCGACGCCGGCCGGCGGCAGCACGATCTTGACGAGCATGCGCCCGGTCTCGAACGAGAAGCCGGCCGGCCACGCGGGTCGAGGGGCGGCAAGCGGGCGGTCCCCAGCCTTCACGCTGAAGTTGTCGAGATGGGAGTGCACTAGCAGCGGCAGGCGCTGCGCGGCGCTGCCGGTGTTTCGGATCCGCACTCGGACGCGCCCGTCGGAGAGCGCCTCGGCCTCGACCCGGAGGGGCGCCTGGGCTGGGTCCTCGAGCACGGCTCGCAGCGCACTCGCTTCGTCTTCGCCGATGCGGCAGCTCGGATCGGCGATGGCCGCGAGCAAGTCGAGGCGCGCGCCCTCGCAGGCCGAGCGACCCGGAGTGGGCGCGGGCGCGGGCGGTGCGACCGCCAACGTCGCCGCGGTCGGCGAAGGCGATGGTCTCGGCGAGCTCGCCTCGGAGGAAGCAGGCCTCCGAGCGCAACCGAAGGCCAGGGCGCAGCACGCGAGGGTCAGCCCACGAGGGGGATCAGCCATCGTCACGACCACCGAACAGCTTCGCGGCCAGCTCGGACCGGCTGCCCACGCCGAGCTTCTTGTAGGCGCTCTCGATCTGCTTGTGCACCGTCGAGAGCGCGACGCCTCGGGACTCGGCGATCTCACGACGGCTCTGCCCTCCGACCACCAATTGGACCACGGCGAGCTCGGCGGGGGTCAGAGCCGCAACCGGCGGGGCCTCGATGGGATAGCTGAAGATGTAGACGCGTTCGGAACCGGCACGGGCGCGCTTCACGCGCAGCGACCGCGGCGGCGCTTTGGGGATCACGGCCCGAGCCTCCAGCAGTGCTGCAAGTAGACACGGATCAGGTCCACGCGATCGGCCGCGCCGAGCTTCCTCTGAGCCCGCGAGAGCAGCGTGGATACGGTGGATTCGGCGACCCCGAGCTCGTAGGCGATGAGCTTGTTCGAGCGACCGTTGGCGGCCAGGCCCATCACCTGACGCTCACGCTCGCTCAGGTCCGCGAGGGGATTGGTGACGGCCTCGTTCACCCGGGCAACGACGTAGCGGCGCCCATCGGTGTCGAAGTGATCGAGCAGCGACCAGCGCCCCGCGACCATCGCCTCCCAGAGAAGCGAGGCCTCGTCGGCGTTCTGGCGAACCGCGCCGGTCCGAGCGCGATCGATGCGGCGGACCATCTCTCGGAGGGCGTCGCGGGCCTCGGGCTCTTTGGCCGATGCGTTCGCGTGCTCGAGACTGCCATCCGGGCTGAGCACGGCCTCGGGGGCCTCGCGGGCGCCAACCGCGGCGAGCTCTTGGACCAGCCGGGCGCCGGTCGCGAGGTGCGAGGCCACGCGCGCCCAGATCGCCGGATCCGGGCGCGGGCCGCGCAGGCTCGAGTCGGCGACGAACGCGGTCAACACCGCGCCGCGCTTGGCGGCGTCGATACCGTTCACGCCGAACACGTCGGCCTTGCCCACGACCTTCATCGCGCTCTCGATCTCGGGAAAGTAGGGCTCGGGCGGGAACTCGGTCCCGAAGCCACAAGGGAGTGACAGATGGATCGCGCGCTGAAACCAGAGCGGGACTGTTTCGGTCCACTGACCGAAGGACGCGAGGTGGCCCATGTCCGAGCCCGGGGCTCCCACGAACCCCGAGACCTCGATGCGAGACGCGGGCGAGAGGTCGACGAAGTAGCCGAAGGTCCCGGCGCCCTGGTCGATCAGAGGAGCGGCTGCCTCCGCAATGGCGGCGAGCCAGTCCTCGGGCGAGCGATCCACGTCGTAGATCCGCTCGAGCACGCTGACCACGTCGGGCTTCATCCGCGGTCACCGAAAGTAGCATGCCGTCGCCTACACCGGCGCGTCGTTGAAATGCCCATGTCCGACCAGGCCCCGAGCGCGTAGAGGGCTGGCCCTTGGAGGGTCTCTGCAATGCGGGTAGCTACGTTCGGTTGGATCTTGGGCATTGGTCTCGCTGGTTTCTTGGGTTGCTCCAGCGAGTCAACCACCAACAATGCCGCCACGGGCGGTAGCTCCACGGGCGGTAGCTCCACAGGTGGCAGCTCCACAGGTGGCAGCTCCACAGGCGGGTCGGGAGGCGCATCCACCGGAGGCGCGGGAGGTTCCGCGGGGAGCGGCGGATCGACCGGGGGCGCCGCGGGCACCGGCGGATCGACCGGCGGAACCGGCGGCGCGACCGGGGGCTCGGGCGGAACCGGTGGCGCGACCGGCGGAACCGGTGGCGCGACCGGGGGCACGGGCGGAACCGGCGGCGCCGGTGGCTCGACGGGCGGAACCGGCGGGACCGGCGGAGCGACCGGCGGGACCGGGGGCGCGACCGGCGGAACCGGGGGGGCGACCGGTGGAACGGGTGGCTCGACCGGCGGAACCGGTGGCACGGGCGGCGCCACTGGACCGACGCTGCACTTCTACGCCTACAAGAAGGGTGCACCCGCCGGCAACAACGGCGCGGCCGCCGTGATTCGGGTGAACCCCGATCGCACGACCACGGTGATCCAGAACTGGGCTTCGCTGTCCGACTGGAGCTCGGTCGTGGGTGTTCCGTCACCACCCGGCACGCTGATGTTTCATCACCGAAACACGGACGACTACGCCTACGTCAATCTGAACCAGAAGGACGGAACGCTCGTTACCCCTTGGTCCGGACAGCTCGGCTGGGGCGTGGGCGCGATCATGAAGTCGGCGTTCGGCGGCGGGGCGGTCGGGTACTCCACGAGCTCGGGCATCGCTCGCTACTACGTCGTGACATCGACCGGCGCTCCGACCTCGAGCACCGCCGCGGACGAGCCGGGCGCCGGCTATGACGTCATGGGAGCGACGCGAACCGGAGTCGTCGTCCTCTACAAGTCGTCGGACGGCAGCGGAAAGCGCGGTGTGCTCAACGCCAGCAACAAGCTCACCTGGAACCTGACGTGGTCGCCTGGCTCGTGGGCCGGCGGTTGGACGCACTGGGAGCCGCTCACTGGTGATCGGGCCTTCTTGTACAACGCGACGACCGGGGCGGTTGCCATCGTCTCCGTGCCGCCGACCGCAGCCGCCTCCACGGTCGGGGCGCCTACCGGGTTCAACCCCGGTGTCACGCACTGGGTCTCCTACGAGAGCGGCTGGCTCGTTGCCTACACGAAGGGGACCGGCGCGGCATGGCTGGACCAGACGAGTACGTCGAGCCCTTACATCACGTCCGTCGGAGCCATCACCGGGCTCACCGGCGGTTGGGACGCCCTCGTCCCGATGTGATCACGGCGCAGCGCAGTCGAAGCGAGCCAGGTACGCCTCGGTCTTCCCGGCGGCCTTCTCGCTTCGCGCCGTCCAGGCCACCAGCAGCGCGCGCGGCTCGGCCAGGGTCAGCACGGAATAGGCGCTGCCCCCGGTGAGCTCGGTGGTCGGCACGGTCAGCTCTTGCAGCTCTTGCCCGGCCTTCCCGAACTGCCGCAGGGCAAGGCGCGAGTGCCCCACGGTCTGGGGCGAAAGCTTGGGATCGACGCGCTCACCCCACGCGATCAGCACGCCCTGATCCGAGACCGACAGGTCGGCGCCGGCATCCGGGTGCGCATCGACCTGCCAGGGCACGGTGGCCAGCTGCCCGCTCGCGTCGATCGCCACCAGGCGCATGGTGCTGGGCGGATCATTTTCCGGCTTCGCGCCCAAGAGCTGTTCGCGCCACACCGCCCAGATGTTGCCTTCGTGCGCCCGCACGAGCGGGGAGCGCGCACGACGGTTCGGGTTCGGAGGCACGGTTGCCGTGGTCGAGAGCCCGAGCTTGCCGAGGCTGGCGACCGTCAGCCGCGGCGCGCACTCGGGAGCCTCCCCCGGGCAGGCCCGCGCATTCGAAGCCACCAGGTGGGTGCTGCCACTAAACACGCTGGTGGCGCCCGTCCCCGGATAAGGGCCCGGCGAGTCGACCGCGACGGGACCACCGACCACCGCGCCTTCGGTGTCGATCATTCGAACCGAGGTGGACGTGATGTACGCGCCGTCGGTCTCGACGGGACCGCGATAGCTCACGACATAGCCCTGACCGCTCGCGCCCTTCTGCGAGGCGACGGGACCGGGCGAGATCGAGAAGCCGTAGTCCGCGTTCTTGTCGACGAACACCTCGGGCAGTGGCTTCCACGCCGCGGTGTCGAAGCGGCGGAACATCAGCCCCGGGGTCACGTTCGGGCTCGCCTCGTCGGCGTGGTAATAGAAGAGCGCGAGCCCCCCATCTGCCGCGGGAACCAGCTGGCCGCCCGAGTGCGCGTCGATTCCGTACAGAGTCATCGGGTGCGTGACGCTGACGCCCTCGGGCCATGCCGGACCCACGGAGACGTCCGCAACTCGGATGTCGGGGTGCCAGAAGTGCTCGTGGATCAAGCCGAAGGCAACGCGCGCCGCGACGCCAGGGCTCCCGCCCGAGAGCCGCGCGAGCATGGGAGTGCGAACGCCGTCACCGTAGGTGAAGAGGACGATGGGCTCGTCGTGCAAGACGTACGTGCAGTCGGGCAACGGAGGCGGCGCGTCTGCGCCTGCGTCTGCGCTGCCACCCGCGTTGCCAGCCCCGCCACTGCCGGCCCCGCCAGAACTGGCGCCGCCACTGCCCGCTCCGCCGCCCGCGGCCGTCGCGCCGCTCTCGAACAGCCCGCTCTTCGAGCCGCAGGCCGCCGCCGCGAGCCCCGCCACAAGGTAACCCCAGGTCCGTAAGAACACGGCGCGCGCGACTGCACGCTGCGTGCCACGCGAGATAGTCCGCCCGTCTCCCGCACGCGGCGCGACCCCCACGCCGCGAACTGTGCCAGGGCCGCGTTGGCACAGGCCGGCTTGCAGCCTAGACGCGGCGAGCGCCAGCACTAGAAATCGGCTGCTGTCATGTCCGCGTCCCCGATCTCGCGACGCCGCTTCGGAGCGGGCCTCTGCCTGGGCGCGCTCGGCGTTGGCGCGGTCGCGCTCGGAGCGCGCACACGTCGAGAGGATGCACCCACGATGGCGAGCTCGGAGCCCTCACCCACCCCGCCCGCACTGGGTTCGCGCATGCCGGTCGGGTTCGTCGCGCACGGCGCGCCCACCCTCGCGCTCGACCTGACTCGCGGCTCGGACTTCAGGCGCTGGGGCGAGGCGCTGGCGCGACCGAGCGCAGTGCTGGTGGTGAGCGCGCACTGGGAGGGCCAGCCGGTGTCCATCGGCACCACCGAGCGGCGCGCGCTCATGTACGACTTTCACGGTTTCCCCGACGAGCTGTACCGCGTCGAGTACCCCGCGCCGGGAGCACCCGATCTGGGGACCCGCGTCGCGACCCTGCTCGGCCACGCGACTCGGCGCGAGCCTACGCGCGCTCTGGATCACGGCGTGTGGGTGCCGCTGGTTCACTTGCTGCCCGCTGCAGACGTGCCGGTGCTCCAGATCTCGATGCCGAGCGCGCTGGGCGCGCGCGAGCTGTTCGCGCTCGGGCAGCGCCTGGCGCCGCTGCGCGACGAGGGCGTGCTGCTCCTGGGCAGCGGCAACATCACCCACAACCTTCGCCGGCTCGACTGGCGAGGCGGCGCATCGACCCCGGCCTGGGCCTCGGACTTCGATACCTGGGTCGCCGAGGCGCTGGTCCGTCACGACTTCGACGCGCTGCTCGACTACGCCCACAAAGCCCCGGCCCTGCGCGACAACCACCCGACGGAAGAGCACCTGCAGCCGCTGCTGGTGGTGGCCGGGGCGGCGAGCCTCGGCACCCCGCCGGTGAGCTTTCCCGTGCAGGGGTTCGAGTACGGGAGCCTCAGCCGCCGCTCGGTTCAGATCGGCTGACCCCAGAATCTGGGCCCGATCGCGCGCTCTCCGCGATATTCCGCCCATGGCCCCGGGTCGACGGCTCGTCCTCTGCTCCGCGCTCGCCCTCGGGGCGTGCGGGCAGGCGCCCGCGCCACCGGATCCGGCCCAAGCGTCGTCGGCGGTCTCGCCCGCCTCGCCGCCGCCGGAGTACCCCACCCCGCCGCCGGCCGAGGCCCCGCGCAGAGCGAGCATCGGCGCCCTCTCGTCACGGGTCTTCGTGCGGCAGAGCCCCCGCGCCACCTCCCCCGAAATCGGGCAGCTGCACATCGGCGCGGTGGTTCCGCTGCGCGAGCCCGCGTCGGTCGGCACCGACGGTTGTGCCAAGGGCTGGTACGCCGTCGAGCCCGAGGGCTACGTCTGCCTCGAGCCGAGCACCACCCTCGACGTCGACACCCATCCCGTGCTCCTCGCCAAGCGTGCGCACCACGGCGACTTCGACAAAGCCATCCCCCTCGGCTGGAGCACGTCGCGCGAAGGGCTGCTCTACCGCAAGCTGCCGACCGTCGACGAGCAGCGCCGCACCGAGTTCGAGCTCGACGCCCACCTCGCGCGTCTCGAAGAGCTGCGCGCCGCCAAGAAGGAAGGTCGTGAGCCCGTCCGGGTGCCCGCGGCGCTACGCAACGTCGATCTCGACACCGCGACGGGAGCTCCGCCCAATCTGCTCGCGAGCGGCGCGCTCTCGCCGGCCTCCCTGGCGGTCGCGCCCCACGAGACCCGCCCCTTAGCCAAGTGGATCCCGGCCCGTTCCGCCATCGCCTGGACCGACGAGTTCGTGGCCGACGGCCGTAGCTGGGTCCTGACCGACGACCTGTTGGTCGCACCGAAGGACAAGCTGGTCTCGCTCGAGCCGTCGCCGTTCGGCGGGGTGCACATCGACGGCGAGCGCGTGCGCCTGCCGCTGGCTTTCATACGCCACGACGCCAAGCCCAAGTTCCGCGTGGTCGCCACGGCTTCGGATCTCACGCCGGTGAGCTTCGAGGGCGAGCTCGACGTCCACGAGCCGAACCCCGACGATCCCGATCCGCTCGCGGGCTTCCGCGAGGACGACACCCCCGGGGCCATGGCCGAGACCCCCGACAGCTGGCCCCGCCTCGCGTCCGTCGGCCTCACGGGTCGCTATCGCAAAGAGCGCCGGGTGCGCTACCTTGAGACGACCGACGGCGCGTACATCCGCGAGCACGACGCGACGATGATCGACGAGCGCCCGCCCCGCGGCTTCGCGCTGGCCGACGGCGAGAAATGGGTCGACATCAGCATCTTCCGCGGCACGCTGGTGGCCTACGAGGGCGAGCGCGCGGTGTTCGCCACGCTGATCTCACCCGGCGCCAACGGCTATCGCCGTGAAGCCGGCGGTCGCGCCAAGTTCACCACGCCCACGGGGACGTTCCGCATCGAGTGGAAGCACCGCTCGACGACCATGACCCCCGACCCCGAGCGCAAGAGCTACTACCTCTCGGAGGTCCCGTTCACCCAGTTCTTCTACATGCCTTTCGCGCTCCACGCCGCCTACTGGCACGATCGCTTCGGCGAGCCCAAGAGCGGCGGCTGCGTGAACCTCTCGGTCCGCGACGCCAAGTGGTTGTTCGATTGGACCGAGCCACGCGTGCCGGAGACGTGGCACTCGGTGCGCAGTGGCGACGCGCGAGGGCCGGGGACATGGGTGAGGGTGCGGTGACCGGAACGCGGCACGGGCCCAGCGGCGAGGGCTAGGTTCCGGCAGTACGAACGCGGATGCGTCCTGTTTGCACCGTGATTAGCGCGCCGCGCCCGAGCTCTTCCGCGTAGCGCTCGATGACAGTCAGCGCGGTGGGGCCCTGCTCTGCGGAACGAAGCCCGACCAGGCGGACGATTCCCGCGTGGGGTCGCCTCAACGCGATATGTCCAGGGTCACGAGGATCCGTCCGTCGCCGTGCGCAAGTGCGATGATTGCGTCATCCCCGGGATCCACTCGCCACTCGCCTGCCCAAACGACGTCGTCTCCGCGCCCGCGAAGCGCCTCCGCGGCCCTCCCAGATACGCAAGTGTCGAGCAGGACCTTCACGTCCCGGTTTTCAGGTCGAGGCTCTCGATGCGCTCGTGCGCTACCACGCGGCGCGCGTAGACGAGGCAGGCTTGAACGTCCTCGCGCTCCAGCCAAGGATAGCCGTCCAAGATCGTCTCCACGGAGTCCCCTGCTGCCAGCATGTCGAGGACATGCTCGACAGCCAAACGTCGCCCGCGAATGATGGGCTTGCCGCCGAAGATCTCGGGGTTCACCGTGATTCGCTCGAGGAGGCTCTGTTCATCCGTCATGAGGGTCGTACGAAAGCGTACACTCGCAGGCCAGGTCTGTCACTTCGGGGGGCGAGCGCGCAAAGGGGGGAAGGATGCGTCTCCCCCCGCCGCGTGCGCGCGGGCAACAGCAACGCGCTCGCAACTCATGGCATGACCCGACCCCCGCGTGCACCGGCTTTGGGGGAGACCGGCGCCGCGAAGCGGCGACGACGACCCTGGGAAGTCCCTGAAGAGGGAGTGGGGGCACAAACACACATGCCCTTCGCCCTGCACGCCGCCTACTGGCACGATCGCTTCGGCGAGCCCAAGAGCGGCGGCTGCGTGAACCTCTCGGTCCGCGACGCCAAGTGGTTGTTCGACTGGACCGCGCCCCACGTCCCGGAGACGTGGCACCTGACGGCGGATCTCGACGCCGAGCTTGCGGCCGCGGAGGTGAACGACGGCGATCTGGCCCGACTGCGAGAAGCTGCAGCCCAAGCACCTGCTCGTCACCGTCCCCACGAGCGGTGGTTCCTTCTCTCGAGCCTGCTGCGCGGAAAGAACTTGTCGCGCCTGGGAACGACCCCGAGCACATTCAGCTGTTCACGACCCACCGCTTCCGGAGCTTGCTCGAGCGCCACCTGACCGTCGAGCGCCTGACCCGGGGCTATCCGTGGCTCCTTTCGCTGGGCACGCCGAAGGGGTGAGGTCGGCGGAGTGCCGATCGTGGGGCGACCGCGTGCTATGCTCGCAGAGTCGTGCTGATACTCGAGCCCGCGAAGACGCCGCGGTTCGTGGGGCGTCCCTGGATCATGATCCCGCAGCCGCCCGCCCAACGCCGTACGCTCTCCGAGCTCGAAGCCGGCGCGATCAACCCGCGGGTGATCGCGGCGCTGCGGGAAGCCTCGCGGCGCTTGACCGCCGCAGGAATTCGACACGTCACCATCGGGGCCCTCGCCGTGGGCGTACACGGCTGGCCCCGCGCGACAGGTGACGTCGACCTCTTGCTGGCGCCGGAGGCGTGGGACACCCACGCAGACGGATCCCACAGGCCCAGGGTCGAGCTGGTCGAGTCCATCGGAGGCGTGGGCATCGACTATTTGCCGGTCGACGTCGCCGGCGAGTTCTTGCTGGCGGCGTTCGACGGCGCACTCGTGAGCGAGGGCGTTCCCGTCGCGCCCATCGAGGTCGTCATCGTCACCAAGTTGATCCGACTCGCGATGCGGGACCAGGCCGACATCGTGGAGCTCTTGAAGTCCGGCCTGGTCGACGAGCCCGCCGTATGCGGCTACCTCGACCAGCACGCCCCCATGCTCACCTCCCGCTTCCGCGCCCTCTCGGAGCAGGCCGCGCGCGAGCGAGAGCGAGAACGCTGAGCGTCGCGTCAGTGGCAGCCGAAGCCTGGCCCGCGACTAGTCGCCGGCGTACGGCCCCTGCGCCATGCACTCGGCGTGGGTCTTCGGATCGCCGCACGGCCAACCTTTCCACCCGGTCGGCACGCCGGTGTCGGGCAACACCCAGCAGTCCGCGTTCGGGTCGCTCGCCGTGCACCAGATCATCGAACCCGGCGAGTCGATCCCGTCGCCGCAACCCACGAACTTCAACCCGCCGCCGACGGGGCTCTCCGGCAGCCGGCCAACGACCGACCGGCAGCCGAGCGTCGCGGTGCAGACCGCTTCGCTCAGCGCTTCACAGTTCGGCCGAGCAATGCAAACGATTCCCCCGTCAACCCACACCTGGCCGCATTTGGGAACAGGGCAAGCCGGCAGCGTGCACTCCGAGGCGTCGAGAGCGCCGCCGTCCGCGGGAACGCACGCAGCGCCGGTCCACGTGCAGGAGACCTGGGCAGAACAGCCGGCCTGAGCCAAAGTCGTGCAATCGAGACCGGAGGGATCGGAGTCGGTGCCGTCGTCCTCGGCGGCGCAAGCTCCCGCTGCGAGCGCTGCCGCGCCGATGAGCACTGCGAAACGAGCCAGCCGGTTCATCATCTCCCCTTCCTCACCGCATCGAAGTATCGACGCTGAAGTAGCTCGCGAGCACAACCCGCCGGCCGGCGGGCGGCGCGGCGTAGCCATTGGTTAACCGCGCTCGGAGCGGAGCGTGCAGCAAGGCTACGTCGTTTCGCCGCGCGGTCACCCTGGAGGAGAGCTCGTCACCGCCCGCCGGCGCGGCGCCCGCTGCGATCTCGGCCACCGGGACGGGCGGAGCGAGCGACATCTCGGGGGTCACCGTGATTCGCTCGAGGAGCCTGCTTTCATCCGTCATGAGGGTCGTACGAAAGCGTACACTCGCAGGCCAGGTCCGTCACTTCGGGGGGCGAGCGCGCAAAGGGGGGGAAGGATGTGTCTCCCCCCGCCGCGTGCGCGCGGGCAACAGCAACGCGCTCGCAAGTCATGGCATGACCCGACCCCCGCGTGCACCGGCGTTGGGGGAGACCGGCGCCGCGAAGCGGCGACGACGACCCTGGGAAGTCCCTGAAGAGGGAGTGGGGGCAGGAAGAGACTGGACCGCGCCCCACGTGCCCGAGACGTGGCACTCGGTGCGCAGCGGCGACGCGCGGGGGCCGGGGACGTGGGTGAGGGTGCGGTGACCTGCGAGGTCGGCACGTTCAGTAGCGCTCGCGGCTGTACGGCTCGCGCCCTGGCGAGCGAGGCTCCGCTGCGCTCGGTGGCGATGGCTCGCGCGTCGGGGTGTCCGCGCCGCCGAGCCGATAGCCGAGCACGAAGGTCCCTCCATAGGGCAGCGCCGACGCGAGATCATGGCTCGCGCTGGCCGTGGTCCAGGCCTGAAATGACAGCGACAGTCGGCCGGGCGCATAGCCGAGCCACATGAAGGGAGTCATCGCCGTCCCAAACTCGGTCAGGTCCGGCGCGTCCTCGTGGCAGTCGGGGTCGCAATATCGCGTCTGGGTCGCGCTGAGGAACACCGGGTAGTTCTGAAACAGCAAGCCTGTGCCCAGCGAGACCGTTTGGCTCGCGTGCACTCCCGCGGAGAGCCCCACGCGGAGCTGCAGGTAGTTGACGCTGGCGTCGAAATCTTGCTTCTGGATGAAGGGGCCGCTGTTCACCGACTCGGTGACCCGCTCGTGGTACGGGAGCATCCAGAACGCGAGCTCGCTGGTTCCCACCAGGAAGAACACCTCGTCGTCGATGAGCACGCCGCGCAGACTGAAGGTGGCTCCGCCGAAGAGCGTGTCATCCAGGCGGTCGGCCGTGGCGTCGCGAGCGAGGCGGTCGCCGCTCTTGGTGTGCGCGAGCATCACGGCGCCGCCGAGCTCGAGCCCGCGGGTGACGCCGCGGAAGTAGCCGGCGTGGAACATCGTTCGCGACACGACGTTGGAGGGGGCTTCCTGTTCGACGCCGCGTTCGAGGGTCTTGACGCGTGCGACGGTGGCGCCGCCTTGGAGCGAACCCTCCCCTTTCTTCGCGACCGGACCCACTGCCCTCGGGCCGTCGAGCGGCGGCGAGGCTCCCACGCGTTCGTAACGCCGGGTGACCTGGTTCCCAGAGCTGCAGGCGAGCAGGGCTGCCACGAGCAAGATCGCCGAGCCCAGGCTGCTGCGTGAGATCACTTCTGCGCCCCCCTCAGCCGTGGTGAGTTTGCCACGGCGCGTAGGGCATTCGAACTGCCAGATTCCACCGAGGCCGAGAGTACGCGCCGGGTGCGTTCGGGTCGAGGGTGGTCCGCGAACCCCGCCCGGCGTTACCGGAACGTAAAAGGGCGGCACGGTGAGAAGGACGACGCACCCGCTCCCCGGAAGCGCGGTGTGGGCACCACCGTTCAGCCGAGCGCGCCCGTCGAGCCGGCCCCCACATCGCCGGCCGTCTTGCAGCAGAGGACCGCCCGCTGCCGGCGCGACGACCAGTGCGGCATCGAGCTCGAGTACGACTGCTGCGGCAAGTGCCGCCGTGTGCCGCTCAGGGCGACCAGCTGTGCCTGCTCCGTGGCCCCCGGAACCCTCGGGCAGAGTGTGATCCCGGTAAGACGTCCACGTCGCCGGCGCTCCGTCCCCGCGCCCCGCCCTGATCTTGGCTGGGGTGTCGGTCGGACGTAGGCTGCGGCATGCAGGATCCGACGCAGTTTCAGGGCCCACTGGCCGTCACCGTCGCCTACTTTCTGCTCTGGTATTCGCTCCTGTTCGGACTCCAGACGCGCACCAAGTATCGGCTCAAAGCCCGCTACGAGAAGGACGGCAAGGTCTTCGATCGCTACTTCGGACAGGATCCGGAGATGCTCGCCGTCGATCGAGCCGTAGCCAACACCCATGAACAGATGGGGCCGTTTCTCGCGTCGCTGTGGCTCTTCTCGTTCTTCGCGTCGCCCACGCATGCCACCTGGTTGGGCGCCGCCTATGTCGCCTTGCGCGGTCTCTATCCGTTCCTGCTTGGGAACCGTGTGTCGAAGGTTCAGTCCAAGCGCGTCGCTCTCGTGACTTTTCCCTGCTACGCCATCGTGTTCACCCTGCTCGGCGGCGCAGCGTGGGCGGCGCTCGGCGGGCGGGGCGGAGCTCGCGCGGGTCAGTCGCCGAGCGGCTGTTCGACGTCATCGCTGGCGCACGGCGAGCTCTGCTAGGGAGCGAGCGTCACTCGGCCCCCGCGACCCGACCGATCACGTCACGACGGGTTTCAGCTCGACCGGAGGACGCCGGGCAGGTCACGACGGCTTACGCCCTGTCTTTCGATCGGCTTGATGGTTCTGTTGGGGGGAGCGCCAGTGCAGGGAACTGGACCAGGTCTCGTGTGCCAAGGCCAACCATTGCACCTGGACGACCGCGGGCTGCACCGCCGTGGATGCTGCCCCACCGAGCGACGCCGGGGACTCGGGCGATGGCGGCCCGTGCTCACCGGCGGCGTGAACCCGTCCGCTGCGCGGTTGGGTGAACGCCTTCGGTGCCGAGATCTGCATCGTGAAGCCGGACTGCGCCGGTCTATCGCAAGGCGAGTGCAGCACCACCCTCGGCATGTGGAGTCAGGCTCTACTCCGAGAATCCGTCCGGAGGCGGTGTTCCGTTCGACGTCCGCGTGTACGCCGACGCGGCCGGGTCCTGGGGCCTCACGTGCGCCGGCATGGGTACGGTCCTCTGGCTCGTGGCTCCATTCGTACCTGTCGGCTCACCGCCGTCGCTCGGCTCGATCGAGCACGTGTTCCTCTTCATGCCGCTGGTCGCTGCCCCGCTCGCTCTGCTTCTGCTCTCGGTCCTGCTCGAGTTCGGGGACCACTCGAGCGCAGGCTCTTACCGCTCGGTACGGCGCGCCCAACCCGTCGCGGCCGCGATGGTGCTCGCCTCGTTCTTCTCTCCGAAAGGCACGCTCGCCGGCGCCCTCGCCGCCGGCTGGTTGGTGGTGGCCGCGATGATCGCGATCGGCGGTGCGCGAAGGGTGGCGGACGTTCCAGGTCGCCATGGAGCGAACGTGAGCTTGCTCGTCGCCCACGTGTTCCTGCCGATCGGCGCCGTGTGGCTGCTGCTGTCCAGGCTCGGCATCGCGCCACGCGACCTCACGGCGCTGACCGTGGTTCTCGCGACCGTGCACTTTCACTTCAGCGGCTTCACGCTTCAAATCCTGATCGCCGCCACCGGACTCCAGTTACCCGATCGCGGGTCGTGGCTGAGCGTGCTGCATCGGGCCCTTGCCATCGGCGCCGCCGCTGGCAGGCATCCCCATGATTGCAGCCGGGAACCTCGGTCACTCTCCCGTCCTGAAGTTCCTGGGCGTCTCCGCGATGGTAGCCAGCGGGCTTGCGCTCGCGATCACGTCGACGGCTGTAGCTTGGAGCGTGCCCGGCCGGGCTGCGTCACTCCTGTTGCTCCTGTCCGCTGCCTCGGTCGCCGCTGGAATGGTCCTCGCCGGTGTCTACGGCGTGGGCGAGCTCACCGGCCGGGCCTGGATCGGAATACCCCGAACGGTGGCTATCCACGGGCTCCTCAACGCTCTCGGCTTCACGCTGTTCGGTCTGCTCGGCTACCTGCGCTTGCGCCTGGCAGGCGGCGGGTCACAGGCACTCGCGCCCGCGGGCGCATTACAACCTAGATGACGGAGGGAAGATGGTGACGCTACGAATTCAGCACTCGGTGCCCACGTTCGACTCCTGGAAGCGGGCCTTCGATGCAGATCCCGTCGGTCGCAAGGGCGGAGGCGCCCGCCGGTACAGCATTCATCGTTCCGTGAGCGATCCGAACTTCGTGATGATCGACCTCGAGTTCGAAACCGTCGTCGAAGCGGATGCGTTCCTGGAGAAACTGAGGGGGCTATGGCGCGGCGCCGCGCAGGCCGTGATGCTGAACCCGCAGGCGTGGGTCGTCGAAACGGTGAAATCGACGGACGTCTGACACGGGCTTCGCCCTTTGGGCGAAACCCGAAGGCTCCAGGCCGCGGACTGAAAATCAGGGCGCCACGTACGTCTTCCCGTTGTTCAGGCACTTCTGTTTGATGTCGGCGACGGTCCACTTGTTGATGCCGGGGAAGTACCAGACCACGGAGCAGCCCGTCGCACCCGGCGACTCGCAGCCGCCCAGCGACGTCGTCCGATCGCAGGCTGACGCCGAGTACGTTCCGCCCACGCAGATCCCCTGCACCGTCGAGGCGGGGGTGGTCGCGTCGTAGTCCTGGCACGACTGGTTCATCGTCTTCTGATCGCAGCTCTGGGTCGCCTTGCAGGTGGGCCCGCCGCCGGCGTCGCTGCCCGCGTCTCCGGCGCTCCCGTCGCTGCCGCTGTCGCTCGGCGCGTCCGCTCCGCCGTCCGAAGTCGCGCAGCTCACGCAGCTGAACTTCACGCCATCGCAGGAGCACTTGCTGCAGCCCGCCTGTCCCTCGGTCCCGGTCTGGCAGCTTGCGCCCTTGAACTGGGGATCGCAGCCACACCCCTCGGCGCACATGTTCTGCGTGGTGCACGGCCCCGCATCGGGGGCAGGGCCACCCGGATCGCTGAGCACGCCCCAGGGCGAGAAGTGATCGGTGGGACCGGACACCTTCCTTGCCGCGGTGTCCACGCTCGACCCGGTTACCGCCTGCCACTTGCCTGCGACGACGGTGCCGAGCCGGAGCGTCTCGAAGTCGAACTTGTCGAACTTCAGCGACGCGAACGAAATGGTGATCTGCGCCGGCACCGCGAACGTGGTCCCGGTCGGGCCGAGCTCGACGGCCAGGAGCGCCCCGGACGGCGCGCCCGCCACGGGCTCGACGAAGAGCTGCGTCTCCGCAGCGAGCGCCCCCGCCGGGATGACCACCACGACGTTCCCGTCCGTCGACGTGAGCGTGCCGCCGGCGGGCCCGATGGTGCTCTCGACCTTCTTGCCCCCGAACGGCGTGCTCGAGCTCGAGCCACCGCCCCCGTCGTCGGACGAGCACGAGGGAGCGACGAGCGCGAGACCAGAGGCAAGCACCAGCAGGGAGAAGGACCGCAACATCCCAGGAGCCTAACCGGCATCGAAAGGGCTCGCAATCGCGCGGACGGCGCGAGCGAAGCGAAACGGTGGGCTCTCAGCGCGGTCTCAGCGCGGCCTGCAGCCGTGCCGCGTTCGGGGCTGCGAAGCTCCGCTCGATCACGATGCGGCGGGTCGTTGCCTGATCGCCGTAGTACGCCCGATTGAACTCCTGACGCGAGGCCACCACCGTGCCGTCCAGGGAAACGCCGGCGAAGATGCCGCCGACGTCCACCAATTGGACGATGCCTTTGGAGGCGCTCTTGGACCGGGCCTCACCGCTGTCGCCCAGGGTGCCCGCGGCGACGGCGGTGTCGGCCCCGAGGGTGAGCCCGCTCTCGATGGCGCTTGCCAGCGCCGCGTCGGTCATGAAGAACAAGAGGACAGTCGCCTCCTGGTAGCCGATTTGGGCGCCGAGGCTGCCCGCGCCCAGCGAGTAAAACGCGGGCGCGCTCAAGCCGCCCGCGTCGTCCTTGGACAGGAGCACGCCGTTGCCGCCCTCACCGCCGACGATGATCCCCGCCTTGATCAGCCGAGGGAAGACCATCACCCCCCGCGCCTGCGCGAGAAGGCGATCCATAGTCGGGAACTGACCGCTCGACCGCAGGCGGTCCACCGCCAGCGCGGCGCGATCGATGATCTTCTGCTGCGGCGACTCGTCCGGCGCGCGAGGCGTGGCGTCGCGCGCGCAGGCGGTCAAGGCGAGGGCGGGAGCGAGCAACAAGAGGTCTCGACGACGCATGCCGAGAAGTTAACGCCGAGGAGTTGGCCGTCGTGCGCGAAGTTTGCGTCTCGCCGCGCGGGCCGACTCCCCAGGCGGGGTTGGCGCGACCTCTGGCCGCGTGAGAGCATCGCGGGGTGCATGCTCGAATCGTCGCGGAGTCGGGCTCGGTGCTAGAGGCGTGGGTCGAGTTGTCCGGGCTCGGCCCGGACGACCGAGTGGTGGTCTGCCAGGCGTCGCTGCTGGCAATGGCAAGGAGCCGCTTTGGCGCGAACATGGCGTTCGTGGTTTGTCACCCGTTGTCGACGGACGACGAGTTGATGGCCTCGGACGCTGAATCGTGTTTCGGCGTGCGAGCAGACGCCTACGCCTCGACGGAGCTCGGCCTGCGCGAGGCGCTTTCGTTCGTCCGCCAGGAAGACCGAGGCGCCCGTGCGCGGGGGCCGCTGCGCCTGGTGTGGCTGGGTGCACTAGGGCAGCTCGAGCCACGCGACGTCGGGCCGGTTGGTCGCGCCCACGCTCTTCCCAGAACGGCGATCGTGGGGCGCAGCCCGAGCTCCGACATCGTGCTCAGGACCGGCGGGCACTCGGATCAGAACACGGTTGCGCGCCGACACGCGGCCGTAACCGTGGAGAACGGGGTCGTCCGTCTGCGCGACCTTTGCTCGACCAATGGCACCTGGGTCGACGGGCGGCGCATCGCGGAGGGGATTCTGCTCCCCGGCTCGGAGGTCGCATTCGCGGGCACGCTGCGCTTCCGACTCGACGGCGCCGGCGCGCGGAAGTGAAGCGCTGAGAGCTACAGCGCAGAACCGCCGGAAAATGCGTACGACGACGAGCCCCCGTAGCCGTACGCCGCGGCGCCGAAGGGCTTGGCTCCCGTCACCCGGTGCGTCCCGGCGATGACGGGACAGCGCCGAGTCTCGTAGTTGGCCCCTCCGACGCTGCCGGCCGCTTGCGTCGAGCAGCCCGTTGGGGCGACGCCATCGATGGTCACGGGGGCGCCCGCCTGAGCGGTGATCACGATCCAACTCTGGTCCCAAGAAGCCGGCGCCGGGATCAAATAGTCGCTGAGGAAATGATCGACCGAGGGCACGATCAAGAGCGACGGATCGCCGATCCCCGTCGCGCTCACGTACTGCTTCGAGACCAAGAGCTGGCCCACCAGGATGGGCTTGGTCGCGGTCACGGTCACGTCGCCCTGCGACGAAGTGGTCTTGACCTCGCCCGGCGCGAGCGTGAACGAGGCAAAGGGGGCCGGCAGGTTGGTCGTCACCGATGATGCATCGCTGCCTCCGACGAAGCGAATCACGTCGGGCTCTTTGAAACCGCCGCTGGCGCGCACCGGGCTGCGAGCCACGACGTAGCTCGTTCCGAGAGACTGCAGCGGCGGGACTTGCTCTTCGAGGTGATCGAGACAGCAGGTGTCGCCGGTGGCCCATCCCGGTGGCGTTGGCACGGCGAACGGGCCCGGCACACCGGCGCTCTCGACGCCGCTGAACACAGCCACGGGTTGATCGCTCTGGACCAGCGTCCCGGAGAGGTCGGCCACCGTGGCGGGATCGTCGGCGGTGGTGGCGTCGTCCGTCTCGAGGTTGAGCACGTCGAAGGGGCCAAGCTTCACCGACAGCTGGCCGCCGGGCAGAGTGGCTGAAATCGGCGGGTTTCCTCGGATGCGCCAGGTCGGCGCGACCGTCACCGAGGTGCTCGGCTTGACGCCCACGATCGTGACGTAGGCGCGGTCGATGATCTTGGGGCTCCCCGGGATGTCGATCGGGATCGGGTGACCCGCTCCCCAACCCAAGACCCGGTACGCCTTTCCGAGGGCATGCGCAGGGAGCAGCACCGAAGCGTCGACGCCAGCCTCGCGGCGCTGATCGTGGGCAAGTGGCAAGAACCAGCGCCATACACCGCGGTGCTGCGCTTCGACGCGAGCGGCACGGTCACGGTGGCGAATTTCGAGGCCGAGCTCGACACCAAACCGCTGGCGTCCGGCACCTGGGCTCTGACTGGCTCGCAGCTGACCTTCGTCAACACCAGCGGAGTGTGCTCGACCCCGGTCAGCAACCAAACGGGCGTCTACGACATCGTCGTCACCGCCACCACGTTGAGCTTCAGCATGCAGAACGACCCGTGCCCCCAGCGCAACGTGATCGACGGCGAGACCTGGAAGAAGCTCCAGTGAGTCATCGGGGGCCGGGGCTGCCGCTGCGCCGCGCGTCTCACCCCCCGCAGAGCAAGCGCTCGGCACCGGCGAGCAATCGCGCGCTGGACCCCCACCAGCAACAATCAGAACGCGCTCTCGAGCCGCTCGATGTCTTGCTTGAGGTCGTAGGCCTTGCGCGGAGCAGGCGACGGATGGGCGCTGGGGCGGGCCGCCTCGGCTGCCTGGTTGCGCTTCATCTCGAGCACCAAGGTCGGCGGATATTCGATCTGATACTGGATCTCGAACTTACGCTTCTCTTTCGGCTGCAAGGTCAGCGGCCAGCGCAAGATGCCCTTGGAATCGGGCTTCACCTCTGGGTGGATCTTGACCCCGCTCACCACGATGTCTTTGTCCTCCGACACCGGGATGCGGTCGGCGAGCTTCAGCGACATGGGCTTGGACGACAGGTTCTCGACCGTGACGACGAAGGCCAGCTGCATCTGCGTGCGCTGCTTGCGAACCAGCGCGCTGTTCTTCTTGTCGAGCGCTCGCGAGAGCTTGAGCTGATCGGCCACGCTCAAGAAGACCGAGAACTGCTCGCCGTCTGCCACGAAGTCCAGGTTGGTCATCCCGAGAAACGCGCCGGACTGGTAGAGCGCCACGCTTCCGGGCAAGAGCGACTGACCGCTGTCGTTGAGCATCTCGAACGTCTGGGCTGCGTTCAGGGACTGCTCGGGGGCAGCGACCACGGCCTTCTTCGCCTTCAGATTCGCGCGACCCAGGGGCACCCTGACCGAGCGTCCGTCGGCCCTCACCTTGGTCGTACCCAAAGCCTTGAACTGCGCCGTCGTCCCGCGCTGCTGGAGGCTCTGGAAGATCTGGACCGTCTTGCTCTGGGTCACCTGCAACGACTCGAAGTTCGCCTGGTAGCTCTCTTCGAAGCTGCTCCGCCGATCGGTGCTCTGAATCCGCTTGTTCCAGAGGCGGTTCTGCCCCTTGAACGCGGCCTCGGCGCGCCGGAACGACGCCGACTGCCGCTCGATGGTCTGGGTCGCCGCCCTGCCGTCGCCCAGGGTCAGCGCCTCGAGCTCTGGGATGCGAACCGCCGCGGTGGACGACTGCGTCGAGAAGGTGAGCTCCGCGTGGTCCCAGTCCTCGCCACTGGCCTGGGTGACGACGGCGAACGAGGTGACCTCGGCCGAGGTCGCGTCACCGCCCGCCGCTCGAAGCTCGTGCGAGGCCTCCCATGTCGCTCCGGGCAGCATGTAGGCCAGCTGCAGCTGGCCCTCGGCCGCGGCGGGCCCCTGCACGGTGACGAAGACGTTGGTCTCTTCGAGCTGGGTCAGGCCGCGTAGATCATCGAGACGGCGCTTCTTGGCCTCGACCTCGGGGGCAAGCTTGCTGCGTTCGGCCTGCACGGCTCGGCGCCCCTTGGCGATTTCGCGCATCTTCTTGGCGATGAAGTCGACGACCGCCGCATAGGTGCTGACGCCGACGCTGCCGGGGACGGTGACCGCGCCCGCGGCCGCGGGGCTGCCACCGACGTCCTTGCTGAGCTTGTCGAGGGAGAAAGCCTTGATGTCGTCGATCTGCTTGGTCTGGGCATCGAGCACCTTGAGCTCGTCGTCGAGAGCGAGCAGGCGATCGGCCACGGCCCGCGCGTCGGCCTCGGCCTTGCGGTAGCTCTGCTCGGTCGCCCGGGCCAGGTAGCTTCGCCCCACCCGCACGTCCACGATGCGGCCGGCGGTCGTGGCCGCTCGCACCGAGCCTTCGTCGACCCAACCGGGGAGGTGCTTGAAGGCGTACACCGTCGGGCTGGTCGTGACCTTGACGGCTGCCTCCCGCGAGACGAGCGCACGGTCCGAGTAAACGGTCACCTTTCGGATCGAGGACGAGACGGCGATCGCGTTGGGGTCGTCCGCTACCAGCGTGGCCTGGGGCAAGGAGGGATCGAGCCCGTCGGCGCCTCCGCCGGAGGGGCGGGCCGCGGCGGCAGGGTTCACGACTGGTTTCGCAGAGGCGCAGGCGGTGACCGTCGCCAGCCAGCCGCCGAGGCAGAGCCAGGCCAGGTGCCGCAGGCTTCGCGTGGTGGAAGTCTTCATTCGGTGGGGCTCGTAGACGTTCCGACCGGCAGTTCGGTCTGAAGCGCGGCGAAATTCGTCTCGAGGCGGGGCAGCGCGGGGGTGCGGCCGGGCCAAGACGCGCTCAGCCGCCCGACTTGGCCTTCGCGGGGTCGAAGGTATCGGGCTCGACGAAGATGAAGCGCGCCCGGGGGATGGCCGACCGGATGCGGGCCTCCAGATCGTTGGTCAGGCGACTCACCTCGTTCGCCGAGAGGCTGCCCTGCCACTGAACCTTCAGCGCCACCAGGAACTCGTCCTCACCGAGCTGCATGCTGCGCATGTTCACCAAGGCCGTGACCCCCTCCGCCTCGCCCACCAGCTTGCGGATCGCCGCCTGAGACTCCTTGGTGGCCGGCTCGCCGATCAGCAGCGACTTGGTCTCTCGCGCGACCACGAAGGCAATGGCGATCAGCAGCGCGCCGATGGCAAAGGTCGAATACGCGTCCCAGTACGGGTTGCCCGTCACCAGCGTGAGCACCACGCCGGCCAGCGCGAGCAGGAGCCCGATCAGCGCCCCGGTGTCTTCCAGCCAGATCACGATGATCTCGGTGGCCTTCGAGTCCTGGATGAAGCCGAAGAGCGACTGGTCACCCCGGAGCCGATTGACGTGGCGGGTGGCCGCGAGCCACGACCACCCTTCGAGCCCGATGCTCACGCCGAGGACGACCAGCGCCACGCTCGGATGCTCCATCGTGGTGGGCTTGCCCGCTGCCACGGCCACGTTGAGCTCGTGCAGCTTGTGCGCTCCTTCGTAGAGGGCGAACAGCCCACCGAGAGAGAAGAGCATCACCGCGACGATGAAGCTCCAGAAGTAGCTCTCCATCTTGTAGCCGAACTCGTGGCGCTCGTCGGGGGGCTTCGCCGCTCGCTTCATGCCCAGGAGCAAGAGGAGCTGGTTCCCCGTGTCGGCCAGGGAGTGGATCGCTTCTGCCAACATGGCCGACGAGGCCGTGAACATGAAGGCCACGAACTTGGCGGCGGCGATGCCGAAGTTCGCCGTCAAGGCCAGGATGACGACCTTCTTGGACCCGTGATCTGACACGCGCTGCTCTCCGAGGGCCGGCAGGATAACCCCAATTTGCCGCTCGGGTGAGCGCAGCCGTCAATTCACGGGTGGCACGTACTTGTCGCAGCTCTCGTCGACCAGCTTGACGGCCTGGGTGAACGTTCCGACGTAGTCGGCGCTGCACACCTGTGCGTGGAGGTTGAACGGGAACTTCTTCACGAACTCTTCCCAGTGCTTGCCGCCGGTCTTGCCTCCGCCGCCGCATCCGACCGGGGTGAAGCCGACCATCGCGACCGCGTTGGGGTCACCCTTCTTCGCCGCGACCACCGCTTGGTACCAGCTCTCGGGCGTTCCCTGATCTTCGTAGTTGGGGTCGTCGCTGATGAACGTGACCACCAGCAAGGCGTCGTCGCGCAGGAAGCCTTGGTTGCACCCGCCCGGTCCGTTGATTGCCGGCGTGAGCGCGGCCACCAGCGCGTCCATGGGTCGCTCGGACGAGTGGCCAGCGGTGCCCACCTTGGCAGCACAACCGAACGCTCCAGCGACGTTCGGATCGCCTTGCTGCAAGTACCGCCGACCGGCCGGCAGCGCGCAGAGCTGGTTGCTGGCGAAGGCGCCGGCGGGATGAACGACGCCCGCACCCCAGGCTCGGTCGCACTCGTCGAACTGAGTGCTCTGGACGTACGCGTTGCAGAGCGAGCTGGACGGGTCCATCCCCTTCCACGGATTGGCGGTGTTGCACCGGCCCCAGGCGTCGGTGTCGGTGACCATCACGTGGTAGTCGCCGCCGGCGTTGACCGTGGCCTCGATGGCCGAGATGAAGCCCGGGAACGCGGCCGTGAGCTTGGCTTGGTCGTTCTCCATCGATGCCGAGTTGTCGACGATGAACAAGAAGTCGATCTTCTGGCAGCCGCCGGTGGCGCCGCCCGCCCCGCCCGGTCCGCCGCCGCCTAGGGAGAGCCCACCGCCGCTGCCCCCACCCCCGTTCTCGCCGGTGGCGCCGCTGCCGCCTCCGCCGGAGTGTGCGCCGCCGGAGGCAACGTGTGTCCCGGCCATCCCGCTGTCGTCCGCCGAACCACAGCCGACCGCCGCGCTGCTGGTGCCCCAAGCAAGAAGAACCAATCCTGGAAGACGCATCCGAAGCCTCCGTTCCGGTGGCACTGCAATGCGCATGCCCGACACTCGGGCCGCGATTCGCGTCGTTTTCTCTGCAAGCTCGGGCGGGCGCCGGGGTCAGTCCGGACCGCCGCGCGGCCTTCGTCCGGACGACCCGAGTACGGCTTGGGATGTGCATAGAATGCCGTCGCACATGAGCGAACCCGCTGCGCCGCCGTCCGAGCCTCCGGCGTCGCAGAGCCTGGCGCGGGCCGCGGCCTCGGGGGTCGCGTGGACCACGCTGGCCAAGGTCGTGTCGCAGGCCACGGGCATCGGGGTCACCCTGCTGTTGGCGCGCCTGCTCACGCCCCGCGACTTCGGTCTGGTCGGCATGGTGAGCGTGTTTTCCGGGTTCGTCGCGCTCCTGGGGGAGCTCGGGTTCGGCGCCGCGCTGGTGCAGAAGAGCGAGCTCGAAGAGCGGCACCTGTCCACCGTCTTCTGGTTCAACACCGCCGCCGGAGTGCTGCTGGGCGGGGCGATGGCAGCCGCGGCGCCGCTGCTCGCCGAGTTCTACGCCGAGCCCAAGCTGGTGGGGCTGACGCGGGCGGTGGCGCTCTCGTTCGTGATCATGCCGCTCGGAGCGGTCCATCAGGCCGTGCTGTCTCGCAAGCTCGGATTCAAGTCGTTGGCCTGGGTGGACACACTGGTCGCGTTGCTCAGCGCGGCCGTGGCGGTCGTGGCGGCGCTCCGCGGGCTCGGCCCCTGGGCGCTCGTGCTCCGCAGCTTGACGGTGGCGGCGGCGGGGGTCGCCGGACTCTGGCTCGCGGCGGGCTGGCGACCGCGGCTCTCCTTCGACGCGCGCGCGCTCAAAGAGCTGCTGGGCTTCTCGGCCAATCTCTTCGCCTTCAACGCGGTGAACTACTGGGCCAGAAACGGCGATCAGCTCTTGATCGGCAAGGTCTTGGGGGCGGCGTCGGTCGGGATCTACGCCCGCGCCTACAGCACGATGACCATGCCGATCTCGGAGGTGACCAGCGTGCTCACCAAGGTCATGTTCCCCACGCTGTCGCGCTTGCAGCACCGCCACGACGAGTTTCGCGCGCTCTACCTGCGCTCGCTCGAGAACATCGCGCTCCTGACCTTCCCGCTCATGGCGGTGCTGCTGGCCATCGCAAACCCCTTCGTGCTCAGCGTGTTCGGGCCCAACTGGGCCGAGGTCGTGCCGGTGCTTCAGGTGCTGTGCCCGGTGGCGGCGGTGCAGTCCATCGGCACCACCGCCGGGTGGATCTACCAAGCGACGGGACGCACCGACGTGCTGTTTCGCTACGGCGCCATCGTGAGCCCGCTGATCCTCGGGTCGATCGGGGTCGGCGTCGCGCTCGGCTCCCCGCTGACGGTCGCCATTTGCTACGCCGTCATGAACCTGGTCATCCTGCCGTACCCGCAGTTCGCCGTCGCCGGACGATTGATCGGCCTGCGCCCGGGGCAGGTGCTTGCCGCCGTCCGAGCCTCGATCGCTCACTCGGTCTTGGCCTCCGTGCCCGCATGGGCAGTGGGCGCCTACCTGCCCGGCCCACACCTGGTGCGCTTCCTGGCCGGCGCCGTGACGGGCCTCGCGATCTACGTCGGGATCGTTCACACGCTTCGGGCGCCGGCGTACCTCCGACTGCGAGCGCAACTCGGGGACGTGCTGCGTTCACGCGCAAGTGTCGCCGAGCGTTGAGCGACGAGTCGGGGCTCACCAGCGGTCGAAGGTCTCGGTCGCGAGCGCTTTCTTGCGAATCGCAGGCGTGACGGGGAGCTCGGGCAAGACGCCGCTGGTGCGCCGAGCCAGCGCCATCAGCCCCTCGACCGCGCGGGACGGACGCGCTTCGGGGGTCGGGCTTTGGGGTCGGGCCATCAGCTCGTCGACCAGCTGCCAGAACCGACGAGGAGCACCCGAGAGCTGCTCGAGGGCCCGAGCGCGATCGCCGCGCCACCAGACCTCGCCCGCGACCCCGACGCTCGAGTTGACGACCACGTGGCACCCGGCGAGTCGGGCCTCGACCGGCATCCGCCCCGCCGGCTCGAGGCCGATCGGCAAGTACACGAAGGTCTCGGCTCGGCCCATCAGCGCATGAACCTCGGCCGGAGGCACGTTACGAATGGCCTCGGCGGCGAGCCCGTGGCGCCGGCAGTACTCACGCGCCACCTCGGTGCCCTTGATGGCGTGCGGCGCCCAGAGGTAGAGCGCCCCTTGGCGCGCTTCGCGGACCGCCGACAGGGACTCGAGACGGTCGAGCGCCGCCGCGTCGAAGAGCGAGCTTCCCAGCACCACGCTCGGCGGCGGTCCGAAGTACGGGTTCTGCTCGAAGACACGCCGCTGGCGTCCGGTCAGATAGACGACCCCGCGAAGGCGGCGATACAGCCGGTGAAGACCGCGATGCGGACAGATGCATCGCTGCGCCAGGGCGTGCACGGGCTCGCGCGCCGCCGGGAAATTGCCGCGCCAGCGACAGATGCGCACGTCGTGCTCGAACGAGACCACTCGGTCCGTCCGCGCCAGCGCGTCTAGCTGCGCCGAGCTCGCGCGCTCGGAGTTTCCGAGCACGATGATGTCGAAGCGCGACAGCTCGGCCAGGTCGAGGTCGTCGAAGCGTCGAGCTTCGATCGGGAACGGACAGGCAGCGAGCGCAGCGGCGTCGGTGAGCTCGGCGCCGCCGGGGTGCTTCACCGCGCCACCTCGAGGCGCATCGGCGAGCTGATCGGCGACGAAGAGCACGCGGTCGCTCATCTGGGCAGCGAGAGTGTGTCCCGCCGCGGGCGCCGAGGGAAGGCGATTGCTCCGCCAAATGGCCTTTGGTAGCGTCCGCGCGCTTGCGAGAGTCCGGAAAGCGCCTGCAGTCCCGGCGGCGGTGGGTGCGGGTCGGCGTGCTCGTCGCCCCCACCGTCGCGCTCTTGTGCTGGGATCTGAGCCGTCGCGGCGCGCTCGTGGGACAGCTGGAGGCGAAGTACCTCGCGACCTACGCGTTGTCGCTGCTCGAGAGCGCGATCGTCTGGGGCACACTGCTGTACGCGGCGTCGCGCCGCCGCGGCTGGGTCCGAACCGTGGCCGCGGTGTGGTTCGTGATCGCGCTCTCGTTCGTGGTGGCGACCCAAGCGCGCTTCCACGATCGGTACAACGTGTACTTCAACGTCGATCTCGCGGTGTGGATGAAGAACCCGCGGGATCTCTTCGGCCTCGACTGGCAGACCGAGCTCACACGTCAGCTGGTTGCGATGGCGCCGGTGACGGCGGTGGCGCTGGGGTGGGTGTGCCTGGCCCGGCGCCGGCTCCGACCCTCGCGGCGGGCCGCGCAAATCGCGCTGGGGCTGATGCCGGCGGTGGTGGTGCTCTCGCTGTTCATCCCGACGCAGCGACACAAGTACCAGGCGTCGCTGCCCGACACGCTGCTCTTGCACTCGGGAGGCGGGCTGATTCGCGCCCGGCTGGGGCTAACCAAGAAGTCCACGGAGGTGCGCGCTCGCCGGCGCACGCCGCCTCCGCTCGCTCAGCTCGAGCCCAAAGCCCCCGCGCCCCGCAACGTGCTCTTGGTCATCCTCGAGAGCGTGCGCGCCGACGTGACCTGCCGAGACGCGGGGCCGGGCTGCCAGGTCACCGAGGCGACCCACCGCGTGTTGCCGCGCCGCCACCTCTTGCGACAGCTGCGCGCGCTGGACTCGTCGACCGCGGTGTCCCACGCCGTGCTCTGGACCGGCCTCGGATCCGCGGCGCCGCGTGATCAGGTGCACGACGCTCCCTCGATCTTCGATCTGGCCAAGGTGGCCGGGTTTCGCACCGCGCTGTGGTCGAGCCAGCACGAGATGTTCGGCAACATGTGGCTGTGGCAGGCGGACCTCGAGCTCGACCGGCTGGTCAGCGCAACCCGACTCGACCCGCTGGCGGACTTCTACGTCGGCGTCCCAGAGCGTTCGCTGATCGAGCGCGTGACGCGCGACCAGCAAGGCCTCGGCGAGCCGTTCCTCGCGGTCGTGCACCTCATCAACACCCACCACGACTACTACGTGGATCCAACTGGGCCGCTGCCGTTTCAACCGGAAGGGTCGAAGGACGTCCCCGAGCGCCCACACATCTTCAACCGCTACCGGAACTCGGTCTACCAGCAGGACCAAGTCCTTGCCCGCTGGCTCGAGTCGTTCCGGCAGACCGACCCCGGCAAGCGGACGGTCATCCTCTACACCAGCGACCACGCCGAGGCGTTTCGGGAGCACAACCAGCTGGGACACGGCGCGAGCCTCTACACCGAAGAGGTGCACGTTCCGGGATTCGTGGATGCTCCCGAGGGGACGCTGTCCGCCGCCGAGCGCCAGGCGCTGACCGACAAGCAAGACGCCTTCGTGACCCACGCCGACCTGTTTCCCACGATCTTGGATCTGATGGGTGTGCTCGACGACCCGAGGATCGCCGAGCACGTCGCTCGCCTCCCGGGACGCAGCTTCCTCAGGCCCGAGCTCGCGCGGGAGCCGCTGCCGATCACCAACTGCGCGGCGGTTTGGAGCTGCGCCTCGGAGTCCTGGGGCGTGCTCCAAGGCAGCCGGCGACTGCACGCCCGGGCCGGGGACGCGGCGTTCAGTTGCTTCGACCTCGCGGTGGACGAAGCCGAGCAGCATCCCCTTCCGCCTGGCGGCTGCGCCGACCTCGAAGCGATCGCCTTCCGGGCCTTCGGGCGGCTTCCCGAGAAGCGACCCCAGGAATGATGCAGTAGTTATTTCAAATATTTACAAGCGAAACCCGGCGCACCAAAGATCACACTGTACGTCATATACCTACATTGGTATACGAGGTGGGAGAGGTGGCCATGAAACGAGCACTCCTGATCCTTGCGCTCTTGGTTCTCGCGAGCTGCTCGGCGGCGACCGCCGGCGACGACGGGAGCAGCGGAGGCGGCCAGCCGCGCGTGCCGCTCGGGAAGGCCGACGCGACAGGGAGCTGCCGGGTCGGCGCGACGACCTACTGCGGCGGCAAATCGAAGGGCACCTGCTGGTGTGACGACAAGTGCGCCCAGTACGGCGACTGCTGCTCCGACCTGGCGACCGTCTGCGGCGCGCCCAGTCTCGGCCTCGACTCGCCCACCATCGAGACGACCGCTCAGTTCGAGGCCATGGCGTTCGAGGGTCAAGACGGCGTGGTGCTCGGCAAGAGCGTCAAGTTCTTGATCGACGCGCGCACTGCCACCAAGCCGGTGGTGCACTTCATGAACGCCAACGCCCAGGGCGCGGGCGACGCGGCGCGCTTCCACTACTACTTCGGCAAGGCCGTGGTGCCGGGGTTCTCGGAGACACTCCAGAGCTTCGATCAGGCCACCTACTGGACGCAGAACAAACGCTTCTTCGCCGGCACGCTGCAGGAGTACAACCTGGGTGCGGGGCAGACCCTCTACGGCATCCAGTTCTATCCGCAGGACGTGATCGCCGAAAAGACGGTGATCGCCGCGGTCAAGGCGCTCAAGCCCAAGATCCGGATCCCCGGGGTGAAGCTGGCCTTCGTCGCGATGGGTCCGCAGCAGACCACGAAGACCGTGGCCTCGTCCTTCACGTCGTTGAAGGTCGAGAACCTGACCCTGGACGGCGTGCTCGGGAGCCTGGAATACCTGCCGATGCAGCTGGGCGAGGCCTGGGGTTACCTGCGGATCTTCCCTCAAGATCAGGACCAGCTGAGCGCGGTCGACATCCCGGTGTTCGATGAGCTGCCGCTGACGCTCACGGTGGTGGCGGGCACCGTCACCAAGACGGTGCAAGACGCCAGCTCGCACATCAACCTGAAGAGCAAAGAGCGCGGCACGCCCAACATGGTGCTGCGCACCGCCGGGCCGACGCACCCCGAGCTCGCGGGCTTCGCCAACAAGCCCGTTCACCTCACGGTGTCGGCGGATGGCTTCGAGCTCGAGCCGACCACCGATGCGGTCGTCAAGCAGAAGCTGGCCGAGCGGATGAACAAGCCGTGGGTGACTTTGCCCGCGGGCCCGACCGGGAAGGTCACCTCGTTCCGCGAGATGTGCACCGCGAGCCCGGCGGGCTGCCTGAAGCTGTCGTCGACCTTCGGCGGAAAGGCGAGCCAGCTCGGCTTCTTGCTCCACCCCAAGGTGCTGGGCCTGGTGGGCGACCCGCAGAGCTACAGCAAGAAGCTGGGCTACGACGTCGCCCCGGCCGGCGTGGGCGTGCCGGTCAGCAAGTATCGCGCGTTCGTCGAGCACGCGTCGAACGCGGCGCTGGCGCAAAAGCTCGCGACGCTGATCGCGGCCGAGAAGTCCGGGCAGCTGTCGGTGGCCGACCGAGTAGCCAAGGCCAAGGAAGTACAGGCCATGTTCTACGCCGCGACGCCCCCGCCCGGGCTGGTCGAGGACATCGTGGCGGCGATCAAGCTCGCGCTGCCCGCCGACACCAAGAGCGTGAAGCTGCGCTCCAGCGCCAACGCCGAGGACATCCCCGGCTTCGACGGCGCCGGCCTGTACGAGAGCTTCCGCGCCGATCTGGACGAGCCGAACACCGCGGCGTGCTCGGTGGTCGTGGACCCGGACGACGGCGAGCTCGAGGTCAAACCCCGCAGCGTGTCGTGCGCGGTGCGCGCCGTGTACGCCAGCCTCTGGAACAAGCGCGCCATCGAGGAGCGCAGCTTCGCCCGCATCGACCACGCAACGGCCGCAATGGGCCTCGCCATCGTACGTCGATACAGCGAGAAGGCCGAGGTTGCCGCGAACTCGGTGGTGGTGACTCGGGTGCTCAACTCGAGCGGCGTCTACGGCTACACCTTCTCGTCGCAGGTCGGAAACAACGTGGTCACCAACCCCGATCCGGGGACTCAGTCCGAGAGCGTGATGGCTGCGTTCTTACCGAACGAACCGGCGACCTTCACCGTGACGCGCCGAGCGAAGCCCGACGCGGCCGCCCCCCCACTGACCACGACGGTGCTCACGACCCCACAGATGCAGACCATGCTCGAGCTGACGCAGTTCGTCGAGAAGACGTATTGCCAGAACAAGCCGGGTTACTACTCCGGCTCGTGCAGCCAGGCGCCGTACGACCGGCACAAGCCGAAGAGCCTGGACATGGAGCTGAAGCTCCACAAGACCGGGCAGTTCCTGCTCAAGCAAGTGCGCGAGTTCGCCGGCAAGTGAGCTTCGAGCTCACGCTCAGCACCGAGCTTTCCGCGCCTGCCGAGCAGGTATGGGCGCAGGTCTCGACCCTGGAGGGCGTCAACCTCGAGCTCCGTCCTTGGGTCCGGATGAGCGTGCCGCGAGCGGCGCACGGCAGACAGCTCGACGAGGTGCCGGCCGGTGAAGTGGCGCTCACATCCACATTGTGGGCGCTCGGCATCGTCCCGTTCGACCGCCATCGACTGCAGCTGGTGGAAGCAGAGCGCGGGCGCTTCCTCGAGCGCTCGAGCTCGCTCTTGCAGCGGGTCTGGGAGCACGAGCGCTGGGTGGAAGCGACCCCCACCGGCTGCCGCGTGCGCGATCGCCTTCGAGTCGAGCCGCGCGGCGCCCCAGGCGCGCTGGTGCGGGTCGTCGTCGGCGCGCTCTTCCGCTGGCGCCACCGACAGCTCCGCCGGATGTTTGACGCGGCAGGGCCTTCCCTCGAACGCCCTCGAAGTTCACAATGACCGGCTCCGCCCCCCGGGGGCGGCCGAGCCGAGACGTCGATGGCATTGGGCAAGATCAAGGGCAACGCATTCCGCGAATTCTTGGTCTGGTTCGAGGCCCGGTCGGGGCAGCCGGCGCTGACCCGCGCCTTCGGCCACCTGCCCGCAGAGCTGAGCGACGAGCTCGATCCGTCGCGGCCGGCCCTCGGGGTGTTAGCGTCGAACTGGTACTCGATCGAGATCGTGCACTCGCTCTTGGACACGCTCACCGCCGATCTCTCCCCCACCGACCTGGAGAGGTTCACCCACGAGGCGGCCGAGGCGACCATCGCCCGCATGATGCGCGGGGTGCAAAAGGCCGCCTTTTCGCTGCTCATCTCGCCGCGCCGCTACCCCAAGGTCATCAACCTGCTCTGGGGCATGAACTACGATTCGGGGCGCGTGCAGGTGGTCGAACAAACGCCGACCTGCCACGAGGGCATCGTCAGCGACTGGCGCGGGCATCACCCGCTCATCTGCCAGATCAATCATCTGGCCAAGGTCCACATGTACGAGGCCATGGGCTGCCTCGACGTGACGGTGCACCTGACCCGCTGCGTGTCGAAAGGCGACGGCGACTGCCGTTCGCTCGTGCGCTGGCGGTGAGCGCCCGGCGCCTCGGCTGGTGCTCGGCCGTCGCGAGAAGTATGCTGCACGGATGCTGTTTCCCAGAAGTACGTGGGGCCTGGTCGCACTCTTTGCGATGGCCTGCGCGTCATCGGAAGACGACGGTCCGGTCTCGGCCAAGTGCGTGCCCGGCGAGCAATCGAGCTGCGCCTGTCCTGGTGGCCTGGTCGGCGTGCAGGTCTGCGAGGGCGACGGCACCTACGGAGCGTGCACGGCGTGCAGCCCGACCGGCAGCGGCGGAGCCAGCGGCAGCGGCGGCAGCGCCGGCGGAGGTGGCGCGACCGGCGGCAGCGGCGGCAGCAGCGGTGCGTCGGGTGGCAGCGGCGGCGCGGGCGGCGCCTGCTCGAACCACTGCAGCAACGCCGCTCAAGACTGCGGTGAGACCGGCGTCGATTGCGGTGGCCCGTGCGCGGCGTGCCCACCCACCAAGTACGTGATCGCCGATTGCTGGACCGACACGCCTCGCAACGGCAGCGAAGACTGCGACGATGGTTCGATACCCATCCCGTCGAGCCCGCCGGTGGCGGTCTTGGTTTGTCTCAACGCCAAGGGCGGCGTGAACTACCTGGCGACGAACACCGGCCCCGCGGTGGGCAGCGATCCCGTCCAGCGCTGTGACGGTTGGGAGAAGACCGGCCTGAAGGCAGCGGACAACCTGAACTACATCGCGAAGCTGACCTGCGATGCCGAGCAGAAGAACTTGGTGGTCGATCTGTCTGCCTACGCCGGCAAGACCATCTACGTCGGCGCGCACACCCAGAGCGACGGCAGCGGACACGGCACGATCGGGTGCGTGGCCAAGAAGAAGTGAGGCTCACTGCCCGTGGCGCGCCGCCTTGCGTCGCAGCCACGAGTGGACGACGCCTGCCACGTACCCCACCAGCAGCACGGGCAAGAGCGTGGTCGAGAGCAGCGTCAGCATGACGAGCACCCCGTAGGCAGCGTCGTGCGCCGTCCGATCGGCGTCGGCGATGCCACCCATGATGCTGAACACAACGCGGTGGAGATTCAGCACCGTGAGCGCGGTCACGATGGCGGTGAGCGGCAAGAGCGCGGCGATGACTCCTTTGACGATGCCCACCCCCGGGACCGAAGCCAGAAACCGCAGCAAGAGCGCGACGCGCCAGGTCGCCACCACGGCGAGGAACCAGAGGTTGATCCGCCCGGCGGTGGCCAGTGAGAAGAACCGCTCGACCGGGATGGCGTAGAGAATCGCTGGCGGCGACGTGAGGCTGACGAAGGTGAGCACCGCGCGGTACGAAACCACGCCCGGCGCCAGCGGCCAGATCACCAGCCAGAGCAAGGCGGCGAGCACGAACACGTAGATCACCGATCCGAGGCCCAGGTGCTGGAGCAGACCGGCCCTAGGGTCGTCCCACCAGCGACCGATGCCGACGAGCCAGGTGCAAGCGAAACCTGCGACGAGGTGCTTCGTCCCCAGGCGCCCGACCCCTTCGGCACCCAGCCGAAAGCTGAGCGCGCGCCCGATCGCACCCCAGGGAGAAATCGCCTCCGCGCTCATCGCGAACCACGCCGCGTTCGCTTCGAGCCGACGAAGATGCTGGCGTCGACCTCGACCTGACCCACGCGCCCGCTGAGCTCGACGGACTCGAGCCGGTACCAGCCGCGCGGTGTTCCGGTGGCCGCGCCGGCCGGGCCCGCCTCGATCTCGGCACGAAGCTCGAGGCGCTGCCGCCCCCCCGGCGGGAGCGCCAAGGCGAGCTTCTCGCGCAGCGGCATGGGTTTGCCCGGTCCGCCTTCGTAGTGAGCAACGGCGCCCAGCGTGTCGAGCGAGGCCGCGAACGGGTTCTCGAGCTCGACGACCACGGTCTCGCCCTCGCGAGCCAGCTCGCGCCCCAGGCTGATCTCGCTCACGCTGTGCGCGCGAAACCCGGCGAGTTTCTCGAGCCTCTGGCGGGTCGTCCGAAAGCCGCCCTCGGGGCTCACCCAGTCGCTGCGCATCTGCGGCAGCTCGCGGGGGTCGCTGCCGTAGTCCGATGCGCAGGGGCCGCGCTTGTCGAGCGCCGCGAACAGCGACGGCTCTCGAGCGCCGACCGCCAGGACGGTCTTCCCGGCGAGTCGGGCCACGGCCACGGCCGTGAACACGTTGACCGCGCCGACCCGCGCCGGCGCGCCCGCATACACGAAGCCGTCATCGAGGCAGTACTCGGAAGGGTGCATGACGCTGAAGCGCTCGTTCACGACCAGCGTGCCGACCCGTGCCGGACGATCGACCGGGATGCCCGCGGCGGGCGCCACCGGCGTGGACGCCGGCTCGGGCAGTGGCGGCGCGGGCGCCGCCGCCCCCGCGTCTTCGGGACCGCCGCTTCGGTTGCACGCGACGCCCATCGCGGCCAGCGCCAGGAGCAGCCGGGAGGTCACGGGCCGATGCTGGCAGGGATGCCGCTGTCGCGCCAGTGGATCCCTGATAGCTTTGGCTCCGACGTCATGAGCTCTCTCGCGGCCGGTGACGTGGTGGGGGACCGCTACGTGATCGAGGGTCTCCTCGGTGAAGGCGGCATGGGCCGGGTGTGGGCCGCGCGCCACCGGTTCACCAACGAGCGCGTCGCGCTCAAGATGTTGCACCCTCATCTCTTGGCGCGCCTAAGTGCCTGGGGCCGATGGCGATCTGTCGAGCGCCCTGAGCATCAGCGCATGCGGTACTTGGTGCTCGCGCGGTCGAGCCGCAGTCGGTACTCGTCGAACCAGCGGGTCTCGAGGGCGCGCTTGCCGAGGCGCGCGGGCGGCGGCAGCCCCGCGAGGCGCGGGTGGTCGGCGAGCGTGAGCGCGCCGCGTGCGCCGCGGAAGCGGCGCGAGCCGACGGCGTCGACGTCGATTTCGGTGAAGTGGATCTCGTCGCCGAGGCGCGAATACGTGCGCACCGGAAACTGCATGGGCCGCGACGGCCCGGGGCGATCGATCTCGAAGCCGAACACCGGCTGGTCACCGTCGAACACCTGACAGCGCATCCGAGTGGCGCCGTGCTCGATGTCGATGCGCCCGACGTACTTCGGGTAGCCCCAGATGCTGCGGCCGGCGTCGTTGGCCACCTGGGTGGTGACCGGCAAGAGCTGCACCCAGTGGCCGACGTCTTTCAGGTGCTTCTCGGCGACGAGCGGGAGAAGCGGGATGCGGGCCGGATGATCCCAGCGACACGGAATCGACAGCGCCGCCTCGCGGTAGGGCCCGATGCTGGTGTCCTCGTAGTCGAACGCCACCGCGGTGAGCACCGCCGTTCCGGGCCAGATCTCGACGACTCGAAGCCGCGGGTCGGGCAAGAGCGCGGCGAGGTCGCGGGTCTTGGCCGGGACCGCCAGGATGTAAGCGCGAGCGCGGCGATAGACGATGGGGAGGTCGGTCAAGGTTGCCTCACGGGTTTTCGGTACGAGAAAACGCCAGCTCGATCAAGAGCACCGCGAAGGCCACCAGCGAGAGCCCCCCCGCCGGACCGAGCACCGGCAGCGCCAGCGCGATCAGGCCGACGACCGTCGCGTGGACACAGAAGCGGTAGCCTGCCAGGGCGCTCGAAACGTCGCCCCCGGCCAGGGAGCGCGCGACCGACGCGCTCGCGAGCGCCGCCGAGACCGCCCAGAGCCCCAGCCCCGCCGAGCTTGGCAAAAGGCCGTGACGCCACCCGAAGTAGTAGACCGGCGCGCCGAACAGGACGCGCAAGACCGCGCTGCCGCGCACACCCAAGAGCGTCGCGAGGGTGTGGTACCCGGCGCGAGCATCGCCCGCGCGATCCTTCTCGTAGTTGCCTTGCAAGTAGAGCGCCGCCAGGGCGCCCACGCACAGGAACGACCGCCAGCCGACCGACGCCAGATCGAACCATCGCACCGAGGGCATCGAGACCGCCGCGCCGATCACCGCCAGCCACGCCATCAGCGCGCCGTGGGTCAGGTTGCCGAGCACGGGCAGCGCCTTGGCGGGCGCGTAGGCCAGCATCAGCAAGGCGGCCGAGAGGGCCAAGAGCCACCCGGCCGGGTGCACCAGCGCGAGGGCCGCTGCCACCGACGAGCCGAGCAGCGCGGCGACGAGCACGGTCGGCCCTTCGGGCAAGAGCCCGCGGACGGCGGGGCGATCGGGCGCGTCGACGGTGTCGGCTTCTATGTCGACCAGATCATTGAGCAGCTGACCGACGCCCCAGGCCAGGCCCACGGCCGCGGCGGCGATCGCGACCCGCGCGTCGCTGACTCGACCGGGCATGGCCGCCGCACCCGCGAGGCAGGCGGCGCACGGGAACGCGAAGAAGTGGGGGCGCACACCGATCACCAGCGCGCGGACGAAGTCCCCCGGCGGCACACCGAGGTCGGCTCGGCCGCGCACCGCCTGGCTCAAAAAGCGCAGGCCTGCGACGAGCACTTGCCCCACGCCCCGCGGCACCGAGTCACCGCCCCGCGGCCCGGCCGGCGGCAAGCCCGCTCACCAACGCTCGAAGCCAGGTGCGTGGCCGGTCGGCCATCACGTCGCCAGCCACGAACACCAACGGCTCTCCGCACGCCGCTGCGCCTTCGGTCGCGATTCCAACTCGCTCGAGGAACGACCCGCCGTGTGCCGCCAGGTCGACGCCGTGCAGCGTCGAGACGGCGTCGATGCTCTGGCCGTCCACCTGCAACATCACCGGCGCGTCGAGCGAGAGCTCGAAGCCTGCTCGAGCCTCGTCGAGCCGCACCCCGCCGGCGAGCAAGCCGCCGAGCGCGAGCACGACGCGGTCCGCGACCAGGCGATCGCCACCTTCGAGCTTTACCTCGAGCTGGCGATCGCCGTGCAGAACCCCGCTCGCCTTTTCGTTTCGCGCCTCGACGCCGGCCTGTGCCAAGGCTGTGTCGCGTGCTGACTCGAAGCGCGCCCCGGCAGCGCCCCCGGGTAGCGAAAGCGCCTCACCCAGCGGCAGCCCGACCCGGTCGGCGAGCGCCTCGGCAACGCCGGGCGCGGTACCCAGCCACGGTCCGAGCAGCCAGGCATCGACCTCACCCTGGGCCTTGGTGAGCTCGGTGGTCAGCGCCTCGCGCTCGCCCGGGTCGTCGAAGCGCGCCGCCAGATCCCAGCTCGAACCGTATTCCGCCGCGGAAAAACCGATGGCGCGGGGCACGAAGCGAGTCTCGGTGGTTCGTGCCCAGGCACTGGCACCGAGCGCGCGGGCGATCAGCTCGGCGTCCCAGTCGTCCCGCGTGATGTCGGCGACGGCGACTCGGCGGCCAGCCAGCGGCCCGAGGTCGAGCACCGCGCGATCGCGACCGTGGGCGGCCCGGACCACCCCCGAGGCAGTGCAGACCACGCACGGGTCGGTCAGGTAGCCGAGCGCCGCCGCCAGCAGGGCCGCGTCCGCGTCGAGCGCGTGCTTACCCGTCGCGGCTTCCCAAGGATCCCAATCCGCGGCGCCGCTGGCCAGGGCAGACGCCCCCGCGCGATCGTGGACGACCACGACCTCTGCGCCGGCGCGACGCGCGGCCCAGGCCGCGGCGGTGCCCGCGACTCCGCCGCCGACCACGACCACCTTCACGACGGGTCCTCGCCCGGCTCGGTGCCGATCTCGGCCCGCAGGTGCGCCAGGGCCAGCGCCTCTTGTCGTGCTTGCTCGGGGCCCACCGCCGCCAGTCGGCGCTTGCGAGTCCACTCGACGAAGCGCAGCGCGTCCCGTCGCCCCGACTCGGGAGAGCGGTCCTTCATCTGCGCGACGAGGGCGCCGCACCGGGCCGCACAGCGCATGCCGCCGCAACTTCCGAGCCCGAGACGCGTCCGTCGCGAGACGTCTTCGACCGAGCTCGCGAGCTCGTGCTCGACCACGTAGCGCACCTCTGCTTCGAGCACCGGCTCGCACTCACAGACCACCCGCGCTTCTCGCGGGTTCCGGGCGACGCGCTCCATGACCCGAAGCGCGCGACTGCCGTGGCGATACTCGAGCCGCAAGGCGGCCATGGGATCGACCCGCTCGCCCTCGGTCAGCGACAGTGGGTCGATGGTCTCGTCGCCGCCCGGCAGCGGCGAGACGTGGGTCTTGGACCGCGATGTGTTCCCCAACCGCTGCGCGACCACGTCCGTCATCTCTTCGGCGAAGATGCGATAGCTGGCCAGCTTGCCGCCGATCATCGAGTACAGGCCGTCAGCGCCGTGCTGAGCGTGATCGACGACCTCGTGCTCGCGGCTCAGCTTGTCCTCGTTCGGGCCCCAGGCGTAGAGCGTGGGGCGCACGCCGCCCCACGTGCCGATGGCGCGCGCGCGCTTCACCGCCGGAAAAACCCGCTCGATCGCCTGAGTCAGGTATCGGACCTCGTCACCGGTGGCGACCACGTCGTCCAGATCGCCGTAGTAGTCGTCGTCGGTCGTGCCGAGCACCGACATGTTCTGCCACGGCAAGAGAAACACCTGGCGACCGTCGATGGCGGTCGCCACCACGGCGTAGTTGGTGAGGCGCCGATCGAGGAACACGTGGATGCCCTTGCCGGGGCGGATGCGCGCCACCTTGGGCTCGAGCCCGGCCAGCCCGCTGGTGAGCGGGGCCCACGCACCGGTGGCGTTGACCACGACCCTCGAGCTGACCGCCCCGGTCGCGCCGGTCAGGCGGTCGCGGTAGCGCACACCGGTCACGCGACCGTCCTCCCTGCGTGTGACCTCGGTGATGGTCGTGTGCACTCGGACCTGGGCGCCGTGCTCGATGGCGTCGACCACGTTGCCGATGCAAAGCCGCGCGCCGTCGATGCCCCACTCGTCGAAGGTGACCCCCCCCACCGCGTCGGACACCAGCCCCGGCTCGAGCTGCCGCAGCTCGTCGGGGGTGAGCCGAACGTGGGGCTTGCCGTGTTTGAGCGGCTGGTACTCGTCGTACAGGTCGAAGAAGGCGTCGTAGCCGGTCAGGGCGGCGCTGGCCGTGAGCCGGCCGGCGTGGATCGGCACCAGGAACGGGATGCGAAACAGCAGGTGCGGCGCGACGCGCTGGATGTGGCCCGAGTCGAGGCACGAGGTGTGCGTCACGTCGGGGTCGTAGGTGAGGTAGCGCGGGCCACCGTGGATCATGCCGCTGGAGTTGCCGCTGGCACCGAACGCGATGTCGTTGCGCTCGAACAGCGCCACGCGAAGTCCGCGCAGCGCGGCGTCCCGCGCCACCCCGGTGCCGTTCACGCCGCCACCGATCACGACCAGGTCGACATCGGGCCGGTCAGAGGCGTCTTGGACAGGCATCGCGCGGCAGGTGAGTATTCTGGCTGCACGCTGACCGCAAGTCCCGGAGTGTGGCGCACCACGCTGGGCGCTCGCCATTCGCGCTTCGAGTCCCGAGCTCGAGCGGCGCACCCGATCGTCTGCCGAGCCGCTGCTCGCACGACACGAGCGTGGGCGCGGCGGGATCAGGAGCCACCCCTGATTGGTAGTCGGGCCGGACAGTAGCGATAAAGGCACGCGTGTTCGATCACTTGGGCGTGTCGGAGTCCAGGCCCGCAGGTGGTGCACAAATTCGCGATGGGAGTGAGGATGGTGGCGGTGACGGTGCCTGAG